>NZ_JBIUYV010000003.1:0-734062 GCF_044744725.1 Nocardia sp. NPDC087230
CGCCCCCCCCGCCATCCGCGCACCCCCCCGCCGCCCGGCCCGGGGGGGGGGGCGCGCGGCCCCCGGCGGGGCCCCCCCCGGGGGGGGGCCTGGGGGGGGGGGGGGGGGGGCCGCCCCCCCCCCCCCCCCCGACCCTGCGCTGGCAGCCGATGTACGGCGATCTCGTCGATGTTCCCGGCGGCCCGGTGGTCGTCGCCGAGATCGGTCGCTACGACAGCGAGCAGCGGATCTGGGCGTGGGCGGGGCGGGAATGGGCAGGTGCCACCGCGCTGCGCGGGCTGGCGCGCGAGCACGGCGCCGAACATCTGGCGGTGGACCGGGTCGACCTCGGCACCGTCGTCCATCCCGACAATGTCGTCACTGTGCTCGTGGCCGGGGCCGCCGATCTGGGCGGGTGCCTGGGCTGGGCGGCGGCGCCCGACGGTGCCGGGTGGCGCTACTTCGCGGTCACCGACTCCGCGGTGACGGGGACGGGTTCTGATCCCGAGGTGGCGTCCCAGCTCATCGAGACGGCGGCGAACCTGTTGCACCCCCTCACCGATCCGGACAGCCGCTACCCCGCCATGCGAGCCATGGTCGCCGGCTACTTCCGGCGCCACGACCTCGCGACGCTGACCTTCGGCGAACCGCAGCTGCTGCTCGCCCACTTCGGTCTCTACGAGTTGCGGGTGGAGTTCGATATCACCGGCGGCATCATCGGCACCCGCACCGGCATGATCGGCGAACTGATGAGCTGAACCCGCCTATCGACGCGCCGCCCGCCTCAGGCGCCGAGATCGGCGAACATCTTGCGTTTCATCGACGGCACCGCGCCCGCCGTGCGCAGCACGAGCTTGCCGATCATGCGGCCGAATCTGCCGTCGGCGACGGCGCGTTCGGCGGTGCTGAGCGAGGTGCGGACCGCGGCGAAGCCGTAGTCGGTCATCGCGGCTTCGTAGGCGCCGATGGCGTCGAGCAGACCGCGCTCGCGGCGGTCGGCGGCGACCAGCATCCGGCACAGCAGCTGGGCGTCGCGCAGGGCGGTATTGGCGCCGATGCCGGCGAACGGGGTCATGCTGTGGATGGCATCGCCGAGCAGGGTCACCGTGGTGGGACTCCAGCGGGGGATCGGGACCGAGGTCTTGATCGGGAGCAGAGTCGCGGTGGCGCTGTCGGATTCGGCGACCAGCCTGCGCAGTGCGGGCGCCCAGCCCGCGGTCATCCGAACGGCGGTGGCGTGCAGTTCGGCCGGGTCCAGGGCCGACAGGTCGACGCCGAAACGGTCCCGTTCGGCGGCGAACGCCCAGAACACGTAGGGCTGGGTGTCGTCGAAGAGGAAGCCGGGCGTGAGCTCGGTGCCGTCGCTGCCGAGCGCGACACCCGGTGCGGGCGGGGTGAATTCGTGCGGTGCGACGAACATGCCGCACCCGCTGGGCGGGATCACGCTGTGCGGGTGCGCGAGCAGCCGCGGATCGAGACGGTCGCGGGCGCTCGGGGTGAGCGCGTACTTGCCCGCGATGGTGACGATGCCGGTGTCGACCCGCTGCGCCTGCGGCAGGTACTGGGTCCGCACCCGGGAGGTGCCGCCGTCGGCGCCGACCAGCACGTCGCCGACGTCGCTGCCGCCGTCGGCGAAGTGGGCGACCACGCGTCCGTCCGGGCGACGCTCGTAGCGGTCGAACGCGCTGCCGTAGCGCACCGCGTCGCCCAGCTCGGCCAGCAGGATGCGGCGCAGGGTGATCCGGCTGATCCCGTAGTGGTCGCAGTCGGCGTTCACGGTGTCGGTGCTGTCGAAAGCGATCAGGCTCGACAGCTGCTCGGTGACGAAGCCGAATCCGTTGCCGCCTTTGCCGGAGCAGGCGACGAAGGTCGCGAAGAGCTCGGGGGAGAGCAACTCGGCCAGTGCTGCGCTGCCGTGCGGATTGATGTGGATGCGGAAGCCTTGCAGCCGGTCGGTGCGCCGCACCTCGCGCTCGTGCACGCTGACCGCGACGCCGGCCCGGCGCAAGCCGTTGGCCAGTGCCAGCCCGCCGATGCCGCCGCCGACGACGATGACCCGCAGGGGTGAGTTGGTTGCCATGACGGTGTCCTTTCTCTGGTCAGATCCGGCTCCAGCCGAACCCGCCGGAGCGCCGCTTCGACGCTCGTTGCTGCTGTACGGATCCCGTCTGCGCCCAGTCGGTGATCAACCGGTCCAGCAGTCGGGTGAGGGTGACGACATCGGCGGCGGGCCAGTCGGCGATGACCGCGCCGAACACCTGGTCGCCGACCTCGAGGAATCGCTGCAGCTCCGCGCGTCCCGCGTCGGTGATCTCGACCAGGACGGCCCGTCGGTCGGCCGGATCCGGGGCGGTGCGGACCAGCCCGGCCTCGGCCAGGGTCTGCACGTGCCGGGTGATCGAGGAGGGCAGCGCGTCCAGGCGCTCGGCGATCTCGCCCGCGCGTAGCGGACCCGTCTCCGCCACCGCCTGCAGCACTCCGACCCGGACCGGGTCGTACGCCCGGGAGGTCCCCTGACGCATCGCCTCGGCGAACCGGCTCGTCGTGCGGGCGAGTTCGGAGACCTGATCCTTGTTTGCTTGCATGAATCAAACAATACATTTGATTGCGTGAAACAACAATAGGGGCGCCAACTTACGCTTACGTAGGGGAAACCCGCAGGTCACAGGCTCATGGTCGAGGGTGGCGCTGCTAAATTTGCTTCCATGACGAGTTCGCCGAGCCTGCTGTTCAACCCCGCCACCTACGACCCGCAGCATTTCGATGCCGAGACGCGGCGGCTGCTGCGGGCCACCATCGAGTGGTTCGAATCCAAAGGCAAGGCGCAGCTGCTGGCCGAGGACCGCGACGCCGTGTGGACCCAGGAGTTCCTCGACTTCGTCGCGAAGGAGAAGCTGTTCGCGACGTTCCTGACCCCGGCCGCCTACGCCGACGGCGACCCGAACAAGCGCTGGGACGCCGCCCGCAACGCGGCCCTGGCCGAGATCTTCGGCTTCTACGGCCTCGCGTACTGGTACGCCGAGCAGGTCACCATCCTGGGTCTGGGCCCGATCTGGCAGAGCGACAACGAGATCGCCAAGCGCAAGGCCGCCGCCGAGCTCGACGCGGGCCAGGTCATGGCGTTCGCGCTGTCCGAGCGCGAGCACGGCGCCGACATCTACAACACCGACCTGATCCTCACCCCGAGCGAGCCGGGCAGCGCCGACGCCGAGGCAGGCATCCTGTTCCGCGCCAACGGCGAGAAGTACTACATCGGCAACGGTAACGTCGCCTCGATGGTGTCGGTGTTCTCCCGGCGCAGCGATGTCGAGGGCGCCGAGGGCTACATCTGGTTCGCCGCCGACAGCCGCCACGACGACTACCACCTGGTCGAGAGCGTCATCCACGGCCAGATGTACGTCAGCCACTTCCGGCTGGAGAACTACCCGGTGACCGCCGCCGACGTGCTGCACGAAGGGCCGGAGGGCTTCTCGGCCGCGCTCAACACCGTCAACGTCGGCAAGTTCAACCTCTGCCACGGCAGCATCGGCATGGTCGAGCACTCGTTCTTCGAGGCCATCACCCACGCCAACAACCGCATCCTCTACGGCAACCCGGTCACCGACTTCGGCCATGTGCGCGGCAATTTCGTCGACGCCTACGCGCGCCTGATCGCGATGAAGCTGTTCAGCGACCGCGCGGTGGACTACTTCCGCAGCGCCTCGCTCGAGGACCGCCGCTACCTGCTGTTCAACCCGATGACCAAGTCCAAGGTCACCTCCGAGGGCGAGGTCGCGATGACCCTGCTGCTGGATGTGCTGGCGGCCAAGGGCTTCGAGAAGGCCACCTACTTCGCCCAGGCCTCGCGCTACATCAACCACCTGCCCCGGCTCGAGGGAACGGTGCACGTCAATGTCGGCCAGATCCTGAAGTTCATGCCGAACTACCTGCTCAACCCGGCCGAGTACCCGGCCATCGGCACCGATCTGGCGCCCGGCGACCAGGAGTTCTTCTGGAAGCAGGGTCCCGCGCGCGGCGCGGGCAAGGTGCAGTTCGCCGACTGGACCCCGGCCTACGAGCAGGCCGCCGACGTGCCCAATGTCGGCCGGTTCTACGAGCAGGCCCAGGCGCTGCGCACACTGCTGCTCACCGCCGCGCCCGACGCGGCCCAGCAGAAGGACCTGGACTTCATGCTGACCATCGGCCACCTGTTCTCCACGGTGGTCTACGGCCAGCTGATCCTCGAGCAGGCCGAGCTCACCGGGCTCGACCGCGATGTCGTCGACCAGATCTTCGACTTCCAGATCCGCGACTTCAACACCCACGCGACGGCCCTGCTCGGGAAGCCGACGGTCACCGAGGCTCAGCGCGCCTGGGCCGTCGGCGCCCTGCGCAGCCCGGTCGCCGACGCCGAGCGCTTCGACCGGGTGTGGCAGCAGGTGGCGTCCTACGACGGCGCCTACGCGATGCGCCCGTAGCCGGACGCGTCCTCGGCCGCCACGTCATCGCGGGCGGCCGAGGACGGTCGGGTCGGCTCGTCATCGTGCCCGAGGCTGCGCGTCCGGGTCCGCGCGTCGGCGCGGAGGTCCCGGCAGTGTGCCTACACCGTGGCGCGGCCGGGGAAGGCGGTGGTGACGGGATTCGTGCCCAGGATCGCCTGCCAGCGGGCCCGGCGCAGCGCGGACTCGGTGAGCGCCTCGGTCGCGGTCGCCCGCACCGCAGCGTCGGTGGCCTGTTCGACGACGGCGTACCACGCTGCGGCGCAATCGGATTCGACCGCGACCGCCAGGTGCGCCGCCGGGATCGGATCGTCGACCGGGAACGGCGGTGCGTAGGCGGCGCCGGCCGCCTCGGGCGCGGTGCCGCCCGCTTCCAGGAGTTCGATGGTGGCATCGCGGCGGGCCCGGTGCGCGGCGCCGAACTCGGCGACCATGCGCGCCCGGTCGGCGTTGGCGTAGGCGGCGATCACTCCGTAGGAGTAGACGGCGGCGTACTCACTGTTCAGCGCTCGCTGCAGCGCCCGACGTTGTTCGGTCATGTCAGCAGGACTCCCACCTGGGTGGCGCAGGCCGCGCTGATCGAGGCCAACAGGCCTGCGCGGTAACCGGATTCGGTACGGGCCAGGGCGGCCGCGGCTTGCTGGGATCGGACCAGTTGATCGCGCAGCTGGGCGATCGTCGGCGGCTGGGTGGGGTTGTCCACGGTCGAGGCGGGCACGAGGGCGCCGTCGGGGCCGGGCACGGTGATCTCGCCGGTGCGGCGCACCGGGGTGGTGCCGTCGCCGTAGACTCCGATCACCCGGTCGATCTCGGTGCGCAGCGCGTCGGCGTGCGCGGCGCGTTCGTTCGCGATGGTGCCCAGCGCGGCCTGCGACTGCGGAGCGAGGGCGATCGCCGCCTGCGCGGCCGCGGCGTCCGCGCGAGCCAGGACTTCTTGCGCGGCAAGCGGATCCGGGGCATGCACGGTGTCGTCCTCGGCGCACGCCGTCAGCAGGCTCAGCGCCGGAACTCCCACGGCGGTCGTGCCGAACAGTCGCAGCATCGAGCGGCGTCGCCAGCCGCCTGGCGAAGCAGCGGGGAGGGTCGCCGAATCCTGTTGTGTCACTACGGTCCGGTGGGCGCCGAGCGTCGGGTGCTGACGCGGCACCGCGAGCTGGGGTGCGGTCGGGTCGGTCGCCGACGCGGTGACCGCCTGCCGGTGCGCGGGCCCGGTCGCGGCGGTCCGCGCGGGAGCGGAGGGGAGAACTGATCCGGTGTGCTGCGGGGCGACCGGGCGCGACGACTCGCTCGTCATCGGACGGGATTCGTGCCGGTCGAGGCGCATGCCGGAAGGTCGCCCGGCGCTCGGCGGGGCGGTAAGGCGGAAGGGCACCCACCCATCGTGCCAGATCCGCGCACCCGAACCCGCCCACCCACGCCACCGGGAGGCACGCCGGGGCGGACCGGTGCGCGACGCCCGGTGGCTGGTCCTTTACACTCTCGGAGCGCGTTACGCTAGACCTTCGGCGTAGAAATTTCCGATCGCGTCACAACTGAACCAGGAGCCGCCCATATGCCGATGCCCACCGAGGAAAGGGTGAGCCAGCTCGTCGCTGAGCTCGTCGCACGCCGGGGATTCGACCTCGAGGGCGTAGCGATCGCGTCTGCGGGCAAGGACGAATTGGCGCCGGTTCGGTTGAAGGTCACCGTCGACAGCGACGGTCCGGCCGATCTGGACGCGATCGCCGAGCTCAGCCGGGAGATGTCCGAGCTGCTCGACGAAGCGGGCGATTTCGGCGACTCCGCCTACCTGCTCGAAGTGACCACGCCCGGCGTGGACCGCCCGCTGACCGCCGAGCGGCACTGGCGCCGCGCCCAGGGCCGCAAGGTGAAGGTCGCGCTGCGCGACGGCGCCGAGCCGGTCGAGGGCAAGGCCCGCTTCGACGCGCGCGCCGGTCAGCTCGCCGAGGACGGCACCGTGGCGCTGGTCCTCGGCGGCAAGAACAAGCCGCACCGGGTGCACGTGCCGCTCGCCGACATCGCCTCCGCGGTGGTCCAGGTCGAGTTCAACGCACCCGGCGCCGCCGAACTCGAACTCGCCGGCGGGATCGCCGCGGGCCGCCCGGTCCCGGGCGAGGAACCCGCCGATCTCGCCGCCGCAGGACAACACAGTGACTCTCCCACCGAAGGGGTTGCGGAATGAATATTGAAATCGAAGCTCTGCGGGCGATCGTCGCCGACAAGGGCATCTCGATCGAGACCGTGATCTCGGCGATCGAGTCGGCGCTGCTCACCGCCTACCGGCACACCGAGGGCCATCAGCCCAACGCGCGTATCGACATCAACCAGAAGACCGGCGTGGTCCGGGTGATGGCGCGCGAGCTCGACGCCGACGGCAACCTCGTCTCCGAATGGGACGACACCCCCGAGGGTTTCGGCCGGATCGCGGCGACCACCGCCCGCCAGGTCGTGCTGCAGCGGCTGCGCGACGCCGAGAACGAGAAGTCCTTCGGCGAATTCGCCACCCACGAGGGAGACATCGTCGGCGGTGTGGTCCAGCGCGACGCCAGGGCCAACGCTCGCGGCATCGTGGTGGTGCGGATCGGCAGCGAGGCCAACGGCGCCGAGGGCCTGATCCCGCCCGCCGAGCAGGTGCCGGGGGAGACCTACGAGCACGGCGACCGGATCAAGTGCTACGTCTACGGCGTCTCGCGTGGCCCCCGTGGCCCGCAGATCCAGCTCTCGCGCACGCACCCGAATCTGGTGCGCAGGCTGTTCTCGCTCGAGGTGCCCGAGATCGCCGACGGCTCGGTGGAGATCGTCGCGGTGGCCCGCGAGTCGGGGCACCGCTCCAAGATCGCCGTGCGGTCCACCGTGCCCGGCGTGAACGCCAAGGGCGCGTGCATCGGCCCGATGGGCCAGCGCGTGCGCAACGTGATGAGCGAGCTGGCGGGCGAGAAGATCGATATCATCGACTACGCCGAGGATCCCGCGACCTTCGTCGGCAACGCGCTCTCGCCGTCGAAGGTGGTCTCGGTCACTGTCGTCGATCCGGAGGCCAGGGCCGCCCGGGTGATCGTGCCGGACTTCCAGCTGTCGCTGGCGATCGGCAAGGAGGGCCAAAATGCCCGCCTGGCCGCGCGTCTGACGGGCTGGCGCATCGATATCCGCAGCGACGCGGCTCCGGAGCAGGGCGATTCGGTCCGGCCGGAGGCGCACCGTAGTTGACGAAAACGCGGGAATCCCGACCCTCGGATGACATGTTCGTAACTTCGGAAGGGGAGGGGTTCGTCGTTATGACCGGGTCACCGGTAGAGTGGGTGGAAGACCGGCCCGCGCAATCCGTGCGAACCTGTATCGGATGCCGTCAGCGCGAGCCGTCTGCCGACCTGTTGCGGATCGTGGCGCAGCATCGGGACACCGGCTCTGCCGGGGCCTCGACTGTTGCGATCGTTCCCGATCCGCGGCGCAGACTTCCCGGACGGGGTGCCTGGCTGCACCCCGTTTCAGCTTGTCTGCGTTCCGCAGAGCGGCGCCGAGCATTCGGCAGAGCCCTACGAGTGTCCGGAAATCTGGATATCTCAGCCCTGGAGCAGTACCTCGAGAACAGGCACGAGCACTCATGAGCACACCGTGAAGCACCAACGATGAACGTCCATCGGAGATAACCCGAGGTCGTGCGGGCCGCCGTCCCCTTACACGGTGGCGCTGCTCGGCCTCTCAGTGAGGAGAGCAGTGGCAGGCAAGGCCCGCGTGCACGAGTTGGCCAAAGAACTCGGTGTCACGTCCAAAGAACTACTCGCGAAGCTCAAGGAGCAAGGCGAGTTCGTGAAGTCGGCGTCCTCGACGGTGGAAGCACCCGTCGCCCGTCGTCTGCGCGAATCGCTCGCGTCGAAGTCCGCCCCGGCGGGCGACGCGAAGCCCGCGGCCCGTCCGGGGCCGTCGCAGGCGGCCCGTCCGGCCGCCAAGCCCACCCCCGGTGGCGGCCCCCGTCCCGGTCCGCGTCCGGCTCCGGCGGCGCCCGCCCCGGCGGCCCCCGCGGCCCCGGTGGCTCCGGCCGCCGAATCGGCTCCGGCCGAGGCCAAGCCGGCTCCGGCCGCTCGGCCGACCCCGGCCGCCGCGCAGTCGGCGCCCGCCGCGAAGCCGGCCGGTGCCCCCGCGCCCGGCCCGCGTCCGGCGCCCGGCGCACCGCGTCCGGGTCAGCCCGCCGCCGGTCAGGCCCGTCCGGGTCAGCCCGCGCCGGGTGCTCCGGCCCCGCGTCCGGCCGGTCCCGGCCCGAAGCCCGGCCCGAAGACCCCGCGCGTCGGCAACAACCCGTTCAGCTCCGCCCCGGATCGTGAGCGTCCGGCGCCGCGTCCCGCCCCGCAGGGCGGCCCGCGGCCGACCCCGGGTCAGGGCGGTCCCCGTCCGGCTCCCGGCCAGGGTGGTCCGCGTCCGGCTCCCGGTCAGGGCGGTCCCCGTCCCGGCCAGGGCCAGGGTGGTCCGCGTCCGGCCGCCGCGCAGGGCGGTGCCCCGCGTCCCGGTGGTCCGCGCCCCAACCCGGGCTCGATGCCGCCGCGTCCCAACCCCGGTGCCATGCCCCAGCGCTCCGCGCGTCCGGGTCCGGCGGCCGGTGGCCGTCCGGGTCGTCCGGGCGGCGCTCCCGGTGGCGGCGCAGGTCGTCCCGGTGGCGGCGGTGGCGGCTACCGCGGTGGCGGTGGCGGTGCCCCCGGTGCAGGTCAGGGTGCCGGTGCACCCGCGGCCGGTGGTTTCCGTGGTCGTCCCGGTGGCGGCGGCGGTCGTCCCGGTGGTCCCGGTGGCCGTGGTGGCGCAGCGGGTGCGTTCGGTCGCCCCGGTGGCGCTCCGCGTCGTGGCCGTAAGTCGAAGCGGGCGAAGCGCGCCGAATACGAGAACATGCAGGCGCCCGCCGTCGGTGGCGTGCGGCTGCCCCGCGGCAACGGCGAGATCATCCGTCTCGCCCGCGGCGCGTCGCTGTCGGACTTCGCCGAGAAGATCGACGCGAACCCGGCTGCCCTTGTGCAGGCGCTGTTCAACCTCGGCGAGATGGTCACCGCGACCCAGTCGGTGAACGACGAGACCCTCGAGCTGCTCGGCAGCGAGATGAACTACGTCGTGCACGTCGTCAGCCCCGAGGACGAAGACCGCGAGCTGCTGGAATCGTTCGATCTCACCTACGGCGAGGACGCCGGCGGCGAGGACGACCTCGAGCAGCGTCCGCCGGTCGTGACCGTCATGGGTCACGTCGACCACGGTAAGACCCGACTGCTGGACACGATCCGTAAGGCCAACGTCCGTGAGGGCGAGGCCGGTGGCATCACCCAGCACATCGGTGCGTACCAGGTGCTGACCAACCTCAACGACGAAGAGCGCCTGATCACCTTCATCGACACCCCGGGTCACGAGGCGTTCACCGCCATGCGTGCCCGTGGTGCGAAGGCCACCGACATCGCGATCCTCGTGGTCGCGGCCGACGACGGCGTCATGCCGCAGACGGTGGAAGCGATCAACCACGCCCAGGCGGCCGACGTGCCGATCGTGGTGGCGGTCAACAAGATCGACAAGGAAGGCGCGAACCCGGACAAGATCCGGCAGCAGCTGACCGAGTACGGCCTGGTGACCGAGGAATACGGTGGCGACACCATGTTCGTCGACATCTCGGCCAAGCAGGGCACCAACATCGACGCGCTGCTCGAAGCGGTGCTGCTGACCGCGGACGCCTCGCTCGACCTGCGGGCCAACCCGGACATGGACGCCCAGGGTGTCGCCATCGAGGCGCACCTCGACCGCGGCCGTGGCCCGGTGGCCACCGTGCTCATCCAGCGCGGCACGCTGCGCGTCGGCGACTCGATCGTGGCGGGCGACGCCTACGGTCGCGTGCGCCGCATGGTCGACGAGCACGGCGACGACGTCGAGGCGGCCCTGCCGTCGCGGCCCGTCCAGGTCATCGGTTTCACCTCGGTGCCCGGCGCGGGCGACAACCTGCTCGTGGTCGACGAGGACCGGATCGCTCGCCAGATCGCCGACCGCCGCAATGCGCGCAAGCGCAACGCGCTGGCCGCGCGCAGCCGCAAGCGGATCAGCCTGGAAGATCTGGATGCCGCCCTGAAGGAGACTTCGGAGCTCAACCTGATCCTCAAGGGCGACAACTCCGGTACGGTCGAGGCCCTCGAAGAGGCCCTGCTCGGCATCGAGATCGACGACGAGGTGCGCCTGCGCGTCATCGACCGCGGTGTCGGTGGCGTCACCGAGACCAACGTCAACCTGGCGTCGGCCTCGAACGCGATCATCATCGGCTTCAACGTCCGTGCGGAGGGCAAGGCCACCGAGCTGGCCAACCGCGAGGGCGTCGACATCCGGTACTACTCGGTGATCTACCAGGCCATCGACGAGATCGAGAAGGCCCTCAAGGGCATGCTCAAGCCGATCTACGAAGAGGTCGAGCTGGGCCGGGCGGAGATCCGCGCGATCTTCCGTTCGTCGAAGGTCGGCAACATCGCCGGCTGCATGGTCCTGTCGGGTTCGGTCAAGCGCAACGCCAAGGCGCGCCTGATCCGTGACGGCCGGGTCGTCGCCGAGACGATGACCATCTCCTCGCTCAAGCGGGAGAAGGACGACGCCACCGAGGTCCGCGAAGGTTACGAGTGCGGTATGACCGTGACCTACAACGACATCAAGGACGGCGACATCATCGAGGCGTACGAGCTGCGCGAGAAGCCGCGCGACTGATCACGCACACCGTTCCACACGCCGCATCCGAAACCTCGGGTGCGGCGTGTGGTCATGCGGGCAATCCATCCATCTATCAGGAGGTGAGCACCGCTGTACATCGGTGCGCTCGAATTCGATCTACTGCTCGGTGACGTGCACTCGCTCAAGGAGAAGCGGTCGGTGATCCGGCCGATCCTCGCCGAGCTGCAGAAGCGCTTCGCCGTGAACGCCGCAGAGGCCGGCGACCAGGACTTACACCGCCGGGCACTGCTCGGGGTGGCCATGGTCAGCGCGGAAACGGCGCACCTGAACGAGGTGCTCGACAAATGTGAGCGGCACGTCGCCGCCCGTCCGGAGATAGAGTTGCTGGCAGTACGCCGCCGGATCTTCGGACCCGAAGACTAGAGGGAGGTATCGCCATGGTGGATCAAGCCAGGGCACGCCGACTCGCCAAGCGGATTTCCGCGATCGTGGCCACCGCGATCGAGTACGAGATCAAGGATCCGCGGCTGCGGTTCGTCACCGTCACCGATGCCAAGGTGACCGGCGATCTGCGCGAGGCAACGGTGTTCTACACGGTGATGGGCGAGACGCTCGACACCGAACCCGACTACGCGGCCGCCGCCGCCGGTCTGGACGCGGCCAAGGGCGTGCTCCGGTCCAAGGTGGGTGCGGGCACCGGGGTGAAGTTCACCCCGATCCTGTCGTTCACGCTGGACAAGGTGCCCGACGCGGCTCGCGAGATGGAGGAGCTGCTGGCCCGGGCTCGTGCCATCGATGACGAGGTCGCCAAGGTCGCGGCCAACGCCACGCACGCCGGTGAGGCCGACCCGTACAAGTCCGATCGCGACGACGACGGCGACGAGTAGCCCGGCATGAGCGGTCAGCGCCTGGAGGCGGTAGCTAGTGTGACCACGTCGGGCGCCCGCGCATGCCGAACGGGTACCGCATGACCGGCGCCCGTGACGCGACCGTGCCGGCCGCCGCCGTCGCCGCCCTGGCGACGGCGCGGTCGGTGACGGTGCTGTGTCACGTGCAGCCCGATGCCGACACCATCGGCAGCGGGCTGGCGCTGGCGCTGGCCCTGGAACGCAAGGGCGTGCCGGTGGTGGTGTCCTTCGCCGAACCCGCCGACCTGCCCGCCTCGCTGCGGACGCTGCCCGGCGGGCATCTGCTGGTGCCGCCCGCCGAGGTACCGCGCGAGGTCGACCTGCTGGTGGTCGTCGACTGCGGTGCGCGCAGCAGGCTCGGGGTGCTGGCCGACCGGCTGGCCGGAGCGACGACGACGCTGGTCATCGATCATCACCGGGCCAACGACGGATTCGGCACCGTCGACCTGATCGACGAGTCGGCGGCCTCGACCACGGAGCTGGTCACTCGCCTGCTCGACGCGTGGGGCATCCCGATCGACGCCCCCATCGCGCACTGCCTGTTCGCGGGGCTGGTGACCGATACCGGCTCGTTCCGCTGGGCCAGGACCGGCAGTCACGCCATGGCCGAGCGGCTGCTCGCCACCGGGATCGACGGCGCCGAGATCACCCGGGTGCTGCTCGACACCCACCCGTACGCGTGGCTGCCGATGCTGTCGAAGGTGCTGTCCACGGCGGTCGTCGTACCCTCGGCTGCCGGGGTGGGGCTGGTCTACGCGCTGGTGCGGGCCGCCGACACCCACGAGGTGGGCCCCGAAGAGGTGGAGAGCGTCATCGACGTCGTCCGCACCACCGCCGAGGCCGGGATCGCCGCCGTCTTCAAGGAGGCCCGCGGCCAGAACGACCGCTGGACCGTCTCGCTGCGCTCCCGTGATTCCGCGCCCGGCGCCGCCGACGGGGTGGATGTCGCCGCGATCGCGAGCGAGTTCGGCGGCGGTGGACATCGCTTCGCGGCCGGATACACCACCTACGGCAACGCCACCGACGTGGTGCAGGCGCTGGTCACCGCGCTCGGCTGAGCGCGGAACTGTCGCCGGGCGTGTGCTCCGGCCACATCGGGCGGGGCGGTCCGCTCGCGCGAGTTGCCCGACCGACACCGCGCCGATCAGCCGACGGCGACGGGCTCGCGTCGCAGCCGCAGTACGAGCGGCACTCCCACCATCGTCGCGACGGCGCAGAGTCCGAACGCCGCCGCCGGCCGGTCGACGAGCAGGCCGGTGGCTCCGGCGACGACCAGGCCGCCGAGATTGCCGGTCATCCAGATGAGCCCGGCCGCGGTGCCTTCGGCGACTCCGGTGTGCCGCTCGGTCATGGTGAGCACGATCGGCAGCGCGGGCAGCAGGGTGAGGCCGATCAGCACGAAGGCCAGGAATCCGGTGGCGAGTCCGGGCGCGACGGCGACGAGCAGACAGGCGAGCGCACTGGCCGTGAGGCCCACCAGGACCGCGGGCAGTTCGACGCCGCGCCGCAGCACGGCCACCGGCACCACCGCGCATCCGACGACCCCGGCCACGACATTGATCAGCAGCACGACGCTCGCCGCGTCGGCGCTCACCCCGGCCGGTTCGAGCAGTGCCTGACCGTAGGTGGCCAGCGCGACGAAGGTGCCGAACGGGAAGAAGACCGCCGCGCACAGCCGGCGGACATAGGGGTCGCGCAGCGTCACCCGCAGCGCGGCCAGCGGCTCACCCGCCGGACGCCTCGGCGCCGCGCCCGCCGCGACCTGTCCCGGCCGCAGGACCTCGACGGTGAGCAGCAGCGCGGCCACGCTGGCGAATCCCGCGCCCACGGCGGTCAGCGTCCACAGCTGGTGCTCGGCGGGCAAGATCGCGCCGAGTACGAAGGCCGCGGCCATCCCGGCGAAGGTGCTGGCGGTGCCGACCGCGATTCCGGTCGGACGGTCCTTCTCGGCGAGGTAATGCCCGGCGACGCCGGTGATCGCGTTGAGCACCAGCGGCTGCGCGATGGCCACGATGGTCTGACCGAGCAGTGCCATGGCGAAGCTGTCGTGCAGCAACCGCAGGTCGGCGCCGATCGCGGTGAGCACAGCGCCCGCGATCAGGGCGGGCCGGAACCAGCGGTCGAGCAGGATGCCCGCCGGGATCGCCAGCACCACGTACAGCAGCGGGAACATGTTGGCCAGCCAGCCGACCGCCGACTCCGACACGCCGAAATGGTCCGCCGCCACCGTGGTGACGGGCGCGTAGTTGAGCCAGACGACCTGGGTCGCCGCGCCCACGAGGGCGAACGCCGTGATCACGCGCCACCGCTGTACAAACGCCATCGTTGCAGTCCTGGGAGATCGGGGCGAACCGGGAGGGTCGCGCAGCGTCCGCCCTGACTGGGCGAGTGACCAGTATTGCCCGAGGTGTCGGGCACCGCGACATTTACCAGGGAATTCCCCGGGGTCGTCCGGTTTCCGCCGCGCGGGTCCGGTTCGGCGCCCGTTCCGCCGGTGGCAGGGTGCTCGTGGCGGCGCCGGGTCGTGGCGTCCTGGGGGTGTGCGAGCATCGGTGTCGTGCGCCGGATCGGGCGCCGGCGACGGGGAGGCGGAGTCTGATGTCCACGGTTGGTCCGGACGCCGAGGTGGGGCCGCGACGGATTCTCGGGATCGCGTTGCCGACGCTCGGCGTGCTCGTGGCCGAACCGCTGTACCTGCTGTTCGACATGGCGATCGTCGGCAGGCTCGGGGCGCCTGCTTTGGCCGGGCTCGCGGTCGGCGGGGTCATCGTGGGGTCGGTCAGCACCCAGCTCACCTTCCTGTCGTACGGCACCACGGCGCGGGCGGCGCGCCGGCACGGCTCGGGAGACCGGGCGGGCGCGGTCGCGGAGGGCGTGCAGGCCAGCTGGGTGGGTGCGGCGATCGGTGTGCTCATCCTGGTGGTGGTGCAGCTGGTCGCCGGGCCGTTGTGCGCGGCGATCGCCGGTGGCGGCGAGATCGCCGACGAGGCGCTGCGCTGGGTGCGGATCGCCCTGTTCGGCGTGCCGCTGATCCTGCTGTCGATGGCGGGCAACGGCTGGATGCGGGGGATACAGGATGTGCGCCGCCCGCTGATGTTCGTGGTGGTGGGACTGGCGCTGTCGGCCGTGCTGTGCCCGGTACTGGTGTACGGGCTGTTCGGGGCGCCGCGCCTGGAGCTGGCCGGGTCGGCGGTGGCCAATGTGGTCGGCCAGCTCGTGACCGGTGGTCTGTTCGGCTACGCGCTGCTGCGCGAACGGGTCCCGCTGCGCCCGCACCCCGCCGTGATGCGGGCCCAGCTGGTCCTCGGCCGCGATCTCATCCTGCGCAGCCTGTCGTTCCAGGCGTGCTTCATCTCCGCCGCCGCCGTCGCCGCCCGCTTCGGCGCCGCCTCGGTCGCCGCCCACCAGCTGGTCCTGCAACTGTGGAATTTCCTGGCGCTGACGCTGGATTCGCTGGCCATCGCCGCGCAGACTCTCGTCGGTGCGGCGCTCGGCGCGGGCAACGCGCGGGGCGCCGAGGGCATCGCCCGCCGGGTCACGGGCTGGTCGGAGATCTTCGCCCTGGTGCTGGCCGCCGTCTTCGCCGCCGGTGCGGGGGTGATCCCGCTGCTGTTCACCGACGACGCCCAGGTCCTCGAGCGCACGCACGTCATCTGGTGGTTCTTCGTCGCGATGATCCCGGTGGCCGGCGCGGTCTTCGCGCTCGACGGTGTCCTGCTCGGCGCGGGCGACGCCGCGTTCCTGCGCACCGCCACGCTGATCGCCGCCCTGGTCGGTTTCCTGCCGCTGATCTGGCTGTCGCTGGTCTTCGACTGGGGTGTCGCGGGCATCTGGTCCGGCCTGGTCGCGTTCATGCTGCTACGCCTGCTGGCCGTCGTGGCCCGCGCCCGCTCCGGCCGCTGGGCACGCGTCGGCGCCGATATCCCGACCGGGGCCGCGTAGGACAGTGGCGCTCGTCACAGCGATGCCCCGGTCGGCGATGTCGCACTACCGTCGGGACGGAGGACTTCGAACCGATGATGGAGGCGAAGTAGTGCGTGGCGTGATGTCCAGGAGTATCGGTCTCCGATCGGCGGTCGTCGCCGCGGTCCTGGTTGCCGGGCTCGGAATCGGGGTTCCCGCAGCGCAAGCCGCACCCGACGGGGCCGGCGCGTTGCTCGGGCACATCGACCAGCCCGCGGGCTGGGGTGACTGGTCCCGCGCGGCGATCGTGGACTATCGCACCGAGGGGCCGACCGGCGGCCTGATCAACGGCGCCGGTCTCGTGCTGCTGCCGAACTCGCCGCCACCGGCCGGCGGCTATCCGGTCGTGGCCTGGGACCACGGCACCAGCGGTCTGGGTCCGCAGTGCGGCATCACGACGAACAAGGCGGTCCACGAGCGGCCGCTGCTGCAATCCTTCCTCGACCGCGGGTGGGCCGTGGTCGCGCCGGACTATCTCGGGCTGTCCGTCGGTTCCGACACCGTGCATCCGTACCTGCACACCCGCACCGAGGCGACGGCGACGATCGACCTGGTCCGGGCCGCCCGCGCGGCGGAGCCGGGACTGTCGGCGACCTGGGCGGTGGTCGGTGGCTCCCAGGGCGGCCACGCGGCGCTGGCCACCGGCAATCTCGCCGACGACTATGCCCCCGAGCTGGACTTCCGCGGCACCGTCGCGCTCGCGCCGGAATCCAATTTCGAGCAGATCCTGTCCCGGCTCGACCCGCGGGTGCCGAATCTGCCGATCGTGGACGAGCTGGTCGGCCCGTTCGCGGGCATCCTCGCCGGGCTGCGCGCCGCCCGCCCCGATCTGGATGTGAACGGCCTGCTCAGCTCGCGCGGCCGGGACGTCGTCGACGCGATCGCCACCAGCTGCGTCGACGATTTCGGCGCGGTGGTCGACGGCGCGTCGATCGGTGCGCTGCTGGCGCGCCCGGTGGATGCCGACGGCATCGGCGCGGCGCTGCGTGACTACATGGTGGTCCCCACGGTGGGCTACCGGCAGCCGATCCTGATCGTCCACGGCGCCGCCGACACGGTGGTCCCGTTGCCGATGACCTACACCCTGCTCGCGCAGATGCGCTCGGCGGGCACCGCCGTGGAGTTCGGCCAGTATCCGGGCGGGCATCCCGAGATCGACGCGCAGGCGCGGCCGCAGGTGCTGTCCTTCGTCGAGGGCCTGTTCCGCTCCTGAACTCGCGCATGTGCGGCAGTCCAAATCCGCGCTGCCGCGCCACGCCTCGTAGAACACGAACACGGCCGCATCGGCGCTGCTGGATCTGCTGGTCGCCGAGGGGCGCTGACGACCGCGTGATCGGATCGGGTGAACCCGCGCAGGCGCCGGTTCGCGGGTGTGCCACTGTGGACAGGTGATTCCGAAGTTGATGGCGGTCAGTGATGTGCACGTCGGGCATCAGGGCAACAAGCCGGTGGTGGAGCAGATCCATCCGGATTCGCCGGAGGACTGGCTGATCGTCGCCGGTGACGTCGGCGAGAAGGCCGACGAGGTCCGCTGGGCGCTGGAGCTGCTGCGCGGCCGGTTCGCGAAGGTCATCTGGGTGCCGGGCAACCACGAGCTCTGGACCACGCCCAAGGACCCGGTGCAGATGCACGGCGCCGCGCGCTACGACTACCTGGTCTCGATGTGCCGCGACCTAGACGTGGTGACCCCGGAGGATCCGTACCCGGTGTGGACCGGCTCGGGCGCCGAGCAGTACGGCGGCCGCGTGACCATCGCGCCGATGTTCCTGCTCTACGATTACTCCTGGTTGCCCGCGGGCACGACCACCAAGGCGCAGGGCCTGGCCGTCGCGCGGGAACGCAATGTCGTCGCCACCGACGAGTTCCTGCTGACCCCCGACCCATACCTCACCCGCGACGCCTGGTGCCACGCGCGCGTGCAGTACACCCAGCGCCGCCTCGACGCGCTGGGCCCGGAGGCCCCGGTGGTGCTGGTCAACCACTTCCCGCTGGTCCGCCAGCCCACCGAGATCCTGTTCTACCCCGAGTTCTCGATGTGGTGCGGCACCGACCTCACCGCCGACTGGCACACCAGCTACAACGTGGTCTGCTCGGTGTACGGGCACCTGCACATCCCGCGCACCACCTACTACGACGGCGTGCGCTTCGAAGAGGTGTCGCTGGGCTACCCGCGCGAATGGAAACGGCGCGGCATGCCCGAGCCGCTGTTGCGCCAGATCCTGCCCGAGCCCGTCTACGCCGAGGGTGACCTCAACGCCTGGGGCGGCCACTTCAGCGTCACCCCGGAAATGGAAGCCGCCGCGGCCGAGATGCGCGCCAAGGCCGACCGCCGACGCGGCGTCTGACCACTACTAGGCTGGGACCCGATGATTGACAACATTCTGCCCTTGGGCGTGGCCGCCGCCGAGTTGCTGGCGTACCCGGAGGACCTGAAGGCGCACCCCGCCGAGGAACACCTCATCGCCAAGTCGGTCGAGAAGCGTCGGCGCGACTTCATCGGCGCCCGCCACTGCGCCCGCCTCGCGCTCGAGCAGCTGGGCGAGCCGCCGGTGGCCATCGGCAAGGGGGAGCGGGGCATGCCCCTGTTCCCGCGCGGTGTGGTCGGCAGCTTGACCCACTGCGACGGCTACCGCGCCGCGGCGATGGCGCACGCGCTGCGCTTCCGCTCGGTCGGTATCGACGCCGAACCGCACGGCACGCTGCCCGAGGGCGTGCTCGAGTCGGTCAGTCTGCCCGCCGAACGGGACTGGCTGGCCACCGCGCCCGCCGACGGTCTGCACCTGGACCGCCTGCTGTTCTGCGCCAAGGAGGCCACCTACAAGGCCTGGTTCCCGCTGACGCTGCGCTGGCTCGGTTTCGAGGACGCGCACATCAGTGTCGAGATCGATTCCCGCACCGCCGATTCCGGTACGGGCACCTTCCACACGCAGCTGCTCGTGCCCGGGACGACGAACGACGGCGGCGCCCCGCTGACCTCGTTCGACGGCCGCTGGATGATCGCCGACGGGCTGATCCTGACCGCGATCGCGCACGGCTGATGGCCGCGCGCACCCCCGCGGTCGACCAGCTCGGCGGCCTGGTCATCGTCGACAAGGACGGCGGCTGGACCAGCCACGATGTCGTCGCGCGCAGCCGGAAGCTGTTGCGCACCAAGAAGGTCGGGCACGCGGGCACGCTCGATCCGATGGCCACCGGCGTGCTCGTGCTCGGTGTGGAACGGGCGACCAAGCTGCTCGGCCAGCTGATCCTGACCACCAAGGCCTACACCGCGACCATCCGGCTCGGCCAGGCCACGATCACCGACGACGCCGAGGGCGAGGTCACCGCGACCACCCCGGCGCTGCACGTCACCGACGCCGAGATCGCGGCCGGTGTCGCGGCGCTGACCGGCGACATCGAACAGGTCCCGGCCACGGTGAGCGCCATCAAGGTCGACGGCGAGCGCGCCTACGCCCGCGCCCGCGCCGGGGAGGACGTGCAGCTCGCGGCCCGTCCGGTGACGGTGTCGCGCTTCGAGGTGCTGGCCCGCCGCGATGTCGCGGACGGCGAATTCGTCGATCTGGACGTCGAAGTCGAGTGCTCCTCGGGCACCTACATCCGCGCCCTGGCCCGCGACCTCGGCGCCGCCCTCGGCGTCGGCGGGCATCTGACGGCGTTGCGTCGCACCAGAGTCGGCCCGTTCACCCTCGAACACGCTCGCACCCTGGAGCAACTGGCCGCCGCCGCGGCGGCCGAACAGCCCCTGCTCAGCCTCGACATCGACACCGCGGTCCGCACCGCGTTCCCGCACCGCGACATCGACGAGTCCCAGGCGAACGACCTGCGCAACGGCCGCTGGCTCGAGCCGATCGGGATCAAGGGCGTGTACGCGGCCATCGATCCGTCGGGCAAGGCCATCGCCTTGCTCGAGGAGAGCGGCAAGCGCGCGGCCTCGGTGATGGTGGTCCGTCCCCAGGGCATCGGCGACTGATCCGAAAGGTCGTGCGCCGCGTGGTGTTCGGCGGATTCCCGCGGGCCGATGTCTGCGTCGCCGGACATCGTCGT
Organism: Nocardia sp. NPDC087230; assembly: GCF_044744725.1. Lineage (NCBI taxonomy): Bacteria > Bacillati > Actinomycetota > Actinomycetes > Mycobacteriales > Nocardiaceae > Nocardia > Nocardia sp. NPDC087230. The sequence continues at coordinate 20,042 of NZ_JBIUYV010000003.1, forward strand.
TCGCGCCTACGTAGAGTGGCGGTGACGGTCGGCGTACGGATGTCGCCGATCGCGGGGAAGGGTAGCGCGATGAGTACAGAGCCGGTCGACACGTTCACGCTGTGGGACCGCGACGGGGACGGGCTGGTGTCGGTGGACGACATCGCCGCCGGAATCCGTTCCGCCGGTATCGAGGTCGACCGCGCGGCGATCGAACGACTGGTCGCCGCCGCCGACACCGACGGCGACTTCCTGGTCTCCCGTGCCGAATTCGACGCCGCCGTGGTCGAGGGCCGTATCGAGGTGACCGACGCCGACGCGGCGTTCCGGGTCTTCGACGTCAACGGCGACGGCCGCATCTCGGTGAGCGAACTGGACGCACTGATCCGCCACGTCGGCGGCGGCCGCATCGAGGAACCGGCCGCGGACCTCCTCGCCGCGGCCGACCAGGACGGCGACGGCTACCTCTCGCTCGCGGAATTCCGTGTCCTGCTGGACTTCTTGTCCCGCTGAGCACGCCGCCGTGGTGTCAGGGCCACTGGACGGTGGTTAACGCCACCGCCCTTCGTCGCGATAGCCAGGACGAATAGCTCTCGGCTACGGAGGGGTGGGCCATGGCTGCACGAGGGAAGACCTGGATCGGCGTCGTCGTCGGGGGGACGCTGCTGCTCGCGGGATGCGGCGGTGGTGGTGATCCGCAGGGGTCGGGGGCGTCGAGTTCGGTCCGGCCGAGTACGGCGACCAGCACCTCCCGGCCGCCGGTGATCATCCCGCCGAGCGCGGCACCGGTGACGAGCGCGCCGGTCGGTACCGCCACCGCGCCCACAGCCACCCGCACTACTCCGGCGCCGGTGCCCGGGACCGGGACGGTCGTCCTGCGCACGGCGACGCTGTCCGGTGTTCCGGTTCCCGGTGTCCCCGTGCGTCTTTCGCTGCAGCAGCCGTGCGACCCGGCCGGTCGCGACATCCCCGTCGGCGAGACCACCGAAACGCAACGCCAGGACGGTGTCACCGACGCCGCCGGCGTGGCCGTCTTCACCGCCGTGACGGGCTGCTACCACTTCGGGATGACGGCCCCGGCGGGCACCGATCCGGTTCCCGAGGGCATGCACTCGCTCTTCCTCGTCGACGCCGGCGCGACCGTCACCGGGAATCTCCGCTTCCAGGACACCGCACCGGCGCCCGCCTGCGCCGAAGCCACCGTCGAGACCGAACTCGGGGTCGACCCCGTGCCCGCCGCCACCATCTCCCACTGCGACGGCCGCTGGGCCGTCGTGTCCTGGAACAGCCCCGGCGACAACCAGCGCATCATCACCCGCGCCTCCGGGACCTGGACGACCTATGTCCGGTTCCCGCACGACACGTGCTGGGCCGAGGCCACCGCCGCCGGCGTCCCGGATACGCTGCGGTCCTACTTCAGCTGCTAGGCGGTCAGCCAGATGGCTTCGGCGGCAAGGGTGCCCAGTTCGGTCGGGGTGTCGGCGGCGGCGATGCGGACCGCGATGGTGCCGGCGAAATCGCGGCGCTCCTCGACCGCGATCACGGTGTCGAGGGCGATGCCGACCGAGTCGAAGTAGCGCAGCATGGCGGGGTCGGAGTCGGAGATGCGGGCGACGCGGCCGGATTCGCCCGCGGCGAAGTCGGACAGGCGCCGGGCCGGGGGCGTGGGGACCGCGCCGTCGACGGACGGGATGGGGTCGCCGTGCGGATCGCGATCGGGGTGGCCGAGTTTGGCGTCGATGCGCGACATCAGCAGTTCCGAGACCGCGTGCTCGAGCACCTCGGCCTCGTCGTGGACCTCGTCCCAGCCGTACCCGAGCTCGTTCACCAGGAACGTCTCGATCAGCCGGTGCCTGCGCACCATGGCGACGGCGGCGCGCCGGCCGTGCTCGGTGAGGGTGATCGAGCCATAGCGGGCGTGCTCGACCAGACCCTGATCGGAGAGCTTGCGGACCGCCTCGGACACCGTCGAGGCCGACACCCCGATCCGCTCGGCGAGCAGCTTGGTCGAGACCTTCTCCTGTGACCACTCCTGGGCGGTCCAGATGACTTTCAGATAGTCCTGCGCCACTGCGGACAATTCGGGCGCGAGCGTCGCGGTGGCAGCGAGTTCGGCCTGTTCACCGGGCGCTGTCGACGCTCGGCGGGTAGCGACATCTCGTTTACCTGGCACATCATTGATGTTAGGCATCCCTGGCCCGAATGACACATCGGCGGACCGGCACGGCGCCGGCGAATAACGTTGCGTAGGCTTCGCTCTGTGCAGAGATGGCGAAGTCTCGACGATGTGCCCGCCGACTGGGGGCGCTGCGTCCTCACGATCGGCGTGTTCGACGGCGTGCATCGCGGGCACGCGCAGCTGATCAGCCGCGCGGTGGCCGCGGCGAAGAAGCGTGATGTTCCCTCGGTTCTGATGACCTTCGATCCGCATCCGATGGAAGTGGTCCGGCCCGGTTCCCATCCCGCCCAGCTCACCACCCTGACCCGGCGGGCCGAGCTCGCCGAGGAACTCGGGATCGACGTGTTCTGCGTGATGCCCTTCACCCAGGAGTTCATGAAGCTCACCCCGGCCGGGTACGTGCACGATCTGCTGGTCGAGCGGCTGCACGTCACCGAGGTCGTCGTCGGCGACAACTTCACCTTCGGCAAGAAGGCCGCGGGCACCGTCGACACCATGCGCGAGCTGGGCGCCCGCTTCGGCTTCGAGGTCGACGGGGTCACCCTGCTCGGCGAGCACGCCGTCACCTTCTCCTCCACTTACATCCGCGCCTGCGTCGACGCGGGCGACATGGCGGCCGCCGCCGAGGCGCTCGGCCGTCCGCATCGGGTCGAGGGCGTCGTCGTGCACGGTGACGGGCGCGGTCGCGGGCTCGGTTTCCCGACCGCCAACGTCGCCCCGCCGATGCACGCGGCGATCCCGGCCGACGGCGTGTACGCGGGCTGGTTCACCGTGCTCGGCCCCGGCCCGACCATCGGCACGGTCGAGCCCGGTGCGCGCGCGATGGCCGCCATCTCGGTCGGCACGAATCCCACCTTCTCCGGCCGTTCGCGCACCGTGGAGGCCTTCGTCCTCGACGGCGAGGCCGATCTGTACGGCCAGCACGTGGCGGTCGACTTCGTCGAGCAGCTGCGCGGGATGCGCAAGTTCGACACCATCGACGACCTGGTCGAGGCCATGGGCCGCGATGTCGAGAACGCGCGCAAGGTACTCACCGCCGCCGACGCCTGAGGCCGGTGCGGCCCGCGCCCGAGCGCTCCGGTACAGTCGATCCTCGGGTTTGCTGCGGTCCGCGGTGGCGCCCATTCCGGGTAACCGGGACTTCGAGCGCGGAACTGAGAAAGAGGAGTCGATGCCGCATGGCGCTGACCACTGAGCAGAAGTCGGCCATTCTGGCCGAGTACGGCCTGCACGAGAAGGACACCGGCTCGCCGGAGGCGCAGATCGCGCTGCTGTCGAAGCGGATCTCGGACCTGACCGAGCACCTCAAGCAGCACAAGCACGATCACCACACCCGGCACGGCCTGCTGGCCCTGATCGGTCGTCGTCGTCGCCTGTCGAAGTACCTGCAGGCCAAGGACATCGAGCGCTACCGTTCGCTCATCGAGCGTCTCGGCCTGCGCCGCTGATCTGCTTCGACACGCCTCCTCGCTGAGGCGGTCGGCGAGTAGCCAATGGGAAGAAGTACACTTCTTCTCGTTGGCTATTCGTGTATTCGGCGACCATCGGGTTTCCGCGTGCACTACAACATGTGACAGCCGTGTGCATCCGTCCGCGTGGCGTCGGTCTTCGGTAGTGGCCTTTCGGCAGGCGTTTTTCCCGCCGCCGTCGGGCTTCGATCGATGACCGCCTCCGCGTCGCCGCTTCCAAGGGGATCCGGCCGGGTGCTGCGCGTGGCAGCCAGGAGGGTTTCCACGTGTCCGTGTCCGGTACGGCTGACGAAATAGCTGGTTCGCGCCCACATGGTGCTGCGCTCCGGCGAGACGAGAGGTCGAGAGAAGAAAAATGACGCAGACAACTGAACGTGCTTCGACTGCGGTCGAGGTCGAGCCCGGTGTTTTCGAGTCGGTCGCGCTGATCGACAACGGTAGCTTCGGCACCCGCACCATCCGCTTCGAGACGGGCCGTCTGGCCAAGCAGGCCGCCGGATCCGTCGTCGCCTACCTGGACGACGAGACCATGCTGCTGTCGGCGACCACCGCCGGCAAGCACCCCAAGGACCAGTTCGACTTCTTCCCGCTGACGGTCGACGTCGAAGAGCGCATGTACGCCGCGGGCCGCATCCCCGGCTCGTTCTTCCGTCGCGAGGGCCGCCCCTCCACCGACGCGATCCTGACTTGTCGCCTGATCGACCGTCCGCTGCGCCCGTCGTTCGTCGACGGCCTGCGCAACGAGATCCAGGTCGTGGTCACCGTGCTGAGCCTGGACCCGCAGGATCTCTACGACGTGGTGGCCATCAACGCCGCCTCGGCGTCCACCCAGATCTCCGGTCTGCCGTTCTCCGGCCCGGTCGGCGGCGTGCGCGTCGCCCTGATCGGTGATCAGTGGGTCGCGTTCCCGACCGTCGAGCAGCTCGAGGGCGCCGTGTTCGACATGGTCGTCGCGGGCCGGGTCACCGAGTCCGGTGACGTCGCCATCATGATGGTCGAGGCCGAGGCCACCGACAAGGTCATCGCGCTGATCTCCGACGGCGCGCAGGCGCCCACCGAGGCCGTCGTGGCCCAGGGCCTCGAGGCCGCCAAGCCGTTCATCGCCCGCCTGTGCCGCGCGCAGTCGGACCTGGCGACCCTGGCCGCCAAGCCCACCGAGGAGTTCCCGCTCTTCCCGCCGTACGCCGCCGACGTGTTCGAGGCCGTCGAGGGCACCGCCAAGCGTGAGCTGAACGAGGCGCTGAGCATCGCCGACAAGCAGGCCCGCGAGGCCAAGATCGACGAGATCAAGCTCGACGTGCTCTCGCGTCTGGGCGAGGACTTCACCGGCCGGGAGAAGGAGCTGGGCGCCGCGTTCCGCTCGGTCACCAAGAAGCTGGTGCGCCAGCGCATCCTGACCGACGGCTTCCGCATCGACGGCCGTGGTCTGGCCGACATCCGCGCGCTGTCCGCCGAGGTCGCCGTGATCCCGCGCGCCCACGGTTCGGCGCTGTTCGAGCGTGGCGAGACCCAGATCATGGGCGTCACCACCCTGGACATGGTGAAGATGGCCCAGCAGGTCGACTCGCTCGGCCCGGAGACCTCCAAGCGCTACATGCACCACTACAACTTCCCGCCGTTCTCCACCGGCGAGACCGGCCGCGTCGGTTCGCCGAAGCGTCGCGAGATCGGCCACGGCGCGCTCGCCGAGCGTGCGCTGATGCCGGTGCTGCCCTCGCAGGAGGAGTTCCCCTACGCCATCCGTCAGGTCTCGGAGGCGCTGGGCTCCAACGGTTCCACCTCGATGGGTTCGGTGTGTGCCTCGACCCTGTCGCTGCTGAACGCCGGTGTGCCGCTGAAGGCGCCGGTCGCCGGTATCGCCATGGGCCTGGTGTCGGACACCGTCACCAACGACAAGGGTGAGGACGAGGTCCGCTACGTCGCGCTGACCGACATCCTCGGTGCCGAGGATGCCTTCGGCGACATGGACTTCAAGGTCGCCGGTACCCGTGACTTCGTCACCGCCCTGCAGCTGGACACCAAGCTCGACGGCATCCCCTCGCAGGTGCTGGCCGGTGCGCTGAACCAGGCGCACGACGCCCGCACCACCATCCTGGACGTGATGGCCGAGGCCATCGCCACCCCGGACGAGATGAGCCCGTACGCCCCGCGCGTCACCGCGATCAAGATCCCGGTCGACAAGATCGGCGAGGTCATCGGGCCCAAGGGCAAGATGATCAACCAGATCACCGAGGACACCGGCGCCAACATCTCCATCGAGGATGACGGCACCGTGTTCGTCGGTGCGACCGACGGGCCGTCGGCGCAGGCCGCGATCGACGCGATCAACGCGATCGCGAACCCGCAGCTGCCGAAGGTCGGCGAGCGTTTCCTGGGCACGGTCGTCAAGACCACCGCCTTCGGCGCGTTCGTCTCGCTGCTGCCGGGCCGCGACGGCCTGGTGCACATCTCCAAGCTGGGCAACGGCAAGCGTGTCGCCAAGGTCGAGGACGTGGTCAACGTCGGCGACAAGCTGCGCGTGGAGATCGCCGACATCGACAACCGCGGCAAGATCTCGCTGGTCCCCGTCGAAGACGAGGCCCCGGCCGCCGAGGCCGCCCCGGCCGAGGACACCGCCGCGGAGTAAGCGCGCCGGTAGCTTCACCGACCACCGAAACCCCTCGCCGGTTCACCCCGGCGGGGGGTTTCGTCGTGTCCGGGGACGACGCGCTCCAGGAAAAGTGGTGTGAATCACTGCGATGCAACGTTGATGCAACGTTGTTTCACATAGTGTTGCCCGACACAGTGCGAACCTGTGCCGACAGCCACCACATCGCCCGCGTGGGCGATCGGGCGAGAGCTGTCCCCTCGGCGTATGCGGTCGAATTGCTGGACCGTTCTCAGCGCCGGAATTCGCGGCCCCGGACCGAGATTTTGACGGAATCTGGTCCGGTTTATTATCGGACCGAATACGCTTCTCTCGTCTGCGGGCGCGGGTGTCAGGTGTCGGGGTTGACGATGGAGGTCGGGAGATAACCGAGTCATAGCTGGTTGCATGGCGGCGAGCCGGCGGGTCGCGATCGTGTCATAGCCGATCGCACTGAATGCCGGTGTGAGCGGGCGGATTTCGGGCTGGGTGTCCGAGGTTGGCCGCCCCGAGCCGATCCCGTCACCCCGGTGGGTCCGGGGGAATTCCGAGAGTTGTATTGCGGCCGCGTGGCGTCACCTGCGGTCGGTAGATGGAAGGCAGTCCAGATGACCAACACCACTCCGGCGCGCGCGGGAACAGAACAGCTGGCGGCGCTGGTGGCGACGGTCGCGGCGATGGAGCCGGCCCGGATCGCGGTGGATTTCGACGGCACCGCGGTGTCCTACGCCGACCTCGACGCCCAGCTGACGACGATGGCCGAGCTGACCGGTGGCGCACTGGACCCCGAGAGCCTCGTGCAGGTCGTGCTCGCCGAACTGTTCCCCGGCGTGGTCGACGCCGCCGACGGCACCTTCGGAGTGCTGCTGGACGCGCTGGCCGGTGACGCCCTGGCCGCCCTGGGTATGGAGCCGCCGATGGCGGGGCAGGCGCCGACCCTGGTCGACCGCTTCGCCGAGCAGCTGGCCCGCACCCCCGACCTGGTCGCGGTGCAGTTCGGCGCGCGGACGCTGACCTACGCCGAATTCGATGCCAGGGTGCGGGTGCTGGCCGGGCGGCTGGTCGCCCTCGGGGTGGGACCGGAGGCGCTGGTCGGGCTGGCGATGCGACGCGGCCTCGAGCTGATCGTCGCGGTGCACGCGATCGTGCGCGCCGGTGGCGCCTACGTGCCGCTGGACCCCGATCACCCGGTGGACCGGCTGCACTACGTGCTCGAGGTGGCCCGTCCGGTCGTGGTAGTGACCCGGGCCGCCGACGAGCCCGATCTCAACGGCGTCCCCGTGCTGCGCACCGACGACATCGACTGGACCGCGCCGCCCGCCGCGGTGGACGGCGGCGCGCGGGCGGGCAATACCGCCTACGTCATCTTCACCTCGGGCTCGACCGGCCGACCCAAGGGCGTGGCGGTCACCCACGGCGCGATCGTGGCGAACCTGGACTGGCGCCAGCGCCGCTACGCGCTCTCCGATGCCGACGTGGTGCTGCAGAAGACGCCCTACACCTTCGACGTGTCGGTGTGGGAGCTGTTCTGGCCCTTGCAGATCGGCGCCAGACTGGTCGTCGCGGAACCCGGTCGCCACGGTGATCCCGGTTACCTGGCCGCGCTGATCGCCGAGCACCGGGTCAGCGTCACCCACTTCGTGCCCTCGATGCTGGCCGCGTTCGCCGGTGAGCTGTCCGAGACCACCGCACCGGTGGACCTGTCCTCGCTGCGGATGGTGTTCGCCTCCGGGGAGGCGCTGCCCGCCGCCACCGCCACGCGGTTGCGCAAGCTGTCGGCGACCGCGCTGCACAACCTGTACGGGCCCACCGAGGCGGCGGTCGACGTGACCGCGCACGAGGTGAGCGACGCCGACGAGGTATCGGTGCCGATCGGCGGTCCCGCCGACGACACCGGGCTGCTGGTGCTCGACGAGAACCTCGACCAGGTACCCGCGGGTGTGGTGGGCGAGCTGTACCTGTCCGGGGTGCAGCTGGCGCGCGGCTATGTCGCCCGGCCGGGCCTGACCGCCGATCGCTTCGTCGCCAATCCGTACGGCGTGCCCGGCGAGCGCATGTACCGCACCGGTGACCTGGTGCGGCAGCTGCCCGGCGGGGACGAGCTGGAATACCTGGGGCGCACCGACTTCCAGGTGAAGCTACGTGGTCTGCGGATCGAGCTCGGGGAGATCGAGGCCGTGCTGGCCGCGCATCCGCGCGTCGGCAATGCCGCGGTGGTGCTGCATCGGCATGCCGCGGGCGAGGCGTTGGTCGGCTATGTGGTCAGTGTCGACGGCGCACCGCTCGACGAGGCCGAGCTGGTCGCGCACGCGAAGGCGTCGATGCCCGAGTACATGGTGCCCTCGCTGCTGGTGCAGCTGCCCGCGATGCCGATCAACGCCAGCGGCAAGCTGGATCGTAAGGCCCTGCCGGAGCCCGACTTCCGGGTCGCGGCCGCGGAGTTCCGCGCGCCGGTCACCACCACCGAGCGCGCCGTGGCGGCGCTGTTCGGCGATCTGCTCGACGTCGAGACCGTCGGCCTGGACGACGACTTCTTCCGCCTCGGCGGCAACTCGCTCATCGCCACCCGTGCCATCGCCCGCCTGCAGGCGAATTTCGGTGTGCGGGTCGATGTGCGGGACTTCTTCGACAATCCGACCGTCGCCGTGCTGGCGAAGCTCGTCGACGGCGGGCCCGTCGACGACCGCCCGGTTCTGGTCGCGGGCCCGCGCCCCGAGGTGCTGCCGCTCTCGCCCGCCCAGCAGCGGATGTGGTTCCTGAACCGGTTCGATCCGGAGACCGGCGCCTACAACATCCCGATCGCCGTCCGCCTGTCCGGCGCGCTCGAGCTGGACGCCCTGCGCGCCGCCGTCGGCGATCTGATCGCCCGGCACGAGGTGCTGCGGACGGTGTACCCGGAGGTCGACGGGGTCGGGACACAGCACGTGCTGTCCCCGGCGGAGGCACTCGATGTGCTTGCGGCCGAGTCGAACTCGACCCTTCTCGCTGCCGACGCTGCGAGCGTTGCCGGCGCTACGGCCGGGTCGGGGGTCGGCGGGGTCGAGTCGGCGTCGGTGTTGTCCCGCATCCTCACGCCCATCGGTGTCGCGGCGCACGACCTTCCCGAGACGCTGGCCGCGGAGATTCTGCGCGGGTTCGATGTCACCGCCGCGCCGCCGCTGCGGGCGCGGTTGTACGAGGTCGACGGTGACCACGTGCTGGTGCTGGTGGTGCACCACATCGCCTCGGACGGCTGGTCGGCCGGCCCGCTGGTGCGGGACACCATGACCGCCTACTACGCGCGGACCGAAGGCACGGCGCCGCAGTGGGCGCCGCTGCCGGTGCAGTACGCCGATTACGCGCTGTGGCAGCGAGCACTGCTCGGGTCCGAGGACGATGCCGACTCCAGGGCCGGGCGGGAGATCGCCTACTGGCGCGAGGCGCTGGCCGGGCTGCCGGACGAATCCAGCCTGCCGACCGATCACCCGCGTCCCGCCGTCGCGTCGATGCGAGGCCGCCGGGTCGAGTTCGCGCTCGACGCCGAGCTGGTGGCGACGCTGAATGCGGTGGCGGCCGAGCAGGGCGCGACCCTGTTCATGGTCCTGCACGCCGCGCTGTCGGTGTTGATCGCGCGCCTGTCGGGGACTACCGACGTGGCGATCGGCAGCCCGGTCGCCGGGCGTGGCGCCGCCGAACTCGACGATGTCATCGGCATGTTCGTCAACACCGCGATCCTGCGCACCGAGGTGCGCGGCGGGGAGTCCTTCGCCGAACTGCTCGGCCGGGTCCGCACCGGCGATCTGGCCGCGTTCGACCACACCACCCTGCCGTTCGAGCGCTTGGTGGAGGTGCTCGCGCCGCCGCGCTCGGCCGGTCGTCACCCGCTGTTCCAGGTGGCGCTGGCACTGCAGAACCTGCCGCCGACCACATTCGAGCTGCCCGGCCTGCGTGCCGCCGCCGTCGACCTGCCCTACGACATCGAGAAGTTCGATCTGTCGGTGACCCTGCGTGCGTCCGACGCCACCGGTCTGTCCGGCGAATTCTCCTACGCCACCGACCTGTTCGACGAGTCCACCATCACGCGGATGGTGCGTCGCTTCACCGGCTTGCTCGCCGCGATCGCCGCCGCGCCGCAGACCCTGGTCGCCGACCTGCCGCTGCTGATCGACACCGAACTCACGGAGCTGACCAGTCGTACCGGCGGCCCGTCCGATCCCTTCCCGCTGCTGCCGCAGGTGCTGGCCGAGGCCGCCGCCGACCCGGCCGCGATCGCGATCCGCGACGGCGCGCGCACCGTGACCTACGGCGAACTCGACGCCGCGTCCGCGCGCCTGGCCGCGCACCTGACCGGTCGCGGCATCGGCGCCGGTGACCTTGTCGCCGTGAGCATCCCGCGTTCCGCCGACTCCGTCACCGCCGTGTGGGGTGTCGTGCGTTCCGGCGCCGGTTTCCTGCCGGTCGACCCGACCTACCCCGCCGACCGCATCACCCACATGCTCGCGGACTCCGGAGCGGCTGTGGGCATCACGGTCGGGTCCGTCCGTGCCGATCTGCCCGCCACCGTGGAGTGGCTCGCGCTCGACGCCGTGGCGAGCGCCGAGGCGACGAACCGGCTCGGCACGGCGGATGCCGCCGCCGCGGCCTCCGACGTCGACAGCTTCCTGCCGGCCGAACAACGTCGTGCGGTGGATCCGCTGGACCCCGCCTATGTCATCTACACCTCCGGGACCACCGGTCTGCCCAAGGGCGTGGTGATCCCGCACGGTGCCGTCGCGGCGTATCTGCCGGTGCAGGCGGGGCGGTATCGGGCGTCGGCGGACGCGCGGGTGCTGCACGTGGCCTCGCCGTCGTTCGACATCTCGGTGGCCGAGCTACTGCTGACCGTCACACACGGCGCGACCATGGTGGTCGCGCCGACCGGCGTGTTCGGCGGGGCGGAGCTGGGTGAGCTGCTGCGGACCGAGCGGGTGACCCATGTGATCATCACACCGTCGGCGCTGGCCACGGTGAATCCGGACGGGCTCGACGAGCTGCGGGTCGTGGTCGTCGGTGGTGAGGCGTGCCCGGCGGAACTGGTGGCGCGGTGGACCGCGGCGATCCCCGGTCTGGTGTTCCGCAACGGCTACGGTCCCACCGAGACCACCATCGTCACCAACATCAGCGCACCCCTCACGGCGGCAACGCCGATCACCCTGGGCGCGCCGGTCGAGGGCACCACCGAACTGGTGCTCGACGAGCGGCTGCGTCCCGTTCCGGCCGGTGTCGTCGGCGAGCTGTACATCGCCGGGGCGCAGCTGGCGCGCGGCTACCATCGCAGGCCCGCGCTCACCGCGGGCCGGTTCGTCACCAATCCCTACGGCGCGCCGGGGGAGCGGATGTACCGCACCGGTGACACCGTGCGCTGGGTCCGCACCGGCGCCGACTGGGACCTGGAGTACTTGGGCCGCAACGACTTCCAGGTGAAGGTGCGCGGCTTCCGGATCGAGCTCGGTGAGATCGACGCCGTCCTGGCCCGGCACGCCGACGTGGACTTCGCCGCCACCCTCGGTCACCGCACCGAGGCGGGCGCGACCGTCCTCGTGTCCTACGTGGTGCCGGTCGCGGGCGCGGGCGTCGACACCGCGACGCTGATCGCGCACGTCGCCGCGCATCTGCCCGCGCACATGGTGCCGGCCGCGATCGTCACCCTCGACACCGTGCCGCTGACCCCGGTCGGCAAGCTCGACCGCGCCGCGCTGCCCGCGCCGGTGTTCGAGGCCGCCGCCTACCGCGCCCCCGAGTCGCCGACCGAGCAGGCCGTCGCCGCCGCGTTCGCCGAGGTCCTCGGCCTGGACCGGGTCGGCCGTGACGACGACTTCTTCGACCTGGGCGGCACCTCGCTGCTGGCGACCCGCTTGATGGCCCGCCTCGGCACCGACCTCGATCTCCGCATCCCGGTCCGCCAGCTCTTCGACACCACGACGGTGCTCGCCCTCGCCGCGGCCGCCGACCGGCTGCGCGGCACCGGCGCGGGCCCCGCCCTCGTCGCGGGCACCCGCCCCGATCCGCTGCCGCTCTCGCCCGCCCAGCAGCGCATGTGGTTCCTCAACCGGTTCGACCCCGGCTCGGCCACCGACAACATCCCGATGGCGGTGCGGCTGACCGGCGCGCTCGATGTCGCCGCGCTGCAGGCCGCCCTCGTCGACGTGCTGGACCGGCACGAAGTCCTGCGCACCCGCTACCCGGAGCGCGACGGACAGGCGATCGCCGAGATCCTGCCCGCCACCGGCCTCGTCCCGGAGGTGCTGCCGCAGATCGTCGGCACGGCCGCGCTGACCGACGCGGTGCGCGCCTGCGCCACCACGGGCTTCGACCTGACCGTCGACGCTCCGATCCGGGCGACGCTGCTGCGCGTCACCGACGGTGCGGCAGCGGCTGATTCGTCCGGTGCGTCGCCGGTGCCGACGGACCCGGCAGCCGGCGCGGCCGAGTACGTGCTCGTGATCGTGCTGCATCACATCGCCGCCGACGGGTTCTCGTTCGGACCGCTGATCCGCGATGTGCTCACCGCCTACGGCGCCCGGGCCACCGGGAACGTGCCGCAGTGGTCGGCGCTGAGTGTGCAGTACGCCGACTACGCGGTGTGGCAGCACGCCGTCCTCGGGGACGCCGCCGATCCGGCATCGGTGGCGGCGCGACAGCTGTCGTTCTGGGCGGACACCCTCGCGGGCGTCCCCGAGCAGCTGGAACTGCCCGCCGACCGGACCCGGCCCGCGATCGCCTCGCGCAGCGGTGCGCTGCACCCGATCGACATCGATGCCGAAACACACCGCGCGCTGGCCGAATTCGCGCGGGCACGGGGTGTGACGGTGTTCATGGCGGCGCACGCGGTGTTCGCGGTCCTGCTCGCGCGGCTGTCGGCGACCACCGACATCGCGATCGGCACCCCGGTGTCGGGGCGCGGTGACCGGGCCCTCGACGACCTGGTCGGCATGTTCGTCAACACCCTCGTGCTGCGGACGCAGGTCGCTCCCGCCGCCTCGTTCACCGAACTGCTGGCCCGCGTACGCGAGACCGACCTCGCGGCCTTCGACCACGCCGACGTGCCGTTCGAGCGGCTGGTCGAGGTGCTCGACCCGGTTCGCTCCACCGCGCGCAACCCGCTGTTCCAGGTGATGCTGTCGCTCAACGAGGACACCCCGCGGGTCCTGGCCCTGCCCGGGCTCACCGTCGCCGGCGTCGATTTGCCGACCGCCGTCGCCAAGTTCGACCTCGAACTGACCCTCACCGAGCACCGCGACGAGCACGGCGCCCCCGCGGGCCTGTCCGGCGCGTTCCTCTACGCCACCGACCTGTTCGACGCGACCACCGTCGCCGGGTTCGCCACCCGCCTGCACCGGCTGCTCGACGGCGTCCTCGCCGACCCCGACCGGCCGGTCGGTGATTTCGACCTGCTCGACCCGGCCGAATCCATCGAGATCCTGACCGCCTGGAACGCCACCGACCTGCCCCTGGACGCCGCGGCCACGCTCGCCTCGCTGGTCGCCGACCAGGTCGCCGCCACGCCGGACGCCGTCGCGGTGGTCGTCGACACCGACCCGGCGGACGAACCGGTCTCGGACGCGAGCCCCGTCGAATCGCTGACGTACGCGGAGTTCGCGAGCCGAGTCCATCGTCTGGCGCGGCACCTCGTCGGCATGGGCGCGGGACCGGGAGCGATGGTCGCCGTAGCCCTGCGGCGCGGTCTCGATCAGCTCGTCGCCGTGCACGCCGTGCTCGCGGCCGGTGCCGCGTACGTGCCGGTCGACCCGGATCATCCGGCCGAGCGGACCGCGTACGTGCTGGCGTGCACGGCACCGGTCTGCGTGCTGACCGCCACCGGTCACGGTGTGGCCGTGGGGGACTCGGTCGTCGAGATCGACACCCTGGAGCTGTCGGAGCTCTCGGCGGCGCCGCTCGCCGACGAGGAACGGACCACCCCGCTGCGGCCCGATCACCTCGCCTACGTGCTGTTCACCTCCGGCTCGACCGGCAGGCCCAAGGGTGTGGCGGTGCCGCACCGGGCCGTGGTCAACCAGCTGCTGTGGTTGCAGCGCGAGTACGCGCTCACCGGCGACGACGTCGTCCTGCAGAAGACCCCGTTCACCTTCGACGCGTCGGTGTGGGAACTGCTGTGGCCGTTGCAGACCGGCGCGCGGCTGGTCCTCGCCACCGCCGACGGGCACCGCGACCCGGCCTATCTGGCCGCCGCGACCGCGCGGCACGCGGTCAGCGTCGTGCAGTACGTGCCGTCGGTGCTGGCCGCCGTCGTCGCCGAGCCGGTGCGCGCGGAGAGCCTGCGCCTGGTCTTCGCCGGTGGTGAGGCCCTGACCACCGAACTGGCCCAGCGTGTGCGCGCCGCCACCGGTGCCGCCGTCGTGAACCTGTACGGCCCCACCGAAACCGCCGTCCAGGTCACCACCCACCGGGTCGGCGCCGAGCCGACCGCCGCCGCTCCGATCGGCACGCCCGTCGCCAATACCCGCGTGTACGTGCTGGATTCGCGGCTGCGCCCGGTGCCCGCCGGTGTTCCGGGCGAGCTGTACGTGGCGGGCGCCCAGCTGGCCGACGGCTATCACGGCCGCGCCGACCTGACCGCCGAGCGTTTCGTCGCCGACCCGTTCGGGACCGGCGACCGCCTCTACCGCACCGGCGACCTGGTGGTCTGGCGCACCGGTCACGCCGGACCGGCCCTGCACTACCTGGGCCGTACCGACTTCCAGGTGAAGCTGCGCGGCCTGCGCATCGAACCCGCCGAGATCGAGGCCGCCCTGGCGGCGGTCCCGGGTGTCGGCCGGGTCGCGGTGATCGTCCGCTCCGACGACGATCGCCCGGACCAGCTCGTCGCCTATATCGCGCCCGCTGCCCGCCCAGGTGCGGCCGGCGACGTCACCGGTCCGAACCCCGCGGTCAGGAGGTCGGCCGACGGACAGGCAGCGGTAGCGCAGTCCTTGACGCCGGCCGTCCTCGATGCCGCCGTCGCGGCGGTGCTGCCGTCCTACATGGTGCCCGGCGCCTACGTCGTCCTCGACGCGTTGCCGATCAACAGCTCCGGCAAGCTCGACCGCCGGGCCCTGCCCGCGCCGGAATCGCCGGAGCGGGAGTACCGCGAGCCGTCGACCGCCACCGAACGGATCGTCGCGGCGACCTTCGCCGACGTCGTCGGACTCGATCGGGTCGGCGCCGACGACGACTTCTTCGCCCTGGGCGGCAACTCGCTGCTCGCCACCCAGGTGGCCGCGCGACTCGGCGCGGCCCTGGACGCGAAGGTCCCGGTGCGGGAACTGTTCGAGGCGAGCACCGTCGCCGGTCTCGCGGTCCGCCTGGACGCGCTGCGCGGCACCGGCAGCAGGCGCGGACCGGTGGCGGGCCCACGGCCGCCACGGATTCCGCTCTCGCCGGCGCAGCAGCGCCTGTGGTTCCTGCACCGTTTCGATCCGTCCTCCACGGCGTACCACATCCCGGTCGCGATCCGGCTCAGCGGCGACCTGGACACCGTCGCGCTGCGCGGCGCCCTGGGCGACCTGATCGCCCGGCACGAGACGCTGCGCACCACCTATCCCGAATTCGACGGGCAGGCCACCCAGCTCGTCGGCGCGCCGTTCGTCCCCGCGCTCGCGGTGACCGAGATCGAGGCCGGGAACGTGGCCGCAGCCGTGGCCGCGACGCTCGACGGCGGCTTCGACATCACCACCGAGGTGCCGGTGCGCGCCGCGCTGCTGCGGGTGTCGCCGACCGAGCACGTCCTGGTACTGGTCGTGCATCACATCGCCGCCGACGGCTGGTCGATGGGGCCGCTCACTCGCGACCTGGTCGCCGCCTACGCGGCCCGCAGTGCCGGTGCCGAGCCGCAGCTGCCCGCCCTGGCCGTGCACTACGCCGACTACGCGCTGTGGCAGACCGAAGGCCTCGGCAGCGCCGACGATCCCGACGCGCCGCTGGCCCACCAGCTCGCCTACTGGACCGACCGGCTCGCGGGACTGCCCGACGTACTCACCTTGCCCGCCGACCGCCGCAGGCCGCTGATCGCCTCCAACCGCGGCGCCACCTTCACCACCACCCTCGACGCCGAACTGCACCGCCGCATCGACCAGCTCGCCCGCACGCAGCGCGCCACCCCGTTCATGGTGCTGCACGCCGGGCTCGCGGTGCTGCTGGCGCGGCTGTCGGCGGGCACCGACATCGTCGTCGGCACGCCCGTCGCCGGCCGTGGGCATCGCGAACTCGACGACATCGTCGGCATGTTCGTCAACACCCTGGTGCTGCGGGCGAGCGTGTCCGCCGCCGCGCCGTTCAGCGCCCTGCTCGACGACATCCGCGCCGGCGACCTCGACGCCTTCGAGCACGCCGACGTGCCGTTCGAAAGCCTCGTCGACGCCGTCAACCCGGCTCGCTCCCAGGGCTATTCGCCGCTGTACCAGGTGTCGCTGGCGCTGCAGAACCAGCGCACCACCGCGTTCGAGCTGCCCGGCCTGACCCTGTCCGGGCTGACCCTGCCGGACGCGCCGATCGAAGTGGACCTGGACTTCACCTTCGTCGACCACTACGCCGCCGACGGCACCGCCGACGGTCTCGACCTCGAACTGCGCTACGCCACCGACCTCTTCGACGCCGACACCATCGCGACCCTGGTCGGCATGCTGGAGCGGGTGCTGCGCGCCGCCGTCACCGCGCCCGGCACCGCCGTCGGTGACCTCGCCGTGCTCGACGACAGCGCCCGCGCGCGACTGCTCGCCGGTCCGCACGGTGACCTCGTGCCACTCGACCCCGTCCTCGCCGAACTCGGCCTGCGCGCTCCGCTGGCCGCAGATCTGGTGGACGCGGCCGCCGCCCGTGACCCGCACGCCGTCGCCGCCGTCTGCGACGGCGCCGAGATCACCTACGGCGCCCTCGCCGCCCGGGCGAACCGGCTCGCGCGCAGGCTGATCGACTGCGGCGTCGGCCCCGAGACCCCGGTCGCGGTCGCGGTGCCTCGCGGCATCGAGCTACTGGTGGTACTGCACGGTGTGCTCGCCGCCGGTGGCGTGTACGTGCCGATCGATCCGGCCCAGCCCGCCGACCGCATCGGGCACGTGCTCGAGACCGCGGCGCCGCGCCTGGTCGTCGCCGCCTCGGACGACGCGCTCGACCATGTCGACCGCGGCATCCGATCCGCTACGGCCTCGGTGCATTTCGCCGCCGCCTCGCGCTCCGGCTTCCCGGTGCTGACCGTCGCGCAGCTCGAGGACCCCGCGCAGCCGCCGGTCCACGGCGGCCCGGTCACCGATGCCGAACGCCTCGCTCCGCTGCATCCCGAGCACCCCGCCTACGTGCTGTTCACCTCCGGCTCCACCGGTCTGCCCAAGGGCGTGCTGGTCTCGCATCGGGCCGTGGTCAACGAACTGTGCTGGCTGCGTGGCGAATACGACCTGACCGCGGCCGACCGGCTGCTGCAGCGCGCGCCGCTGACCTTCGACGTCTCGCTGTGGGAGCTGCTGTGCCCGGCGCTGCTCGGCGCCACCCTGGTCCTGCTGCGGCCCGGCGGCCACCTCGACCTCGCCTACCAGGCGCGGGTGGTGCGCGAACAGGGCGTCACCATCGCCGAGTTCGTGCCGTCGGTGCTGGCCGCGATGCTCGCCGAAGGGCTGGCCGAGGACCTGCGCGGACTGCGGATGCTGCATCTGGGCGGCGAGGAACTGCCCGCCGCGCTGGCGGCCACCGTGCTCGCCACCCTGCCCGCCGAACTGCACAACACCTACGGCCCGACCGAGGTGACGATCACCAGCACCTTCCAGCACATCACCGCGCCGGTCGAGCAGACCGAGCTGCCGATCGGCAGGCCGAGCTGGAACGTGCGCGCCTACGTGCTCGACGAGCGGCTGCATCCGGTGCCCGCCGGGGTCGCCGGTGAGCTGTACCTGGCGGGCGACCAGCTCGCCCGCGGCTACCTGGGCAGGCCCGACCTGACCGCCGACCGCTTCGTCGCCGACCCGTACGGCCCCGACGGCGCACGCATGTACCGGACCGGTGATCTGGTGCGCCGCGATCGCGCCGGTGCGCTGGTGTACCTGGGCCGCAACGACTTCCAGGTCAAGATCCGTGGCCTGCGGATCGAGCTGGGCGAGATCGAGG
Organism: Nocardia sp. NPDC087230; assembly: GCF_044744725.1. Lineage (NCBI taxonomy): Bacteria > Bacillati > Actinomycetota > Actinomycetes > Mycobacteriales > Nocardiaceae > Nocardia > Nocardia sp. NPDC087230. Next base: position 38,403 of record NZ_JBIUYV010000003.1, read on the forward strand.
CCGCCCTCGGCGACGCTCCCGGCGTCACCCACGCGACCGTGCTGCCCGCGACCGACGACGCCGGGCGGCAGTGCCTGGTCGCCTACGTCGCCGGTGCCGTCGACCCCGCCGTGGTGCGCGCGCACGTCGCGAGCCGGGTGCCCGCGTACATGGTGCCCGCCCACCTGGTGGTGCTCGACACCGTCCCACTCAACTCCGCGGGCAAATTGGACCGTGCCGCGCTGCCGGCCGCCGACCTGTCGGTGACCACCGCGTATGTGGCGCCGCGACCGGGCGCGCAGACCGCGCTCGCTGCCGTGGTCGGTGAGCTGCTCGGGCTGCCCCGCGTCGGCGCCGACGACGACTTCTTCGACATCGGCGGCAACTCCCTGCTCGCCATGCGGCTCGTCGCCCGCGCCAACGCGGCGCTGGGCAGCGCGCTCGACGTGCGCGATGTGTTCGACGCCCCGACCGTCGCCGGCCTGGCCGCCCGTGCCGCCACCCACGGCGAGCGGCTGCCCGCGCTGACCGTGGTGGACCCGCGCCCGGCCCGGATCCCGTTGTCGCTGGCCCAGACCCGCCTGTGGCTGCTCAACCGCATCGACCCCGACTCGGCCGTCTACACCCTGCCGATCGCGCTGCGCCTGACCGGCGCGCTGGACACCGACGCGCTGTGGGCGGCGCTGGGCGATGTGCTCGCGCGGCACGAGTCGCTGCGGACGGTATTCCCCGAAGACGCCGAGGGACCCACCCAGGTCGTCCTCGCGGTGGACCGGGTGCTGCCGCCCGCCGTCGTCGGTGAGATCGCCGAAGCGGACCTGGCCGAGGCCGTGCGCGAGATCGTCGGGGCGGGCTACGACCTGACGACTCAGCCGCCGGTCCGCGCCGCGCTGCTGCGGTCGATCCCCGCCGGTCGGAACGGGTCCTCCGTCGCCGCCGCGCGCCATGGTGCCGCCCTCGCCGGTGGGGTGGCCGAAGCCGCCCTGCGCGGCGATGCGGCGTCCACGCCGAGCGAGGTCGAGCACGTGCTGGTGCTCGCGGTGCATCACATCGCCGCCGACGGGGTGTCGACCACGCCGCTGGCCCGGGATCTGCTCACCGCGTATGCCGCGCGCAGTGCGGGGCAGGCGCCGGCGTGGGAGCCGCTGCCGGTGCAGTATCCCGACTTCACGCTGTGGCAGCACGCGGTGCTCGGCGATGCCGCCGACCCGGCGTCGCGGCTGGCCCGGCAGCTGCGGCACTGGCGCGAGGAATTGGCCGGGCTCGCCCCGGCGCTGGAACTCGCCACCGATCGGCCGCGGCCCGCGGTGCGCACGGGTGCGGGTGGGGCCGTCGGGTTCGACGTGCCCGCCGACGTGCTGGCCGGGATCGAGGAGCTGGCCCGCCGCCACGGTGTCTCCACCTTCATGGTGGTGCACGCGGCCTTCGCCGTGCTGCTGTCGCGGCAGGGGGCCGGAGCCGACATCGTGGTCGGAACGCCGGTCGCGGGCCGGGCCGATGCCGCGCTCGACGATCTGGTCGGCATGTTCGTCAACACCCTGGTGCTGCGGACCACGGTCGACGCGGGCGCCGGATTCGCCGACGTGCTCGCGCACGTGCGCGAGGCCGATCTGCGCGCTTTCGCCCATGCCGAGCTGCCGTTCGAGCGGCTGGTCGAGGAGCTGAATCCGGCCCGCTCGACCGCGTATTCGCCGATCGTGCAGGTGATGCTGGCGTTCGAGCACCGCGACGACACCAGCATCGAGCTGCCCGGTCTGCGGATCGACGAGTTCGCGCTGCCCGCCGCGACCACCCAGTTCGACCTGTCGCTGGCGCTCGACGAGATCACCGGCGCCGCCGGGGAACCCGGCCTGCGTGGCTGGCTGCGCTACGCCACCGACCTGTTCGACGCCGACACCGTCGTGGCCTTCGGCGAGCGCTTCGTCCGCGTCCTGGCCGCGGTGGTCGCCGACGAGGCGCGCCGGGTCGGGGAGATCGACCTGCTCGGTCCCGCCGAGACCGCCCAGCTCGCGGCGTGGAACGACACCGCCGCGCCGCTGGACACCGCGGCGACGCTCGTCTCGATGTTCGCCGCGCAAGCCGCGCGCACACCCGAGGCCGTCGCCCTCGACTTCGAAGGTCAGCGGATCACCTACGGCGAGTTCGCCGTTCGCGTCGCCCGCACGGCGCGATTCCTGATCGGCCAGGGCGTGGGTCCCGGCGCCGTCGTCGGGGTCGGCCTGCGCCGCGGCATCGACCTGCTCGTCGCGATCTACGCCGTGCAGGCGGCGGGCGCGGCCTACCTGCCGCTGGACCCCGACCACCCGGCCGACCGGATCGCCGACGTGCTGGCGACCGCGGCCCCGGTGTGCGTGCTCGCCGGCGCGGGGTTCCCCGACACCGGCACCCGCACCGTCGATCCCGCGGACCTGGACCTGTCCGGGTTCGCCGCCGATCCGGTCACCGACGCCGACCGGATCCGGCCGCTGCGCGCGGCCGATCTGGCGTACGTGCTGTTCACCTCGGGCTCGACCGGCAAGCCCAAGGGCGTGGCGGTCAGCCACACCGCGATCGTCAACCGCCTGGTCTGGATGCAGGATGCGTACCGGCTCGACGCGAACGGCGTCGTGCTGCAGAAGACGCCGATCACCTTCGACGTGTCGGTATGGGAGTTGTTCTGGCCCTTGCAGGTCGGCGCCACCCTGGTGATCGCCCGTCCCGACGGGCACCGCGATCCCGCCTACCTGGCGGAGCTGATCACCCGCGCCGGCGTCGATGTCGCGCACTTCGTGCCCTCGATGCTGGCGGCGTTCCTCGCCGAACCCCGGGCCGCCGACTGTGTGTCGCTGCGCCAGGTGTTCGCCTCCGGTGAGGCGCTGCCCGCCGCCGACGCCCAGCGGCTGCGCGCACTGCTGCCCGGGGTGGCCGTGCACAATCTGTACGGGCCGACCGAGGCCGCCGTCGACGTCACCTTCCACGAGGTCACCGACGCCGACACCGTCACCGTGCCGATCGGCGCCCCCGTCGCCAACACCGCGCTGCACGTGCTCGACGCCCGCCTGCGGCCCGTGCCCGTCGGTACCCCCGGCGAGCTGTACCTGGCCGGGGTCCAGCTGGCCCGCGGCTATCTGGCCCGCCCCGATCTGACGGCGGACCGCTTCGTCGCCGACCCGTACGGGATGCCGGGGGAGCGTATGTACCGCACCGGCGACCTCGTCGTGCGCACCCGCGGCGGCGAACTGGAATACCTGGGCCGCACCGACTTCCAGGTGAAACTGCGCGGCCTGCGCATCGAACTCGGCGAGATCGAAGCCGTCCTGTCCGGCCTCGACGCCGTCGACCGTGCCGTCGTCACCGTCCGCGACGACGGCACCGGCGACTATCTCACCGCGTACCTCGTCCCCGCGAGCACGGAAAGCGCACGCCACGCCCCGTCCGGCGAGACACTCGCCGCCGGCGCCGCGACCGCGGCGGAAGCGCCGGCTGGGCCGGGCCTCGATGCGGACCGCTCGGACGCGGCGGCGAACCGCGACCGGTCGGGTGGTCGCGCGATCGACCTGGAGCCGGTGAAATCCACTCTGCGGCAAGCACTTCCGGCCTACATGGTGCCGAGCGCCTTCGTGGTACTCGACACGCTGCCGGTGAACGCGTCCGGCAAGCTCGATCGGCGGGCACTGCCCGCTCCTGAACTCCTCGCGCGCGCCTTCCGCGCACCGGCGACGCCGTCGGAGCAGCTGGTGGCCGGGGTGGTCGCGGAGGTGCTCGGCCTCGACCTGGTCGGCGCCGACGACGACTTCTTCGATCTGGGCGGCAATTCGCTCATCGCGACTCGGGTCGCCGCCCGGCTCGGGGCCGCGCTGGACCGGCAGGTGCCGGTGGCGCGGATCTTCGAGACCCCCGTGGTGGCCGCGCTGGCCGCCGCGCTCGACAGCGCCGAGGGCGCGGCCCGGCTGGCGCTGGCCGCGGGAGAGCGCCCCGCCGTGCTGCCGCTGTCGCCCGCGCAGCAGCGCATGTGGTTCCTCAACCGGTTCGATCCCGAGTCGGCCGGATACAACGTGCCGATCGCGGTGCGGCTCAGCGGGGCCCTCGATGTGGACGCGCTCGCCGCGGCCGTCGGCGATCTCGTCGAGCGCCACGAAGTGCTGCGCACCTACTACCCCGAGACCGCCGACGGCCCGGTGCAGGAGATCCTGTCCGCCGCCGAGGCCGGTGTCGCCCTGCGGGTCCGTGAGATCGCGGCCGATCAGGTCGTCGCGGCGGTCACCGCACTGGCTGCCACCACCTTCGACGTGACCGCGGGGGTGCCCTGGCAGGTCGTGCTGTACCGGCTCACCGCCGGACAGTCCACCGACGGTGACCCTGCGGGGGTCTCGGCTGCCGCGTCCTCGCAGGAGGCGGTGCTGGCCCTGGTCGTGCACCACATCAGCGCGGACGGCTCGTCCGTCCCGCCGCTGGTGCGCGATCTGATGACCGCCTACCTGGCGCGCCGCGACGGCGCCGCCCCCCGGTGGACGCCGCTGCCGGTGCAGTACGCCGATTACGCGCTGTGGCAGCGCGCGGTCCTCGGCGACGAAGCCGACCCCACCTCGGTGGCCGCCCGCCAGCTCGACTTCTGGCGCGGCGAACTCGCCGATCTCCCCGACGAACTCGCCCTTCCGCTGGACCGGCCGCGCCCGGCCGTGCGCACCCTCGCCGGCGGCACGGTGCCGGTGACGCTGGACGCCGCCACCCACGCCCGGCTGACCGAGCTGGCCAGGGACGCGGGCGCGACCCTGTTCATGGTCGTGCACACCGCGTTCGCGGCCCTGCTCGGCCGCCTCAGCGGCAGTGCCGACATCACCGTCGGCACACCTGTGGCCGGGCGCGGTGAGGCCGCGCTGGAAGACCTGATCGGCATGTTCGTCAACACCCTGGTCTTCCGCACCCGCCTGGTGCCGGGGGAGACCTTCGGTCAGCTGCTGGCTCGCCAGCGCGCCACCGACCTCGCCGTGTACGCCAACGCCGACGTGCCGTTCGAGCGGCTCGTCGAGGTGCTCGACCCGGCCCGCTCCACCGCCAGGCACCCGCTGTTCCAGGTGGGCTTGTCGTTCCAGAACTTCGAGCGCGCCGAACTGGCCCTGCCCGGAATCACGGTGTCCGCGCTGGACACCGACAGCGCGCTGTCCCAATTCGACCTGCACCTGATCGTCAGCGACGACTACGCCGCCGACGGCGCCGCCGCCGGTGTCACGGGCGTGCTCACCTACGCCGACGACGTCATCGACCCCGAGACCGCCGCGGCGATCGCGGCCCGGCTGCAACGGCTGCTCACCGCCGTCGCCGCGGCGCCGCACACACCGCTGGACGGTATCGATGTGCTCGAGCCCGCCGAGCGGACCCGCATCCTCACCGAGTGGAACGCCACCGCGCACGAGATCGACCGCACCGCGACCCTGCTCACCCCGTTCCGCGACCGCGCACGCGAGACGCCCGGAGCGACCGCGCTCGTGTCCGAGGACACCGAACTGACCTACGCCGAGCTCGACGCCCGGGTCAATCGCCTCGCCCGCCACCTCGTCGCCGAGGGCGTCGGCCCCGATGTGCTGGTGGCCCTGGCCATGCGGCGCTCGATCGATCTCGTCGTCGCCATGTACGCGGTGCTCACCGCCGGCGGCGCGTACGTCCCCGTCGACCCGGATCACCCGGCCGAGCGCATCGCCCAGGTGCTCGACACCGCCCGCCCGCACCTGGTGCTCACCACCGCGCGCGACTACTTCGACCGGCAGTCGTCGACGGGCACCGGCATCGCCGCCATGGCCTGGCCCGTGCCGCGGATCGTCGTCGTCGACACCGTCGACACCTCCGTCTACGCGGCGGACCCGGTAGCCGAGGCGGAACTTCGGGCACCCCTGCGGGATTCGAACCTCGCCTACGTCCTGTTCACCTCCGGCTCGACCGGCAGGCCCAAGGGCGTGGCGATGAGTCACGCGGGCGTGCGCAACCAGATCGCGTGGCTCAACGCGCGATACCGGATCGACCGCGACGACGTGTACTTGCAGAAGTCCGCCGCCGGGTTCGACCTGTCGGTGTGGGGCTTCTTCGCCCCGCTGGCGGCCGGTGCCACGCTGGTGCTGGCTACCGCGGACGGCCATCGCGACCCGCTGTACCTGGCCGACCTCGTCGCCGCGCGCGCGATCACCGTCGCCGACTTCGTGCCGTCGATGCTGGCGATGTTCGCCGCGCACGCCGACGCGCGCCAGCTGGCGAGCCTGCGGCTGGTGTTCGCGATCGGCGAGGCGCTCACCCCGGACACGGTGGCGGCGCTGGGGGCGAAATCCACCGCGGCCGTGCACAACCTGTACGGACCCACCGAGGCCGCCGTCTCGGTCACCGCCTGGCCCGCCGACGGCGCGACCGGGCAGACCGTGCCGATCGGGGTGCCCGAGTGGAACACCCGGGTCTACGTCCTCGACGAACGCTTGCGGCCGGTCGCCCCCGGCGTCGCCGGTGAGTTGTACCTGGCGGGCGAGCAGCTGGCGCGGGGCTACCTCGGGCGTCCCGACCTCTCCGCCGACCGGTTCGTCGCCGACCCGTTCGGCGCGGCGGGCGAGCGCATGTACCGCACCGGCGATCTGGTGCGCTGGAATCGTGACGGGGTCCTGATCTATCTGGCGCGCATCGACTTCCAGGTGAAGTTCCGTGGCCAGCGCATCGAGCTCGGCGACATCGAGACCGCGCTGGGCGGCCTGCCGCAGGTCAGCCAGGCCACGGCGGTGGTGTCGGCGAGCCCGACCGGCGACCGGCTCGTCGGCTACGCGGTGCCGGTACCCGGCGCCGAACTCGATCCCGCGCAGCTGCGTTCGGCCCTGGCGGCGGTGCTGCCGTCGTACATGGTGCCGTCGGTGATCGTCGTGCTCGACGCGTTCCCGCTCAACACCTCCGGCAAGCTCGACCGCAAGGCCCTGCCCGCACCGGAATTCGTGGCCAGGCCGTTCCGCGCCCCGGTCACCCCGGCCCAGCGCGCGGTCGCCGAGGTCTTCGGCGAGGTGCTCGGCCGCGACCGGGTCGGTCTCGACGACGACTTCTTCGAGCTCGGCGGCAACTCGCTCGTCGCCACCAGGGTCGCCGCCCGCCTCGGCGCGGCCCTGTCGACCCGGGTACCGGTGCGCACGCTGTTCGAGGCGACCACCGTCGCCGACCTGGCCGAGGCGCTCGCCGGCCGGATGGGCAGCGGCGCGGGCATCGCGCTGAGCGCCGCCCGCCGCCCGCACCGGATCCCGCTCTCGGCGGCCCAGCAGCGCATGTGGCTGCTCAACCGCCTCGATCCGGCGTCGGCGGCCTACAACATCCCGATCGCGGTGCGGCTGCGTGGCGAGGTGGACGCGGCGGCGCTGGCCGCCGCCGTTGCCGACGTGCTGGACCGCCACGAGGTGCTGCGCACCGCGTACCCGGCGATCGACGGCATCGGCCATCAGGCGGTGTGGCAGTTCGTGCCGACCCCGGTCGTGGAGACCGTCGACCCGATCGCCGTGCCCGCGATGGTGGCCGCGGAGATCGGCCGCGGTTTCGACGTCACCGTCGCGCCGCCGGTCCGCGTGCGCGTGCTGCGCTGCGCGCCCGACGAGGTGGTGCTGGTCGTGGTGATCCACCACATCAGCGCCGACGGCTTCTCCGCCGGACCGCTGCTGCGCGACACCACCGCCGCCTACCTGGCCCGGCGCGCGGGCACCGACCCCGGCTGGGCGCCGCTCGAGGTCCAGTACGCGGACTACACGCTGTGGCAGCGCGAGGTGCTGGGCAGCGAGGACGACCCCGAGTCGCTCGCCGCCGAGCAGGTTCGGTTCTGGCGCGACGAGCTGGCCGGGCTGCCCGGACTGCTCGACCTGCCCATCGACCGGCCACGCCCCGCGGTCGCCTCGCAGCGGGGCGCGAGCGTGGACACCGTGGTGGCGCCGCAGATCTGGCAGCGGGTCGGGCAGCTCGCCCGGCGCGCCGACGCCAGCGCGTTCATGGTCGCCCACGCGGCGCTGGCCGCCCTGCTGGCCCGGCTCAGCGGCACCGGTGACATCGCCATCGGCACGCCGGTCGCGGGTCGCGGCGAGGCCGCGCTCGACGATCTGGTCGGCATGTTCGTCAACACCCTGGTGCTGCGGACCGCCGTCGACCCGGCCGCGCCCTTCACCGACCTGCTGGACCGGGCCCGCCGCGTGGACCTCGACGCGTTCGAGCACGCCGACGTGCCGTTCGAACGACTCGTCGACGTGCTCGACCCGGTCCGCTCCACCGCGCACAGCCCGCTGTTCCAGGTGATGCTCGCCTTCCAGAACCTGGACGCCGCGCCCACCGAGGTCAGCCTGCCCGACCTCACCGTGACCGGGCTCGATACCGACACCGCCGTCGCCAAGTTCGACCTGGACCTGGTGCTCGCCGACACCGCCGACGGCGGCTGCGCGGTGAGTCTCACCTACGCGACCGACCTGTTCGACGCCGCCACCGCGACCCGCATCGTCGACGGCTATGTGCGGGTCCTCGACGCCGTCACCGCCGACCCGGCCCGCCCGATCGGCGAGGTCGACCTGCTCACCGACGCCGATCGGAGCCTGCTCGAAACCTGGTGTGACACCGCGCATCCGGTGGCGGCCGAGGTGCTGCCGGTCGCGTTCGACCGGCAGGCCGCCGCGACGCCGGCCGCGATCGCGCTCACCGACGGCGACGTCTCGCTCACCTACGCCGAGTTCGCGGCCCGGGTGAACCGGCTGGCCCGCCACCTCGTCGACCAGGGCGTCGGGCCGGACACGGCGGTCGCCGTCGCCGCGCGCCGCTCGCCCGACCTGCTGGTCGCGGTGCACGCCGTGCTCGCCGCAGGCGGCACCTACGTGCCGATCGACCCCGATCATCCGGCCGAGCGGATCACCCGAGTCCTGCGGATCGCGCAGCCGGTGTGCGTGCTCACCACCGCCCGCGATCGCGCCGACCTGCCGGTCATCGCCGCGCCGGTGGGGGTCGACGTGGTGGTGGCCGACACGGTCGACCTCACCGGTTACCCGGCCGGGCCGCTCACCGACGCCGAGCGGGTGCAGCCGCTGTTGCCCGAGCACACCGCGTACGTGATCTTCACGTCCGGATCCACCGGCTTGCCCAAGGGCGTCGGGGTGCCGCACCGCGCCATCGTCAACCAGCTCGACTGGCTGGCCGCCGAATTCGGGTTCGCCGCGGGCGACACGGTGCTGCACAAGACGCCGGTCACCTTCGACGCCTCGATCTGGGAACTGCTGCTGCCGCCACGCGTCGGCGCCCGCACGGTCCTCGCCCGTCCCGGCGGACACGGCGATCCCGGCTACCTGGCCGACCTGATCGCCGAGCACGCCATCGACACCGTGCAGTTCGCACCGACCCTGCTCGCGGCCTACCTGGCCGAATCGGCGGCACGGCCGTCGGCGGCCGACCCGGTACGCAACGGCGTTGCGGGCCAAGCACTTCCGTCGACCGAAGACACCCGACCGGTCGCCGGTGGCGGAGCTGTGACGGTGCCCGTCGGTGTTCCGGCGGGTCTGCGGCGGGTGTTCGCCGGTGGCGAGATCCTGCCCGCGGCACTGGCCCAACGGGCCCGCGAGGTGACCGGCGCGCAGGTGATCAACCTGTACGGGCCGACGGAAACCGCCGTGCAGGTCAGCACCCACGTGGTGGGCGACGCCGACACGGTGACGGTGCCGATCGGCGCGCCGGTGCGGAACACCGGGCTCCACATCCTCGACGCGCGCCTGCGGCCGGTGCCGCCGGGTGTGACCGGCGAACTGTACGTCGGCGGTGCGCAACTCGCGCACGGCTACGTCGGCGCGGCCGGGCTCACCGCCGAGCGGTTCGTGCCCGACCCGTTCGCCGGGCCCGGCGAACGGATGTACCGGACCGGCGACCTCGTCCGCCTGCGGACCGGCGACAACGGTGCGGCCGTCCTCGACTACGTGGGTCGCGGCGACCTCCAGGTCAAGCTCAACGGCCAGCGTCTCGAACTCGGCGAGGTGGAAGCCGCGCTGCTGCACCAGCCCGGCGTCGCGCAGGCCGCGGCGACCGTGGTGGCGGGGGCGGGCGCGGACCGGCTCGTCGGCTACGTCGTCGCGGAATCATCCGGGGCCCAGGGCGATCCGCTCGACCCGGCCGCGGTACGCGCGGCACTGGCCGCGGAGCTGCCCGGGTACCTGGTGCCCGCGGTGGTCGTCGTCCTCGACGCGTTCCCGGTCAACACCTCCGGCAAGCTCGACCGCGCCGCCCTGCCACGGCCGCAGCTGCGCCAGGCCGCCTACCGTGGCCCGGTCACCGAGACCGAACGGCTCGTCGCCGCGGAATTCGCCCGGGTCCTCGACCTGGACCGGATCGGCATGGACGACAACTTCTTCGACCTCGGTGGCAACTCGCTGACCGCGGTGCAGCTGTCCTCGCGGCTGAGCGCGGCGCTCGACGTCGCGGTGCCGGTCGCGTGGTTCTTCACCGACCCGACACCCGCCGTGGTCGTGGAACGGCTCCGCGCCCGGGACGACGCGGCCGACGACGCGTTCGCGGTGCTGCTGCCGCTGCGCGCGCACGGCACCGGCGCACCGCTGTTCTGCATCCATCCCGTGGGCGGGGTGTCCTGGTCCTTCGCCGGCCTGACCCGTCATCTCGACCCCGAGCGCCCGATCTACGGTCTGCAGTCGCCCGCCCTCACCGCGGACGAACCGCTGCCCGACAGCATCGACGCCTGGGCCCGGCGCTATGTCACGGCCATCCGCGACGTCCAGCCCGAGGGGCCCTACCACCTGCTCGGCTGGTCGCTGGGCGGCCTGCTCGCGCACGCCGTCGCCACCCGGTTGCAGGCCGAAGGCGCCGAGGTCGCGCGGCTGGCGATGATGGACAGCTGGCTCGGGGACGGACCGGAGCAGACACCGCTGCCGACCGTCGGCGACCTGCTCGGCGGCCTCGCCGGCGACGAATTCAACGTGACCTTCGACGCCGACGGCCTGGCCGCCGCGGCCGCCGACCTCGGCGGACCGCTGGCCGCGCTGGACCGGACCCGCCTGGCCCGCATCATCGACGCCGCCACGGCCTCGATGACGATGGTCGACGCCTACCGGCCCGAGCGCTTCGACGGCGACCTGGTCTACTTTGCTGCCACCGTCGACGACCCCACCGGCGCGCGCGGCGCGGCGAGCTGGGCCGGCGTCATCGGCGGCGCGGTGCACCGGTACGGGATCGAGGCCAGCCACTGGGCGATGGCGAGCGAGGCCGCACTGGCCGCGATCGCCGCCGTGCTCGACGGCGCCGGGCCCGCGGACGGCGGCGTCGACGCGGCGAGGGCCGATGCGCGAGCGGGGGTGCGGGGCGCATAGAATCGCGGAGCCGGCCGTCGAGCCTGCTGCCTGATCACCGAGGCATCCGCGCACGTCGCCAGCACCCTGTTCGAGAGGTCGAGAAGCCATGTCAGTACAGCCGTCCGGTGGGATCGGGTGACGAAGCCACAGTTGACCGAGTCGACCGAAACCACTGACGACGTCTCCACCACCGGTGGTGTGCGCCGCACCGTGCTCCCGGGTGGGCTGCGCGTGGTGACCGAGCACGTGCCCGGCGTGCGCTCGGCCTCCATCGGGGTGTGGGTCGGCGTCGGCTCGCGCGACGAGGGGCCCACCGTGGCCGGCGCGGCGCACTTCCTCGAACACCTGCTGTTCAAGGCGACGCCCACCCGCTCGGCGCTCGACATCGCCCAGACCATGGACGCCGTCGGCGGCGAACTCAACGCGTTCACCGCCAAGGAACAGACCTGCTACTACGCCCACGTCATCGACGAGGACCTGCCGCTGGCCGTGGAACTGGTCGCCGACGTGGTGCTCAACGGCCTGTGCCGGGCCGTCGACGTCGACGTGGAGCGGCAGGTGGTGCTCGAGGAGATCGCCATGCGCGACGACGACCCCGAGGACCTGGTCGCCGACTCCTTCCTCACCGCGCTGTTCGGTGACCACCCGATCGGGCGCCCGGTGATCGGCACCGTCGAATCCATCGAGGGCATGCGGGCCGCCCAGCTGCGCGGCTTCCACCAGCGCCGCTACCGACCGGACCGGATGGTCGTCGCGGTGGCGGGCAATGTCGACCACGACCGCACCGTCGAACTGGTGCACCGCGCGTTCGGGCCGCGCCTGGACGCCACCGTCGACCCGGCGCCGCGCCGCGAGGGCAGGTTCCGCGCGCAGACCGCGCCCAGCCTGGTCCGGATCAATCGCGACAGCGAACAGACCCACCTGGTCTTCGGGGTGCGCGCGTTCGGCAGGCACGAGGGACAGCAGCGCTGGCCGCTGTCGGTGCTCAACACCATCGTCGGCGGCGGCCTGAGTTCACGGCTGTTCCAGCGCATCCGGGAGGAACGCGGCCTGGCGTACTCGGTGTACTCGAGCGTCGACACCTTCGCCGACACCGGCGCGTTCTCGGTCTACCTCGGCTGCCAGCCCGAAAACCTCGCCCAGGTCACGACATTGGCGCGCGACGTGCTCGTCGACGTGGCCACCAACGGGGTCACCGACGCCGAATGCGCCCGCGCCAAGGGCTCGTTGCGCGGCGGGCTGGTCCTCGGCCTCGAGGACTCCGCCTCGCGGATGAACCGCATCGGCCGCAGCGAACTGAGCTACGGCAACCACCGCAGCGTCTCGGCCACCCTCGCGCGCATCGACGCCGTGACCACCGACGAGGTCAACGCCATCGCTCGCACCCTGCTCGCCCGCCCCTACGGCGCGGCGGTCGCGGGCCCCTACCAGCGCACCCGCGACCTGCCCGCCGCAGTCCGCAAACTCGTCGACCACTGACCCACGCCCCGCCGCTCGTGGGTGCCGTAGCGGTCACCGACCCGGGTCAGTCCCGTGCCGCCTGGTTGGCGGCGTCGACGATGGCGGGCAGCAGACCGGGGACCGCGTCCTCGACGGCGTCGGTGCGCAGACGCTGATAGGTCTGGCCGTCGATGGTCAGGCGCTCGATCAGGCCCGCCTCGCGCAGGATCTTGAAATGGTGGGTCGCGGTGGATTTGTTGATCGCGTCGTAGAGCGCCGAGCAGCGGACCGGGGTACCCGCGTTGGCCATGCGGCGAACCATCTCCAGGCGGACCGGATCGTGCAAGGCGCTCAGCACAGTGGGGAGCCCGGCGACCGGCAGGGTCGGCGCCGGGGGGAGACCGTTAGCCTGTGTCATGATCTACCTCACTCGGGGGTTTGATACTCATCATACTAGGCGTAGGGTCTACGTCGTTCGATGGTGATCAAACTCTGCTGATAGGGGCTGCCATGGTGGCGTCGACGATCGCTCCGGTCGAGTCGGGGAAGCGGTGGGCCTACGGGCTGGTCCTCGCGGCGAGCGCGGTGGCGCTCGGTGTCTCCGGCGCGCCCGCGCCGCTCTACGGCATCTATCAGACCGAGTGGCACCTCTCACCGCTCACCACCACCATGGTGTTCGCCGTGTACGCGGTGGCCGCCCTCGGCGCGGTGCTGGTCTCGGGCCGGATCTCGGATGTGGTCGGCCGCAAGCCCGTGATGGTGGCCGCGTTCGCGACCATGATCCTGGGCCTGGTGGTGTTCCTGCTCGCCGACTCCGTGCCGATGCTGTTGCTGGCCAGGGCATTACACGGCGCCGCGGTCGGCGCGACCGTGGTCGCGGGCGCCGCGGCCCTGCTGGACCTGCGGCCCACACACGGAGCGCGGTCCGGTCAGCTCAGCGGAGTGGCGTTCAATGTCGGAATCGCGGTCGCGGTGCTGGGCACCGCGGTGCTCGCGCAGTACGCGCCCTCGCCGCTGCGCACGCCCTATGTGGTGATCGCGGTGATCTGCCTGGCCGCGGGTGCGGGCATCCTGGCGGTGAGCGAGCCGCACACGGCCCGGGTGAAGTCGCGGATCACGATCGCGAAACCCGCTGTCCCGCACGAGATCAGGGCCGACTTCTGGTTCTCCGCGATCGGCGTGATGGCGGCCTGGTCGGTGCTGGGTGTGCTGCTGTCGCTGTATCCGTCACTGGCCGCGGCCGAGACCGGCGTGCACAACCTGGTGTTCGGCGGCGTCGTCGTCGCGAGCACCGCGCTCGCCGCCGCGCTGGCACAGCTGTTCGCCTCGCGGATTCCGGCGCGCCGGGCCGCCGTCATCGGCGACCTCGGCATGGCCGCCGCGCTGCTGGCCACCATCCCGGCCCTGGCCACCAAGCAGCCCGCCGTCGTCGTGCTCGCCGGGCTGGTGCTCGGTGCCACCTTCGGTCTGGGCTTCGGTGGTTCGCTGCGGCATCTGTCGGAAGTCGTTCCGCCCCACCGCCGGGGCGAGACCATGTCGGCCTACTACCTGCTGGCCTACTCCGCGATGGCGTTGCCGACCCTGGCCGCGGGCTGGGCTGCCACCACCTGGGGCCTGTCGACGGTCTTCCCGTGGTTCATCGTGCTCGTCTCGGTGGCCTGCGTGCTGGCCGCGCTGCTCGGGCTCCGGGGAACCCGGGCAGCGCGGGTGAACTAAGCGGGCCAGCCGCCGTAGGGCACGGTGATCAATTCCATGAAGTGGCCGTTGGGGTCGAGGAAATAGACCCCGCGGCCACCGTCGTTGTGATTGATCTCGTTGACCCCGTGTTGCATCGGGTCGGCCCAATGATCCATTTCGTAGCGCTGGATCTTGGCATAGGCAGCTTCGAACTCGGATTCCGAGACGAGGAATGCGTAATGCTGCGGCTGGATTTCGGAAACATGCGGCGGCACCTTCGCGAAATCGAAGGTGACGCCGTTGGCGACGGGGATCGGAATGAACGGACCCCACTCTTTTCCTATGTCCAACCCGAGGAGATCCGCCCAGAATTCGGCGGTTTCCCGATTATCGCGACATCCGACAATGGTGTGATTGAACTGTACTGGCAGTGGATTTCTCCTTGTTCGTGATGGCGCCGACCCTGGGCACGGTACGAGGCGGCCGACAGGAGCACCATCACCGCGAACGAGATTAGCCACCGATCCCGGATCGTGCAATGGCCGCGCGGGGTAGCGTCGCGCACATGAGGATTCGTGGAGCCGTCCTGGAACGCATCGCCGCGCCCGCGCCGTTCGCCGAGTCGCAGCCGATCACCGTGTGCGATCTCGAGCTGGCCGCGCCGGGCCCCGGGGAACTGCTGGTCCGGATCGAGGCGGCCGGACTGTGCCACTCCGATCTGTCGGTGGTCGACGGCAATCGGGTACGGCCGGTGCCGATGCTGCTCGGACACGAGGCGGCCGGGGTGATCGAGGCGCTGGGCGACGGAGTCGCCGATGTGGCGGTGGGGCAGCGGGTCGTGATGACGTTCCTGCCGCGCTGCGGCGAGTGCGCCGGCTGCGCGAGCAACGGCCGCACCCCGTGCGCGCCCGGCAGCGTCGCCAACAACGCGGGTGAGCTGCTCGGCGGGGGCCGCAGGTTGCGCCGAGACGGCGCCGAAGTGCACCACCACCTGGGCGTGTCCGGTTTCGCCACGCACGCCGTCGTCGACCGGCGCTCGGTGGTCCCGGTCGACGCCGACGTGCCACCCGAGGTCGCCGCGGTGCTGGGCTGCGCGGTGCTCACCGGCGGCGGCGCGCTGCTCAATGCCGCGCAGCCGGGCAGGGGGGATCGGATCATGGTCGTCGGGCTCGGCGGCGTCGGCATGGCGGCGGTGCTCGTCGCGGTCTCGCTCGGTCTCGGCGAGGTGATCGCCGTCGACACTGTTCCCGAAAAGCTCTCGCTGGCAAAGGAATTCGGCGCCACCGCCGCGTTCACGCCGGGCGAGATCGCCGAGCGGGGAGTGCAGGCCGAGGTGGTGGTCGAGGCCGCGGGCAATGTGCGCGCCTTCGAGACCGCCGTCGCCGCCACGGCGCCCGGTGGCGTCACGGTGACGGTCGGCCTGCCCGCTCCCGACGCCACCGCGACGATCTCGCCGCTGGCCCTCGTCGCGCAGGGGCGCAGCATCGTCGGCAGTTACCTCGGCTCGGCCGTGCCCGAGCGCGACATCCCCGAATACGTGCGCCGGTGGCGGGCCGGCACCCTCCCGCTGGAACGCCTCGTCTCCGCCCGGATCGGGCTCGACCAGGTCAACGCGGCGATGGACGAACTCGCGGCGGGCGCGGCACTGCGCCAGGTGATCGTGTTCGACTGACCTCGCCGCCGGGTCACCCGTCGCTGCTCGATAGGCTTGCCGGTAAGGGTGAAGCGAGACACGAGGAGATACGGGTGACCATTCGGGTCGGAGTGCTCGGAGCACGCGGCAAGGTCGGACAGGCCATCTGCGCGGCCGTGGAGGCGGCGGCCGATCTGGAGCTGGTCGCCCAGGTCGACAAGGGTGACGCGCTGGAGACGTTCACCGAGACCGGCACCCAGGTGGTCGTCGATTTCACCCATCCCGACGTGGTGATGGGGAACCTGAAGTTCCTGATCGAGAACGGGATCCACGCCGTGGTCGGCACCACCGGCTTCGACGAGGTGCGCCTGGCCGAGGTCCGGGGCCAGCTGGCGCAGCGTCCCGAGGTCGGCGTCCTGATCGCGCCGAACTTCGCGATCGGCGCGGTGCTGTCGATGCGGTTCGCCGAGCAGGCGGCGCGGTTCTTCGAGTCGGTCGAGGTCATCGAGCTGCACCACCCGAACAAGGCCGACGCGCCCTCGGGCACCGCCTACCGCACCGCCGGGCTGATCGCCGCGGCTCGCGCGGAGGCGGGCGTCGGCCTGAGCCCCGATGCCACCACCACCGAGCTCGAGGGCGCCCGTGGCGCCGACGTCGACGGTGTGCGGGTGCATTCGGTGCGGCTGGCCGGCCTCGTCGCGCACCAGGAGGTGCTGTTCGGCACCCAGGGCGAGACGCTGACCATCCGCCACGACTCCATCGACCGCAACTCCTTCGCGCCCGGCGTGCTGCTCGGGGTGCGCGAGATCGCCGGGCGGCCGGGGCTGACGGTCGGGCTCGACCCGTTCCTGGATCTGTGAACGCGTCCGAACCCGCCGCGTGGCGACCTGATCGTCAGGTCGTGAAAATCGTCGCGCTGGTGGCTTTCCTGGTGCTGGCGCTGATCTACTACTTCGTGCGCCTCGGCGGGCTGGCCATCGCCTACATCGCCGACGGCGGGTTCGCGGGGATCGCGATCGGCATCGGCATGCTGCTGCTGCCGATCGTCGGCGTGTGGATCGTGTGGGCGACGCTGCAGGCCGCGCTCGCCCACCAGCACCTGGCCCGGCGGATCGACGAGGAGGGCCTCGAGGTCGACACCTCGGAGCTGCCCCGACGGCCCTCCGGCCGCATCGAGCGCGACGCCGCCGACGCGCTGTTCGCGCGGATCAAGACCGAATGGGAAGCCGACCCGGACAACTGGCGCTCTTCCTACCGGCTCGCCCGCGCCTACGACTACGCGGGTGACCGCACCCGCGCCCGCGAGACCATGCGCCGCGCGGTCGCCCTGGAAAAGCTGGAACGCGAGGAATAGCCCGTGGCCCGGTTGCTGCTCGTCCACCACACCCCGTCGCCGCACACCCAGGCGATGTTCGAAGCGGTCCTCGCCGGCGCCACCGATCCCGAGATCGAGGGTGTGGAGGTGGTGCGCCGCGCCGCCCTGGCGGTCACCGCCGTCGACGTCCTCGAGGCCGACGGCTATCTGCTCGGCACCCCCGCCAACCTCGGCTACATGAGCGGCGCGCTCAAGCACGCCTTCGACACCGTCTACTACCCCTGCCTGGACTCGACTAGGGGCCGGCCGTTCGGCCTCTACGTCCACGGCAACGAGGGCACCGAAGGCGCCGAGAAGGGCGTCACCGCCATCACCACCGGCCTCGGCTGGGTGAAGGCGGCCGACTACGTGGTGGTGTCGGGCGCACCGACCAAACCCGACCTCGAGGCGTGCTGGAATCTCGGTGCGACGGTCGCGGCGCAGTTGATGGCCTGAGCCGGCGCGCTCCCCACCGTCGAACCCCCGAGGCCGGTGAGCAGTCGGTGGAACGCCGTGGCCGCATCGGCTGAGGCCGCGTACCCCCGCGACGTGGGCGGATCGGCGTGGCCCCGAATTCTGGTGGGCTGACAGTCGGCGGTCCGATGCGGTAGAACTCGACACCGACGGGTTGCGGGCTGGCCGCGGATGGGTGTTCGAGATGGGGAGTGGTCGGTGAGCGAGTTGCAGCAGACTCCGGCGGTACGGCGGATCGGACTGGTCGAGGACCACGAGTCCGTCGCGATCGGGCTGGCGGCCATGCTCGGGCCCGAACCCGATCTGGACCTGGTCGCGACCGCCGATACCGTGGCCGGGCTGCTCGCCGCCGACGACGCCCTCGACCTGGTCGTGCTCGACCTGCGCCTACCCGACGGCTCGACGCCCGAGGACAACGTCACCACGCTGCGCGAACGCGGCATCGAGGTACTGGTGTTCACCGGTGCCGACAACGCGTTCCTGGTGCGTTCGGCGGCCAAGGCGGGCGTGCTCGGGGTGCTGCGCAAGTCCGAGAGCGTGGCGACCGTGGTCGCGGCGGTGCGCCGGGCCGCCTCCGGGGAACAGGTCGTCACCACCGACTGGGCCGCCGCGATCGACGGCGATCCGCAGCTGTCCGACGTCGGGCTCAGCCCGCGTCAGGAGGAAGTGCTCATGCTGTACGCCTCGGGGGAGAAGGCGTCGCGGGTGGCCCGGCTGACCGGCCTGTCCGAGCAGACCGTCAACGACTATCTCGGCCGCATCCGGCAGAAATACGCGGACGCGGGCAGGCCCGCCCCGACCAAGACCGACCTGTACAAACGGGCCGTCGAGGACGGCTGGCTGCCCGTGCCGGAACGTCAGCAGCGCACGTGACCGCCACCGCGGTCCGCCCGGCAGCCGGGCCCGTCGCGGTGGACACCGAGCTCTCCCGGGCGGCGACCGATCAGATCCTGCGCCGGCTCGGCGTCGTCATCGGCGTCGGCGCGATCATCGTGATGACCCTCGAACTACCCGCCGTGCTGATCCAGCCGATCAACCGCTCGGTGTGGCCCGAGGTGCACCTGGTTGCCGCGTACCTGTTCTTCGCGCCGCTGGCGATCGTGTCGGCGCGCGGGCCGGTCACCGCGATCCGCCGGGTCGCCGCGGCGGCCGCGATCTGCTATCTGGCGGCCACCGTGACGACGCCGCTGGTGTATTCGGTGGTGACGGTCGGATCGTTCGCGTCGTGGCCGTATCGCGGGCTGGTCCTCGGGGTGATGGCCGGCGGTCTGGCCTGGTCGGTGCGCACGGCCTCGTGCTTCGCGGCGGTGCTGGCCGTGGCCACCAGCGCGTCCAATGCCGCGGTGGTGCCGGACAGTTCGGCGTGGGCGCTGTTCGGCGACGTCACCAGGGCGCTCGGGGTGGCCGCGCTGTTCCTGTGGTGCGTGGTCTACGCGCGCACCGCCGCCGAGCGGGTCGACAGGGAGGCCGTCCGGCAGCGCTCACGCGCGGCGACAGTCGCCGCGACGGCGGCCCGGGAACGCGAGGCCGCCCGCTTCGCCGCGCTCATCCACGACGCGGTGCTGTCGACCCTGCTGGAGGCATCGCGCACGACGGGCTCCACCGCGGCGCTGTCCGCGCAGGCGACCCGCACCCTCGACCAGCTCGAACAGGCGCGCAGCGCACCGGAAATCGACCATCTCGACGCCGCCGCGGCGGTGGAGTTCCTGCGCGCCGCGGTGCGCGAGGTCGATCCCGACGTGCCGGTCCAGGCGGCGCGACGCGGCGCGGATCTGTGCCTGCCGCTGGAATCGGCGCAGGTGCTGGGCGCGGCGCTGAGCGAGGCCGTGCGCAACAGTGTGCGCCACGCCGACGTGGCGGGCAGGCGGGTGCGTCGCGAGGTGGCCGTCACCGTGGCCACCGGCGGCATCAAGGTGGTGCTCTCCGACGACGGCGCCGGCTTCGACCCGGCCCGGGTGCCCGCCGACCGGATGGGCATCGCCGGCAGCATCCTGGGCCGGATGCGCACGCTGCCGGGCGGGGCGGCCTTCGTCGAGTCGGCCCCCGGCACCGGCACCGTGGTGACCCTGGTGTGGGGCAGCCATGGCTGAGCGGGACCTGCCCTTCGGCATGCGCGACCTGTTCGGCCTCAGCGACGGCATGGCCTGGCTGTTCGTGGTGATCTTCGAAGCCACCATCGTCATGTACCTGCGGGTGAACTTCGACATCGTCCCACCGATCCCGGCCGCCGTCGCGCTGGTGCTGATGGCCGTGGCCGCGCTGGTCGTGCTGGTCTTCCCGGTGGATCCGCTGCCGTGGCCCGCCACCGCCTACGTCGCCTGCGCGGGACCGGCCGCGATGGCGCTGACGGTGCCGTGGATCGAGAATCCCACGGGGTTCTCGCATCAGCTGTGGACCGCCTATCCGACCTCGTATCTGCTGGCGATGCTGGTGCTGCGCGGGCGGATCCTGTCGGCCTGGCTCGGTGTCGCGGCCGCCGCGACGGTGCTCGTCACGATGGGGGTGTTCACCACCTGGCATCCGGAGACGGTGGTGCGGGCGCTGACCCCGGTCGCCACCGTCGGCGTGGTGACGGTGTTCATGGCGATCGTGCGGCCCACCCAGCGCTCGCTGCGGGAATTGCGCGGCCAGGCCAACCGGCGCGCGGCCACCGAGGCGGCACTGGCCGCGGCGGGCGCCGAACGCGACCGGCAGCTGACCCGCCTGGACCTGCTCGCCCGGCCGATACTGGCGCGCATCGCCGAGGGCGCCCATCTCACCGACGACGAACGCGAACAGTGCCGACTGCTCGAGGCCGAACTGCGCGACGGACTGCGCGCGCCCGAACTGGTCACCGAACAGCTCAGCGCCGCCGCGCGCGCGGCTCGCGCGCGCGGCGTGGAGGTCACCCTGCTCGACGACGGTGGCTTCCGCGGCGTGCCGACCTGGGTGCGCCACAACGTCATCGATGCCGCGGTCGAGGCCCTCGACAGCGCCGAGGAGGGCGCGGTCACGGTGCGGGTGCTGCCGATCGGGCGGCGCTGGGTGGCGACCGTGCTGGCCGCCGCCGCGGCCGGTGACCGGCGCACCGAGATCGACACCGCGGGCGTCGTGCGGGTCTCCACCTGAGCCGCGCGCACCTGTCGTACCCCTGTGTCAGGCTGAGGGAATGCAGCGGATGAATGCGGCGACGGCCCGGCGGATCGCGCTGGCCGCGCAGGGTTTCGGCAAACGTCGCCCGGCCAACCCGAACCGGCGCTCCGTCCTCGACGTCGTCGCCAGAACCCGTCTGCTGCAATTGGATTCGGTCTCGGCGGTGGTGCGCGCGCACTACGCGCCGGTGTTCAGCCGGATCGGTCCCTACGACCGCACGCTGCTGGAGAAGGCGGCATGGAGCGACAGCCCGCGGGCCCGGCGCGGCCTGGTCGAGTACTGGGCGCACGAGGCGGCGCTCATCCCGGTCGCGGACTGGCCGCTGCTGCGCTGGCGGATGGCCGAGTACCGGCACGGGCGGTGGTCGGGCATGCGCAAGGTCATCGAACGAAATCCGACCCTGGGCAAGGACATCCTCGATGTCGTCACCGAGGTCGGCGCGTCCAGCGCGGGCGAGATCGAACGTCATCTGGAGCTGGACAAACCGCGCCCCAAGGGCACCTGGTGGAATCTGAGCGATACCAAGATGGTGTGCGAGCAGCTCTTCGCCGCCGGCGAGCTGTCCATCGCGCGCCGGGCCGGGTTCACCCGCCAGTACGACCTGACCGAACGCGTCGTTCCGGCCGATGTCCTGGACCGCGAGATCGGCGAGGACGAGGCCATCCGCGAGCTGCTGCGCCGGTCCGCCCGCGCGCTCGGCATCGGCACCGAGCCCGACCTGCGCGACTACTACCGCCTGAACCGGCGCCAGAGCGCCCCCGCCATCGCCGATCTCGTCGACGCGGGCGAGTTGATTCCGGTCGACGTCGACGGCTGGGACGCGCCCGCCTACCTGCATCCGGAGGCGAGCACCCCGCGCCGGATCACCGGCGCCGCCCTGCTGTGCCCGTTCGACCCGCTGATCTTCTTCCGCCCACGCACGCAGCGGATCTTCGACTTCCACTACCGCATCGAGATCTACACGCCGGAACCCCAACGGGTGCACGGCTATTACGTCTTCCCGTTCCTGCTCGACGGTGCGCTCGTCGGCCGGGTCGACCTGCGCGCCGAGCGGGGCAGCGGCAGGCTGCTCGCGCCCGGCGCGTTCGCCGAACCGGGCTACGCGACGGCCGAGACCGCGCACGCGTTGCGCGGCGCGCTGCGGGAGATGGCCGACTGGCTCGAACTCGACGACGTCGTCATCGGCGAGCGCGGCGACCTGGCCCCGCTGCTGTGACCGGCTACCAGCCCTTCGGGCCCTGGCCGCGCATCTGATCGCGCAGTGTGTTGGTGACCGCGCCCGAGAGCCAGGAGTTCAGCGACTGCCCGTTCTGCGCCGCCGCCTCCTCGGCCTTGGACTTGAGCTGCTCGACCAGGCGCAGGGTGACGCGGCTGATGTCACCGGTCATCTCCTCGAAGGTCGGCGGTTCCTCCGCGCCCGACGGCGTGTTCTTGCGCACGTCGGCCACCGCGTCGGTGCCGTCGAGGCGGACGTGCACGGTGCGGTCGCCGAGTTCGGTGCTGATCTCCGCGGCCAGCTCCGACAGTGCCGACAGCAACACGAGCCTGCTCGAACTCTCCACCGCGGCGGCCAGTGCGGCAGCGGTGGCCTGCGTTTTCTCGTCGCCGAGTGCGGCGGCGGCGATCAGTTCCTCGCGCAGCCGCGCGGTGTGAGCGTTCAGATCCATGACATCAGTGTGGCGTCATATCTGACATCACGCAAGGATGGTCGTGATGTCACCCCGGACGGGGGGTGACGGCGAAAAACACCCACCGGCAGCCGGATCGGCCGCTAGGGTGTCGAGGCTCATCTGGCGACCGGGTAGCCTTTCTGACCATGACGAACGGTGAATCGACGCCAACGGAGCTGCACGCGTCCGGCACGGTAGGTGTCGCGATGGTGACCCCCTTCAGCGCTGCGGGCAAGCTCGACGTCGATGCCGGTGTTGCTCTGGCCGCGCGCCTGGTGGACCGCGGCGTCGATCTGCTGGCCATCTCGGGGACCACCGGTGAGTCGCCGACCACCACCGAGACCGAGAAGGCCGAGCTGCTGCGCGCCGTCGTCGACGCGGTCGGCGATCGCGCCACCGTGATCGCGGGCGCGGGCACCTACGACACCGCCCACTCGATCGAACTGGCGCGCGCCGCCGAGAACGCCGGCGCGCACGGCCTGCTCGTGGTGACCCCGTACTACTCGCGCCCCACGCAGGAGGGCCTGCTCGCGCACTTCACCGCGGTCGCCGACGCCACCTCGCTGCCGGTGACCCTCTACGACATTCCACCGCGGTCGATCGTGCCGATCGCCATCGACACGATCCGCCGCCTCGCCGACCATCCGAACATCGTCGCGGTGAAGGACGCCAAGGGTGACCTGGTCTCCGGCGCCGATCTCATCGCGACCACCGGTCTGGCGTTCTACTCCGGCGACGACGGCCTCAACCTGCCCTGGCTCTCGGTCGGCGCCACCGGATTCATCAGCGTCATCGGGCACGTCGTGCCCGAACGCCTGCGCGAGATCCACCAGGCCTACACAGCCGGTGACGTGGCCAGGGCCAGAGAGATCAACGCGACACTGTTGCCGCTGTTCGCGGCCATGACCCGCCTGGGAGGTGTGGCGATGTGCAAGGGAGCTCTTCGATTGCTCGGTGTCGATGTGGGGGAACCCCGGTTGCCCCAGCTGATGCCGACGCAGGCGCAGCTCGACGCGCTGGCGCTGGATCTGCAGGCCGCGGGGGTGTCGGCATGACCGAACCCACCGCTCGCAAGCCGCGTCGCCGGTCCGCCTCTCGCGCCGCCGGCGCGCCCGAACCCACCCCGGTCGAGCAGGTCGCGCCGCCGAAGCAGGCCGCCCCGGCCACCGAACCGGTCGCCGAGATCGTCGCCGAGGCGAACCTGGTCGGTGATGCCGAGGTGGGCACCGATCTGATCAGCGTCGCCGAGGAGCAGGCCACCGCGCCGAAGAAGGCGACCTCGCGCCGCGCCAAGAGCAAGCCCGCCGCCGAGCAGGCCCCGCAGCAGCAGTCCCGTGGCGGCGGCGGCCGTGGCCGGCAGGGCGGCGGCCGTGGCCGGGGTTCCGCGCCCGTGGCCGAGCCGCGCGAGAAGGCGCCCCAGGACCGGCTCGGCGCCCCGCCGAAGCTGCCCAAGAACGGCCTGCGGGTGTTCGCGCTCGGCGGCATCGGCGAAATCGGCCGCAACATGACCGTGTTCGAGTACGACGGCAAGCTGTTGATCGTCGACTGCGGTGTGCTGTTCCCCGAGGACCAGCAGCCCGGCGTCGACCTGATCCTGCCCGACTTCCGGCCCATCGAGGACCGGATGGACGACATCGTCGCCATCGTGCTCACCCACGGTCACGAGGACCACATCGGCGCGGTGCCGTTCCTGCTGCGCAACCGTCCCGACATCCCCGTGATCGGCGCGCGGTTCACCCTCGCGCTGGTCGCCGCCAAGTGCCGTGAGCACCGGCTGCAGCCCAAGCTCATGGAGGTCGCCGAGGGCGAGACCACCGTGCACGGCCCGTTCGAGTGCGAGTACTTCGCGGTCAACCACTCGATCCCCGACGCCATCGCGGTCGCCATCCGCACCAAGGCGGGCGTCGTGCTGCACACCGGTGACATCAAGCTCGACCAGCTGCCGCTCGACGGCCGCCTGACCGACCTGGCCGGCTTCTCCCGCCTCGGCGACGAGGGCGTCGACCTGTTCCTGGTCGACTCCACCAACGCCGAGGTCCCCGGCTTCGTCACTCCCGAGCGCGAGATCGGCGGGGTGCTCGACAATGTCATCGGCAAGGCGCGCAACCGCGTCATCGTCGCCTCCTTCGCCAGCCACGTGCACCGCATCCAGCAGGTCGTCGACGTGGCACAGAAGTACAACCGCAAGGTCTGCTTCGTCGGCCGCTCGATGGTGCGCAACATGCAGATCGCCCAGGATCTGGGCTATCTGACGGTGCCCGACAACGTGGTCGTCGAGATGGACCAGGCCGCGAACCTGCCCGGCAACCGCCTGGTGCTGATCTCCACCGGTTCCCAGGGCGAACCGCTCTCGGCGCTGGCCCGGATGGCGCGCGGTGACCACCGCCAGATCAACATCCGCGCCGACGACCTGATCGTGCTGGCCTCCTCGCTGATCCCCGGCAACGAGAACTCGGTATTCGCGGTGGTCAACGGCCTGGCCCGGCTCGGCGCCACGGTCATCACCCAGCAGAACGCGAAGGTGCACGTCTCCGGTCACGCCTCGGCCGGTGAGCTGCTGTACCTGTACAACGCGGTGCGCCCGACCAACGCCATGCCCGTGCACGGCGAATGGCGGCACCTGCGCGCCAACGCCGCGCTCGCGGTGGCCACCGGCGTGCCGGAGGAGCGGGTCGTGCTGGCCGAGGACGGCGTGGTGGTCGACCTGGTCGACGGCATCGCCTCCATCGTCGGCCGGGTTCCGGTCGGGCACGTCTACGTCGACGGGCTCTCGGTCGGCGACGTCGGCGAGTCGACCCTGTCGGACCGCCTGGTCCTGGGCGAGGGCGGTTTCATCTCGATCACCGTCGTCATCGACTCGACCACGGGCAAGGCCGTCAGCACCGAGCTCAACGGCCGCGGCTTCTCCGACGACCCGACCGCGCTCAACGGCGCGAACGAGCTGGTGGAGTCCGAGCTGCTGCGGCTGGCGGGCGAGGGCATCACCGACACCCACCGCATCGCCCAGGGCGTGCGCCGGGTGGTCGGCCGCTGGGTCGCCGACACCTACCGTCGCCGTCCGATGATCGTGCCGACGGTCATCGGCGTCTGACCTTCCGAGACCGACAACCGCCGGGCGACACTGTCGCCCGGCGGTTGTCGTCGCGGGTCAGGCCTGGCAGGCCGCGGAGTCGAGCTTGGCCGACTTCACGATGTTGCAGGCGAAGGTGTGCGAGACCTTCCAGGAATCGTCCTCGGCGACGAAGTCGACGAAGGCGTCCTGCACCGGCTTGCCGTCGATGGTGACATCGGCGTCGGCCTTGAGCTTGCCGTCGGCGGGCTCGCCGACCTTGGTGATCGCGACGGTCACCTTGTTCTTGTTCGCGGCGTCGACGAACTTGTCGACCAGCATCGGATCCTGATCGGCGTCCTCGATGTAGGTCTTCTTCTCGTCGCCGGTGAGCTTGCCCGCCAGCGCCTTGTTGATCCGGCTGTTCAGTTCCTCGGCGGTCGGCTTGGGCAGGTTGGGCGGGGTGGTGACCGCGAGGTCGCCGCCTTCTTCCTTGCCCTGCTTGGTATTGCCCGATTCGAAGGCGCCGCCCGTGGCGGTCGTGCTGCTCGCGCCCGCGCTCGACGAGCCCGAATCGCTGCTGCACGCGCTGAGCCCGAGCGCCGCGACGATCGCGACGAGGGCGGTGGCGGTCTTCAGTGGACGGTTGGTCACTACAACTCCCCAGATACTGTTCTCGATACGGGTCGGGCTAGAGCTGGTAACCGCTGGTGCAGTTCCAGTGCTTGATGCTGGCGTTGCCCGGATTGTTGTTCAGCGCTTCGCGTTTGGCGCCGCCGATGGTCGAGGCCGAGCCGTAGCTCCACCAGCCGCGCGAGATCGCGATGGCGCCGCAGCCGTTGCGATACGACACCTTCACATCGCACCCGCCGCCGCCTCCGCCGCGCCGGCATGCCGCCATCGCGCCTGCCTCCGCCTCGGCATAGCTGCCGTAGTCGGTGGCGTACCCGTAGACCCCCGGTTTGATCGATACCGCGATGGCACCGTAATTGCTCGACTGCGCCTGGGCCGGAGCGATGTGCCCCGCGAACAACGCCGCGGTGGTGGCACCGAGCACGGCCGCGCTGGTGAGCATTCTCTTCACTTGTTGCTTCCCCTTCGTAAGCACGGGTCAACCGACCCGATGGAGCGCAGTCAACGTACCGAGCGGCACCTCGCGCGCGCCAGCCGTAGCGCCGCCTACGGGCCGAAATACAGGAGTTCGGTAAGGATTCGACAAGTCCGGGCCCGCGAAACGCGGTCGCGCGCGAGTTTTCCCCACGCTGACCGGGGGCCCGCGACCTGCGCCTGCGGGTGAGATCACCGTCGCAACCGGGGTGGGACCAGTGTTGCGGATGGTCCGGACGGGGCCTGAGCGGCTAGCCTGATGGTCATGGCAGGTAAGTCCCGCAGCACCACGACCTCTCGGGCGCGGGCGGGATCGAGCCGGGGGCAGACGCCGCCGCCGCGATCTCGCTCGACGACTCCGCGAGCGTCGGCGGCGCCACGCGGGCGTACCGCCCCCGCGCGCAGGCCGGTCAAACGCGCGTCGAACACCGCGCCGCTGGCGGTGATCGGGCGCGGCGTCGGCAGCGGCTGGACCATGCTGGCGCGCGGCGTCGGCGCCACGACCCGCACGCTGAGCCGCGCCGGGGAGATCGAGCACGGACACCGGCGCGACGGCATCGGTCTGGCGCTCATCGCGGTGAGCGCGGTCATCGCCGCCGCCATGTGGCTCTCGGCGGGCGGACCCGTCGGCCGTTTCCTCGAAGACGTCGTGCGCGCCGTCGCGGGTACCGCGGGCGGACTGGCTCCGCTGTTGTTCATCGCCCTCGCCGTGGTGCTCATGCGCACCGAGCCGCATCCGGAGATCCGGCCCCGGCTGGTGCTGGGCGGCCTGCTCGTCGTGCTGCCCGCGCTCGGCATCTGGCATCTGGCTGCCGGGTCGCCCGCCGACGCGCACGGGCGTTCGCGGGCGGCGGGCCTCCTCGGCTACGCCGTCGGCGGTCCGCTCGGGCAGGGGCTCACGCCCTGGCTGGCGCTACCGATTCTGTTGCTGGCCATGGTGTTCGGTGTCCTGCTGCTCACCGGGACCACGGTGCGCGAGGTG
The DNA here is from genome assembly GCF_044744725.1 of Nocardia sp. NPDC087230. Taxonomy (NCBI): domain Bacteria; kingdom Bacillati; phylum Actinomycetota; class Actinomycetes; order Mycobacteriales; family Nocardiaceae; genus Nocardia; species Nocardia sp. NPDC087230. The sequence goes on from NZ_JBIUYV010000003.1 coordinate 66,203, forward strand.
CCAACGGCGCTGCGGGAGTACTTCGGCCTCGGCGAGCACGACGGCGACGACGATCCGTACGACCCGGCCAACTACGACGACGACGGTTTCCCGCTGCACCGCAACCGGACCCGTCGCCGTGGCCGTACCCCCGACGACAACTACCCGCCCGACGAGTTCGGCGGCTCCGACGCGCTCACCGAATCGCTGGGCGAACCCCCGCTGCGCGAAGCCAAGCAGTTGCGCCTCGACGAGGAACCGCCCGCGCCCGAGCCCGCCCCGAAGCCGGCGCGCAAGCGCCCGCCCGCCAAGGTCGTCGACCAGACCCCGCCCGCCCCGCCGGAGCCGGAGTTCGTCACCGACCGGGTCGTCGACGGCGACTACACCCTGCCGCCGCTGACCCTGCTGCTCGACGGTGAACCGCCCAAGAAGCGTTCGGCCGCCAACGAATCGATGATCGAGGCGATCACCGAGGTGCTGGTGCAGTTCAAGATCGACGCCGCGGTCACCGGTTTCGTGCGCGGCCCGACGGTCACCCGCTACGAGGTGGAGCTGGGCCCCGGCGTCAAGGTCGAGAAGATCACCGCGCTGGCCCGCAACCTCGCCTACGCGGTCGCGACCGAGAACGTGCGCCTGCTCGCGCCGATTCCCGGCAAGTCCGCGGTCGGCATCGAGGTGCCCAACTCCGACCGCGAACTGGTGCGCCTGGCCGACGTGCTCAAGTCGCCGCACACCCGCAACGACCATCACCCGCTGGTGATCGGGCTCGGCAAGAACATCGAGGGCGAGTTCGTCTCGGCGAACCTGGCCAAGATGCCCCACCTGCTGGTGGCCGGTTCCACCGGTTCCGGTAAGTCGAGTTTCGTGAACTCGATGCTGATCTCGCTGCTGCACCGGGCCACCCCGGAAGAGGTCAGGATGATCCTGATCGACCCGAAGATGGTGGAACTCACGCCGTACGAGGGCATTCCGCACCTGATCACGCCCATCATCACCCAGCCGAAGAAGGCCGCCGCCGCGCTGGCCTGGCTGGTCGAGGAGATGGAACAGCGCTATCAGGACATGCAGGCCAACAAGGTCCGCCACATCGACGACTTCAACAAGAAGGTGAAGTCGGGCCAGATCACCGCGCCGCTGGGCAGCGAGCGGGTCTACCGCCCGTATCCGTACATCCTGGCGATCGTCGACGAGCTCGCCGACCTCATGATGACCGCCCCGCGCGACGTCGAGGACGCGATCGTGCGGATCACCCAGAAGGCCCGCGCCGCGGGCATCCACCTGGTGCTGGCGACCCAGCGCCCGTCGGTGGACGTCGTGACCGGCCTGATCAAGACCAACGTGCCCTCGCGGCTGGCCTTCGCGACCTCGTCGCTGACCGACTCGCGCGTCATCCTGGATCAGCCGGGCGCGGAGAAGCTGATCGGCATGGGCGACGGCCTGTTCCTGCCGATGGGCGCGGGCAAGCCGACCCGTCTGCAGGGCGCGTTCATCTCCGACGAGGAGATCCACGCGGTCGTCGAGTTCAGCAAGACCCAGGCCGAGCCCGAGTACCAGGAGGGCGTCACGGCCGCCAAGGCCGGCGAGGTCAAGGACGTCGACCCCGACATCGGCGACGACATGGATGTGCTGTTGCAGGCCGTGGAGCTGGTGGTCACCTCGCAATTCGGCTCCACCTCGATGCTGCAGCGCAAGCTGCGCGTCGGCTTCGCCAAGGCGGGCCGGTTGATGGACCTGATGGAGACGCGCGGCGTCGTCGGCCCCAGCGAGGGTTCCAAGGCGCGCGACGTGCTGATCAAGCCCGACGAGCTGGACGGATTGCTGTGGTCGATCCGGGGTGGCGACCCCGGCGGCGCCGAGGACGAGTAGGTCGAACGCACGCCGGTCGGCGCGCGATACTGGTTTGCTCTGACCGTGCCGGGAGTAGACGGCGACGAACGAGGAGGGACCGTGGCTCACCGCGGAGTCGAACCGCGCGGGACGGGCCTCGACAGCCCGTCGGCACCTGCGTGAGCCGGGAGTGTGGACGGTTCCCTCGGCGAGAGTCGAACTCGCACTTGCCGGTACCTGAGACCGGTGCCTCTGCCAGTTGGGCTACGAGGGAATGGGTGATCGCCCCGGACCGCACAGGGCGGGCAGGGGTACGCGGGCGCTCGGCCCGAGGTGGGGGAGGGGTGCCTAGCGGCCTAGGGCCGGACGATGCCGGTCAGCAGTCGCCGCGGGCGCTCGAAAAGCGCTGCGGCCGCACGGCACCCAGGGGTAGCCGGTGCATCTCGACACGGCGTTCGTACTTCGCGGTGGATCCGTTCACGGCTAGCTCCTCTCGGGGTACCGGTGGGGTGACGATGCGTCGACGGTAGCAGCGCACGACGTTCGGCGAAACGGATTTTTCCGACGCGCCGACCGGCCCGTGCGCAGGTCAGGGTGCCTGTGTGTGAAATCATGACGAGCAAGCGTTCCGCAAAGCCGACTGAAACGGACATTTCGGGCATGATGGACGACATGAACTTCATCGATCGGACCACCACATGCAGGTGACCACGCTCGAGTGGGTGATCACCGGTGTGGTGATCCTCGCCTTGTTCGTCTTCGACTTCTTCGCCCACGTCCGCACACCGCACGAGCCGACCTTCAAGGAATCGGGCTTCTGGTCGGCCGTCTACATCGGCCTGGCACTGCTGTTCGGCCTGTTCGTCGCCTGGAAATGGGGCGGCACCTACGCCGGGGAGTACTACGCGGGCTTCGTCACCGAGAAGGCCCTCTCGGTGGACAACCTGTTCATCTTCCTCATCATCATGAGCACCTTCGCGGTGCCGCGGATCTATCAGCAGAAGGTGCTGCTCATCGGCATCGTGCTGGCGCTGGTGATGCGCGGTGCGTTCATCGCCGTCGGCGCGGCCGCGATCAGCGCGTTCAGCTGGGTGTTCTACCTGTTCGGCGCGTTCCTGATCTACACCGCGGTGAACCTGCTGCGCGAGAGCGGACACGAGGTCGAGCACGAACAGCAACGTGACAGCCGCATCGTGGCGCTGGCCAAGCGGATCCTGCCCACCACCGATCAGTACGACGGCGACAAACTCGTCACCCGGATCGACGGCAAACGTGTGGTGACCCCGCTGCTGCTGGCGCTGCTGGCCATCGGCTTCGCCGATCTGCTCTTCGCCCTGGACTCGATTCCGGCCATCTACGGCCTCACCGAGCAGCCCTATCTGGTGTTCACCGCCAACGCCTTCGCGTTGATGGGCCTGCGCCAGCTGTTCTTCCTCATCGGCGGCCTGCTCGACCGCCTGGTGTACCTGTCCTACGGCCTGGCCGCCATCCTGGCGTTCATCGGCGTCAAACTGGTGCTGCACGCCCTGCACGAGAACACGCTGCCGTTCATCAACGGCGGTGAGCATGTGAGCGTGCCGGAGATCTCCACCGTGTTCTCGCTGAGCGTGATCATCGGCATCCTGGTGATCGCCACGGTGGCGAGCCTGCTCAAGACCCGCCGCACCACCTCCTCCTGACCGCGCACTGCCCCGGAACCGTCGTGGTGTCCGGGGCAGTGCTGTGTCAGCGGGCGCTCACTCGGCGAAGGCGCCCATCACCGGCAGCCATTCGACGACGCGCACGGCCTCGATGAGGTCCAGCTTCGCGAACGGGTCCTCGGTCAGCAGCGTGGTCAGCGACGGCGCGTCCTCGGCCCGGAAGATCAGCAGCGCGCCGGTACCGTCCGGGTACGGGCCGCTGGTGAGCACCGTGCCCGCGTCGACGAGCGCGTTGAGCCACCCGCGATGCTCGGGGCGGTGCGTGGCCCGCTCGGCGGCGGTGGCCTCGGTGTAGGTGTAGTGGACGGCGAAGATCGGCACGGTCGATCACTTTCTCGCGGTGGGCTTGCGGACAGGTCAGAGAGTCAGCAGCATGCGGGTGTTGCCGAGGGTGTTCGGCTTGACGTAGCTCAGGTCGAGGAACTCCGCGACGCCGGTGTCGTAGGACCGGCACATCTCCGCGTACACCTCGGCGGTGACGGGCGTGCCGTCGATCTCGACGAAACCGTGCCTGCCGAAGAAGTCCACCTCGAAGGTCAGCACGAACAGCCGCTGCAGCTGCAATTCGCGCGCGACCGCGACCAGTCGATCGACGACGGCGCCGCCGACGCCGCGGCCCTTCACCACCGGATCGACGGCGACCGTGCGCACCTCGCCCAGATCGGCCCACAGCACGTGCAGCGCGCCGCAGCCGACGACGCGGCCCTCGAGTTCGGCCACCCAGAACTCCTGGACGGACTCGTACAGGGTGACCAGGTTCTTCTCCAGCAGGATGCGACCCGCGTACTCGTCGACCAGACGCTTGATCTCGGGGACGTCCGAGGTTCGGGCTCGTCGCACGACGACGTCGGTGTTCCCGGCGGCGGAAGCGGAGCGCGACCACGCAGGGCCCTCGGAGACACCGCGATCGGACACCGCGGAAACAGGCGCCACAGAGGGCGCGGCGGGATGCGCGTCGCTGGTCGAACCACCCAGTGGTCCCCGTGAGGTCATGGGGTGCACAGTAGTCGGCCGGGTTACCGATAGTCTGAACATGTGCCGCACATCCTGTCGTTCCGCTCACCGCATCGCGCCGGGCTCGACGACCGGATCGGACGGCATTGCCCGCGCGAGCAAACCGCGCGCGAAACGGGTGGATTTCGGCGCAGTGCCGGTGAGTGCCGAGAGGGCGGGGCATGAGAGGTCAGCGCGCGGAGGAGGCAGCCTGCGTAACCACGGAGAGCGCCCGAGCAGGCCGGATGGACGCAGCATGAGCGTGCGACCCGAGGAGATCGACCGTGGGTGGGAGAGGCCCGCGCCACCGCGCACGGCGCCCGACCGTGCCGAGGCGCAGGTCCCGGTGCTCAATATCGCGAACGTGCTGACCATCGCGCGGATCGTGCTGGTCCCGCTGTTCGTGCTGGCGCTGTTCGCCGAAGGCGGGCACGACACCCGCTGGCGGATCATCGCCGCGGCGGTGTTCGGGCTGGCGGCGATCACCGATCGCTTCGACGGGCAACTGGCCCGCAAATACGGTTTGGTGACCGATTTCGGCAAGCTGGCCGACCCCATCGCGGACAAGGCGCTGATCGGTTCGGCGCTGATCGGGCTCTCGGTCCTGGGTGATCTGCCCTGGTGGATCACCGCGGTCATCGTGGGACGCGAACTCGGCATCACCGTGCTGCGGCTGATCGTGGTCCGGCGCGGGGTGATCCCGGCGGGTCGCGGCGGCAAGCTCAAGACCCTGGTGCAGTCGATCGCCATCGCGCTGCTGCTGTTGCCGCTGTCGGGCGCCTTCGCCACCGCGGGCATGGTGCTGATGTACGCGGCCGTCGCGCTGACGGTGATCACCGGCCTGGACTACGTCGGCCAGGCGGCCCGCCTGTGGCTGGCGGGAGGACGCGCGCGCGGCGAGTCCCGCTCGTGACCGATCCGCTCGTCGACGGGGCGCCGGTCGCCGAACTGGTCCGGGCGCTGGCCGCGGCCGGTCAGACCGTCGCCACCGCCGAATCGCTGACCGCGGGCCTGCTGGCCGCCACCGTGGCCGGGGTGCCGGGCGCCAGCGCGGTGCTGCGGGGTGGCCTGATCGTGTACGCCACCGACCTGAAAAGCCGCCTGGCCTGCGTCGACGACGACATCCTCCGGGTCGACGGCCCGGTCGCCGCCTCGACCGCCGAGCAGCTCGCGGTGGGGGCCAGACAGCGCTGTGGCGCCGACTGGGGTGTGGGTCTGACCGGCGTCGCCGGACCCGATTCCCAGGACGGGCACCCGGTCGGGACGGTATACCTCGGATTGGCCGGTCCACGGCACAGTGAAGTGGTCCGGTTGAAACTCGACGGCGACCGGTGGACGATCAGGATCGGTGCGGTGCACAGCGCGGTGCGGGAGTTGCTGCGCTGTGTGACGACGAACTAGCCGCGTCCGGGAACCACCGGCCGATGCTCGACGTTGTGCCAGAAAGAGGTGAGCACCGCTGCGGCGGTGACACGAGGTGGAGGAGAACGAGATGACGCTGCTGCGGGAGGCAATCGGGGACAGTCTGCGGCGTGCGCGTCTCGCCCAGCATCGAACGCTGCGCGAGGTGTCGACCTCGGCGCGTGTGAGCCTCGGCTATCTGTCGGAAGTGGAGCGCGGCCGCAAGGAAGCCTCCAGTGAACTGCTCGCCGCCATCTGCGAGGCACTGGACGTGCCGCTGTCGCGGGTGCTGTGGGACGTGAGCACCATCATGGCCGGCGCGGATGGCTCCGCGCCGCGCGAGCCCGCGCTGACCGGCCCCGCCGCCGAGCGCGAGGCCGCCCCGGCCGAACCCGCCCCCGCCGAACCCGCCGCCGCGCCGGAGGCCGGCGCCGCGGCGAGCATGTCGGCCGAACAGGGCGCCCGGATCGGCATCGCCGAGGACACCCGGATCGTCATCCCGGCGCCCAGGGCCGAGATGCTGGTACTGGTGAAGGGAATGTGACGCGGCGAACCACGTGCTCGACGGGCGAGACGCTGCGCACTGTTGGTGAGAACGGATAGATTCTCATCAGGCGTCGATCGGGCCGGTCGCACCGGCCCGGGTGCCGCATGGTGAAGGATAAGCACATATCTGGTGCGTGACGGTCGCGCACCACCAGTCGCACGAGCGACGCACAGATGGAGGCGGGATCAATCGATGGCTAATCCGTTCGTGAAGGCCTGGAAGTACATGATGGCCCTCTTCGACTCCAAGATCGAGGAGCATGCGGATCCGAAGGTCCAGATTCAGCAGGCTATCGAGGAGGCGCAGCGTCAGCACCAGGCGCTGTCGCAGCAGGCAGCGTCGGTGATCGGCAACCAGCGTCAGCTGGAGATGAAGCTGAACCGCCAGCTCGACGAGGTCGAGAAGCTCAACGCCAACGCCCGTCAGGCCGTCACCCTGGCCGATCAGGCGGCCGCTGCGGGCGACACCGAGAAGGCGATCCAGTACACCAACGCCGCCGAGGCGTTCGCCGCCCAGCTGGTCACCGCCGAGCAGTCGGTGGAAGACCTCAAGGTGCTGCACGACCAGTCCCTGCAGGCCGCCGCACAGGCCAAGAAGGCGGTCGAGCAGAACGCGATGATGTTGCAGCAGAAGGTGGCCGAGCGCACCAAGCTGCTCAGCCAGCTCGAGCAGGCCAAGATGCAGGAGCAGGTCTCGGCCTCGCTGCAGCAGATGGACTCCACTCTGTCGGCACCCGGCTCCACCCCCAGCCTCGACGCCGTGCGCGACAAGATCGAGCGTCGCTACGCCAACGCGCTCGGTGCCGCCGAGCTGGCGCAGAACACGGTGCAGGGCCGCATGATGGAGGTCCAGCAGGCCAGCATCCAGATGGCGGGCCACAGCAAGCTCGAGCAGATCCGGGCCTCGATGCGCGGTGACGCGCTGCCCACCGGCAACAACGCCGCGGCGATCGATCCGGCGCAGCAGCAGCCCGCGCAGGCGCCGCAGATCAACAAGGGCCAGGCGGCCCAGCAGTAGGTCGGCGCGCGGGTTCGCGGCCCTGGGGTCGCCGGTAGGCATCGACCGGCGACCCGGTCGGCGTTTTCGGTCGCCGCTTCCCGGGTCGCGGGCGCGTGATGGTGGGAACTTGTCGTCGTCTGCTGCGACACTGGTCCGTGGCGACGAAAGGATGAGGGATGAGCGGGAGAACACGGCGCGAGCGAGCCGAGATCATCGATCCGGCGCAGCTGGTGCGAACCACCGCGACCGGCGGTGTGCCCGCGACCCTGCGCGAGGTCGGTGAGCAGGCGATGGTGGCCGTGCGTCGCTGGGCCGATCCGCGCGAACGGGAGTTGCGTCGACGCCGGCGTGCTCGCCGGCGCAGTTTCCAGCTCGGCACCGCCTCGGGCATCACCACCGTCGGCGCGGTCGGCCTGGCCGTGGTGTCGGCGCCGGCCTGGGCGGTCGTCGTGATCGGCGGTGGCGCGGTCGCTTTCGTGACCGGGACCGCCTTGAGCGCGCGCCGGTATCTGCAGTTGCGCGGTCAGCCGTTGCCGCAGGCGGCCTTCGTCGCCCGCAAGACCCCGGGGCTGCGCTCGGTGGCCCGCGGTCCGATCCAGCGGTTGATCCGCGCCGAACGCGCGTTGCACGGACTCGGCACCCAGATCGCCCGCACCCGGCGACTGCCCGAGGACGAACTGCGCGATCTGCTCGAGACGGCCCGCTCCGGCGCGGCCGCGCTGCACGCGCTGGCCACCGACATCGTGGCGATGGAACAGGCCGCCGACACCGTCGGACGAGCCAACCCCGAGACCGTCGCCGCGCTGAAAGTCACCGTCAACGGGGTGCTCGCGCGCCTGGAGACCGGCGTCATGGAGTACGAACAGCTCGTCGCCGCGGCGGCGCGCATTCTGGCCGTCCCCGAGGACACCGTGGTGGCCTACCAGTTCAACGGCATCGTCGCCGATCTGCGCGAGGCCGCCGACCGGCTCGACGGCTGGGCGCAGGCGCTCACCGACCTGGCCGACCGTCCCGTCCCCGGTCCGCGCTAGTTCGAACGCGGACAACGCCTTCCGGCCCCGACGCCTTCCGGCCCCGACGCCTTCCGGCCCCGACGCCTTCCGGCCCCGACGCCTTCCGGCCTCGGGTCAGGCGATGGTCTGGCGCAGGGCGTCGAGTTCGGCCGAGCGCGGATTCTCCACCGTCGACGACGCGGGGGCGTCGAAGATCCGCACCCGCTTGCGCTCGCTGTCGAACGCCGCCCACCCCGGGTCGCCGTCGGTCGCGAACTTCACCCAGGCCGCGTGGATTTCGTCGGCCAGTGCCTGCGGCGGGTGCGGGCCGGTCAGCGAGTGCGCCCCGGCGAGCGCGTCGAAGACGAACGGTACCTCGAGCACGTGGCAGGCACCCAGGCCGGGAAGATCGGTGGGCCAGGCGAATTCGTAGACATGGGTGGGTGCGCCCACGGCGTTGGCCTCGGCGAAGTCGACCGTGCCCGCTCGGAAGCACCAGTCGGTCAGGATCGCGTTGAAGATCTCGGCTGGGGTGGCATCGGGGCGCTGCGCCGAATACGTCTGCGCCACCGCGGGATCGATCCCGTAGCGGGTGAGCACGAACGGCAGGGTGCCGGCGGTGACGGCGGCGGTGATGCCGGTCGGGACGGTGAAGAACCGGAACTCGTCGGCGGTGGTGCCGGCGATGAGCGGCACCGCACGGTCAGGGTCGGCGGCCAGCACCGCCGTCGGCGCGCCGGGGAGAATGTCGTCGTCGATCACCGGGAACAGGCTCATGATGCCCATGCCCTGCTCGATCACCGAGGCGCCCCAGCGCTGCGGGTCGGGGTCGGTCATCACCGCGAGGGCGACCGCGTTCTGCGCGGTGCGCAATGCGTCGTGACCGAGCTCGCCGAAATCGGCGGCGGTCGGGGTGATCCCGAGTTCCGCGGCCAGCGCGGCGGCCACCGTGCGCGCGTCCTGCGCGTCGGCGGCGACCGCGCCGTTGCCGCTCTGCATGATCGCCCGGCGGAACAGTCCGCTCGACTGCGGCGCGGCGATCAGCGCAGCCACGCTCATCCCGCCCGCCGACTCACCGAAGACGGTCACATTGTCCGGATCGCCACCGAAGGCGGCGATGTTGTCGCGCACCCAGCGCAGCGCGAAGAGCTGGTCGTGCAGACCGCGATTGAGCGGGGCGCCGTCCAGCGCGGCGAACCCGGAGATCCCGAGCCGGTAGTTGATCGACACCAGCACCACGCCGTCGCGCGCGAAGGCCGTGCCGTCGTAGATGGCGCGCGCGTTCGATCCGCGCACGAACGCGCCGCCGTGGATCCATACCAGGACCGGCAGCCCGCTCGCGCCCGGATCCGGCGTCCAGACGTTCGCGTTGAGGTACTCGTCGCCGGGAATGCCGTCGCTGCCGATCAGCGCGTGGATCGGCGCCGGATACGGCGACTGGACGCAGGTCGCGCCCATCTGCGTCGCCTCGCGCACGTCGTCCCAGGCGGGCGCGGGTTCGGGCAGCTGGAAGCGTTTCGCGCCGACCGGGGCCGCCGCGTAGGGCACCCCGAGAAAACGGGTGACACCCGATTCGGTCCGGCCGCGCACCGCGCCGCCGGCGATCCTGACGATGGGTTCCATGGATTTCTCCTCGCTGACGCCCCGATTATGGGCGCGTGCCCCGGTCGGCGTCAGTCGTTCGGCCTGCAGCGGCTAGGGGACCAGCGGCCCAGCCAGTATTCGGCGGCCCGCCGAGCTGTCGCCGGTCCAGGTCAGTGCGGGATCGGAGGCAGGTCGGCGCGCCCACAGCGCGAGCAGCAGATCCGACGCGGTGCCCGCGAGCTCGGCAACCGGTTCACCCGGACCGTAGGTCCAGCTGCCGTCGGTGTCGGTGGCGCGCAGTCGCAGGGCGACCTCCGGCGCGGTGGCCAGGCCGCGGTGGATCATCCGCGGCGCGAAGAGCTCGAAGACCTCGTCGATGCCGTCGACCGCGAGCTCAGGGTCGAACGGCGCGGCCGTGCCGAGCGCGGCGTGGCCGTCCCACAGGTGCATGAGCGTCTCGTGTGTGCGTCGGCGGCGCCAGAACCCCACCGTGCGGGGCATGGTGCGGGTGAAAGTCCACGCCTCTCGGTCCGGATCGGCCGACAGCGCGGTGACCAGGGCGTCCGCGGTGGCTTCGTACCAATCACGCAGTGCCGCGATGTCCTTCGGCGCGGGATCGCCCTCGTCGTCGCCGCGCAGTTCGGTCACCGCGGTGACGACCCACATGTTCCCGCGGCCGACATGGTCGACGAGGTCGTAGAGCGTCCAGCTGCCGCAGGAAGGGACCGGAGTGGCGAGGTCGGCGTCCGCGGTGACGAATTCTCCGAAGGAGGTGAGCCCCGCGCGCAGCACAGCCAGGTAGTCCATACCGCCCACGGTAGTCGCCGCGCGGGCGGGCGATGCGCTGATCCGGCCTCGGGGTGAACCCTGAGATCGCCCCCGATTTCCATGCTGACCTGGTGATTTATCGGATCGTGGGTGGGAGCATCGAAGGTGTCGGATCGCCGGAGGGCGGTCACGGAACTGGCGAGGAGCACATCATGGTCTGGAAAGTCATCGGCATCGTCGTGGTCGCGTTGATCGCGTTCTGGATCATCGGGGCGCTGATCGAGGCGCTGTTGCCGGTCCTGGTGATCGCCGCGATCGGTACCGGGGTGTACCTGCTGTACAAGGCGGTGTCCGGGTCCGACAAGACCACGCTGACCAAGCCGTGATCGCGGCGTCTGCGCTTAGCATGGCCGGGTGGAACAGATACCCGAGGACTGGCAGCGCGGACTGGTGATCGTCGCGCATCCCGACGACATCGAATACGGTGCGGCCGCCGCGGTCGCGCGGTGGACCGGACAGGGCAAGGACATCCGCTATCTGCTCGTCACCCGCGGCGAGGCGGGCATCGCGGGCATGCCGCCCGCGCAGGCCGGGCCGCTGCGGGAGATCGAGGAGCTCGCGGGCGCGCGGGAGGTGGGTGTGCACACCGTCGAATTCCTCGACCACCCCGACGGGCGGATCGAGGAGGGCCTGGCGCTGCGGCGGGAACTGGCCGCCGCGATCCGCAGGCATCGCCCGGAAATGGTGGTGCTGTTCAACTTCGGTGACACCTGGGCGCCCGGCATGGTCAACAGCGCCGATCATCGGGCGGTGGGCCGCTCGGCGATGGACGCCGTCTCCGACGCGGGCAACGAATGGATCTTCCCCGAGATCGCCGACCTGGCACCGTGGTCGGCGCGCTGGGCCGCCGTGGTCGGTCCGGTCATGACCCACGCGGTGGACGTCGGCGAACAGCTGGACAAGGCGCGGGCCTCGCTCGCGGCGCACCGGCGCTACCTCCAGGTACTCAGCCCGGTGCCGGTCGAGCAGCAGGTGGACGAGATCGTCTCCTACGCAACGGGTCCCAAGGACGGATTCCCCGCCGCGCACGCGGTCGGGTTCGAACTGTTCACCTTCGCGGGCTGATTCGACGCGGCGACGCGCTCGACCGTCGGCCGCCAATCCCACAGCGGCGCCACGGACAAGCCGACGACCTTGCCCGCGTCGTCGGCGCGGCGCAACGCGAGTGCGGCGGCGAAATCCGGGTCGGCGCGGAAGGCCCGCGCCTCCTCCGGGGACATCGGCCCGCCCTGCGCGACGAGGGTGCGCAGGCTCGAGGCGGACAAGCCAGCGGCGTGCGCCGGATCCGTGGCCACCAGAAAGCGTTTCGCGACCACGTGCAACTCCACCAGGCGCGCGACCCGCTCACCGAGCAGCGCCCGCACCGCGTCTGCGCCGTGGTGGCCGTGGCCCGCGTCGTCACCGGGGACCAGGACGTGGCCGATGTCGTGGACCAGGCCCGCGACCTGGAGTTCCGGGTCGTCGGGGTGGTCGCGGCGCAGCAGTTCGGCGCACTGGCGGTCGTGATCGAGGATGTCGACCGGATCGCCGGTGCGGTCGGCGGTGTCCCAGGCGTCCGCGCAGCGGGCGAGCAGCGCGAACAGGGCGTCGACGGTCGTGATCGCGCCGCTGGAGACCGGTGGGCGGATGGTGTCGTGATCGTCTGCCCGGTCGAGGTCGCCCGCGTCCGGGTCGGGGGTGGGGATTTCGGGCCGCACGGCGGGGTCACTCCTCGCGATTCGACGGGCAACCGGCTGCGCCCGGGTCTCGTCGTGACGGTAGCCGACCAGCCGGTAGCAGGCTGGGCACGGCGAACCATGCCGAGCGATATGGCACGCTGGCGACATGCGAGTAGCTGTGGTGGCCGGGCCCGATCCGGGGCATGCGTTTCCCGCGATCGCGTTGTGTCTGCGATTGCTCGCCGCGGGCGACGAGCCGGTGCTGTTCACCGGCCCGCGCTGGCTCGACGCGGCCAGAGCCGCTGGCATCAGTGTGCGCAGGCTCAAGGGTCTCGCGCCGCGCCCCACCGACAACGATGCCGACGCGGGCGCGCGCATCCACGAGCGCGCCGCCCATATCGCGACCGAGAACCTGCCCGAGCTCGGCGCGATGCTGCCGGACCTGGTCGTCTCGGACGTGCTCACGGCGGGCGGCGGGATGGCGGCCGAACGACTCGGCCTGCCGTGGGTCGAACTGTCCCCGCATCCGCTGTATCTGCCTTCGAAAGCGTTGCCGCCGATCGGCAGTGGGCTCGCGCCGGGGGAGGGCGTGCGCGGCCGGGTGCGCGACGGCGTACTGCGCACGATGACCGCCCGCGCGGTCAAGGCGGGCAACCGGCAGCGCTCGGCGGCGCGCGAGAGCATCGGTCTGCCCGCCGAGGATCCCGGCCCCACCGCGCGGCTCGTCGCGACCCTGCCCGCGCTGGAGGTGGACCGGCCGGACTGGCCCGCCGACACCCACGTCGTCGGGCCGCTGCTGTGGGAACCGACCGACGCGCTCCTGCCGGTGCCGCCCGGGGACGCGCCGCTGGTGATGGTGGCGCCGTCCACCGCGCATACGGGGGTGGACGCCATGGCCGACACCGTGCTGGCCGGACTGGCCGGGCTCGGCGTGCGCGCGGCCGTCTCGATGCTCGACACCCCACCTGCGGACCTGCCCGACTGGGCGAGTGCCGGACTGGGACGCCAGGACGTCCTGCTCACCGAGGCCGCGGTGGTCGTCGGCGGGGGCGGCCACGGCCTGCTCGCGAAATCCCTGGCCGCCGGCGTGCCGGTGGTGACCGTGCCCGGCGGCGGGGACCAGTGGGAACTGGCCAATCGTGCGGTGCGCCAGGGGAGTTCGGTGCTGGTGCGCCCGCTGACACCCGAGGCGGTCGGCGCCGCGGTGCGCCAGGTGCTCGACGACCCGGCCTACGCGGCCGCGGCCCGCCGGGCCGCTGCCGGGCAGGCCGAGGTCGAGGATCCGGTGGAGATCTGTCACAAGGCCGCGACGCGCTGACGCCGCCGGATCGGGCGGTGGGGTCCGCCACCGGCGGCTCTGTCGGGTGTCGCCGAGCGCGAGTATCTTGGGCAGCGTGCGGTTGACCGAATTCCAGGAGCTGATGCACACCGAGTTCGGCGTGGCGCGCGCCGACGCCATGCTGGCCGATCACGTGATACCGGCGCTCGGGCGGACCGGTGCCGCCGCGATCGAGGCGGGCGTCGACCCGCGAGACGTGTGGCGCGCCCTCTGCGCCGACTTCGATGTTCCCCGAACCCGATGGTGAGCAGGTCATGGCTGTGACAGCGCAGAACCCGGACACCCGGCCGTATCGGTTCGACGAGCGGCTGCGGATGATCCCGGTCGACCCGGAGACCCTCGCGGCCAGGGTCGCGGTCGCCGATCCCCACGATTTCGGCGGTCTGCGCCGGCTCGGCATCGCGCTGATGCTGCTCGGGCGCCACGACGAGGCTCTCGACCGGCTCGACCAGGCGCTGGAGCTGGCCGATACCGAACGGCGCCGGATCACCGTGTGGATCAACCTCGCCGACGTGTACCGCTACCAGGGCGAGCCCGCGCCCGCCGAGATCCTGTACCGGCGCGCCCTCGATGCCAGCCGCGCGCTCGATCCGGAGCTGGTCTCCTTCGCCGCCCATCACCTGGGTAAGTCGCTGGCCGAGCAGCATCGGCCGCGGGAGGCGCGGGAGCTGCTCAACGAGGCGATGCGGCTGCGGGTGGCCGACGGCGATTCCGAACTCATCGAGTCCACCCGCGCGGCCCTGGACCACCTCGACGAACTGGCCCTGCCGCTGCCGCCCCCGGTCGCCGAGCTGCTCGGGCCGGTGCCCGCGTGGTCGGACGAGCACGAGGGCCGCGGCGGTAACCTCGTGCGCTCGGGCGGGTACTGGATCAAGCGCGGGCCGCGCGCGGTCGCCGAGCATGATCGGCTGAACTGGTTGCGCGACAACGGCATCGCGGTGCCGACGGTGGCCGCCTTCGCCGAGGACATCCTGGTGCTGGCGGATGCCGAAGCCCGCTCGCTCACCGACCTGGCCGGTGATCCGGCCGAGGTCGGCACGGTGATGGGGCAGGCTCTGCGCGCGCTGCACGCGCTGCCGGTGACCGGTTGCCCGTTCGACGGACGCCTCGAGGTGACTCTCACGCAGGCCCGCCGCAACGTCGTCGAAGAGTTCGTCGACACCGCCGATTTCGACGCCGACCACCGCGACCTCACGCCCGCGGCGATCCACGAGCACCTGGTGGCCCAGCGGCCGTCGGAGGAGGATCTCGTCGTCGCGCACGGCGACTTCACCCCGGGCAATGTGCTCGCCGGTGGGGTGCTGATCGATGTCGGCGGGCTGGGGGTGGCCGACCGCTATCGCGATCTCGCCCTCGCCGAACGCGACCTGGCCGAGGACTTCGGCATCGACGCGGTCGCGGCGTTCTTCACCGCCTACGGGCTGACCGGGCCCGACCGCGCCAAGCTCGAGTACTACCGGCTGCTCGACGAATTGTTCTGAGGCGCCCCGGCGCTCAGTTGGTCTTGGCGTAGTGGCGCGCGGCCTTGGTGCGGTTGCCGCAGGTCGCCATGGAATGCCAGCGCCGGGTGCCGTTCTTGGATGTGTCGTAGAAGAACAGGACACAGTCCGGGTGGGCACACTGGCGGATCCGGTGCGGCGCCTCGGCGATCAGGTGCAGCAGGTTGTCGGCGGCGAGCCAGCCCGGCAGCCAGGCCGGATCGGCCACCTCGGGGATATCGCGCGGGCCGTCGGCGGTGAGTTCCCGGCGCAGGCGGCCGCGGTCGAGGACCTGGTTGAGCGCGGTGGGGTCGGCGGTGGTGACCGCCGCGTGGACGGCGTCGCGGGCGGCGTGCAGGGCGGTCAGCGTGTGCTCGTCGGCGGGAACGCGGTCGGCGAGTCCGGTGAGCTCGAGCCACAGCCGCAGCCCGTCGAGATCGGTGAGCAGGTCACCGGGGGTGGCGCCGGCCCATCGCGTATTGAGCAGGTCCAGAGCCGGTGGTTCGCCGGTGTGCGGACGGGGATCGCGCATGCCTGAGGTTACCAACTCATCTCCTAACCACTGTCACGATTTCACGGGTTGACGGTGTCGCCCGGCCACCCTACTGTCTAACCTGTCAACGCTGAATAGATAGTTAACATTCCGGAAGGGGTCCCCCGTGCGACCGCCACTGCCACCCTTCGACCTCGACTCCGCGCGCGCCAAGGTGCTCGCCGCCGAAAACGCCTGGAACACCCGCGATCCCGAGCGGGTCGCCGCGGCCTATACCGAGGACTCGGTGTGGCGCAACCGCGACGAGTTCTTCACCGGCCACGCCGCCATCGTCGACTTCCTGACCCGCAAGTGGGCGACCGAGAACGGCTACGCCTTGCGCAAGGATCTGTGGGCCTTCCACGACAACCACATCGCCGTGCGCTTCCAGTACGAGTGGCACGACGAGTCCGGTCAGTGGTGGCGCAGCTACGGCAACGAGCAGTGGGAGTTCGCGCCGGACGGGCGGATGGCGCGGCGCGAGGCCAGCATCAACGACGTGCGGATCGACGAATCCGAGCGCCGGATCTTCGGGCCGCGCGCCGAGGGCGACGACTCGGTGCTGCCGCAGCGGTAGCCGACGGGCCCGCGGTGCCGTCGATGTGCGACGGGTTTGCGAGTCCTCGCGTGTTGGGCGGGCGCGTCGCTTGACTCGAATGGGTGTTCGACTAATCTGGGCGCCAGAACTTGTCGGTGCCGGCCTCTACTGTGGGCGCCAACCAGAGAGACACTCACCTCGAGAAGGGGACCACATCATGGCACCGCAGGCCTACGATCGCGACAAAGCGCTGGAGCTGGCACTGGCGCAGGTGGAGAAGAGCTTCGGCAAGGGCGCGGTCATGCGCCTGGGCGAGGAGGCCCGCCAGCCCATCTCCGTCATCCCGACCGGCTCCATCGCGCTCGACGTCGCGCTCGGCATCGGCGGGTTGCCGCGTGGTCGCGTCGTCGAGATCTACGGCCCGGAATCCTCGGGTAAGACCACCGTCGCGCTGCACGCGGTGGCCAACGCCCAGGCCGCGGGTGGCGTCGCCGCGTTCATCGACGCCGAGCACGCCCTGGACCCCGACTACGCCCGCAAGCTGGGCGTCGACACCGACGCGCTGCTGGTCTCCCAGCCCGACACCGGTGAGCAGGCGCTCGAGATCGCCGACATGCTGGTGCGTTCCGGCGCCATCGACATCATCGTCATCGACTCCGTCGCCGCCCTGGTGCCGCGCGCCGAGATCGAGGGCGAGATGGGCGACAGCCACGTCGGCCTGCAGGCCCGCCTGATGAGCCAGGCGCTGCGCAAGATGACCGGTGCGCTCAACACCTCGGGCACCACCGCCATCTTCATCAACCAGCTGCGCGAGAAGATCGGCGTCATGTTCGGCTCGCCGGAGACCACCACCGGCGGTAAGGCGCTGAAGTTCTACGCCTCGGTCCGCCTGGATGTGCGCCGCATCGAGACCCTCAAGGACGGCTCCGACGCGGTCGGCAACCGGACCCGCGTGAAGGTCGTCAAGAACAAGGTCAGCCCGCCGTTCAAGCAGGCCGAGTTCGACATCCTCTACGGCCAGGGCATCTCCAAGGAGGGCTCGCTCATCGACATGGGTGTCGAGCACGGCTTCATCCGCAAGTCGGGCTCCTGGTACACCTACGAGGGCGACCAGCTGGGCCAGGGCAAGGAGAACGCCCGCAAGTTCCTGCTGGAGAACACCGACGTGCGCGACGAGATCGAGAAGAAGATCAAGGAGAAGCTGGGCATCGGCGCCGACCTGACCGCCGAGGCCGACGCACCCGCCGACTTCTAGCCGATGGGCTCGCCGATCTCCGGCGGCCGTGCGCCTCGTGGCGGGGTGGATCCGGTCGAGGACATGCGCAGGCAGTTGGCCCGCCTCGGTATCGAGGTGGCGCCGGAAGCGCCGGAGCGGCGAGACCGCCACCGCGACACCGCGGACACCGAACTCGTCCGGCCGGCTCGGGCACACCGGGCCGAACTGGACGCCAGGGGAATTCGGTCGGGTGCGGGCGATCCGCAGCGCGCGCACCCGACCGGATTCGCCGATGATGATCAACCACACGATTCCGCTGCGCGGACTGGGGATGATCATGAAGAGTGGGGGAGCGGGGCGCGTCCCCGTGGCGCCCGGCGCGGACGCAGGTCCGGCCGGCGCGAGAAAGACTCCCTGTCGACCGGCGTCGGTGGTGACGACGGGCGGCAGGTGGATCCGGTGGCGGCCGGATCCCAGCCGGGAGAGCCCGACAGGCGGGCCGGCACACGCCGGCTCGCCCCGGGCGACCGTCCGAAGGCGACGATCGACCAGGCCAAGGACGCCTGCCTCAATCTGCTGGCCGTGCGCGCCCGCAGCCGGGCCGAGCTGGAAAAACGTCTCGGGGAGAAGGGTTTCCGGCTCGAGGTGACCGCGGCCGCGCTCGACCGGCTCGCCGAAGTCGGCCTCGTCGACGACAGTTCCTTCGCCGAACAGTGGGTGCACGAGCGCCACACGTACTCCGGCCGGGGGAAGAGGGCCCTGCAGCGCGAACTGCGTGACAGGGGCGTCGCTCCCGCCGATGCCGAGAACGCGCTGGCGATCGTCACCGACGACGCCGAACGCGCCCGCGCCACCGACCTGGTCCGCCGCAAACTCACCACCCTGTCCCGGGACCTGGACCGCGACAAGGCCGTCCGCCGTCTCGTCGGCATGCTGGCCCGCCGCGGCTACGACCAGTCGACTGCCTTCGCCGTCGTCACCGCGGAACTCGCCGAGGCGGGATTCACCCAGGCGCCCGCGCGGCCACGCGGGGCGAGCAAGCCCGATCCGGACCCGGACGAGCCGTCCCACGATCACCGACGACCCGGACGACCGGGCGATCCGATATCGCACGCCGATCCTGCGATCGAGGCGGACTCGGACAGCCCCGCCGAGGGGCTCCCGCGCCGGAACCGCTCCCGATGGTCACGCGCGGTCAGCACATCGGCCGACAGCGAAGCTCCCGGAGACACCGACACCGACCCCCCGGACCGGAGTACCGACCGGCGCGCGCCGCGCCGCCCGGTCCCCGGTGACGAGCAGGCCGCCGCCGACCTGGTCCGCCGCAAACTCCGCGGCATGCCCACCGACCTCGACCGCGCCAAGGCCACCCGCCGCCTGGTCGACATGCTCGCCCGCCGCGGCTACAGCCCCGCCATCGCCTACGCGGTCGTCAAAGCCGAACTGGCCGAGGCCGATCGCTGAGCCAGGTGACGAGCTTTCCGAGTGCTGCTCGACTTCGGCAGTTGGGCATCGCCGCGAGGATGTCGCCGCTAGGCGGCGTGAGGGCGACGGCGCGAGGATCGTGCTGCCCCCGGGGCATGGGCGCGAGGGTGGCGGTGCGGGGATCGTGCTTGTCCCGGGGAATTGCCGCGGGCCGGCGGTATGTGTGGGGGGTCGTGCCGGCTGTGAGTCCGGTGGCGGGAACGGCTCCGTGTGGGAGGTCCGGCGCGTAAGATGACTTCGCGCCGGTGAAACGTGTTTTCGCGCAGGCGGATTCGAGCGCCGCAGAATGCGGCGGGGGTGTGGTAACCGGGTGTTTCACCTGTGGTCGGGGTGGGCATTCCGGGGGACAGGGCCTGGTGTGGCCGCCGAACTACGGGGAGGTGGACCCTGGACGCGTTGTGGTCGTTCGTGGTGAACCGGCGCGAGCAGCTGCTGGTCGATTCGTATCTGCATGTGTCGGCGGTGGTGCAGTCGCTGGCGCTGGCGACGATCGTCGCGGTGCTGGTCGGGGTGCTCGTGTACCGGAGCCCGCTCGGCTCGGCCGCCGCGACCGCGACCGCGGGAGCGATCCTCACGGTGCCCTCGTTCGCGCTGCTCGGGCTGTTGATCCCCTTCCTCGGGCTCGGCGTCGGGCCGACGATCGTGGCGCTGGTGCTGTACGCGCTGTTGCCTATCCTGCGCAACACCGTGCTCGGGCTGTCGTCGGTGGATCCGGCGGTGATCGACGCCGCGCGCGGCGTCGGGATGAACCGGCTGCGGCTGCTGAGCACCATCGAACTGCCGCTGGCCTGGCCGTCGATCCTCGCCGGAATGCGGGTCAGCACCCAGATGATCATGGGCATTCTGGCCCTGGCCGCCTATGCCAAAGGCCCCGGCCTGGGCAACCTCATCTTCTCCGGGCTCTCGCGCCTGGGCAGCCCGAACGCGGTGCCGCAGGCGCTGACCGGGACCGTGCTCATCGTCGTGCTCGCGCTCGCGCTCGACGGCGTCCTGCTGCTGCTCGGCCGCCTCACCATCTCGAGGGGAATTCGTGACTGACACCGAAACCAGCACCGGCGCCGCCGCATCCGCGGTCTCCGGGGTCGAGATCGTCCTCGACCGGGTCACCAAGCGTTATCCCGACCAGCCGGATCCGGCGGTCGAGGAGGTCAGCATGACCATCCCGGCGGGGGAGATCGTGGTCCTGGTCGGCCCCTCCGGGTGCGGCAAGACCACCACCATGCGGATGATCAACCGGCTGATCGAACCGACCTCCGGCACCGTCACGATCGGCGGCCGCGACGCCGCAGGCATCGACGCCGACGAATTGCGGCGCGGTATCGGCTATTCCATCCAGCAGGCCGGCCTGTTCCCGCACTTGACCGTCGCCAAGAACATCGCCACGGTCCCCGGCCTGCTCGGCTGGGACCGCACACGCACCCGAGCCCGTGTCGACGAGATGCTCGCCCTCGTCGGCCTCGACCCCGCCGTGTATCGCGGTCGCTATCCGCGCCAGCTCTCCGGCGGTCAGCAACAGCGCGTCGGGGTGGCCAGGGCGCTGGCGGCCGATCCGCCGGTGCTGCTGATGGACGAGCCGTTCGGCGCCGTCGACCCGATCACCCGCGCGCTGCTGCAAGACGAATTGCTGCGCCTGCAAGGCGAACTCGGCAAGACCATCGTCTTCGTCACCCACGATTTCGGTGAGGCCGTGAAACTGGGCGACCGGATCGCGGTCCTGGGCGACCGGTCCCGCATCCTCCAGTACGACACCCCGGCGGCGATCCTGGCCGCGCCTGCCGACGAGACGGTCGCCGGTTTCGTCGGCAACACCGCCACCATCGACCGCCTCGGCCTGGCCGTGCTGGCCGATCTCGACCTGGACCAGGGCATCGCCGTCGCCGAGGACACCGCCCCGGCCGACCTCACCGACCGCCTGCACACGGCGCGGCAGGACTGGGGCATCGTCCTGGCCGCCGACCGGACCCCGATCCGCCGGATCGCGGCAGGTGAACTCGCCCACGCGGATTCGCTGCGGGACCTCGGCACCCCGATCCAGACCACGCTGCCCACCGACGCGACCCTGCAGGACGCCCTCGCGATCCTGCTGACCGAACGCACCGCCTCGGCCGTGGTCGTCGACGGCACCGGCGCGTTCGCCGGCGTCGTCACCGTCGACACTCTGATCAGCCACCTGGCCGCCGCCGGGGCCGCCGAAACGGCGCGGGCATGAGCGCGGCGCAGGTCGCGCTCCGGTGCGCTGCTCGGCCGGTCGACAGCACTCGCACTCGACAGGTCGGTGACCGGCCCGGCGGGAGGACCGAACACCGCGGACACCGACGGCTTCCGGTCGGCGACGGGCTTGCCCGACCGTCGGCCGTGCCCGTCGTGCTGCGGACGGCGCGTCGTGCCGACGGTTCGTCCGCCGACCGGCCGGTGTTCGACCGGGTGTTCGCCGTCCACGGCGCCGCCGCAGGCCCCACACCGCGGCCTCGGAGGTTCGAATGACGAATCCTGTTCCCGCCCCGCCGCGTTCGATGACGGACGGAACGGCCGCCGTCGCCGTACCGGGCGCGCAGCGGCGCGCCGAGTTCCTGCGGTTGCTGGTCCAGCCCGTGATCGTGCTGATCCTCACCGTCGGGGTGCTGGTGTGGGCG
Organism: Nocardia sp. NPDC087230; assembly: GCF_044744725.1. NCBI lineage: Bacteria > Bacillati > Actinomycetota > Actinomycetes > Mycobacteriales > Nocardiaceae > Nocardia > Nocardia sp. NPDC087230. The sequence continues at coordinate 87,932 of NZ_JBIUYV010000003.1, forward strand.
TTCCGGCGCGATCTCACGCTCACCCAGCAGGCGAGCATCAGCGTCGGCAATATCGCCGAGGTCACCTGGCAGCACATCCTGATCACCGCGGCGGTGGTGATCATCGTCGTCGCGGTAGCGGTGCCGCTGGGCACGCTGCTGACCCGGCCCGGATTCCGCGGGCTCGCACCGATCTTCGTCGGCATCGCCAATATCGGTGCCTCGGCGCCCGCCATCGGCCTGATCGTGCTGTGCTACCTGGTCACCCGGACCACCGGATTCTGGGTGGGGGTCGCGCCGATCGCGTTCTGTTCGCTGCTGCCGGTGCTGCGCAACACGATCCTGGGTTACCAGGAGGTGGATCCGACGCTCGTCGACGCCGGTCGCGGGCAAGGGATGTCGTCGGTGCAGGTGCTGCGGCGCATCGAGTTCCCGCTCGCGGTGCCCTACATCCTGGCCGGCCTGCGCACCTCACTGGTGCTGGCCGTCGGCACCGCGACGCTGTCGTTCCTGGTGAGCGCGGGCGGCCTCGGCATCCTCATCGATACCGGGTACAAGCTGCGCGACACCGTCACATTGACCGTGGGCGCGGTGCTGGCCGTCGCCCTGGCCCTGTTGGTCGACTGGCTGGGCGCGCTGGCCGAGCAGTTCCTCGGACCGAGGGGGTTGCGGTGAGGATCACCCGATGGTTGCGTGGGCTCGCGCCCGTGGCCGGTGTGCTGCTGATCGCGAGTTGCGGTCTGCAGTCGGGCGGTTCGGTGCCGCTGCCGGTGGGACCGGGCAGCATCGTGGCCGTGCCCGCCCTCGACGGCGTCGCCGTCACCGTGGGTTCCAAGGACTTCACCGAGGCCAATATCCTCGGCTATCTGATCGAATTCGCGCTCACGGCGGCGGGCGCGGATGTGCGTGACCTGACCAATATCCAGGGCTCCAACAGCCTGCGCGACGCCCAGTTGCACGGTCAGGTCGACATCGCCTACGACTACACCGGCACCGGCTGGATCAACTACCTGGGCAACGAGACGCCCGAACCGGACGAGGTGCGCCAGTTCGAACTCGTCCGGGACGCCGATCGCGCCGAGCACGACATGGTGTGGGCCGCGATGGCGCCGATGAACAACACCTACGCCCTGGTCGCGAGCAGGCGCACCGCCGAGGAGACCGGCGTGCGCACGCTGTCGGACTATGCGGCGCTGATCGCGAAGGACCCGGCCGCGGCCGCCACCTGCGTGGGCACCGAGTTCAACGTCCGCCAGGACGGTTACCCGGGGATGGCCCGCAAGTACGGCATCGATGTCGGTGCGGTGCAGAAACAGATCGTCCAGGACGCGCTGGTCTATCAGGCGACCGCCGACGCCGAGCAGTGCCGGTTCGGCTCGGTCGCGGCCACCGACGGCCGCATCCCGGCGCTGGATCTGGTACTGCTCGACGACGACCGCGGCTTCTTCCCCAAGTACAACGCCGCGCTCGTCATGCACGGACCCTTCGCCGACGCGCACCCCGAGGTCGCCGCGCTCATGGCACCCATCTCCGCCCGCCTGACCAACGCGGTGATCACCGAGCTCAACCGCCAGGTCGACATCGGCGGTCGCGAACCGGCCGACGTCGCGCGCGACTGGATGGTCGCCGAGGGGCTGGTCACCGTCGGCTGACCCCTCGCGACGGTTTGCCGAACTGTTACCGGGCTTCGCCCGAGATGTCCGAAACGCGGGAGTCCTTCACACCGCACGCTCAGCTTCCCGGGCCATGATGGACGACGGTGGTGACACCGGCAACCGAAACGCGGAGCGGCGTGGGGGTCCGCTTCCCGACTGGGAGGATGACGCATGACGATCGAATTCCGCAAGGTGACCGTCCTGGGGACGGGGGTGCTCGGATCCCAGATCGCGTTCCAGACCGCCTTCCACGGGTTCGACGTGACCGCCTACGACATCGACGACAAGGCGATCACCGCGGCGCGTGGCCGATTCGACGAGCTCGCCAAGGTGTATCAGCAGGACGTCGAAGGCGCCGACGCGAGCAACACCGCAGCGACCGCGACGGGCATCACGCTGACCACCGATCTGGCGGCCGCGGCGGCCGAGGCGGACCTGATCATCGAGGCGGTGCCCGAGGTGCTCGAGATCAAGCGCGACCTCTACGGCAAGCTCGGGGCGCTGGCGCCCGAACGCACCGTGTTCGCGACGAACTCCTCGACGCTGCTGCCCAGCGACATCGTCGACTACACCGGCCGCGCCGACCGGTTCCTGGCGCTGCACTTCGCCAATCACGTCTGGAAGTTCAACACTGCCGAGGTCATGGGCACCGAGCGGACCGATCCGGCGGTGTTCCAGGCCGTGGTCGCGTTCGCGACGGCCATCGGCATGGTGCCGATCGAATTGCACAAGGAGAAGGCCGGTTACGTTCTCAACTCGCTGCTGGTGCCGTTCCTGAATTCCGGCATCGAGCTGGCGGCGGGCGGGTACGCCGAACCCGCCGCGGTCGACGAGACCTGGCGCATCGCCACCGGCGCCCCGATGGGCCCGTTCCAGATCCTCGACATCGTCGGCCTGACCACCCCCTACAACATCCTGATCAACGGCAGCGACGCGCACAAGAAGCTCGCGGCCTGGCTCAAGGAGAACTACATCGACAAGGGCAAGCTCGGCGCCGCCACCGGGGAGGGGTTCTACCGCTACACCGCGTAGTCCCGCTCGACATCGCCGGAACGGACAGAGGAGTCGGATGTACTACAGCAGTGGCAACTACGAAGCGTTCGCCCGTCCGCGCAAACCCCAAGGGGTGGAAGACAAGTCGGCCTGGTTCGTCGGCGCAGGCCTGGCGTCGCTGTCGGGCGCGGCCTTCCTGATCAGGGATGGGCAGATGTCCGGCGACCGGATCACCGTGCTGGAGCGGCTGAAGCTGCCCGGCGGTGCGCTCGACGGCATCAGGGAACCGAAGAAGGGCTTTGTCATCCGCGGTGGGCGCGAGATGGAGAACCACTTCGAATGTCTGTGGGATCTCTACCGTTCGGTGCCGTCCCTGGAGATAGAGGGCGCCAGCGTCCTCGACGAGTTCTACTGGCTCAACAAGGACGACCCGAACTTCTCGCTCCAGCGCGCCACCGTGCGACGCGGCCAGGACGCGCACACCGACGGCCTGTTCACCCTCACCGACCGCGCGCAGAAGGACATCGTGAAGGTGTTCCTCGCCACCCGCGAGCAGATGGAGAACAAGCGCATCGACGAGGTGTTCGGCGCGGACTTCCTGGCCAGCAATTTCTGGCTGTACTGGCGCACGATGTTCGCGTTCGAGGAATGGCACAGCGCGCTCGAGATGAAGCTGTACCTGCACCGCTTCATCCACCACATCGGCGGCCTGCCGGACTTCTCGGCGCTGAAGTTCACCAAGTACAACCAGTACGAGTCGCTGGTGCTGCCGCTGTATCGGTGGCTGCTCGACCAGGGTGTGCGGTTCCGCTTCGACACCGAGGTCACCGACGTCGATTTCGACATCACCGGGCCGCGCAAACAAGCCACCCGGCTGCGCTGGGTGTCCGAGGGCGTCGACGGCGGCGTCGATCTGACGGCGAACGATCTGCTGTTCGTCACCATCGGCTCGCTCACCGAGAACTCCGACGAAGGCGATCAGCACACGCCCGCGAAACTCGACGAGGGCCCGGCCCCGGCCTGGGATCTGTGGCGGCGGATCGCGGCCAAGGACCCCGCGTTCGGTCATCCCGACGTCTTCGGCGGCCACATCCCGGAGACCAAATGGGAATCGGCCACGGTCACCACCCTCGACGAGCGGATTCCGCGTTACATCCAGAAGATCTGCAAGCGGGACCCGTTCAGCGGCAAGGTCGTCACCGGCGGCATCGTGACGGTGCGGGACTCGTCCTGGCTGATGAGCTGGACGGTGAACCGGCAGCCACACTTCAAACAACAGCCCGCCGACCAGATCGTGGTGTGGGTGTACGCGCTCTTCGCCGACAAGCCCGGCGATTTCGTGCGCAAGTCGATGCAGGACTGCACCGGGGCGGAGATCACCCAGGAATGGCTCTACCACCTGGGCGTGCCCGAGGCGGAGATCCCGGAGATGGCCGCCGACGCGGCGACCTGCGTGCCGGTGATGATGCCGTACGTGACGGCGTTCTTCATGCCGCGCCAGGCGGGCGACCGGCCCGACGTGGTGCCCGCCGGCGCGGTGAACTTCGCCTTCATCGGCCAGTTCGCCGAGACCACCCGCGACTGCATCTTCACCACCGAGTACTCGGTGCGCACCGGCATGGAGGCGGCCTACCGGCTGCTCGACATCGAACGTGGGGTGCCGGAGGTGTACGCCTCCACCTACGACATCCGCTCGCTACTGGCGGCGACCAGCCGGTTGCGGGACGGCGAGGAGATGAGCCTGCCCGGACCGGACTTCGTCCGGCACCGGCTGCTGAAGAAGCTCGACGACACCGAGATCGGGCCGCTGCTGCGCGAGTTCGGCCTCGTCGGCGAGGACTAGGGGACACAACGCGGGGCCCGATCCGTCCGGACCGGGCCCCGCGGCGTGTTCGCTGAGCTAGTTCTTGGTGATGTCCACGCCGGGAGCGGCGTCGGTGACGATCGAGTCGGCGGCCAGCACGGCGCCGCCGCCCCGCTTGCGCCGCGACCGCAGCCGCTTCTCCAGCGTCGTCGCCAGGAAGGTCAGCGCCAGGTTCAGCGAGATCATGATCAGCGCCACGACGATCAGCGCGGGGATGGTGTTCTGCTGCGAGGCACCCTCCTGCTGACCGGCGCGCACCAGTTCCACATAGGTGATCTGGTAGCCCAGCGCGGTGTCCTTGAGCACGACCACCATCTGCGACACCAGGGCGGGCAGCATCGCCGTGACCGCCTGCGGCAGCAGGATCAGGCGCATCAGCTGGGTCTTGCGCAGGCCCAGCGCCACCGCGGCCTCGGTCTGGCCCTTGGGCAGCGACCGGATACCCGCGCGCACGATCTCGGCGATGACCGAGGCGTTGTAGATCACCAGCGCGATGACGACCGCGGCCAGCGCCAGGTCGTCGGAGCGGAAGACCTTGTACTCGCCGAAGACGGCGAACAGGAAGATCATCAGGATCAGCACCGGGATCGCCCTGGCCAGCTCGACGATCGCGCCCGCGGTCCAGCGGATCCACTTGTGATCCGACAGCCGCAGGATGCCGAAGATCATGCCGAAGATCAGCGCGAACACGATCGAGATGACCGCCGCGGTCAACGTGCCCCGCAGACCGGGCAGCAGGTAGGTCTCCCAGACGCCCGCTTCCAGGAACGGCTTCCACTTGGCCGCGGTGAACTGACCCTGCTCGTCGAACGCGTCGAACAGCAGCCAGCCGAAACCGGCCAGCGCGAGCACGACCAGGACCGAGTAGAGGTGATGCCGCAGGCGCGCGCGGGGGCCCGGCGCGTCGAAGAGGACCGAAGCTGCGCTCATCGGGCTACCTCGAATCGCTTGGCCAGCCAGCCGAAGAACAGGCCGGTCGGCAGGGTGAGAATGACGAAGCCGAGGGCGAAGATCGCACCGATCGCGAGCAGCGCGGCCTCGTTCTCGTTCATCTCGCTCATCAGGAAGGCGGCCTCGCCGACACCGATCACCGAGGCGATGGTCGAGTTCTTCGTCAGGGCGATCAGCACACTGCCCAGCGGGGCGATGACCGCGCGGAAGGCCTGCGGCAGCACCACCAGGCGCAGGTTCTGCGCGAAGCCGAAGCCGAGCGAGCGGCCCGCTTCGGACTGGCCCAGCGGCACCGTGTTGATGCCCGAGCGCAGCGACTCGCACACGAAGGCCGCCGTGTAGACGCTCAAGCCGACGATCGCCCAGCGATAGTTGTTGTCCGAGAGCGAATCACCGGCCAGCTTCCAGCCCAGGGTCGTGTACAGGCCCAGCGAGCAGAACACGATGATCAGCGTCAGGGGGGTGTTGCGGAAGATCGAGACGTAGGCGGAGCCGACCCAGCGCGCGACCGGGATGGGGGACACGCGCATGGCGGCGACGAGGGTGCCGAGGAGCAGCGCGCCGATCGCGGAGAAGAACGTCAGCTTGATGGTCACCCAGAAGGCGTCGAGGATTTCGGAGTCGTACCTCGAGATCAGGTCGAACACGGACGCGCGTCCTCCGATCGATGTGTAAGGGCCAGCAGGACTCGACCGCGGTGGCGGCCCGGGACTCCCGGACCGCCACCGCGGCGGTGATCAGTAGCGGTCGACGGTCGGCGGCTGCGGGATCGCGAAACCGGTGCCGGCGAAGGACTTCTCCAGCGCGGCCTTCCACGAACCGTCGGCGATCATCGCCTCGATCGCGTCGTTGATCTTGGTGCGCGCCTCGGTCTCGCCCTTCTTGATACCGATGCCGTACTTCTCGGTGGTGAAGGGCTTGTTGACCAGCTTGTAGGAGCCCGGCGACTGCGCGGCGTAACCGGCGAGGATGACGTTGTCGGTGGTCACCGCGTCCATCGCGCCGCCCCGCAGCGCCTCGATGCACAGCGAGTAGGTGTCGTAGGTCTGCAGCTGCGCCTGCGGGAACTTGTCCTTGATGTTCTGGGCCGGGGTGGAGCCCTTCACCGAGCACACCTTCTTGCCCGCCAGCGAGTCCGGGCCGGTGATGTCGGTGTTGTCGGCGCGCACCAGCAGGTCCTGACCGGCGATGTAGTACGGGCCGGCGAAGTCGACCTTCTCCTTGCGCTTGTCGGTGATCGAGTAGGTCGCGACGACGTAGTCGACCTGACCGTTCTCGAGCAGCGTCTCGCGCTGCGCCGACGGCGACTCCTTGAAGGTGATGTTCTCCGGCTTCACGCCGAGCTTGTCGGCCACGTACTTGGCCACCTCGACGTCGAAGCCGCTGTAGGTGCCGTCGGTGTTGCGCAGGCCCAGACCCGGCTGGTCGAACTTGATGCCGACGGTCAGCTTGCCGTCCTTGGCGTGGTCGAGCACCGACCCCTCGTCACCGCCGCCACAGCCCGCGGTGAGCGTGGCAGCCAATGCCAGTGCCGCGGCGCCGATTCCGACCCGCATCGCACGATTGATCCTCATCGAGTGTCCTTCTCCTGGTGATGGGTGGTGGTCAGTGACTGAGAATTTTGCCGAGGAAGTCCTTGGCCCGGTCCGAGGCGGGTGCGGTGAAGAAGGTCTCCGGCGCGGTGTCCTCGACGATCTCGCCGTCGGCCATGAACAGCACGCGGTCGCCGGCCCGGCGGGCGAAGCCCATCTCGTGGGTCACGACGAGCATCGTCATGCCCTCCTTGGCGAGCGAGACCATCACCTCGAGCACTTCGTTGACCATCTCCGGGTCCAGCGCGGAGGTGGGCTCGTCGAAGAGCATCACCTTCGGGTCCATCGCCAGCGAGCGGGCGATCGCGACGCGCTGCTGCTGGCCGCCGGAGAGCTGGGCGGGGTACTTGTCGGCCTGGTTGGCGATGCCGACCCGGTCGAGCAGGGCCAGCGCGTGCTTGCGCGCCTCGTCCTTCTTGATGCCGCGCACCTTCAGCGGCGCGAGCATGACGTTGTCGAGAATCGTCTTGTGCGCGAACAGATTGAACGACTGGAACACCATGCCGACCTCGGCGCGCAGCGCGGCCAGCGCCTTGCCCTCGGCGGGCAGCGCGACGCCGTCGATGGCGATGTCGCCGGAGTCGATCGGTTCGAGCCGGTTGATGGTGCGGCACAGGGTGGACTTCCCCGAGCCCGAGGGGCCGAGGACGATCACGACCTGCCCGCGGGGGACTTCCAGGTTGATGTGGCGCAGAACGTGGAGTTCACCGAAGTGTTTGTCCACGTTGCGCATCGAGATCATCGGCGGCGCGCCAGCAGTGGCGGCGGCGTCGGCTTTCCCGGTCGCGGGTGCGGCGTCGTCGGTCATGGTCAGAAACCTTAGGCGTTCTTCGGAGATTTGCCCGGCTTTCCGTGACTCGCCGCCACGGCACGCCGAAACGACACCGGCCGGTAACCTGCCGGTACCACGGGCGACTCCCGGACGCGACGCAGACCACATCAGGGGCGGGCCGTACCCTGGACGGGTGGATTCGAACGGACAGAACGCGACGGAGCGCGCGGTGACGCAGGCGCGCAGTTACGAGGTCCGCACCTTCGGCTGCCAGATGAACGTACACGACTCCGAACGCTTGTCCGGCCTGCTCGAAGACGCGGGCTATGTGAAGGCCGCGCCCACCGACACCCCCGACCTGGTGGTGTTCAACACCTGCGCGGTGCGCGAGAACGCCGACAACAAGCTCTACGGCACCCTGGGCCACCTGGCGCCGGTGAAGCAGGGCAGGCCCGGCATGCAGATCGCCGTCGGCGGCTGCCTGGCGCAGAAGGACCGCGAGACCGTCGTGCGCAAGGCGCCCTGGGTCGACGTGGTGTTCGGCACACACAACATCGGCTCGCTGCCGGTGCTGCTCGAGCGGGCCCGGCACAACGAGGAAGCCCAGGTCGAGATCCTCGAATCGCTCGAGGCGTTCCCCTCGACGCTGCCCGCCAAGCGGGAATCGGCCTACGCCGGCTGGGTGTCGATCTCGGTGGGCTGCAACAACACCTGCACCTTCTGCATCGTGCCCGCGCTGCGCGGCAAGGAGGTCGACCGCCGCCCCGGTGACGTGCTCGCCGAGGTGCAGGCGCTGGTCGATCAGGGCGTGCTCGAGGTGACGCTGCTCGGCCAGAACGTCAACTCCTACGGCGTGAACTTCGTGGACCCGGAACAGCCGCGTGATCGCGGGGCCTTCGCCCAGCTGCTGCGCGCGACCGGACAGATCGAAGGCCTCGAGCGGGTGCGGTTCACCTCCCCGCATCCGGCCGAGTTCACCGACGATGTCATCGAGGCGATGGCGCAGACCCCGACCGTCTGCCCGCAGCTGCACATGCCGCTGCAGTCCGGGTCGGACCGGGTGCTCAAGGCGATGCGTCGCTCCTACCGCAAGGAGCGCTTCCTGGGCATCATCGACAAGGTGCGCGCGGCGATGCCGCACGCCTCGATCACCACCGACATCATCGTGGGCTTCCCCGGCGAGACCGAGGAGGACTTCCAGGAGACCCTGGACGTGGTGCGCCGGGCGCGGTTCACCAGCGCCTACACCTTCCAGTACTCCAAGCGGCCGGGAACCCCGGCCGCCGAACTGCCCGACCAGCTGCCCAAGGCGGTGGTGCAGGAGCGCTACGACCGGCTGATCGCCCTGCAGGAGCAGGTCTCGCTCGAAGCCAACCAGGCGTTGATCGGCACCGAGGTGGAACTGCTCGTCGCCGACGGCGCGGGCAAGAAGAACGCCGCCACCGCCCGGATGAGCGGTCGCGCGCGCGACGGCAGGCTGGTGCACTTCCGGCCCGGCACCGACACGGGGATCCGCCCGGGCGACATCGTCGTCGTCGACATCACCGAGGCCGCGCCCCACCACCTGATCGCCGACGGCGCGGTGAAGGCGCACCGGCGCACCAGGGCGGGCGACGCGCACGAGCGCGGCGTGACGCCGAAGACCGAACCGATCGGCGTCGGCCTGGGGCTGCCGCGGATCGGCGCGCCCGCGGTCGAGCCGGTCACCAGTGGCTGCTCGACCGGCTGCTCGTGAGCTCGACGCCGGAGGACCCCGAACCTACTACCGGTCGTAGTGGGTCGGGTGCCGACGGCGCGGACGGTGATGGCACAGTAGAGCCCGGCACACACGAGACCAGCAACGATCAGCCTGCGAACAGGAGCGACAACGCGGTGAACCGGGTGGACGACAAGGAATTCGAACAGTTCCGCGGCGAACTCGACGCGGTGGAACGCCGCATCGCAGGCGAGATCGATCCCGGCGCGCGGGCGCTGGTCGTGGCGGGCGCGGTCTTCGCGCTGCTGATCTCGCTGGTGCTGCCGACCGCGGGCACCGCGCGCGGGTTCGACGTGCTGCTCAACACCGAGGCCGCGGGGGTCGAGCACATCGGCCTGCCCTCGCGGATCTTCGTCTGGCTGGTCATCGTCTTCGGTGTCGGCTTCTCGCTGCTGGCGCTGACCACCCGCCGCTGGGTGCTGGCCTGGCTGGCCTGCGCGGGCTCGGCGGTCGGCAGCGTGTTCGGCGTGCTGTCGATCTGGCACCGGCAGACCCCCGGCCTGGGCAACTACGAGGGCGCCGGCCCCGGCATCGGCCTGATCCTGGGCACCATCGCGATCATGGTGCTCACCTTCCACTGGATTCGCGTGGTCTGGAGCCGCACCGCCGTGCAGCTCGCCGCCGAGGAGCAGCGCCGCAACGCCGCGCGCGAGGCCGAGGAACGCGACCGTAAGCGCCTGACCGGCGAATAGCCCGCGGAACGAGTGAACCCCCGACCACCCGGTCGGGGGTTCACTCGTTTCGCGAGCTCAGCGGTTGCTGACCGCGCCTTCGGCGGCCTCGGCCCATTCACGCCACTGCTTGGCCTGCTCGAGCGCCTTCTCCGCGTCGCGCTTCTTGCCCGCCGCGGTGGCCTTGGCGGCCTGTTCCTCGAACTGGGCGACCCGCTCGCGGAACTGCGCGGCGCGCGCCACCGCCTCCGGATCGGTGCGCCGCCACTGCTGGTCGGCGGCGTCGCGCACGCGCTTCTCGATGGCGCGCAGCTTGCCTTCCAGCTCCTGCATGCGCTCGCGCGGCACCTTGCCGACGGCGTCCCACTTGTCCTGCAGCTCGCGCAGGGCGTTGCGGGCGGCGTCGAGCCCGGTGGCCGGGTCGATGTGCGCGTAGGCGCGCAGCAACTCCTCCTTGGCGGTGGCGTTGTGCTCGAACTCGGCGTCGCGCTCGGAGACCGCCGCGTTGCGGGCGGCGAAGAACACGTCCTGGGCGCTCTTGAACCGCCGCCACAGCGCCTCGTCGGCCTCGCGCGGGGCGCGGCCCGCCGCCTTCCACTCGGTGAGCAGGTCGCGGAATACCGCGGCCGTGCCGGTCCAGTCGGTCGAGCCCGACAGTTCCTCGGCGCGTACGCACAGCTCTTCCTTGCGCGTCTTCGCCGAGGCGCGCTCGCGGTCGAGCTCGGCGAAGTGCGCGCCGCGCCTGCGGTTGAACGCCTCGCGGGCCTTGGAATAGCGCTTCCACAGGGCGTCGTCGACCTTGCGGTCGACCCCGCGGATGGACTTCCACTCGTCGAGGATCTCGCGCAGCCGGTCGCCCGCGTGTTTCCACTGGGTGGACTCGGCGGCGATCTGCTCGGCCTCGGCGGCAAGGGCTTCCTTGCGCTCGGTGTGCTCGTGCCGGGCGCGCTCCTTCTCCTCCTTGGCGTGCGCGGCGGCCTCTTCGGAGTGCTCGGTGATCGCCTGCAGACGCACGGCCAGACCGTCGATATCGCCGATGACGGCCGCGGTCGGCAGTGTCTCGGCGATCGCGAGTGCGGCCGCCTTGGTCTTGCGGGCGTCGGCGCCCGCGGCCAGCCTGGCCTCGAGCAGCGCCACCTCGGTGGCCAGGTCGTCGAAGCGGCGGCCGAAGTGCTCGAGTCCCTCGGCGGCGTCGCCCGCCTGCCAGGACCCGATGATCCGCTCGCCGTCGGCGGTCTTGACCCACGCGGTGCCGTCCTCGTCGACCCGGCCCCACTTGCTGGGGTCGGTGACCGTCGGCACGACGACCGGATGCGGATGGGGTTGATCGGGGCCCGGCGCCGGTTTCACGGCGTGTGGCTTCGGCGGACGCGGAGACTTTCCGCCGGGCTTGGGGGTACCGGACGGTCGCGGGCCCGGACCGGGGGTGGGCTTCGCGGTTCCGTTGCTGTCGGTCATTGCTCTCCGTCCCTGCCGCGCGTCACGGCTGCCTGGTTACGCCCTAGCACATCCCATTGAACCCGGTCGGAGCCGAGGAAACCATCGATCCGAGTGATCGGATGCCGGATTTCCTGGGATTTCGTCCCGGACGACGTGGGTAGTCGCACCTGAAAACACTAGCAATCTCGGCGGGCATCACCGCGCCGGACACTCGCAGACGGCTGCCCGGTCGCGGTGCGGCGGGTGCGGCCCCCGGCGCGCGATACGGCTACGGTTACCGCGTGTTCTCGATAGCGGCCCTGGTCCCGTCGCCGCCGATGCTGGTGCCCGAACTGTGCGGGCGCCGGGTGGCAGCGGGCAGTGATCCCGACGACCCGACCGCGGTGCTGCGCGCCGCCGCCCTCGACGCCGTGGCCACGCTCGCCGCCGCGACCGACCGCTGGACGGTCGTCGGCGTCGGCGCGCGCGACCAGAACTTCGCGTCCACGACCAGAGGGACGTTCCGTGGCTTCGGCGCCGACGTCGTCGTCGGGCTCGGCCCGGCGGGGCCGGACGCGGCCCCAGCAGACCCCCAGCTTCCCCTGCCGGTCCTGGTCGCCGGATGGTTGCGCGAGCAGGTCGCCCCCGGGATCTCGGTGACGGCGCGGCTGCTGGCCGCCGACACCACGCCCGCGGACTGTGCCGGGGCGGGCGCGGCGCTGCGGGCCGAACTCGACGCCGACCCCGCCCCGCACGGGGTGCTCGTCGTCGCCGACGGCGCGGCGACGCTCACGGTCGCGGCGCCCGGATATCTGGACGAGCGGGCGGCACCGGTCCAAGACGCGCTCGACGCCGCCCTGCGCGCCGGCTCACGGACCGGGCTGGCGGTCCTGGACCCCGCGCTGTGCGCGCAACTGCTGCTCGACGGGCGGGCCGCCTACCAGGTGCTCGGCGGTCTGTTCGCCACCGATTCGGCCGATCCACGGGTGCGTACCCTCTATCAGGGCGCACCCTATGGTGTCGGCTACGACGTGAGCGTGTGGGAACCCGGTGGACAGGAAGGTAGCGACGAGTGACGAGCTGGCCCGGGCGCCCCATCGCGGTCGTCGGCCCCACCGCCACCGGCAAGTCCGACCTCGCGCTCGACCTGGCCGAACGGCTCGACGGCGAGATCGTCAACATCGACGCGATGCAGCTCTACCGCGGAATGGACGTCGGCACCGCCAAGCTGCCGCTCGACCAGCGCCGCGGCATCCCGCATCACCTGCTCGACGTGCTCGAGGTCACCGAGACCGCGACGGTCGCCGCCTACCAGCGCGAGGCGAGCGCGATCGTCGAGGACATCATGGCGCGCGGGCGCACTCCGGTGATCGTCGGCGGCTCGATGATGTACGTGCAGGCACTGCTGGACCAGTGGGACTTCCCGGCCACCGACCCGGCGGTGCGCGCCCGCTGGGAGGCACTGCTCGCCGAAGGCGGCGTGGCCGCCGTGCACGCGGCGCTGCGCGCGGCCGATCCGGTCGCGGCCGCCACCATCCTGCCCACCGACGGTCGCCGGATGGTGCGCGCGCTCGAGGTCGTCGAGCTGACCGGCCAGCCCTTCGCGGCCTCGGCGCCGACGATCGGCGCCCCCCGCTGGGACACGGCCATCCTCGGCGTCGACCGCGAGACCGCCGCTCTGGACGCCCGGATCGAGACCCGCACCGCCCTGATGTTCGACACCGGTCTGGTCGAGGAAGTGCGCGCCCTGATCGAGGTCGGCCTGCGCGACGGCCAGACCGCCCGCCGCGCGATCGGCTACGCCCAGGTGCTGGCCCACCTCGACGGTGACTACGACCTCGCCCACGCCCGCGAGCGCACGCTGATCGGCACCCGCCGGTATGTGCGCAGGCAGCGGTCGTGGTTCCGCCGCGATCCCCGGGTGACCTGGGTCGACGGCGCCGACCCCGAGCTCGCCGCGACCGCGCTGGCCCGGCTCACCACGCACCAGACAGACCCGACAGGACGGACAGCGCAGTGACGCGACGAGTGAGTACCCGCAACGCCTCGGTGCAGGTGTGGCAGGCCTACCTCAACAACCGGACGAAACGTCATCGTGACGGCCGGTTCCTCGTGCAGGGCGTGCGCCCGATCACCCAGGCGCTGGCCAACGACTGGCCCCTCGAGACGCTGCTCTACCGGCTGGGGACCCCCGAACTGTCGAGCTGGGCGCGCGAGGTGCTCGACACCGCCGACGTGCCGCAGGTCGGACTCGTGCCCGAGCTGATGGCCGAGCTGGGTGAGAAGGCGGCGAGCGTGCCGGAGATCGTCGCGGTCGCGGTGTCGCGGCAGCCGGACCTGGCCGACTACGCGCCGGGCGAACCGGGGGAGGACGCGCCGGTCGTCGTCGTGTTCGATCGCCCGAACTCGCCGGGCAACCTGGGCACCCTGATCCGTTCGGCGGACGCCTTCGGCGCCTCGGGCGTGATCGTCACCGGCCACGGCGCCGACCAGTTCGACCCGCAGGCCGTGCGCGCCTCCACCGGCTCGCTGTTCGCGGTCCCGGTGCTGCGCGCGGCAGGCCCGGCCCAGGTGCTCGAGTTCCGCGATCGCCAGGTGGCCCGCGGCATCCCCACCCGCATCGTCGGCACCGACGAGGACGCGCCCAGCACCATCTACGACTACGACTTCACCGAGGCCACCATCCTGGTGGTCGGCAACGAGACGACCGGGATGAGTTCGGCCTGGGCCGAGGCCTGCGACGATCTGGTGACCATCCCGATGGGCGGCACGGCCAGCTCGCTCGGCGCGCCGTCGGCGGGCGCGATCAGCCTGTACGAGATCGCCCGCCAGCGGCGCACCTTCGCCCGGTAACGCGGTCCCCGGCGGCGCAGAGGAGAATGACGAACGTGTCCGACATCGAATTCAGCAAAGGCCACGGCACCCAGAACGACTTCGTGGTGCTGCCCGACCCCCAGGTCCGGCTCGACCTGACCGCCGACCGGATCGCCGCGCTGTGCGACCGGCAGCGTGGGCTGGGCGCCGACGGCGTGCTGCGGGTGGCGAAGACGGGCGCGCTGGTCGAAGCGGGCGTGCTCACCGCGCTGCCCGAGGGTGTCGGCGCCGAGGACTGGTTCATGGACTACCGCAACGCCGACGGCTCGATCGCCGAGATGTGCGGCAACGGCGTGCGGGTCTTCGCGCACTACCTCGCCGCGTCCGGGCTGGAATCGCGCACGGAGTTCGTCGTCGGCAGCCGGGCCGGCGCCCGGCCGGTCGTGGTGCACGCGGCCGGACCGGTCGAGGGCGAGGTCACCGTCGACATGGGCGTTGTGCGCGAACTCGGGCCCTCGACCGCCACCCTGGGCGGCTGGGCGCTGTCGGGCATCGGCATCGATGTCGGCAATCCGCACCTGGCCTGCGTCGACCCCGGGCTCACCGCGGACGCGCTGGCCAAGCTGGATCTGGCGGTCTCGCCCGGCTTCGACCCCGACCTGTTCCCGCACGGGGTCAATGTCGAGATCCTCACCGCGCTCGGCCCCGACAACGCCGTCGACATGCGCGTCTACGAACGCGGCGTCGGCGAGACCCGGTCCTGCGGAACGGGAACCGTGGCCGCGGCGGCCGCCGCGCTGACCGCCGCCGGTGTCTCGGTGAGCACCGGATCCGGTGCGGTGACGGTGCGGGTACCCGGCGGCGAGGTGCGGGTGACCGTCGACCGGGGCCGGGCCCAGCTGCGTGGCCCGTCGGTGCTGGTGGCCACCGGAACGCTGTCGCGGGACTGGTGGGACGCGCAGTAGCGGGATAACCGGATGCGCCCTGTCACCGTGACGTGGCAGCATGGAGGGCGTATGACGAAACCAGAAACCCCCACAGACACCCCCTCGGCCGAGCACACCACCGCGGCCGAGCCCGACGTGGCCGCCGATCGCGGCGACGTCGACGACGCGCTGGCCCGCCACGCGGCCCGCATGCGGCAGCCCGGCTGGTCCCCCGAACCCACCGTCGGCGAGATGCAGCTCGACGAGCGTTCCTCGTTGCGCCGCGTGGCCGGACTGTCCACCGAGCTCACCGACATCACCGAGGTCGAATATCGGCAGCTGCGCCTGGAACGGGTCGTGCTGGTCGGTGTGTGGACCACCGGCAGCTCCGCCCAGGCCGAGGCGAGCATGGTCGAGCTGGCCGCCCTCGCCGAGACCGCGGGCTCGGAGGTCCTCGAAGGCCTGATCCAGCGTCGCGACAAGCCCGACCCGGCCACCTACATCGGCTCCGGCAAGGCCGAGGAACTGCGCACCGTGGTTCTCGACACCGGCGCCGACACCGTGATCTGCGACGGTGAGCTGACCCCGGCGCAGCTGACCGCGCTGGAGAAGGTCGTCAAGGTGAAGGTCATCGACCGCACCGCGCTGATCCTCGACATCTTCGCCCAGCACGCCACCTCCCGCGAGGGCAAGGCCCAGGTCGCGCTGGCCCAGATGGAATACATGCTGCCCCGCCTGCGCGGCTGGGGTGAGTCGATGTCGCGGCAGGCCGGTGGTCGCGCGGGCAGCAACGGCGGTGTGGGTCTGCGTGGTCCCGGTGAGACCAAGATCGAGACCGACCGTCGCCGCATCCGCGAGCGGATGGCCAAGCTGCGTCGTGAGATCCGCGAGATGAAGACCGCGCGCGACACCATGCGCGCGCGCCGCGCGGGCAGCGGGGTCCCCTCGATCGCGATCGTCGGCTACACCAACGCGGGCAAGTCCAGCCTGATGAACGCGCTGACCGGAGCGGGCCTGCTGGTGCAGGACGCGCTGTTCGCCACCCTCGATCCGACCACTCGCCGGGCCGCGCTCGACGACGGCCGCGAGATGGTGTTCACCGATACCGTCGGCTTCGTCCGGCACCTGCCCACCCAGCTGGTCGAGGCGTTCCGCTCGACGCTGGAGGAGGTCACCGGCGCCGACCTGCTGCTGCATGTCGTCGACGGTTCCGATCCGCTGCCGCTCGAACAGATCAAGGCGGTCCGCGAGGTGATCACCGACGTGATCAAGGAGCAGGGCACCGCCGCGCCGCCGGAACTGCTGGTGGTCAACAAGATCGACGCGGCCGACCCGAACGAGCTCACCCGGCTGCGCGGGATGCTGCCCGACGCGGCGTTCGTCTCGGCGCAGACCGGCGCCGGGGTGGAGGAGCTGCGCGAGCGGCTCTCGGAGGTGCTCGGCGGGCTCGATGTCGACATCAGTGTGCTGCTGCCCTACAGCCGCGGCGACCTGCTCGCGCGCATCCACGCCGACGGCCGGATCATCACCTCCGAGCACGAGGAAGGCGGCACCAGGGTCCGCGCGCGGGTACCGCACGCGCTGGCCGCCGCACTGTCGGAATATGCCCATTCGGGCCCGGCCGAGGCCGTGCCGAACTGATCCGACCAGCAGGGTTTGCCGCGGGGTAGCGGTCAACGTCGATGCGACACAGCCATTTTCGGGCGCTATGGTCGATTGTCGACAGCAGGAGGGTGTTATGTCGAATGACCAGCGGGGTCCAGCGATTGTGAACGAGAACAGGGTGGGATCGGTCGAGCAGGGCGACCGGATCCTCTCCGACAACGCGCCGTTGAATCCGACGCCGAGCGAATGGGAGATCCGGGCGTTCGAGGCGTTCTTCGCGCCGGTGCGCGCGTGGACCAGTCCGCGGTTCTACGGCCTGGAGAACATCCCGGCCGAGGGCCCGGTGCTGATCGTGGCCAATCACAATCTGCTCGGCGGGATCGACGCGCCGCTGCTGATGCCGGAGATCCTGCGTCAGCGCGGGCGCCTGGTGCGCGGCCTGGCCGAGCACGTGCTGATGGTGCCGGGCGTGCGGGAGATCCTGCATCGCTTCGGCGCGGTGCGGGGCACCCGCGGCAACTGCCTGGCGCTGCTGGAGCGGGGCGAGGCTGTGGTCGTGTTCCCGGGCGGTGGCCGGGAGGCGATCCGCCGCAAGGGCGAGAAGTACGTGCTCAAGTGGGAGGGCCGGACCGGCTTCGCGCGGATGGCGATCCAGGCGGGGGTGCCGATCGTGCCGCTGGCGATGATCGGCATCGACGACGCGTTCGACATCGTCTTCGACGGCCAGCACCCGGTGATGCGCCCGCTGCGCTGGACGTGCAGCCTGCTCGGCATCAACCCGGAACTGAACCCGCCGCTGGTCAAGGGCATCGGCCCGACGCCGGTGCCGCGCCCGGAGCGGTTCTACTTCTCGGCGGGCACGCCGATCGACCCGACGCCCTGGCTCGAGGCCGACGATGTCGACGCCGCGGCGGCCGATCTGCGTGACGTGGTCCGCAAGGGGCTCGAGGAAGAACTCCAGTTCCTGTTCAACGAACGCGAGCGCGATTCCGGCCGCACCCTGGTCGGCCGCCTCCGCAACGCCTTGCCCTTCTGACCTTCGCGGGTGGAGCGCCGTGGAATGCCCGCGGCGCCCACCGCGTTACCCGCTATGCGGACCCTAGTCCGGATGGCGGAAGGTGATGACGATGGCGACGGCGCAGGTTCAGGTCATTCCGGGTGCGCGGCGCGCGCACTGGTGGAACGCCTGGCTCGATTCCCGGCAGTCCTTCCCGGCGACGGGCAACTTCGTGCTCGAGGACAACGCCCACGGGCTGCTGCTGGTGCACAACGAGGACACCGTCGGCCCGGGCGAAGGGTTCGACACCCATCAGCACCGCGACACCGAGATCCTCACCTGGGTCCTGGAGGGCACCGTCGTGCACCAGGATTCCGCCGGGCATTCCGGCGTGATCCACCCGGGCCTGGCCCAGCGGATGAGCGCGGGCACCGGCATCCGGCATTCCGAACGCAACGGCGCCGGCTACCGGGAGCGTGAGCGCCTGCACGTCGTGCAGATGTGGATCCCGCCGGACACCCCGGGCGTCACGCCGAGCTACCAGGAACTCGACATCGCCGACGAGCTGCGCCGCAACACCCTGCTGCCCGTCGCCTCCGGCATGCCGCGCCACCGCGACCACGCCGCGATCGGCATCGGCAACCGGCACGCCACGTTCCATGTGGCGCGGCTGGATCCGGGCCGCTCGATCACCGTGCCGGACGCGCTGTACGGGCACGTCTTCGTCGCGCGCGGCTCGGTCGAGTTCGAGGACCACGGCGCGCTGGCGCAGGGCGACGCGGTGCGTCTGACCGCCGCCGGCGGCCACCGCGTTACCGCGTCGACCGCCGCCGAACTGCTGATCTGGGAGATGGACGCCGCCGTGCGCGACTGAGCGCCGGGGCGGCCGGATCTCAGATCTTGCGGATGACGGTGACGACCTTGCCGAGAATTTGCGCGTCGTTGCCCGGAATCGGTTCGAAGTGCGGGTTGTGCGGCATCAGCCACACGTCCTTGCCGGTGCGCTTGAACGTCTTCACCGTCGCCTCGCCGTCGATCATGGCGGCGACGATGTCACCGCCCTCGGCGACGTTCTGCTGCCGCACCACGACCCAGTCGCCGTCGCAGATGGCCGCGTCGACCATGGACTGGCCCACGACCTTCAGCAGGAACAGCGAGCCGTCGCCGACGAGCTCGCGGGGGAGCGGGAAGACGTCTTCCACGGCCTGCTCGGCCAGGATCGGCCCACCGGCGGCGATTCGGCCCAGGACCGGAACGAAGGTCGGCGTCGGCCTGGCCGCGTCCACCTCGTCGGGCGCGTCGACGGGCAGCGTCGTCACCGAGCGGACCGCTTCGTCGAGACCGCGAACATTCACCGCGCGCGGACGATTCGGGTCGCGACGCAGGTACCCCTTGCGCTCGAGCGCGCGCAGCTGATGCGCCACCGAGGAGGTGGAGGTGAGCCCGACCGCGTCCCCGATCTCGCGGATGCTGGGCGGATAGCCGCGTTCGGTCACCGAGGTACGGATGACGTCGAGGACCGTGCGCTGACGCACGGTGAGATCCGCACCGGATCCCGATGTGACGGTGCCGGTAGCGCTTTCGTCACCCGTGTCGTCTGTGTGGGTCACCGTGTCCCGCCCTTCCGCTGGTCGATTTCGCCTTTCCGAGGCTAGTCGTGCCACGCCGAAGTATCAAACATCTGTTCGAGCATGTCGGGCGTTTCGTGCTGACATCGTCTCCGCGGCGTGGTAGAAATCGAACATCAGTTCGTCGCACAGGTGTTCGAACAAAGTGTGACACAGCGGCTTCACCAGCACTTCCTTCAGCAGCGGAGCACACCACCCCGGAGGTTCTTCCGATGAGCACAGCGACCAGCGCCCTGCGTTCCCACGACCACGCCGCCTACCCCGAGCCGATCGTCCGGCGCCGCCGCGACGCCCGGGCGCGACGGCCGTTCTCGCTCGTGCGCGGCGTCGGCGCCGGCTCGATCGTCCGTCGGCCCGCGCCGGTGCCGCCGCCGCTGCCGCCGCGACCCGAGGTCTCGCGCGGGCCCGCTGCCGAGGTGTTCGCCGCCTACGGGGCCGACGGTCTGGCCGTCGCCCGCGGCGTACTGGCGGCGGCGTCGCAGCGGCCCGCCGACGCCGAGCTCGACCTCGCCTTCGCCACGGTGCCGCAGACGGATTCGCCGCGCCGCACGCGTGAGCCGGTCCGGACCGAGCGCGGGCCGCGGCAGGCGAGCCGTCCCGCCGAGGCGGCGCTGTACGCCCGGGTGTCCGGGGTCGGGCGGGCCGGGGGAGTGCATCCGGTGCGCCGGGTCGAACAGGCGCAGATCGGTTTCGCCGCGCTGGCGGTGGCGGCCTTGGTGACCGCGCTCGTCGTCGTGGCCTTCCTCGGCCTGGCGCACCTGCGCGCGGGGAGTTTCGGTGACCGGTTCGAACCGGCGGAGCCGGGGATCTCGCAGTCGGTGGACGCGGGCGCGGGTGGACTGTCCGGGACAGTTCGCTGAGGTGAAAATGCCTGAACAGAACGGGTTTTCGGGTAGTTTCGGCGACCGTGAAGATCGGCCGCGTCCCCGAAAAGCGCCCCAGAACTAGAACGTGTTGTTACGGTGACGGGCATCCTGAACCGAGGCGGGTAGGGGCCTCGGCGTAACCGGATGCGAGGTCATGTGCGCCGCTACTCGATCGTTGTGCTGCTCGGTCTGCTCCTGGGTGCGGTGCTGACGCCACCGGCCCACGCGACCCCCGGCTACGCCGACTATCTCGATCTCCCCGCGCTCAACGCCGACGGCGAATTCGGCGGCGGTCTGCACCCGGCGTTGCCCCTGAGCGAACCTCCACTGCGCGCCGCGCTGGACGCCGCGCGCGCCGACGGGATCGCGCCCCCGCGCTATGCCGCCCTGCTGCACCAGTATTGGCTGGTCGTCTCCACCGGCAACGCGGCCATCGATCTGGCTGCCTGGGAGCCCTCTCGCGGTGTGGCCGCCAACTCGGCGACCTTCAGCCAGGTGTATGTCAACTACTTCCGCATCGCCGCCGCCCGGCCCGACTTCTACTGGGCGGGCCTGGCCGGCATCGCGGGTGGCTCGTTCGCCTCCGGCTTCTTCGACGTCGGTGACATCGGCGCGGTGCTCTCGGTCGGTGGGATCCACGAACTCGGTACCGCCGTCGCCGAACTGCTGCGGGCCACCCCGCCCGAGCTCGTCGCCGAGGTGCCCGCCGACATCACCGGGCTGGCGCTGCACGGCCCGCGCCTGACCGCCGCCGACCTCGCCTGGTACCAGACCCGGCTGATGATCATGCAGAAGCACATCTTCACCGACCTGGTTCCGCAGCACGAGGTCTATCTGGCCGAGGGGATGGCGGGCATCGACGAGCTGTTCGCCGCCGGCGTGATCGACGAGAGCATGCGCACCGCCTGGGCGGGTATCGACGGCGGCACCGCGGCGGGCCGGGCCGACGCGCTGGTCCGGATGACCGACCGCGAACAGAACCACATCGTCGCCGACCAATGGGACGTCACCGCGGCCGGTCGCGACGGCATGGGCCGGGTTCTCACCTACGTCACCACCGTGGCGGGCAAACCGGCGGTGCCCGGCGTCCGCGCGCCCGGGGTGTACGCCCCGGCGACGGTGCGCGCGGGCGGACTCGGCCTGCGGACGCCGCTGCCCGACTTCAACTGGGCCGACCGCGACGACCGCTGGGCCTACATCACCGCCGACCTGGTGCCGCGCCATCTGGACCTCACCGCCGACGCGGCCCGCGCTGTGTCGGTGTTCGCCGAACCCTTCCCCGTCAAGCTCACCCGCGGCCGGATGCTCGCCCGGTTACCCGAGTTGATCGCGGACCTGACCACGCAGTGGCAGGTGGTGCAGTAGTGACAGGTATTCTGTCAAGTGCCATGGAGTGCGCCTCGACGAAGGAACCCTCGGATGCATTGCCCGTATTGCCGACACCCTGACTCGCGAGTCGTGGACTCGCGTGAAGTCGAGGAGGGCACGGCGATCCGCCGTCGGCGGTCGTGTCCGTCCTGCGGTCGCCGGTTCACCACCGTCGAGACAGCGATCCTGTCGGTGGTCAAGCGCAGCGGCGTCACCGAGCCGTTCAGCCGCGAGAAGGTGATCGTCGGTGTCCGCCGTGCCTGCCAGGGCCGCGAGGTCGACGACGACGCGCTCAACCTGCTGGCCCAGCAGGTCGAGGACGCGGTGCGCGCCAAGGGTTCTCCCGAAGTTCCGAGCCACGAGGTCGGCTTGGCCATCCTGGGCCCGCTGCGGGACCTGGACGAAGTGGCCTACCTGCGCTTCGCCTCGGTGTACCGATCCTTCACCAGCGCGGCCGATTTCGAACGCGAGATCACCGAGATGCGCAAGGCGCGCGCGGCGGCCGTCGCGACGACCGACTGACGCGCCCCGCTCACCGCCGGATCGCGCCGATCGCCTTCTCGATCCGCTTGACCGACACCGGGTACGGCGTGCCGAGCTTTTGCGCGAACAGGCTCACCCGCAGTTCCTCGATCATCCACCAGATCTCGGTGACGTCGCGGGCATGCTTGCGGCCCTCGGGCAGACTTCGCACCAGCTTGTCGTAGGCCGCCAGCATCCGGTCGACCTCGACCATGCCCTGGCGATCGCGCACCGCCGAGCCGGGCAGCGATTCCAGGCGCTGCGCCGCGGCGAGCAGATAGCGGGGCAGTTCGCGTAGCCTGGCCCGACCCCATTCGGCGACGAAACCGGGGAACAGCAGGTCGTCGAGCTGCTGACGGACATCGTCGGCGATGTCGGCCTCGGTGGTGTCGGCCAGGGCAGCGCGGGCCCGGTGCGCGGCCGACAGGACCGGCGCGACGGCCCGGATCAGTCCGGTCACCGCGCCCGCCAGCTGTGGCCGGACGGTGGCGACCAGCGCGTCGAACTCCTCGGGTGTCCGGACCGGCCCGCCCGCGGCGGCGATGAGTTCGTCGGCGGCGGCGACCCGGCAGTCCTCGACCAGCTTGTCCAGCGATCCGTCGGGGTTCTGGCTCAGCGCCAGGCGGTCGGCGGCGGGCAGTCCGGCGGTGACGGCGCGGGTGGAGGTCGGGATCGCGGCGAGCAGCAGGGTGCGCACGCCGGCGCGCATGGCGGCGGCCTGTTCGGCCGGGGAACTGAGCACCCGCACGGCCACCCCCTCGCCCTCGGGCACCAGCGCCGGATACCCGGTCACGGTCTGCCCGGCCACCTCCCGGCGCACCGTCGGCGCCACCGAGCCCAGCGACTCGGAGGTCCACACCGTCGTGGCCGGGCGTTCGGCGCCCGCCGTGGCCTTGGCCACCGACGCCGAAACCTGCGCGGCCAGCTGGGTTTTCAGCTGGGCCAGGTTCTTCGATGTGGCCAGGACGGTGCCCCGGCCGTCGACGGCGGCGAAGGTCATCCGCAGATGATCCGGAAGCGCGGTGGGCGAGAGATCGTCGGCGGTGATGGTGACCGAACCCAGCCGCGACAGCTCCCTGGCCAGCCCGGTGCGCAACGGTTCGGACCGGGGGACCAGCTCGCGCAGCGCGGCCGCCGCGAAGTCGGGCGCGGGAACGACCTGGCGGCGCAAGGTCTTCGGCAGGGTCTTGATGAAGGCCGCGGCCAGTTCCTCGCGCATGCCCGGAACCAGCCAGTCGAAGCCGACGGCCCGCACGTGGGCGAGCTGTTCGACCGGGATGCGCACGGTCACGCCGTCGTCGTCCTGGCCGGGTTCGAACTGGTAGGTCAGCGGGAAGCTGAGCTCACCCTGGCGCCAGGCGTCGGGGAAATCGGTCGGGTCGAGCGCGGCGGTCCCCGCGTTGACCACGGTCTCGGTGGCGAAGTCGAGCAGGGCGGGGTCGGTGCGTTCGGCCTTGCGCCACCAGCTGTCGAAATGCCGGACCGAGACGATGTCGGCGGGGATGCGCTGGTCGTAGAACTCGAACAGCACCTCGTCGTCGACGAGGATGTCGCGGCGGCGGGCGCGATGCTCGAGATCGGCGACGTCGTCGATCAGCGCGCGGTTGCGGGCGAAGAAGCCGTGCCGGGTCTGCCATTCGCCCTGGACCAGGGCGTGCCGGAGGAACAGCTCGCGCGACAGTTCCGGATCGATGCGCCCGTAGTCGACGGGACGGCCGGTGACCAGCGGCACGCCGTAGAGCGTGGCCCGCTCGTAGGCCCGGGCCGCGCCGCGCTTGGACGACCAATGTGGTTCGGAGTAGGTGCGTTTGACCAGATCGCCCGCGAGCCGCTCGGCCCACTCGGGCTCCACCTTCGCCGCGATGCGGCCCCACAGCCGCGAGGTCTCCACCAGCTCGGCCGCCATCACCCAGCGCGGCGGCTTCTTGGCCAGCGAGGATCCGGGGAAGATCATGAACTTCGCGTTGCGCGCGCCCAGGAACTCCCGTGACTCCGCCTCGCGCACACCGATATGCGAGAGCATGCCCGCCAGCAGGGACTGATGGATCTGCGCGCTCGGCCACGGCATCGCCGCCTCAGCCGCCGAATCCGCAGCTTCGCGACCGCCTTTCGCCGTCGCGGCGCTCGTGATCGAATTCCGCCCGGGCCGCGATGCCGCTGCGCCGCGCCCGCCTCGGGCGGAGCCGCCGCCGGGCCGACTCGATGACTGCTCGCCTTGCCCGTCCTCGGCGGTCGACTTCGGTAGCGCGCGGTCGGCGCGTCCGCGTCCGCGACGACTCCGGTTCGGGGTCGCACCGTCCTCGACCGCGACGACGGCATTCTCGCGAGGCGTGCCCGCGGCGTTCCAGCCGAGCCCGCGGGTGATGGTGCGCAGCTGACCGTGCAGATCCTGCCACTCCCTGATCCGCAGGTAGTGCAGGAACTCGTCGCGACACATCCGGCGGAACTGGTTGGACGACAACGACTTGCGCTGCTCGGTCAGGTAGTCCCACAGGCGCAGGTAGGCCAGGAAATCCGAACCGTCGACGGTGAAGCGCGCGTGCTGGGTGTCGGCGGCCTGCTGATGGTCCACCGGTCGCTCGCGCACATCCTGGATGGACAGCGCCGCCACGATCACCAGCACCTCGTCCAGGCACCCGTTGCGATGCGCTTCGACGAGCATGCGCGCCATCCGGGGGTCGACCGGCAGCTGCGACATCTCCCGGCCGATCGGGGTGAGCGTGAGACGGCCACCCGAATCCGCTTCGCCGTCCACCGCTTTCGCGCTGCCGTGGGCCAGCGCGCCCAGTTCCTCCAGTAGCGCGATGCCGTCGCGGATGGCGCGGCGATCGGGTGCCTCGACGAAGGGGAAGCTCTCGATGTCGCCCAGCCCCAGCGCCGTCATCTGCAGGATGACCGCGGCGAGGTTGGTGCGCAGGATCTCCGGTTCGGTGAACGCGGGCCGCGACTCGAAATCGTCCTCGGAGTACAGGCGGATGCAGATGCCGTCGGCGACTCGGCCACAGCGGCCCGAGCGCTGCCGCGCCGAGGCCTGCGAGACCGGTTCGATCGGCAGCCGCTGCACCTTGGTGCGCATCGAATAGCGGGAGATGCGGGCGGTGCCGGGGTCGACCACGTAGCGGATGCCGGGCACGGTCAGCGAGGTCTCGGCGACGTTGGTGGCCAGCACCACCCGGCGGCCGGTGTGCGGGGCGAACACCTTGTGCTGCTCGGCCGCCGACAGGCGCGCGTAGAGCGGCACGATCTCGGTGCGGGGGAGTTTCAGATCGCGCAGGGCGTCGGCGGTGTCGCGGATCTCGCGTTCGCCGGACAGGAAGACCAGCACGTCGCCGTCGCCCTCGGCGAACAATTCGGTGACCGCGTCGGCGATGGCGTCGGTGGGGTCGCGATCGACGACGCGGGTGTCCTCGTCGTCGTCCTCGGTGCCGGGCAGTTCCAGTGACAACGGGCGATAGCGCAGCTCGACCGGGTACGACCGGCCCGACACCTCGACGATCGGCGCGGGCGTGCCCTGCGCGTCGGCGAAGTGGCGGGCGAACAGCTCGGGATCGATGGTGGCCGAGGTGATGATCACCTTGAGATCGGGGCGCTGGGGCAGCAGCTGTTTGAGGTACCCGAGCAGGAAGTCGATATTGAGGCTGCGTTCGTGCGCCTCGTCGATGATGATCGTGTCGTAGCGGCGCAGCAGCCGGTCGCGCTGGATCTCGGCGAGCAGGATGCCGTCGGTCATCAGCTTGACCAGCGTGCGGTCGGAGGCCTGGTCGGTGAAGCGGACGGTGTAGCCGACCACGTCACCCAGCTCGGTGCCCAGTTCCTCGGCGATACGCTCGGCCACGGTGCGCGCGGCCAGGCGCCGTGGCTGGGTGTGGCCGATGGTGCCGCGGATGCCGCGGCCGAGCTCGAGGCAGATCTTCGGGATCTGGGTGGTCTTGCCGGAGCCGGTCTCCCCGGCCACGATCACGACCTGGTGCGCGGCGATGGCGGCGGCGATGTCGTCGCGGCGCGCGGAGACCGGGAGTTGCTCGGGGTAGGTGATCGGCGGGACCGCCGCGCGGCGATTCGCCACGCGGGTTTCGGCGGCGGCGATCTCCGCCTCGAGAGCGGGCAGGTGCTCGGGGCGCGACCGGTCGAGCTTGCGCCGGAGCCGGTGTTCGTCGCGCAGCGAGACCTCCGCCAGGCGGGTGCGCAGCGCGCGGGTACCGGTGCTAGCTGTCCTGGTCATTGCGCCTACCAGCCTAGCGAAGCCCGCCACCGGTTTTCCCGCCACGCCGTCGACGGCCGGTGTGGTCGAGACCAACGACACACCGGCGGCGGGTGCTGTTCGCCCGCGCGTGTCCGGTCCGGTCGCGGTCGATGCGGCGACGCGACATTCCAGACCGGCGTTTTCGCGGTCGCCGCATGCGATGATCCCGACATGAGCGCAGCGATGGGCACGGCGTGGTGGATCAGGATTCTGCGGATCGGGTTCGGCGTCCTCGGTGCGGTCGCGCTGCTGTGGATTCCGGTGCGCAACATCGACTCCGCGACGTTCTCGCTGGCCAACTATCTGAGCTACTTCACCGTCGAATCGAACATCCTCGGCGTGATCGCCTTGCTCGTGGGCGGGCTGCTCGCGCCGCAGGGGCGTGGCTGGCAGCTGTTCCGCGGCGCGGCCACGCTCTACATGCTCATCACGATGGTCGTGTACGCGGTGTTGCTGTCGCGCATCGACGTGATGCTCAACGACAAGTGGATCAACGATGTGATGCACCGGTATCTGCCGTTGGTGCTGTTGCTGGACTGGCTGCTGGTCGCGATGCCGCAGCGGCTGCGGCCCAGCCCGCAGCTGATCGGGCAGTGGCTGATCTTCCCGCTGGTCTACGGCGTGTACAGCTTGATCCGCGGACCCATCGTCGACTGGTATCCCTATCCGTTCATCGATCCGCGCCAGCAGGGATACCTGTCGATGGCCATCGGCCTGGTCGTGCTGACGCTGGTCTTCGCGGCGCTGGCGGTTGCCATGGCGTCGCTGGGCGATCTGCCGGCCTGGTGGCGCGAACGCAGGTCCGCGGACTGAGACATGCGCGAGTCCGCCGAGCGGGACCGCTCCGGTTCGGGTAAGTGTGGAGCCATGAATGCGCTCTGGCATGGATTCGCCGATATGGGCGCCGTCACTCGTGACGGTGCGTTCGTCGTCGCCCGTGGCGACGGTGCCTACGTCTACGACACCGCGGGCAGGCGATACCTCGACGCCACCGCCGGACTCTGGTTCGCCAATGTCGGGCACGGTCGCGCCGAGATCGCCGACGCGGTCGCCGAGCAGTTGCGCACGATCGCGCACTACTCGAACTTCGGTGATCTCACCGAGCCGCCGACCCAGGAACTGGCCGAGAAGCTGTCGCGGATCGCGCCGGTGCCGGGCAGCAAGATCTTCTTCACCTCCGGCGGTTCGGACTCGGTGGAGACCGCCGCCAAGCTGGCCCGCCGGTACTGGCACGAGCTGGGCCGCACCGACAAGAAGATCCTGGTCGGGCGCCGCCTGGCCTACCACGGCATGCATTACGCGGGCACCTCGATCGGTGGTCTGGCCGGTAATCGGGAAGGCTACGGCGAACTGGTCACCGACACCCGCACCGTCGAATGGGACGACGCGAAGTCGCTGCTGGCCCTGATCGAGGAGATCGGCGCCGAGCAGATCGCGGCGTTCTTCTGCGAGCCGATCATCGGCGCGGGCGGGGTGTACCTGCCGCCGGCGGGCTACCTGGCCGAGGTGCGCCAGATCTGCCGCGACCACGAGATCCTGTTCGTCGCCGACGAGGTGGTGACCGGCTTCGGCCGGATCGGCGGCAGCTGGTTCGCCTCCACCAAGTTCGGTCTCGAACCCGACCTGGTGACCACCGCCAAGGGGCTGACCTCGGGCTATCTGCCGATGGGCGCGGTGTTCATCGCACCGCATCTGGCGGAGCCGTTCTTCGCCGGTGGCGTCTGGTGGCGGCACGGCTACACCTACGGCGGGCACGCGGGCGCGGCGGCCGCGGCGCTGGCCAATCTGGCCATCATCGAACGCGAAGGACTGCTCGAGGAGGCGGCCCGCCTGGAGAGCACCCTGCACACGCTGCTCGCGCCGCTGGCCGAGCACCCGCGCGTCGCCGAGGTCCGCAGTGGTCTCGGCGCGGTGGCCGCCGTGCAGCTGGCCGATCCGTCCGAGGGCCCCGGCATGGTGAAAACCCTGCGCGAGCACGGCATCTCGGGCCGCGCCGCCGGGCAGGGCGCGATGCAGATCTCGCCGTCGTTCGTGATGACCGACGCCCAGGTCGTCGAGCTCGTCGAGGGCTTCACCCGCGCTCTGGGTTGATCGCCCACGGGGTCGGCGGCAGATGCTACCGACCCCGTTCCAGCCGCTCGGCCCGGTCGTTGAGGTAGCGCTGTTCGGGGACGCTGGCGGTCAGCCGCGCCGCGCGGCGGTAGTTCTCGAGCGCGTCGTCGATGGCGCCGGTCAGTTCGAGCAGATGGGCGCGCACCGCGTAGGTCCGATGGTGGCGCGCCATCACCGGATCGTCGAGCAGTGGCGTGACCATGGCCAGCCCGGCCGCGGGCCCGTCCGCCATCCCGACCGCGACCGCGCGGTTGAGGGTGACGATCGGGCCGGGCGCGATCCGGTCGAGCATGTCGTAGAGCACGCGGATCTGCGCCCAGTCGGTCGCGCCCCACGTCGTGGCTTCGGCGTGCACCGCCGCGATCGCCGCCTGCACCTGGAATCGGCCGACATGGCCTCGGGGCAGCACCCGTTCGAGGATCGCGACACCCTCCTCGATCGCCTGCCGATCCCAGCGGGTCCGGTCCTGCTCGGCCAGCGGGACCAGGTCACCGCCGCGCATCCGGGTCGCCGAGCGGGCGTGGGTGAGCAGCATCAGCGCCAGCGCGCCCGCGATCTCGTCGTGGTCGGGGATCGCCGCGGCCAACGCCCGGGTCAGCCGGATCGCCTCCTCGGACAGGTCTCGATCCACCAGCGCGCCACCGGCCGAGCGGGTGTGGCCCGCCACGAACAGCAGGTGGCAGACATCGAGCACGGCCGCGATCCGGGCCGGGAGCGCGTCGGCATCCGGCAGCGCGAAGCGGGCGCCCGCCGCCCGCAGGGTGGCGCGAGCCCTGGTGAGCCGCTGGGTCATGGTGCGCTCCGGCACGAGGTAGGCGGCGGCGATCTGCGCGGCGCTCAGCCCGCCGACCGCGTGCAGGGTGAGCGCTACCTGTGAGGAGCGGCTCAGGCTCGGGTGACAGCACAGCAGGAACAGGCGCAGGGTGTCGTCGCCGTCGTCGGGCACGACCTGATCGGCGGGTGGGGCGAGACCACTGTCGGCGGGCCGCGCCACCGCGACGGCCGCCTCGCGCCCCGACCGCGCCTGATCGGCCCTGACCCGATCGATCAGCCGCCGCGCGGCCACGGTGATGAGCCAGCCCCGGGGATTGGCGGGCAGTCCGTCGGTGCCCCACTGCGCGGTCGCCGCCTCGGCGGCCTCCTGGGCGGCGTCCTCGCAGTCGCCGAGATCGCCGTGCCTGCGCAGCAGGGCGGCCAGGACGTAGGGCGCCTCCCGGCGCCAGACGTCCTCGACCACCCGCTGATTCACTGGTCGTCGCCGCCCGGCCACATCGTCGGCCGCAGTTCCACGGTCTCACCCGGCCCGGCGAACCGGGCGACGATCTGTTCGGCCCGCTCCTGGCTCTCCACATCGATCAGGAAGAACCCGGCCAGGTGTTCCTTGGCTTCGGAGTAGGGTCCGTCGCTGACCAAGGGCTTGCCGTCGGCCCAGCGATACAGCCGCGAGGTCTCCGGCGCCGCCAGCGCCTCCCCGGTGACCAGCTCGCCGCGCTCGTGCAGCTCGCCGAGCAACTGCTCGAACTCCGCGTTGCCCCGGTCCCGCTCCGCCTGCGACAGCGCCTGGTATTCGGGCAGGTAGTCGCTGGTGGGATGGCCCCACGGCTGCGGGTTGGAATGGATCAGGATCACGTACTTCATCTCGGCTCCTCACGATCGTCGATGCGCCCGTCTCGGCCCATCCTCACCCGGAACGTCGGAGCCGATCGGGTGTTGTCGACATCGCGGGTCAGCCGAGGGCGAGAGTGAAGAACTGGCTGTGCGGATCGAGGACGTAGTCGGCGAACGGCCCGCACTCGGTGAAACCGTGCCGCAGGTAGAGGCGGCGCGCGGGGGCGAAGAACTCGTGGGAGCCGGTCTCCAGGCTCAGTCGCGCATAGCCGCGCCGCCGTGCCTCCGCGACGATGCCGGCCAGCACGCCCGCGGCGACGCCACGGCCGGTGAACCCGTCGGCGGTGCGCATGGATTTGATCTCGCCGTGGGCGGGGTCGAGTTCCTTGAGCGCACCGCACCCGGCCAGCTCGTCGCCCACCCAGGCACTCCACACCGTGACAGCGGGATCGCGCAGGGCGGCCAGATCGAGGGCGTGCATGCTGTCGGCGGGGGAGTTGGCGGCCATCTCGGTGTGGTGGCCGGTCAGCAGGTCGCGGATGGGGGCGCCGGAGAGATCGTCGACCGTCACGCGCAATGCCTGCGCCGAGGCCACGGAGTGTGCGTCGGACATCGGTCCATGATCCGTCATCACCGGTGCGCGCGTTCGCGTGGGGGCAAACGCCCCCGCGGGCACCGTGGTCGATGCGAGCATGGGGAGCGCGGGTCTCGACTCGAAGGTGGTGGGGTGTGGCCGAATTCGTTGAGCACTATGCACTCGTGCGGTGGCCGGTGGTCGCCGCGTTCGTGCTGGCGACGATCATCGTCGCGCGGCGGTTGACCGGCCGGGTGGCACCCAGCCACCGGGTCGACGCGGCGGCCGACAGCGCCCACCTGCTCATGTGCCTGATGATGCTGGCGATGCTGGTGTTCCCCGCCGCGACCCATCCGCTGGCCGTGCGCGGCGTGCTCACCGCACTCACCGTCGCCTTCGCGATCCTGCTGGTCGAGCGTGTTCTCGACCGGGGGGCCGCGGCGGGGCCGGACGGCGTGCTCGCACTCGGCTACCACACGCTGGCGGCCGCGGCGATGCTGTACGCGATGGCCGGTCACGGTGGCGAGCACGAGAGCGGTCCGGGCTGGCCCGCGGCGGCGCTGGCCGCGCTGTTCGCGCTCGACGCCCTGCTCGCGCTCGGTACCATCGGTCACGGCCCGCGCCCGCACCGGTTCGTCCACCCCGTCGGCGCCCATCCACTGACCTCGGCGCTGATCCCCCATGTGGTGATGGATATCGGTACCGCCTTCATGCTGATCGCCGCGATCGGGTAGTGAATACCGATCCACAACCGCTCGCGCTGCGAATTGCCGTTGTGTGGACAGGAATTCGACGATGAACCGGCAGCGTAGTCCCGACCCGGCGGCCGGTGGCGTCGAGCGGTCCGTCCCCGACCTCCCGTCCGAGCCCGACGACCGCGACGCGCTGCGCACGCTCTTCCGGGCCACCGGGGCCGCGGCCTTCGGTCTCGCGCTGCGGATACTGCACCGCCGGGGCGCGGCCGAAGACGTTGTCCGCGAGGGATATCGGCGGTTGCGCACGACACCGTGGACGGTCGATCCCGAGCCGCCGGCGCCGCCGGGCGACCCCGCGGCGGACTCCGGTCCCGATCTCGGGACACCCTGGGGCCGTTCGGCATTCGTCGGCGGTCAGCGTCGCGACACCGGTTTCGGCCGCGGCGCGGTCTACGATCGCGACGGCTCCCGGGTCGGCGGCGTCCGCCCGCCCGCGTCCGAGCCGGAGCTGCTGGCCCCCTATGTGGGTCGCGGCGAACCGGAGTTCAGCGCCGAGCAGACCTGGCTGCTGGCCCAGGTCCATCGGCTCGCCGTGCAACGGCTGCGGCTGGACCGCCACGACCGCGACGACATCCCCTGGCTCGCCGCCTCGGCCCGGCTCGGTTTCGCCGACCCGCTCGACAGTCACTGCGAGGTGTTCGTGCTCGCCTACTACGGTGGGCGCACCTACCGGGCGATCGGCCGCGAACTGGGCCTGCGGGTGCCCGCTGTCACCCGGCTGCTCGCCGAGAGCGTGGAGCGGCTGGCCGAGCAGCGGACCCTGCCCGTGGGCCCCGCGCGATCCTGGAGCCCCCCGGGCTCACTGCTCGCCTTGGCCGACGCCTACGCCCTCGACGCGGTCGCCGAACTCGAACACCACCACATCGAGAACAAGCTGGCCACCGTGAGCCCGGCCGGCCTGGCACAGTTCGCCGACCGGGTCCGGGGGGTGCACGACGTGCTCGCCCGCCTGGCGGTCGAGGACCAGCGCACGCCGCCCCGGCACCTGGAAGCCAGGATCCTGGCCGACCTGACCAGCCCCGACACCTCCCGACGGGGGCACTGGACCGCCCGGCCACCCTGGCTGCGCCGCTTCGGCGGCCCGCCGGGCCACTGAGCTCAGAGCACCACCACGTGGTCCTCGGCGACCCGCCCGCCCAGGCGCACCCAGCCGTCGGAATCCCATTCGGTGTAGAGCTGAGACCCCTGTCCCTGGGTCACCACCAGGCCGCGGCGCAACTGCGCGGTGAGCGCGACCGCGGCCGCACCGGTCGCCTCGTCCTCGGCGATCCCCATGGCGGGGGCGAACATTCGCGAGCGCAGGGCGCCGCGCGGTTCGTCGGTCCAGGCCCAGAAGTAGTGCTGGCCGGTGGTGATGTCCTCGGGCCGCAGCAGCGCGAGCTCCTCCGCCGAGGCCAGCTCGTGGAAGGTGAAGTCCGGCGCCCACTCGGCGCGGGCGGTGATCCAGGTCAGGCCGTCGGTCTGGGTGACGGCGACCGGACCGGCGGGCACCTGCAGGGTGTGGACCGGCGTCCGCTGCACGGCCAGCCACCACGCGGTGCCCACGCTCGGATGCCCGGCGAACGGCAGTTCCACGGTGGGCGTGTAGATCCGGACGTCGGCGACCCCGTCCACGGGATCCTGTACGACGGTGGTCTCGCTGAAGCCCAGCCGGGCGGCCAGCTCCTGCTTGTCGAGCGCGACGACATCGCCGGCCCGGGCGATGCCGAGCGCGTTGCCGAGCTGCCCGGCGGGATCGGTGAACACTCGGACGACCTCGACCTGGATGTCCGGGGCATCGGGCACATCATGTGCGTTCATGATCGCGAGCCTACCGGCCGGTACGCGGGCGTGACGGGATCGCGCGGGCCCGGTCGTGTCCTCGGGAAACGACCGCGGCCCCCGCCCGGAATCCGGTCGGGGGCCGCGGTGGGGTCACCTCAGACGGTGGCCGAGGCCAGGGCCTCGGTGGACTGCACCGCCTGGCCGACACCGGCGACGATGGCCGCCGCGCGCAGCGACTCGAAGATCACCTCGCGCGACGCACCGGCCTCGCGCAGCGTCTTCTCGTGCGCTTCCAGGCAGTGCGCGCAGCCGTTGATCGAGGAGACCGCGAACGACCACAGCTCGAAATCGGCCTTGTCGACGCCCGGGTTGCCGATAATGTTCATCCGCAGACCGGCGCGCAGGTCGTCGTAGCGACCCTCCAGGAACGCCTTGCCGCGGTAGAACACGTTGTTCATGCCCATGATCGACGCGGCACCCAGCGCGGCCTCGTAGGCCTCCGCGGAGAGCACGTCGGCGGCTTCCTCGGCGATCTCGCGCAGCGTGGTCGCCGAGCGGGTCGCGGCGGCCGAGGCGAGCAGGGTGCCCCACAGCTGCTGCTCGCTGAGCACCGTGGTGCGCGCGATCGAGGACAGATTGAGCTTGAGGTCCTTGGCGTACTCGGGGAGGGAGTTCTTCAGGTTCTCGATGCTCATGACAGTGGGGCTCCTCTGGGGTATTCGGTGGGAAAGGTGGATCAGACGCTGGCCGAGAGCAGTTCGCCCGCGTTGATGGTCGGATCGCCCTTCTTCCAGTTGCAGGCGCACAGCTCGTCGGACTGCAGGGCGTCGAGCACGCGCAGCACCTCGTCGACGTTGCGGCCGACCGAACCGGCGGTCACCGAGACGAACTGCACCTCGTTGTTCGGGTCGACGATGAAGGTGGCGCGGTCGGCGACACCGTCGGCGTTGAGAACGCCGGTGGCGGTGGCCAGTTCACGCTTGAGGTCCGACAGGATCGGGAAGGGGAGGGTCTTGAGATCCTCGTGCTGGGCGCGCCACTGGAAGTGCACGAACTCGTTGTCCACCGAGGCGCCGAGGACCTGCGCGTCACGGTCGGCGAACTCCTCGTTCAGCTTGCCGAACGCGGCGATCTCGGTGGGGCACACGAAGGTGAAGTCCTTGGGCCAGAAGAACACGATGCGCCACTTGCCCGCGTGGTCGTCGCTGGTGATCTGGGTGAAGTAGTCGTCCGGCTGCTGCGCGTCGACCTTCGACAGGTCACCTCCGATGACGGCCTTGAGGTTGTATGCCGGGAACTGGTCGCCGATGGTCAGCAGAGCCATGCTCATCTCCTCATTCGTGGTGTGGTCGCGCTCGTCGTGTGAGCCCGTAGGGATCTTGCCGAAAGCGTACTGAAAGGTAAAGCCGATTGCTCGTCGTACACTGATAGGCGTGACTGATCAGACTTATCAGCCAACCCTGTCGCAGCTGCGTGCGTTCGTCGCCGTCGCCGAATACCGGCATTTCGGTACCGCCGCAGCGCGTTTGACTGTGAGCCAACCCACGTTATCGCAGGCGTTGGCATCATTGGAAAACGGACTCGGGCTGCAGCTGATCGAGCGCAGTACCCGCCGCGTACTGGTCACCGCGGCCGGGATGCGGCTGCTGCCGCAGGCGATGGCGACCCTCGAGGCCGCCGACCGCTTCGTCGCCTCGGCGACCGGTGACGGGCTCGGCGGCGTCCTTCGCCTGGGCATCATCCCGACCGTGGCGCCCTACGTGCTGCCGGGGCTACTGCCCGAGCTGCGCCGCAAACTGCCCACGCTGGTGCCGCAGGTGGTGGAGGACCAGACCGCCCGGCTGCTCGACGGACTGCGCACCGGCGTCCTCGACGTCGCGTTGCTCGCGCTGCCCACCGAGGCGCCCGGTCTGGTCGAGATCCCGCTGTACTCCGAGGAATTCGTGCTTGTCACCCCGCGCGGGCACGAGCTGGCCGGGCGCACCGATCTGGCCGCGCCGGTGCTGGCCGACATGCCCCTGCTGCTGCTGGACGAGGGGCACTGCCTGCGCGACCAGACCCTCGAACTGTGCCGCACCGCCGAGGTGCACCCCGGTGCGGTCGGCGACACCCGCGCCGCCTCGCTCACGACCGTGGTGCAGTGCGTCGCGGGCGGTCTCGGGGTGACCCTCATC
The DNA here is from genome assembly GCF_044744725.1 of Nocardia sp. NPDC087230. Lineage (NCBI taxonomy): Bacteria > Bacillati > Actinomycetota > Actinomycetes > Mycobacteriales > Nocardiaceae > Nocardia > Nocardia sp. NPDC087230. Next base: position 123,540 of record NZ_JBIUYV010000003.1, read on the forward strand.
CCGCAGATGGCGGTGGCCGCCGAGACCGCTCGCGCCACGCTCGACACCGCGCGCTTCGCCGATCCCGCGCCGGGCCGCACGATCGGGCTGGCATATCGGGGGTCATCCGCGCGAGCCGAGGATTACGAATACCTCGCAGCGGTGATCAGATCGAAGCGGCCCTTTTAGATCTCATCTGTTCGTACGACGATATTCCGGGCCGTCGGTGCTGTCCTTTATAGGGTGACGATTCCGTCATGGAGTCGGCACGACAAATGTGGGAGACAGTCTAAGGAATGGCCATGTACAAGATTCGTTCAACCATCGCGGTGCTCGCCTGTGCACCGATGATCGCCCTAGGTGCCGGTGTAGCCGGCGCAGCGCCCGCGGCGGACCCCGTCCCCGTCGCACCGGTGCCGGTCCAGGTCGAGCCTGTTGTGTTGTCACCGTTCATCACGATCCCCGGTGCCTTCCTCGCATGCGGCATCGTCTTGATCACGGTCCCCATCTTGTTCCCGGTCTGCGTGGTCTGACACGCAGATGCCGAAAACAGGAAGCACTCGAGGCACTCCCGCACATCAGCGCGGGAGTGTCCCTATGACACGGGGTCGGTGGTGGACTCTCGCCGCCGCACTGCTGCTGATCTGGGGTACCGCCGGGACCGCGCAGGGAGCTGCCCCGGTGACCCTCGGTGGCGGCTCGGGCATCGTCCTCGACGACGGCTCCACCTGCACACTCACGACCATCGGCCGAGATGGTTCCGGTCGGCTGGTCGGCTTCACCGCCGCGCACTGCGCTGCGGCCGGTGCGGGCATGGGTGTGGCCGCGGAGGCCGATCCCGAGGCGGGCAACGTCGGCACGATCGCGCTGGTGGGCAGCGACCTGGACTACGCGGTCATCGCCTTCGACGAGGGCGCGGTGATCCCGGTGAACCACGTCGGCTCGACCACGATCACCGACGTCGGAGTGCCCGCGCAGTTCCCGGCCGTCGCGTGCAAGGAGGGACGAACCACCGGGCAGACCTGTGGCCTGGTCTACGGGGACGTCTTCGGTGGCGCCTCGTGGACGTTGACCCAGATCTGCGTGATCGTCGGCGATTCGGGCGCGCCCGTCGTCGTCGGTTCGACGCTCGTCGCGATCGTCAACGGATATATCGGGCTGCCGTGTATCGGTCCCCAGGTCGGCGCGAATTTCTCGCTGATTCTCGCCGACGTCGACGCGCAGGGTGGAATCGGCGCGGGATACCATCCGATTTGATGCGCGAATAGTTACTGCGCGGAAATGGCAGTGGTCAACAACAGCCGGACCAATTCGGCCTGACGGTGTGTTTTCGTCTTGGCGAAAATATGCTGCAGGTGGGTGCGGGCGGTGAATACCGAGACCGAGAGCTGGTCGGCGACGGCGGGCAAGCCGTCGCCGCGCAGCACTCCCATGGCCACCAGGGTCTCGGCATCGGTCAGGCCGTACAGATCGTGCAGCGCCGTCGGCTCCGGTTCGGGGTCGTGGTCCGGATCGGCGACCAGGAGCAGCACCGCGCGGTCCCACAGTCCGTCGCCGGCGATACCGTCGAGCGGGGAGACCCGCAGGATCAGCGGCTTGCGGCCGGAGTTGCGCGCGACCGCGACGTTGCCGCTGCTGTAGTCCGGTCCCGCGGCCTGGTCGATGAGTGAGCGCAGCCGGAGCTGGGTGGTCGACGAACCGGCCCGCAGGCAGCCGAAGGTGTCCACCGACAACCCGTCCGACTGCCGGGTGATCCGCTCGGCCATCGAGTTGGCGAAGACCACCGCCGCGTCGGTGGTGACGATCATGATCCCGTAGTGCGCCTGCTCCAGGGTCGCGAGCGCCAAGGCCCGGTCCCGCGACAGCGCGACCAGCCGGGACTGCGTTCGCAGGGCCCCGCGCAGGTGTGGCACCAGCACCCGCAGCAGCGCCAGGCTCGCGGGGTGTCCGGTGATCGACTGGTGATCGGGCATCGTCAGGCAGATCCACGACGACGGGCGATCGTCGCTGAGCCGGGCCAGGAGGCTGTTGGACAGGCCGTTGGCGTTCACCTGATCGGCGAGGGCGCTGTCGTGCCCCGGCACGGCGAACAGATCGTCGCTGGTGGCGGTGCTGCCGACCGGAAGCTGTTGCACCCGCTCGGCGATGTGCTCGAGCCGGGTCGACAGATCCGGCGGGCAACCGGCCCCCGAGGTCTTGATCGCGAAGCGGGCGGCGGCCGGATCGGCGATGACGAGAAATCCGTGGACCGCGCCGAAGGTGTCGGTGATCTCCCCGATGACCGAGTCCCATCGGTCCGGGTCGTTGCCTGCGGCGTAGATCGCGGCGATCAAGTTCGAAAAACGTTGTAGCGCTATCGACATGATGGCCTTTCCTCGACCACGGGTCGTCGGCGCGCTGCCGTCGTGCGGCGAGCGCCGCCCGGGAGGTCCCAACCTTCGAATCGTAGTCGATCTTCGCGCGGGGCGAAATGCCCTCCGCTGCCGTCCGGGTGCGCCCGCAGGCCCCTCACCTGCTATCTTGAACGTCGTTCAATTCCGTGGTGAAGGATGTCAGCCGTGCCCGATGTCGAGAAATCCCCTAAGCCCGCGGTCGGTTTCGCCGCGCGGGACCTGGCGCAGATCGCGGTGTTCGCGGCGCTGATCGCCGCCCTGGGGCTGCCGGGCGCGATCACCGTCGGGTTCAGCGGTGTCCCGATCACTCTGCAGACCCTCGGGGTGATCCTGACCGGCGCGATCCTCGGCGCGCGCAAGGGCACCGCCGCGGTCGCGGTCTTCATCGCGTTGACCCTGATCGGCCTGCCGCTGCTCTCCGGCGGCCGCACCGGCCTGACCGCGCTGGCCTCGCCGACCGCGGGCTATCTGATCGGCTGGATTCCCGCCACGCTGGTGATCGGCGCGCTGACCGCGCTGATCCTGCCGAAATATCCGATCGTGCCCGGCCTGCTGATCAACGCGCTCGGCGGCATCGTGGTCATCTACCTGTTCGGCACCGCGGGTCTGCTGATCCGCACCGATCTCGGGGTGTGGGCCGCGGTGTCGACCAACTTCGCGTTCGTGCCCGGTGACCTGGCCAAGGTCGTCATCGCCACGGTCGTGGCCAAGGGCGTGCACCGGGCCTACCCCGGACTGATCCGTGGCTGAGCGCGTGGCCGGGCGGCGCGCGTGAGCGAGATCGTCCTCGACGCGGTGGGGCACCGGTTCGGTGAGCGGACCGTGCTGCGCGAGATCGACCTGCGAATCACCGAACGGCGGGTCGGTCTCATCGGCGCCAACGGCTCGGGGAAGTCGACGCTCGCCCGGATGCTCAACGGCCTGCTGACGCCGACGTCGGGCACCGTCACCGTCGACGGGATCGACGCCGCCCGCAAGGGTGCGCAGGTGCGGCGCAAGGTCGGCTTCGTGTTCACCGATCCCGACACCCAGATCGTCATGCCGACCGTCGCCGAGGATCTGGCGTTCTCGCTGCGGCGCAGTGGTCTGGGCAAGCCCGAGATCGCGGCCAGGGTGGCGCGGATGCTCGACCGGTTCGGCCTGTCCGCGCACGCCGACCATCCGGCGCATCTGCTCTCGGGCGGGCAGAAGCAGTTGCTCGCGATCGGCTCCGCGTTGATCCGCGAACCCGAGGTGATCATCGCCGACGAGCCGACCACCCTGCTGGATCTGCGCAACGCCCGCCGGGTGTCGGCGGCGCTGGCCGCCCTCGACCAGCAGGTGATCGTGGTGACCCACCAGCTCGCCCTGCTCGACGGCTTCGATCGAGTCGTGGTGCTGGACAACGGGTCCGTCGCCTACGACGGCCCGCCCGCGGAGGCGGTCGACGCCTACCGGCGGCTCGTCGCATGATCGGCCTCTACAGCCCGGGCGATTCCCCGCTGCACCGGCTGCCCGCGGGGGTGAAGCTGGCGTTGCTGGTCGCCGCGATCGTCGCGATGACGGTGTTCGTGCGCGGTCCGCTCGGTGTCGGCGGTCTCGTGCTCGTGATCGTCTGCCTGTTCGCGCTCGCGCGGATCTCCTGGCGGGTGGCGCTGGCCCAGCTGCGCCCGGTGCTGTGGATGACCCTGATCATCGGCGCGTTCCAGCTGCTGACCACCTCGCCCACCCGGGCGGTCGTCGTCTGCGGGGTGCTCCTCGCTTCGGTCGCCCTCGCGGCCCTGGTCACCGTGACGACCCGGGTGACCGACATGCTGGACGCCCTCACCCGCGCCCTCGGCCCGCTGCGCCGGGTCGGGGTCGATCCCGAGCGGGTGGGGCTGCTGCTGGCGCTGGCCATCCGCTGTGTCCCCCTCCTGGCGCAGATCGTGCACGACGTCGCCGAGGCGCGCCGGGCCCGCGGGGTGTCCTGGTCGGCGACCGCCCTGGTCACGCCCGTGCTCGTGCGGGCATTGCGGACCGCCGACGCGATGGGGGAGGCGCTGGCGGCCCGCGGCGTCGACGACGACTGAGCGGTCACCCTTGCCATTAGTAGACGACCGGTCGTATAGTTACTCGCATGGCACGACCCCGGCGTAGCGACGACACGCGAGCACTCCTGATCGAGGAGGGCGCGGTCGGTCTGCTGTTCAACGGCTACCACGGCACCGGCATCAAGCAGGTGCTCGACAAGGTCGGCGTACCGAAGGGGTCGTTCTACAACTACTTCGACAGCAAGGAGAGCTTCGCGCACGCGGTGATCGAGCATCACTCGCTCTGTGTGCAGCGCAACCTGGCCGAGGCGTTCACCGGTGCGCCCGATGCGCTTACCGGTCTGCGTCGCTTCTTCGCCACGCTCACCGCGGATTTCGTGGCCCGCGACTTCACCGGCGGCTGCCTGATCGTCAACCTCGGCGGCGAGCTCGAGGGCAGCGAGACGCTGCGCACCGCTCTGTCGGCGGCCTGGGCTGCCTGGCGTGATGGTGTGGCGGGCGCGCTGCGCACCGCGCAGGCGGAGGGGACGGTGCGCGCCGACCTCGACGCCGTCGACCTCGCCGATCTGCTCCTCGAATCCTGGGAGGGCGCGGTGATCCGGATGAAGATCGATCGCACCGTCGAGCCGCTGGACAAGTGTCTGCGGCGCCTGCTCGACGACTACTTCCGGCCGTAACCACGTCACTATCCGACCGATTGGTCTCAACTTCCGGTCGCCTATTCAGAGACGACCGGTCGTCTTACATCTGAGAGGAACAGCCGATGCCGACTCCGAAAACGGTCGTCGTGACCGGGGCATCCAGTGGAATCGGGCGCGATGTCGCTCGCGCCTTCGTCGCCCGTGGTGACGCGGTGGTGCTGGGCGGGCGCGACCCCGACAAGCTCGCCGAGGTCGCCGCGGAACTGGCCGCGCCCGATCGGGTGGCCACCGTGGCAGGCGACATCGGTTCGCCCGCGACGGGTTCGGCGTACGTGCGGGCCGCCCTGGACCGATTCGGCCGGGTCGACGCGCTGATCAACAGCGCGGGCGTCTTCGGGGCGACCCCGTTCGTGGACGTCACCGAGGCCGAGCTCGACCGCTACCTCGGCGGCAACCTCAAGGGCACCTACTTCACCACCCAGGCCGTGGTGCGGCAGCTGCTCGCCCAGGGCGACGGCGGCAGCATCGTCAATATCGGCACCGTGCTCATCGATCACGCGATGACCGGGCTGCCCGCCTCGGCCGCGCTGATCAGCAAGGGAGGTGTCCACGCCCTGACCACCAGCCTGGCCGCCGAGCTGGCGCCGGCGCGGATCCGGGTGAACGCGGTCGCGCCCGGCATCATCCGCACCCCGCTGTTCGGTGACGGCGACGAGCGCGCCGCCGCGAGCGCGGCCCTGCTCGGCCGGATCGGTGAAGTCGCCGACACCACCGCGGCCGTGCTGTACCTGACCGATGCCGAGTTCGTCACCGGCCACATCCTCCCCGTCGACGGCGGGTTCATTTCGGGTAGAGCGGCGTAGAAAGGAAACCAACCATGCCGTACGTGAATATCAAGGTCACCGATGAAGGGGTCACCCCGGAGCAGAAGGGGCAGTTGATCAAGGGCGTCACCGATCTGCTGTTCGAGGTGCTCGGCAAGTCGCCCGACAGCACCTATGTGGTGATCGACGAAGTGGCGCTCACGGATTGGGGTGTCGGCGGGGTCAACGTCGCGGAGTATCGCGCGCGACGCGCGGCCCGCGACTGAGTGCGCGGCGGTGCGCCGGGCGTGGGTTCTCCCGCGCCCGGCGCACCGCTGTGTCAGGCCGGGCCGTCGAACGGCACCGAGGCGTCGAGGGCGAACCAGCCCATCGGGATTCGCTTCGAGCCGCTCACGAAGTAGCTCGGCCCCAGCCACAGATCCGGTTCGACCTCGCGCAGTTCGTCGTAGATCCGCCGGGCGGGCCTGCGCGAACCGACCCGCGGATCGTCGTAGTCGAACAGCACCGCCGGACGCCCGTCGAGCACGGAAGCACCCACGGTCGCCACGAAATTCAGGGCCCGCATCCCGCCCAGCAGGCGGAAGACGTTGTGTCCCACCGCCATCTCGCCGTCCACGTGACGAAACGACTTCGCCACCCAGAAATACGACGGCCGCGCCATCACCGGCCCGAGCACGCGTTCGGCGGACCCGGGGAACGATCGCATGGTCACATCACCGTCCAGCCGGGCGAAATCGCTCGCCGTCACCTCGGGCGCCGAGTCGAACATCGCGCGGAACCCGGTGCGGCCGGCCCGCGACAGCGCGTCCAGGCGGGGGCGGCGGTCCGAGGGCACACGGACCGGCATCAGACCGGCGGCGGACAACGGTGTCGGTGTCATGAGCGGACTCGATTCTGTCGGAGCATGCCTTCGCATAGTGCCAACATTCGGTGCCTCGCGGCACCGGAATCGAGAGCCCGCCGATGATCGGCCGCCGCCACGACGAAGGCGGTGCCCCGGCAATCCGGGGCACCGCCTTCGTCGTCTGTCGCGAGCGAGCTCAGGCGCGCAGCGCGTAGGGCTCGATCGCGCCGCGCTCGAGAGCGCGCGCGTCGATGGTCTCGGCGCGGTAGGGGAGCAGGGCCAGGCGGTCGGTCATGCCGCGGACCGGGTCCTCGATCTTCTCGTTCAGGCCGAACAGGAAGGTCCACTCGTGCTCGTCGCTGCCGTAGGGGACCACGGTGGCGAACTGCTCGTGGAACCGACCCCACGACCGCTTGAGGGTCTCGTTGCGCCACATGGTCGCGCAGCCGGCCTGGGCCGACAGCACGCCGCCGGGCGCCAGCAGTGCCTTACATCGGGACAGGAACTCCGACTCGTAGAGGCGATTGTGCTGGGCGTCCTCGACCCGCTCGTCGGGCAGATCGATGACGATCACGTCGTAACGGGTGCCCGCCTCCTGCGCGTTGGCCAGGAAGTCCCAGCCGTCGGCGTAGTGCACGTGCACCGGGCCCTCACCGGCGACCGCGGCCGCCAGTTCCTCGGGGGTGTAGCCGTAGGGCAGGTGCCGGGCGCACAGCTCGACCTCGCGCTGGTCGATATCGACGTGATCGACCAGGGTCGCCCCCGCCGCCACCGACATCTGCGAGGCCACGCCCTCACCGGAACCGATGATCAGCACCCGGTCCAGCTTCTCGGCCAGCACGAACGCCGGGACCATCATGGCCTCGTGGTAGGTGACCTGGGAGAACTCGGTGGACTGGCGGTCGTCGTCGGAGAACAGGGAGATGCCCTGATCGGTGCGCGCGATCACCATGTGCTGGAACGGGGTGTTCGTGTCCACGATCACCTCGTGCAGATCCCAGATCCGGGTCAGGCCGTCGCCCACCGGTTCGTAGATCTTCTCGGCCCCGTGGCCGCGCTGGACGACCTTCATCCGAACATCCTTGGGAGACAACTTGTCTCGCAGGAGTTCTACCGCCTTCGTCGCGCCCGCGCCGATGCTGCCGCAGGTGAAGACGTCGACGAAGATGTCGCCGGACTCCGGATAGGTGTGAATCGAGGCGTGGGACTCCGACAACAGGGCGAGGACGGTCACCCCCTGCGGATCGAACTTTTTGTGAACGACATCGCAGATGGTGACGCCCGCCGCGATCAGAGACTCACGCAACGCCGATTCGAGTCGTTCGAGATCGTCACACAGGTCTGTGTCGACACCACCGAACTCGGCCAGCACGTGCCAGCCGGTGAATTCCGCCGTCATGGGCAAACTCACTCTCGCTCAGCGCCCGAGACATGAACGGTCAAGGGCGGAAAACCATTGAAGGACACCGACGAATAACTCGCGGTATAGGCGCCGGTGTCGAGGATCTGGATCTGATCACCGGCTCGCAACGTGGTCGGCAGAAGGACCTTCGTGCGTTGATACAGTACATCGTCGCCGTCGCAGGTCGGACCCGCGACCACCGCCTCGTCGACCGGATCGCCGTCGCGATCGGTGACGAACCGGTAGGCGATGTACTCGTTCTCCGTCTCGGCCATACCGTTGTATCGGCCGATGTCGAGATACACCCAGCGCCGGCCATCCGGCGCGAATCGCACGCCGACGACCTCGGCGTGAATGGTGCCCGCGTTGCCCACCAGCGCGCGGCCGGGTTCGACGACCAGGCCGGTGGACTCGGGCAAAAACTGCGCGGCGGCCGCGGTCATGGCGGCCGCGATCGCGTCGAGCTCGGGGGCCGCGTCGGCGTAGGAGATCGGCAGACCGCCGCCCACGTTGACCGCGGCGACGTGAATGTCCTTGTCCGCCAACGCGGTCACGATCTCACCGGCCTGGCGGATACCGATCCGCCAGGCGGCCGGATCGAGCTGCTGGGAGCCGACGTGGAAGTACGGGCCACCCACCGCCAAGCCCAGATCGCGGGCGCGCACCAGCAGCCGCAGCGCCTCGCTGGGCGCGCAGCCGAACTTGGTGCCGAAGGGGGTGCGCGACTCCGGCGCCGAGGACAGGAACCGGCACTCGACCTCCGCGCCGGGCGCGTGCTCGGCGATGCGCAGCAGGTCGTCCTCGGTGTCGAAGGCGTAGCGGCGCACACCCAGGGCGAAGGCGCGCGCGATGTGGGCGCTCTTCTTGATGGGATTGCCGTAGCAGAGCTTGGCCGCGTCGATCCCCAGGCGCAGTGCCTGCTCGATCTCGCCGATGCTGGCGACATCGAACTCGGCGCCCTCGACGTCGAGCAGCGTCAGCAACTCGTCGACCGGTGCCGCTTTCACCGCGTACCTGATCCGGGTGCCCCGGCTGCGCCGCGCCGACACGGCGGCGGCGAGAGCTCGGTAATTGGCACGTACCCGCTCGGGGTAGATGACAAGGTACGGGGATTCGGGCATAGTTGAACTTTCGGTCGGCGGCCGGGAGAGAGTATCAGCGGCGCCTACCCAACAACGAATCCGTCAAACATTCGTCATTTTCGACGATAGGGAACGGGTATCAGTCAGCCCGCCGACACCGTGACCTCGTCGAACACCACCTCGCCCGCGGCGTCGGACTCCTCCAGATCGACGATGGCCGTCAGTGCCCAGCCGTGGTCGCCCGCGGGGTCGTCGAGGACCTGGCGCACATGCCAGAAACCGGGCCGCTGCTCCACCTGGAACAGCTGCGGGCCGCGGGCGTCGGGGCCGGTGCCGATCGTGGCGTACTCGTCGAAGTAGGGGGCGAAATCCTCGGCCCAGTCCGGGCCCGGGCTCAGCTCGTCGAGGTCGTACCAGCGCTGTCGCGAGGCGAGCTCGACCCGGCGGAACATGGCGTTGCGCACCATCACCCGGAAGGCGCGCTCGTTGGCCGAGATCGGGCGCACCGACTCCGCGCCGAAGGCGAGTTGCTCGGCGTCGTTCTCCGCGCCCGGATTGGTGAGCTGCTCCCATTCGTCGAGCAGGCTCGAATCCACCTGGCGGATCAGCTCGCCCAGCCACTCGACGAGATCGTCGAGCTCCTCGGTGCGGGCCGCGTCGGGCACCGTGCGGCGCAACGCGCGGTAGGCATCGGCGAGGTAGCGCAGCACCACACCCTCGGAGCGGGCGAGCTCGTAGAACGAGATCAGCTCGGCGAAGGTCATCGCGCGCTCGATCATGTCGCGCACCACCGACTTCGGCGACGGCGCGAACTCCGAGACCCACGGATGCCCGGCCCGGTAGGTCTCGAAGGCGGGCTCGATCAGCTCGGCCAGCGGCTTGGGCCAGGTGACCTCTTCCAGGAGCTCCATGCGCTCCTCGTATTCGATGCCGTCGGCCTTCATCTCGGCCACGGCGGCCCCGCGCGCCTTGTGCTGCTGGGCCATCAGCAGCTGCCGGGGGTCCTCCAGGGTCGCCTCGATCAGCGAGACGACATCGAGGGTGTAGGTGGGGCTGTCGCGATCGAGCAGTTCGAAGGCCGCCAGCGCGAACGGCGAGAGCGGCTGATCGAGAGCGAAGTCACGCTGGAGGTCGACGGTGAGCCGGGCCATCCGACCCTGCGCGTCGGGCTCGGAGAGTTGTTGCACCACACCGGCATCGCGCAGCGCCCGGTAGAGCCGGATGGCACGCAGGATGTGTTTGCGCTGGGCCGGGCGCGGCTCGTGGTTGTCCTCGAGCAGGTGGCGCATGGCGTCGAAGCAGTTGCCTGGCCGGGCGATCACGTTGAGCAGCAGCGCGTTGGTCACCGCGAAACGTGACACCATCGGCTCGGGCTGCGCGGCAACGAGCCGGTCGAAGGTCTCCTCGCTCCAGGACACGAAACCCTCGGGCGGCTTGCGGCGCTGCACCTTTCGCTGCTTCTTCGGATCGTCGCCCGCCTTGGCGATCAGGCGCGCGTTCTCCACCTCGTGCTCGGGCGCCTGCACGACGACGGTGCCCATGGTGTCGAATCCGGCGCGGCCGGCGCGGCCGGCGATCTGATGGAACTCGCGGGCCTTGAGCCTGCGGGTCCGCACCCCGTCGAACTTGGTGAGCCCGGTCAGCAGCACCGTGCGGATCGGCACGTTGATGCCGACGCCGAGGGTGTCGGTGCCGCACACCACCTTCAGCAGGCCGTCCTGGGCGAGCTTCTCCACCAGCCTGCGGTACTTGGGCAACATGCCGGCGTGGTGGACGCCGATACCGTGGCGGATCAGCCGCGAGAGGGTCTTGCCGAAGCCGGCGGCGAAGCGGAATTCGCCGATGGCGGCGGCGATCGCGTCCTTCTCGGCGCGGGTGGCGAAGTTCACGCTGGTCAGCGCCTGGGCGCGTTCCAGCGCGGCGGCCTGGGTGAAGTGCACGACATACACCGGCGCCTGATGGGTGGTCACCAGCTCTTCGAGCGTCTCGGTGACGGGGGTGCGCACATACGAGAACGTCAGGGGGACAGGGCGTTCGGTGCCCGCGACCACCGCGGTCGAGCGGCCGGTGCGGCGCTCGAGATCCTCGGCGAAGAAGTCGACCTCGCCCAGCGTCGCCGACATCAGCAGGAACTGCGCGCGCGGCAGCTCGATGATCGGCACCTGCCAGGCCCAGCCGCGATCGGGATCGGCGTAGAAGTGGAACTCGTCCATCACCACCTGGCCGACCTCGGCGGCCGCGCCCTCGCGCAGTGCCAGGTTCGCCAGGATCTCCGCCGTCGCGCAGATGATCGGGGCGTCGGCGTTGACCGCGGCGTCGCCGGTGACCATGCCGACGTTCGTCGCGCCGAACACCTCGCACAGCGCGAAGAACTTCTCGCTGACCAGCGCCTTGATCGGCGCGGTGTAGTAGCTGCGCTGCCCGTTGGCCATCGCGAACAGGTGCGCGCCGACCGCGACCAGGGACTTGCCCGATCCGGTCGGCGTCGCCAGGATCACGTTGGATCCCGAGGCCAGCTCCATGAGCGCCTCGTCCTGCGCCGGATACAGGGGCGTGCCCTGCTCGGCGGCCCACGCCGCGAACGACTCGTAGAGCGCGTCGGCGTCGGTCCCGGGGATTTCGAGCAGGTCGGTCAGATCCACTCCGACCACCCTAGTGGGCGAGGCGGGCGTCGCCGTGCCCAGACCTGCGCACGGCCCGGCGGTTCAGTCCTCGCTGTCGCGGGAGGTGTCGCCGTAACCGCCCTGTTCGGCGAGGAAGCGCTCGAACTCGGCGCCGAGCTCCTCGCCGCTGGGCAGTTCACCGTCGCCCGCCAGCAGGCTGGACTGGCTCTCCTGGGCGGTGACGAAACTGTCGTACTGGCGTTCCAGCGCCGTCACGACCGTCTCGACCTCCTCGTTGCCGGCGATGTGCTCGGCGACCTGCTCGCGCACCCGCGCGGCGGCCTCGCCCAGCGCGGTGAGCGGCAGTTCGAGGCCTGCGCTGTCGGCGACGTTCTCCAGCAGGGTCTGGGCGGCCTCGGGATAGTCGGTCTGGGCCAGATAGTGCGGCACGTGCACGGAGAACCCGAGCGATTCGTGTCCGTGCTGGGCCATCCGGAATTCGAGCAGCGAGGACGCGCTGCCGGGCACCTGCAGCTCACCGGGCCAGCGCTGGTGATCGCCGATCAGCGAACGGTCCGAGGAGTGCGCGGTGACGCCGAGCGGACGGGTGTGCGGGATCGCCATCGGGATCGCCGACAGGCCGATCGTGCGGCGCACGCCGAGCTGTTCGGCCAGCAGCCGCACCGCGGTGGTGAACTTCTCCCAGCGCAGATCCGGTTCCAGGCCGGCCAGCAGCAGGAACGGGGTGCCGGCGGTGTCGCGCAGCGCCCACAGGTTCAGCTCGGGTTCGGCGTACTCGGCGAAATGATCGGTCTTGAACGTCATCAGCGGACGGCGCGAGCGGTAGTCGAGCAGCTCGTCGACGTCGAAGGAAGCGACGAGTTCGGATTCCAGGCTCTCGCGCAGGTGGGTGGTCGCCAGGCGCACGGCGTGACCGGCGTCGGTGAAACCTTCCAGGCCGTGCACCAGCACGGGACCGGCGCCGTCGTCCGACGACAGCTGCGGTGCCGGGAACTCCAGCTCGTACATGTGCGACTGATCATCCATCGCGTACTCCTTCCTGCGCGGTCCACCAACGCTCGCGGCGGGGGAGGCGTTTCTCCATTGTCCCCCACGCGAGCAGACGCATCGCACACGGCCGGAGGACGGCTCGTCCTGCTACACAACAGCCACCGCTGCCTCGACATTCCCGTGCGGCGTGGCGATGACGCCCCGACCGGCCCGGTGGGGCACAGTGGGAGGGGTGAACGTGGCGGAGACGACACCGGCCCACGGCGGCGATCGGGTCCGGCGCCCCGGGCAGCGGCGCCGGACCCTCGCCTGCTCGGTGGTGCTCGCCGGGCTGGCGCTGACCGGGTGCGGACAGAGCATCGACGGCACGCCGGTCGCCCAGAGCGCGATCGCGGTGCGGCACATCGACGGCGCGCTCGCCGATCTGCTGCCCACCGCCCAGCAGTTCCCGGCCCGCTACCCGGCCGTCGTCCTGCCCCCGCAGGCCGCGGCCGCGGCGGCGGGCGATCTGGACGGGGTGGGGGCGGGCGCCACCGTCCGCCCGGCGAAGTGCACGCCGCCGGACCCCGAGCCCGGCGCCGAACCGGCCGCGGTCGCGGTCGGCAACGACGACGCGAGCCGGGCCACGCTCACCGTCGAACTCTCGCGCACCACCGAGGCGCCAGCGCGCCTGCGAGACCGCCTCGCCGGGTGCGAGCAGATCCGGGTCAGCCGGGCGGGCGCGGAATCGACCGTCACGACCGTGCTCGACACCACGAGCCCGACGGGCGCCGACGACGCGGTGTCGTTGCGGCGCACTGTCGTTCCCGACGTCGGCGGGGCCGGGCTGACCCAGACCATGCAGACCACGATCGGGCAGATCGGCGACGTGCGGATCACGGTGACGTCGATGACCTTCGGCGCGGGCCTGCCCGACCAGCAGGCCGTCGCGGAGATGTTCGCGACCGCCGTGCGCCGGGTCCGCGGGGCCTGACCCGCGGCCCTAGCACGCGGGGGTGACAGGTTCGGTCCGGGCGCGACGCCGGGACCGGGATCGCTCCCCAGCCGCGGGGCCGTCAACAGGGCAGCACAACGCCCAGGTCGGGCGCCCGGTGCCGTCGGGGGCCACGGGCACGGTGGAGCCATGACATCGTCGACGAACTCCACCCGCCGGGCCACTCGCTCCGGACCCTTTCCCCGGGCACTCACCTGCGCCGAATCCACCCCCGGCTACCCCGCCGGACCACCGCAGCCGTCGCTGCGGGTGGACGATCCCGGCGAGCTCATCGCCGCCCTGCCCGCGATGCTCGGCTTCGTCCCCGAACGCTCGCTGGTCGTCGCCGTCCTGCACGAGGCGGCCCCGGGCGGGTCAACGGCGATCGAGGCGGTGGTGCGATTCGATCTGGACGCGCTCGCCGATCCGCACCGGATCGGCCAGTTCACCGCCTGCGTCGGATCGATCTGCCTGCGTGAGCATGCCGGCGGGGTGCTGGCGGTGTTCGTCGACGAGGCCGGGGGCGGGGTGATGCAGGCGCTTCGGGCCGCGTCGCTGCTCGAGGCACTCGGTGACGAGGGGATCGCCGTGTGCGGGGCCTGGTCGGTGCCCTCGATCGTGGCCGGGGCGCGCTTCCGCGACCTGTTCCATCGCGGCGCGGGCGGGGTCGTCGGTGATCCGGCGTCGTCGATGGTGGCGCTGTCCCACGTGCTCGACGGCAGACAGATCCGCCGCTCGCGCGGTGAACTCACCGCCCTGGTGCGGCCCGACCGACGACTGTGCGCCGAGGTGCGGCGCCGGCTCGGACCGGCCGTCGCGCGCTATCGCGGTGGCCTGTCCGCGGCGACACGGGCCGGGCACACGGTGGCCTATCAGCGCAGGGCGCTGGAATGGGTCCTGTGGCAGATCGCCGACGCCGCCTCCGGCGCGCCGCGTGCCGATCGCGAACTCGCGCAGCTGGCGGCCACGCTGCGCGACCGGCCGATCCGGGACGCGATGTACGGGCTGGCGCTGGGCGATCACGCCGAGGCCGCCGAACAGCTGTGGGCTCAACTCGCCCGGGCCACGCCCGGCGCCGACCGCGCCGAGGCCGCGGCACTGCTGGGCTTCAGCGCCTACCTGCGCGGGGACGGGCCGTTCGCCGGCGTCGCCCTCGCCGCGGCGGTGGAGGCCGATGCCACCCACCCGATGGCCGTGCTGCTGGAGACCTCGCTGCAGAGCGGGCTGCGGCCGGAACGGCTGCGCAAACTCGCGCAGTGCGGTCACCAGATCGCGGCTGATCTGGGGGTCGACATCGGCCCGCTCCACCGGTGAGGACGGCGAGCGGCGGAGATCAGCGCGCGCTGTGCGCCTTGTCGCCGAGCGACCGCAGGAATTCCCAGGCGTCGGAGACGATCTCGTCGAGATCGTTGTGCTCGGGCCGCCAGTCCAGCTCGGCGATCGCGCGGTCGCTGGAGGCGATGAGCACCGCCGGATCGCCCGGGCGGCGCGGCGCGTCGATCGCCTCGATCGGCAGGCCGGTCACCCGCTCGCACGCCGAGATCACCTCGCGCACCGAGAAACCGGTGCCCGAGCCGAGATTGAGGATCCGGTGGCTGCCGGGCTGCGACGAGGACAGCGCCAGCAGATGCGCCTGCGCCAGGTCGCGGATGTGGATGTAGTCACGCACGCATGTGCCGTCCGGCGTCGGCCAGTCGGTGCCGTAGACGGAGATGGCCTTGCGGTGGCCCAGCGCCACCTGCAACACGAGGGGGATCAGATGCGTTTCCACGACCCGGTTCTCGCCGAGACCGGCGTAGGCGCCCGCCACGTTGAAGTAGCGCAGGCTGGTCGCGGCCAGGCCGTGCGCTGCCGCGTAGGAGGTGATGGCGTGGTCGATGGCCAGCTTGCTCGCACCGTAGGGGTTGGTGGGGCGGGTCGGCGCCGACTCGGTGATCGGCACCTGCTCGGGTTCGCCGTAGGTCGCGGCGGTGGAGGAGAACACCAGGCGCGGGGTACCGGTCTCGCGGATCGCCTCGAGCAGGGTCAGCGTCTTGACGACGTTGCCGTGCCAGTACTTCTCCGGCTGCTCCACCGACTCGCCGACCAGCGACTGCGCCGCGAAATGCAGCACGCCGTCGAAGGATTCGGCGCGCAACAGCTCCGGCGCCGCGACGGCGATGTCGCCCTCGACGAAGCGGGCACCGGCCGGGACGCCGTCGGCGTTACCGGTCGACAGGTCGTCGACGACGACCACTTCGTTGCCCGCCTCGAGCAGGACGGCGGCGCACACGCCACCCACGTAGCCGGCGCCGCCGGTGACCAGAAGTTTCACGTATCAGACCAGCCTCACCTGGACGGCATGCGCCATCTCTTCGGACAGTTCGAAACCGTTGTGCCCCGGCACCGTGATCAGCACCGCACCCGGCTTGGTCTCGACGGTGACACGCGCGTCGGGCACCACACCCGCCTCGCGCAGCCTGCCGATGACCTCAGGGTCGGTCTGGATGTGCTCGGCCAGCCTGCGCACCACGACGGCGTGCAGCGCGCCGTTGGGCAGGTCGGACAGGCGCACCAGCGTCTCCTCGGCAGCGGGGGTATCGCCGAGGCCGAGCTCGTCCAGACCGGGAATGGGGTTGCCGTAGGGCGAGGTGGTCGGGTGGTTGAGCACCTCGATCAGGCGCCGCTCCACCTCCTCGCTCATCACGTGCTCCCAGCGGCACGCCTCGGCGTGCACGTTCTGCCAGTCGAGGCCGATGATGTCGACCAGCAACCGCTCGGCGAGCCGGTGCTTGCGCATCACCGCGACCGCCATGGCGCGGCCCTTGTCGGTCAGCTCGAGGTGGCGGTCACCCGCGACGAGCAGCAGGCCGTCGCGTTCCATCCGCGCGACCGTCTGGCTCACCGTCGGACCACTCTGCTCGAGCCGCTCGGCGATGCGTGCCCGCAGCGGCACCACGCCCTCTTCCTCGAGGTCGTAGATGGTACGGAGATACATCTCCGTGGTGTCGACCAGATCCTTCACCTGTTACCCCTTCGTCGGCACGAATTCTACCCACGCGCGAACGCCCGTCCGCCCGCCGGACCGGCGGCCCTATTTCTACTGCATGTCAACGCGTCACGGGGGTCGCTGCTTCCGACTAGCGTGGCGAGCATGGTCACGCCGCCGCACAGCGAAGAGCCCGGGACCGTCGTGTGGACCGAGCGATTCCTCGGCTACACCTGGAGTCCGGAGCACCCGATGAAACCGGCGCGCCTGCAGTTCACCATGTCGCTGGCCGAAAGTCTGGGCGTGCTCGACGGTGTCGAGCCGTTGGCACCTGCCGCGGCCACCCAGGCCGACCTGCTGCGGGTGCACAGCAGCGCCTATATCGAGGCGGTGCGGCGCGCCGGTGACGGACCACCGACGCCCGAGGACACGATGTACGGCTTGGGAACCGCCGACAACCCGATCTTCCCCCGCATGCACGAGGCGGCCTCGGTCATCGTGGGCGGTACCCTCGCCGCCGCCGGGGAGATCGCGGCCGGGCGGACCCGGCGGGCGGTGAGCATCGGTGGTGGCATGCATCACGCCATGCCCGACGCCGCGGCCGGCTTCTGCATCTACAACGACGCCGCGATCGCGATCTCGTGGCTGCTCGACCACGGCTTCGACCGTATCGCCTACCTCGATGTCGACGTCCACCACGGCGACGGCGTCCAGCGTGCCTTCTACGCCGATCCACGAGTGCTGACGATCTCGCTGCACCAGCATCCGGCGACGTTGTGGCCCAACACCGGCTGGCCCACCGAGACCGGGCTCGGCGCGGCGGAGGGCACCTCGATCAACCTGCCGCTGCTGCCCGGCACCCGGGATGCCCAGTGGTTGCGTGGATTCCACGCGGTCGTGCCCGGCGCGGTGGCCGCCTTCCGGCCGCAGATCATCGTCAGCCAGTGCGGGGTGGACACCCATCGCGAGGACCCGCTGGCCGACCTGGAACTCACCGTGGACGGCCAGCGCGCGGCCTTCCTGGCGATGCGCGAGCTGGCCGACCGCCATGCCGAGGGCCGCTGGCTGGCGATCGGGGGCGGGGGGTACGGCGTGGTGCGGGTGGTACCGCGCGCCTGGACGCATCTGCTCGCCGCGGCTCTGGACCGGCCGCTGGCGCCGGAGACGCCGGTCCCGGCCGGCTGGATCGACCAGGTCCGCGCCGCCGCGCCCCGGGTGCAGCCGCCGACCAGCATGGGCGACGGCGGCGACACCGCCTACCTGCCCTGGGACGGTCCCGGCGGCACCCCCGAGGTCGGCGACGCGGGCCAGATCCGGGCCCAGCGGGCGATCGACACCGCGATCACGGCCACCCGGCGGGCGAGCTTCGCCCTGCTCGGGCTCGACCCGGAGGACCCTCGTGACTGAGCCGCTGCTGCCCGACACCCCCGATACGCCCGCGAATCCGCCTGCGCCACCCCAACACTGGTACGGCGATGTGCTCGCCTCCGACGGAGGCGTGGTCCGCGTGCGCCCGATCGTGCCCGCCGACGCCCCGGCGCTGGCCACGTTCCACGCCGCGCTGTCGGATCGCACCCGGTATCTGCGCTATTTCGGTCCGTACCCGCGGATCTCGCCCAAGGACATGTACCGCACCACCCATGTGGACTACCACGATCGGGTCGGGCTGGTCGCCCTGCTCGGGGACGCGATCATCGGCGTCGCCCGCTACGAACTGCTCGATCGTCGAGGCCCGCGCGCCGCCGAGGTGGCCTTCGTGGTCGCCGACGAGCACCAGGGCCGTGGTCTGGGCTCGGTGCTGCTCGAGCACCTCGCCGGCGCGGCGGCCGAGAACGAGGTGATGGCCTTCGTCGCGGAGGTGCTCGCCGAGAACGAGGCGATGATCACCGTGTTCCGCGACGCCGGCTATCAGCTGCAGCGCAGTCGGGACGGCGCCGAGGTGCACCTGGAGTTCGCGATCGATCCCACCGAAGCGCTGCGCACCGTGCGGGATGCGCGGGAGGCGGCCTCGGAGGCCCGCAGCGTCGGCAACCTGCTGGCGCCCGGGTCGGTGGCGGTGATCGGCGCCTCGCCCGAGCGGACCAGGGTCGGTGGCGCCGTGCTGGCGAACCTGCTCGCCGGCGGCTTCAGCGGGCCGGTGTTCCCGGTGAACCCGAACCGCCGATCGGTGCGAGGCGTGCGCGCCTACGCCACGGTCCGCGAGATCCCCGACGAAGTGGACCTGGCGGTCGTCGCGGTGCCTCCGGCCGCGATCGGGTCGGTGCTCGACGACTGTATGGCCAAGGGGGTGAAGGGCCTGGTGGTGCTCACGGCCGGCTTCGGCGAGACCGGGCCCGAGGGCCTGGCCGCCGAACACGAGCTGGTCGCCGCGGCGCGCGGCCACGGTATGCGGGTGGTCGGGCCCAGCGCACTCGGCATCGCCAACACCGACCCGGCGGTGGGCCTCAACGCCACCCTGGCCCCGGTGCTGCCCGAGCGCGGGCGGATCGGGTTCTTCTGCCAGTCCGGCCCGCTCGGCGCGGCGATCCTGGGGGAGGCCGCGGCGCGCAATCTCGGCTTGTCGACGTTCGTGTCGGCGGGTAACCGCGCCGATGTCTCCGGCAACGATCTGCTGCAGTTCTGGGACACCGCCGCCGATACCGAGGTGATCCTGCTGTACCTGGAGAGCTTCGGTAATCCGCGCAAGTTCTCCCGGCTGGCCCGGCGGGTGGCGCGGGGCAAGCCGATCGTGGCGGTGAGCAGCGGCAGGCTGGCCGCGGGCGCCGATATGGATCGCACGGTGGTGCGTGACCTGTTCGCCCAGGCCGGGATCATCCAGGTCGACTCCATCTCGGAACTGTTCGACTGTGCGGCGCTGCTGGCGTGTCAGCCGTTGCCGCGCGGGCCACGGGTGGCGGTGGTCGGCAACAGCGCCGCGCTGAACTGGCTGGCCATCGATGCCGCGCACGGCGAAGGCCTGCGGGTGCGCCGGCCCGCCTCGGTCGTGGATCGTGGACCCGGTGTGCGGCCGACCGAGCGCACCGTCCACAGCGCGCCGGTCGACGGGCCGGTGGATCTGGGCCCGGAGGCGACCCCGGCCGACTACCGGGAGGCGGTGCAGGCCGCGCTGCGCAGTGACGAGGTCGACGCCGTGATCGTCGTCGTGGCCCCGCCGGTGCCGGTACCGATGGCCGGCTTCGCCGACGCGCTGCGGGCGGCGGCCGCGGCGGCGCCGGGCAAGGACAAACCGGTGCTGACCACCTTCGTCGCCGAGTCGGGCATTCCGAAGCTGCTGGCGGTGCGCACGACCGGTGGCGCGCCGGCCAGGGGCTCGATCCCGTCCTATCCGGACCCGGAACGCGCGGCCAGGGCGCTGGCCCGGGTCGAGCGGTACGCCCGCTGGCGGGACCGGCCGGTCTCCCCGGTCGTGCGACCGCCGGGCATCGACACCGCGGCGGCGGCGGACCTGGTGGCGGGCTGGCTGGCGGATTCGGGTGGGCGCTGGCTCACCGACGAGGAAACGGTGCGGCTGCTGGGCTGCTACGGCATCGACGTGGTCGAGTTCCGGGCGGTGCGCGACGCCGAGCAGGCAGTGGCGGCCGGCGAGGAACTGGGCTATCCGGTCGCGGCGAAGGCCACCGGGGAGTTGTGGCGGCGCAGGCCGGACCTGCTCGGGGTGCGCCTGGACCTGTGGACGCCCGACGCGGTCCGCCAGGCCTACACCGATCTGGTCGAGATCTGCGGCGATCCGCTGCTGCACGTGCAGAAGATGGCGACCAAGGGCATGGGCTGTGTTCTGCGCGTCACCGACGACCCCTCGTTCGGTTCGGTGATCGAATTCGGGCTCTCGGGCCTGATCATCGAGTTGCTCGGGGACCGCGCGTTCCGCGCGCTGCCGCTCACCGCCGAGGAATCCGTGGCCCTGATCGAGGCGCCACGCGCCGCGCCGCTGCTGTCCGGTGGGCAGGCCGGACCGGCGGTCGACAAGGCGGCGCTGGCCGGACTGGCGCAACGCATCTCGGCCCTGTTCGACGACATCCCGCAGATGCGCGAGTTGTCCTGCGATCCGGTGCTCGCGGCGCCGTCTTCGGCCGAGATCATCTACGCGCGCGCCCGGATCGGCCCGGAGCCGAGCCGGTTCGACACCGGTCCGCGCCGACTGGCCTGAGCGGGGGTCCCCGACGAACAACGCCGACCGGCTCGCGACCCCGGAGGGGAGAGGTCGCGGACACCGGTCGGCGTTTCGGCAGACGACCCCGCGGGGCCGTCGGGTTCTCGGAGATCAGCTGGCGTAGGCGCGCAGCCGATCGGCGCGCTCACCCTTGCGCAGCTTGGACATGACCTCGCGCTCGATCTGGCGGACCCGCTCGCGGGACAGCCCGAACAGCTTGCCGATCTGGTCCAGGGTGCGGGGCTGGCCGTCGTCGAGGCCGAAGCGCAGACGGATGACCTGCTGTTCGCGCTCGTCGAGGGTGGCCAGGACGCTGCGCACGTCGTGGTGCAGCAGGCCGGCGATGACCGCGCTTTCGGCGGAGGTGGCCTCGGAGTCCTCGATGAAGTCGCCCAACGGGGCTTCCTCGTCGTTGCCGACCGGCATGTCGAGGCTGACCGGGTCGCGGCTGTGATCGAGCAGGTCGGCGATCTTCTCCACCGGGATGCCCGACTCGTTGGCGAGTTCGGCGTCGGTGGCCTCGCGGCCGAGCTGCTGATGCAGTTCACGCTTGATCCTGGCGAGCTTGTTGACCTGCTCGACCAGGTGCACGGGGAGCCGGATCGTACGGCTCTGATCGGCCATGCCGCGGGTGATGGCCTGGCGGATCCACCACGTGGCGTAGGTGGAGAACTTGAAGCCCTTGGCGTAGTCGAACTTCTCCATCGCGCGGATCAGTCCGAGGTTGCCCTCCTGGATCAGGTCGAGCAGCGGCATACCGCGGCCGGTGTAGCGCTTGGCCAGTGAGACGACCAGGCGCAGGTTGGCCTCGAGCAGATGCGAGCGGGCGGCCTGCCCCTCGCGGACCAGAATCGCCAGATCACGCTTGCGGGTCGCCGATAACCGCTTACCCGTCTCGAGCAGGTGCTGGGCATACAGGCCCGCCTCGATACGCTTGGCCAACTCGACCTCGTCGGCCGCCGTGAGCAGTGCCGTGCGGCCGATTCCGTTCAGGTACACGCGTACCAGGTCGGCGGCCGGGCTCTGGGCGTCGATATCGGACTCGCTGGGGCGCACACGAGTAGTGGCGGGGCTTGTCATGACTTGCCTCCTGTCGGTGGTGTCTCACTCCGATCAACGGACCCGACTTAGAGAAAGTTCCCGATCGCGCTGGTGATAAACCGCTCTGAGCTGCGTGTTCCCACCTGTACGGCTGAGAAGTTCCTGAGAAGAGCACCGTGGCCGGAACTCGGCCCCCACCGCCGGTCGGCTCAGACGGGTCGCACCAATCCGTGGCGCACCAGACCGGCCACGACACCGAGTGCCTGGGCGGCGAACTCCGGGGTCACCTGATCGGCGCCCTCGGCGAGGGCCAGCAGTTCGAGCAGTTCGTACAACGGCAGACCGTCCGGTCGCATTCCCGCGATCAGGGCCACCGTGGACTCGTCGACCTCGTGCTGCCAGCGCGGACCGTCGCCGCGATGCAGCCGCGCGACCTGCTCCTCCCACCCGTGCTCGCCGGGCAGATACACCCGTTCCAGGGCGGTGGCCGGGCTCGGGGCGAAACGGGAGGTCCAGGCGAGGCGGTCGTCGGCGGCCACGGCGCGCAGCCAGGCCGAGCGGGCGAAGTAGGCGGGCGCCTCGTCGCCGAGCGGATCGTCGAAGCCGTGGGTGAGGTCCTCGGCCATCAGCTCGGTCGGCCCGTCGATGGCGTGCAGGTAGACGAACCCGAACCCGATGCCCTCGACATCGGCGGCCTCGAACGCCGCCAGCCACGCCTCGGCCCTGGCCTGGGCGGCCGGGTCGCGCGGGTCCAGCCCGGCGTCGCGCAGCCAGGTACCCACATAGAGTGCCGGATCGGCGACGTCGCGCTGCACGACCCAGGCGTCGACGCCGTGGGCGGGCAGCCACGACGACACCCGCTGCCGCCAGTCCTGGCCCTCGATATGCACCCAGGCGGCGAGCATGGCCGCGGTGCCACCGGGGGCCAGCAAGCCGGGCGCCTGCCCGATCACCAGCTCGCTGGCGCCGTCCAGCGCGAGCCCGGAGTCGCGGTAGGTGTGCTCGATGCGCGCGGGGCCCACCACGAACGGGGGATTGGCCACGATCTGATCGAAGGTGCGGCCCGCGACCGGCTCGAACCAGGACCCTTCGAGCAGTTCGATGTCGAGTTCGTTCAGCGCGGCGGTGGCCTCGGCCAGCCACAGCGCCCGGGAGTTGACATCGGTGGCGGTGACCCGGCCCGCGTAGCTCGCCGCGTGCACGGCCTGCACGCCGCAGCCGGTGCCCAGGTCCAGCAGGGTGCCCACCGGTTCGGTCGGCGTGGCGCGCAGCAGCGACAGCGAGGCGTGCCCGACCCCGAGCACATGGTCCTCGGTGAGGGTGCGCCTGCGCATCGAATCGTCGAGGTCGGACAGGATCCAGCGGGTGCCGGCGCCGGTGTCGAGCGGGCGCAGATCCAGTGCGGCCCTGAGCTCGTCACCGTCGCGGGCCAGCAGACCCGCCGCGACGGCGTCGTCGATCCGGACCGGCGACAGCGCGGCGGCGACCTCGCGTGCGGGCAGCGCGTCACCGAGCAGCAGCAGCCGGATCAGCGTGCCCAGCTCGCCCGCCGCACGTGCCACCCGGCGCACGGGCACCGGCTCGGAGCGGCCCAGCGCGGCGTGCACGTCGGGACCCAGCGCCTCCACCAGTGTGTCGGCGTCGTAGCCGACGCGGATCAACGCCGTGCGCAGGTCCGGGCACAGCGCGGTGAGCAGGGAACCGGTGGCGGTGGGGTTCGTAGACACCCGCCTACTGTGCCAGGGCGGCGCGTGCCCGGATCGACCAGCTACGGCCGCGTGTCGCGCGCCACGCCGGACATGCGACCGCAGGCCGTCGGCGGATGCGTCCCCCGGCGGGTGGTCGACGGTGTCGCTACCCCGCCCGGGTGATGCGCCCGGGGCACTCGGCCGCCGGGCGAACGCGCGACAGTGACGAAGGTGGGCCCGGTTGCCGCTGTGTCAGCCGGTATAGGGGTCACGGCCGGTGACGCAGTAGACCGCGGAACCGGGGTCGCGCAGCACGATCCAACGTTCGCCGTCGGCGACCCGGGTGGCGCCCAGGGATTCGTGCCAGGCGGCGGTGGCGGCGATGTCCGAGGAGGCCAGGTCGGGGTGGGCGCCGGCGGGCCGGGCCTCGTCGAGACGCTGGAGCAGCAAGTGCAGCGGCTGGTCGGGGCCACGCAGGCGGGAGAATTCGGGGCGGCGGCCCGGCTGGTGGGTCCAGCCGGTCAGCGCTCGCCAGAACACGGTGTCGGTCGCGATGTCGGCGGGGGACAGGTCGAGGCAGATCTGATCGAGGCGAGTCACGGTGCCGTCCGGCGCGGTCGAGACGACGACCGGCGGCGGCGTCTCGTCCTCGGGCGCGGGGGCATCGGCGTGCACCGGGGTGAAGCAGAATGTCTGTCCGGCGGGCGATTCCAGCACGGTGTAGTCGCGTTCGACCGTGACGACCCGGGCGCCGAGATCGGTCGCGGTCGCCATCGCGGCGGGGATGTCGTCGACATCGAGATCGAGGTGGACGCCGCCGTCGCCACCGACGCGCTGCATCTTGAGCCAGGCGGGACCGGCGGCCGGGAGCAGGGTGACGAATTCGCCCTGCGCGCCACGAGGTTCGGACACGGTGGAGCCGGTGACCGTCGCCCAGAACCGGACGCAGTCGTCGAAACCGGCGGCGGGGCGGTCGAGAAAGGCCCACGTCCAGCGAATCATGCTGTCTCCGTTTCGAGATGGATCGGGTACGCGGTGGGGCCGACGAAGTACCGGCCCGGACCGGAGGTCCTGTCCGCACGGTAGGCGGCCGTGGGCGCGCTGTCGACCGTGATCACGCCGGACCGCGGGTTGGCAGGATATCTGCGAAAGATGTCATCGCGGCCACTCGTTCGTGCCGCGAGGTTCCGGCACCCTGTTCCGGTGACCGATCTCCGCGCACCCCTGCCGCCCGCCGGCGACGACCCGGCCGAGGGCGCCCCGGCCGTCCCCGACGCCACCGATCGGCGCGGTCGCGCCCCGCACCCGGCCTGGATCGTGGCGGGCGTCGGTTTCGTCGCCCTGCTCGGCGCCGCCGCCTTCCGATCGGTGCCCAGCGTGCTGATCGACCCGCTGCACGTCGAGTTCGGCTGGTCACACGCGACGATCTCGGCGGCCGTGTCGCTGAACATGCTGCTCTACGGGGTGATCTCACCGTTCGCGGCCGCGTTGATGGATCGCTTCGGCATCCGCCGGGTGGTGTGCGCGGCGCTGGTGCTGATCGCGGCGGGTAGCGGGCTGACGGTGTTCATGACCCAGGCCTGGCAGCTGGTGGCGACCTGGGGTCTGCTGGTCGGAGTGGGCGTCGGCTCGATGTCGATGCCGTTCGTCGCCACCATCACCGGCCGCTGGTTCGTGCGCAGCCGCGGTCTGGTCACCGGCGTGCTCACCGCCGCGGGCGCGACCGGTCAGCTGGTGTTCCTGCCCCTGGTCTCGATGCTGGCGCACGCGCACGGCTGGCGGCTGCCCGCGGTCATCGTGGCGGCCGTGGCACTGGCCGTGGTGCCGCTGGTGTGGCTGTTCGTGCGGGACTACCCGAGCGATGTCGGGGTGCGGGCCTACGGCGCACCCGCGGGATCGGACGCGGGGGTGCGCGTCGCGGTCGCCGGTGGCGCGAGCCGGGCGCTGCGGGTGCTGGCCTCGGCTGCGCGCAGGCCCGGATTCTGGCTGCTGGCAGGCGGCTTCGCGGTATGCGGCGCCTCCACCAACGGCCTGGTCGGCACGCACTTCGTGACCGCGGCCCACGACCACGGCATGCCGCCGACCACCGCGGCGGGCCTGCTGGCGCTGGTCGGGATCTTCGACGTGGCGGGCACCATCGCCTCGGGCTGGCTCTCCGACCGCGTCGATCCGCGCTACCTGCTGCTCGGGTACTACTCGCTGCGCGGGCTCTCGCTGCTGATCCTGCCCTCGCTGCTCGGCCCGCACACCCAGCCGAGCATGTGGGTGTTCGTGGTCTTCTACGGCCTGGACTGGATCGCCACCGTCCCGCCGACCGTGCTGCTGTGCCGGGAACTGTTCGGCGCCGACGGGCCGATCGCGTTCGGCTGGGTGTTCGCCGCCCATCAGGTCGGCGCGGCGATCGCGGCCACCGGCGCGGGTCTCATTCGCGACCTGCAGGGCTCCTACGACCTGGCCTGGTACCTCGCCGGCGCGCTGTGCGGCCTGGCGGCGCTGATGTCGATGCTGGTGCGGCGGCCGTCAGCCGTCGATGGCCTTGTGCGGACGTGAGTCCAGCGCGATCTGGTTCGCGCGGCCGTCCCAGCGGCTCGGCTCGTCCTTGGTGCGCGGCGGACGGTCGTTGGCGATGAGCACGGCGATCCACGGCAGCGGCACCGAGGCCACGATGATCAGAATCGAGATCAGCGGGTTCTCGAACGCGCTGTAGGCGACCGCGGCCAGGATCAGGCAGGGGATGCGGAAGGCCATGATGATCGTGTAGCGGCGGACGCGGGCGCGATGCTGGTCGTCGAGTGACGGCGCGGCCTCGGTGATGAGCACCGGGTGCTTGGCGTCGGCGCCCGGGAAAAAGCCGCGCGAGGAACTCGGCGCGGCGGGCATCGTCACCTCCGGGTCCGGTGTCGGCTCGTCGGCGCCGGGGGTGTCGCCGTGGGACTGCATACCCCGAGTCTTCCACTCGCCGCCGACGAACGCACACGCGGCTGGTCAGCGGTGCGCGCTCGGGATGCGGCATCATGGAAGGCGTGAGTACAGACACTCTGGTACGCCCGGAAACCACGACCGACGAGACGACCGGCGACGACGTCCCCAAGTTCTTCCACTACGTGAAGAAGGACCGGATCGCCGAGAGTGCCGTGATGGGCACGATGGTCGTCGCGCTGTGCGGCGAGGTCTTCCCGGTGACGCGTTCGCCCAAGCCGGGCTCACCGGTCTGCCCGGACTGCAAGAAGGTCTACGACGGCCTGCGCAAGGGCGGCGACTGAGCGGGTTCGGTGATCGGTGTGGTCGGCGCCTCGGGTGAGGCGTCGGCCGCTTCGTCGCGTCCGTCGTCCTCGCGTTCGTCGTCGTCACCGCGGACCTGATTGCTGAACCATTCCTTGACCTGCTCCATCCGGGTGGCCCTGGCCGGCCAGAATTCCTGCACCGCGGCGTTGAACTCCGCGCCGAGAATCACCGCGAAGCCGAGGAAATAGGTGAACAGCAGGAACGCGATCGGGGTGGCCAGCGCGCCGTAGCTGACGCCGGTGGCGGTGATCCAGGCCAGATACCGGCGCAGCAGATCGCTGGCGCCCATGAAGAACACCCCCGCCACCAGTGCGCCGCCGAAGAGCCGGTGCCAGGGCAGCGACTTGTGCAGGGCCAGCTTGTAGAGCGTGGTCAGCCCGACGATCAGCAGCAAGCCGACGATCGGGTAGTAGAACGTGTCGATCAGGCGCAGGCCGGGTTCGCGCCAGGCCTCGGGCAGCACCCGGCCGATCCGGGTGGGTCCGAGCGCGATCACCGGCAGGATCAGCACCGCCGCGACCAGGAACTGCACGTACAACAGCAGCGCGAAGATCCGCTGCCAGACCGGGTGCCGGGCGTCCTGCTGGTCGTGGGCCTCCACGATCGCGTCGACGAAGGTCGCCATCGCCGAGGACCCGGCCCACAGCGACAGCACGAAGCCCACCGACACCACGGCGCCGCGGCCGCGGCCCAGCACGTCGTCGACGGTGGGTTCGATCAGGTCGGAGACGACCGACGGGCTGAAGAACTCCCGGCTGAACGCGATGATCTTGGCCTCCACGATCTGCACCGTGTCGGGCCCGAACAGCCCGCCCACGTAGCCGAGGCTGCCGAGCAGGCCGAGCAGCAGCGGCGCGAGCGAGAGCGTCTGCCAGAAGGCGGCGGCGGCCGACTTGGCGAAGATCGAGTTGTTCCAGCACTTCTGCGACACCCGGACCACCAGCCGCCACACCATGAGCAGCCACCGCACCACCCGGGTGTGTTCGCGGGGACGTTGCCCGTCGGCCCCGGCCGCGGTCACTGGCTGCGCGGGTAGACCGCCGGGCAGGGGTGCCTGCGGCGGGTGTGCCGCATCGGCTGCCCGGATCTGGTCGTTGCTCATCGTGTCTCCAGCATCCCGCACCTCGGCGGTCCGCGTGGTGCGGGCCGGGCATCGTGTCGGCGGGTAACAGGTAAATGGCCGGTGACCTCGGGCTGGGTTGTGATGCCGGTCGCCCACCCCGCGTCGGTTTGGCGACACGCCGCATCGGGCGGCTAGGGTCGTCTGCGTGACTGGGTCGGGTGGCGTCGCTGCGGCGAGAGAAGCGGGTACACCGGGCGATGCGGCCGCGGGGGGTGCGCCGGGTGGCTCCCTGCGCGCCTGGCAGCGGCGCGCGCTCACGAAATACCTTGCCACCAAGCCACGTGACTTCCTCGCGGTCGCGACCCCCGGCGCCGGTAAGACTACCTTCGCGCTGCGGGTAGCCGCGGAGTTGCTGGCCGATCGTACGGTCGATCAGGTGACCGTTGTCGCGCCGACCGAGCACCTCAAGCACCAGTGGGCCGCCTCGGCCGCCCGCTCCGGCATCCAGCTCGACTCGCGCTTCTCCAACAGCACCGGCGGCACCTCCGGCGACTATCACGGCGTCGTGGTGACCTACGCCCAGATCGCAGCCCATCCCGCGCGGCACCGGGTGCGCACCGAGAACCGCCGCACCCTGGTGATCCTCGACGAGATCCACCACGCGGGCGACGCCAAGAGCTGGGGCGAGGCCACCGAGGAGGCCTTCGGCGACGCGACGCGCAGGCTCGCGCTGACCGGAACCCCGTTCCGCAGCGACGATTCCAAGATCCCCTTCGTCACCTACGAGCCCGACGAGGCCGGCTTCCCGCGGTCGCGCGCGGACCACTCCTACGGCTACGCCGACGCCCTCGCCGACGGCGTCGTGCGCCCGGTGGTCTTCCTGGCCTACTCCGGTGACGCGCACTGGCGCGACAGCGCGGGCGAGGAACACACCGCCCGCCTAGGCGAACCGCTCAGCGCCGAGCAGACCGCGCGCGCCTGGCGCACCGCCCTGGACCCGGCGGGCGACTGGATCTCGGCGGTGCTGCGCGCGGCCGACACCCGGCTGCGCCAGCTGCGCGCCTCGGGCATCCCCGACGCGGGCGGCCTGGTGATCGCCACCGATCAGGAACGTGCCCGCGACTATGCCGAACTGCTGGAACACATCTCGGGCGAGCGGCCCGCCGTGGTGCTCTCCGACGACCCGCAGTCCTCGAGCCGTATCGACGAGTTCGCCAAGGGCACCCAGCCGTGGATGGTCGCGGTGCGCATGGTGTCCGAGGGCGTCGACGTGCCGCGCCTGGCCGTCGGCGTGTACGCGACGAGCGCGTCGACCCCGCTGTACTTCGCTCAGGCCATCGGCCGGTTCGTGCGTGCGCGCAAGCCCGGCGAGACCGCCAGTGTCTTCCTGCCGTCGGTGCCGGTGCTGCTGGACCTGGCCGCCCAGCTCGAGTTGCAGCGCGATCACGTCATCGGCAAGCCGCATCGCGAGAAGAACGCGCTCGACGACGAGCTGCTCATCGACGCGAACAAGACCAAGGACGAGCCGGGCGAGGAGGAGAAGTCCTTCGTCGCCCTGGCCGCCGACGCCGAGCTCGACCAGGTGATCTACGACGGCTCGTCCTTCGGCACCGCCACCATCGCCGGCAGCGACGAGGAGGCCGACTACCTGGGCATCCCGGGTCTGCTCGACGCCGACCAGATGCGCGCGCTGCTGCGCGAGCGGCAGACGCGTCAGCTCGCCGATCGCAGTGCCCAGGAGGCCGTCGCTCCCGCGCCCGCCGCGGTCGTCGAGCGGGTCGCGACGTCGGACAAGCTGGGCGAACTGCGCCGGGAACTCAACAGCCTGGTCGCGATGCACCACCATCGCACCGGCAAACCGCACGGCGTGATCCACGGCGAGCTCCGTCGCGAATGCGGTGGCCCACCCACGGCATTGGCCACCGCCGATCAGCTGACCGAGCGCATCGCCGCCCTGCGGCGTCAGTAGCGCGTCGGCTACGTCGTCGCCGCCGCGAGTACCTCGAGGGCGCTGTCGACGGCCGCGCTGAGTTCGGCATGGCCGACGTCGTCTCTGGCCTGGATCGAGAGCCCGTAGAGGACGGTGCTGTACAGCGCCGCCAGCGCGGCGGTGTCGGTGCCGGGCCGCAGGTCGCCGTCGGCGACGCCGCGGTCGAGCCGCGCGTGGATGTCGGCGGTGGTGTGCCGGCGGGCTTCGGCGAGGAATGCACGGACCGAGGCGTTGCGCGTGGTGTAGGTCGCGCCTGCCAGGACCACCATGCAACCGTGCGGCAGCTCGGGATCGGTGTAGACGGTGATGTTGTCGCGCAGCATCGCCTCGATGGCGGTGTAGGCGGTGGGTTCCTCGCGCAGGGCCCGCGCCGTGCGTGACCCTTCGGTGCGGCCGTAGAGCTCGACCGCGGCGCGGAACAGGGCTTCCTTGTCGCCGAAGGCGGCGTAGAGGCTGGGGGAGTTGATGCCCATGGCGGTGGTGAGGTCGGCCATCGAGGCGCCGTCGTAGCCGCGCTCCCAGAACACCTCCATGGCACGCCGCAGGGCGATGTCGCGGTCGAAACCGCGCGGGCGGCCGCGTTCTGCCATGGCGAACCTTTCTGTGTCGACCGACAAATATACCCCTGCGCCGCAGGCCAGTGAATTCTGTGTCGATCGATAAGAAACTCTTGACGCGCCCCGTCGTCGTGCGCTTGGCTATTTGTGTACTGATCACTACACAAAGGAGCGAACCGATGACGAGCAGCACCGTGGCCCTGGTGACCGGCGGCAGCCGGGGGATCGGCGCCGCCATCGCCCGCGCACTGGCGGGCGCGGGCGCCGACGTGGCGTTCACCTATCAGCGCGACGAGGTCGCCGCGAAGGCCGTCACCGCCGATATCGAGGCGCTGGGCAGGCGGGCCGTGCCGATCCGGGCCGACAGCGCCGACGCCGAGCAGATCGTCGCCGCGGTCGACCGCACCGCCCGGGACCTGGGCGGGCTGGACGTGCTGGTGAACAACGCGGGCATCTTTCCGGCCAAGCCGTACGGGGAATTCGGGCTCGACGAGATCGACCGCGCACTCGGCATCCACGCGCGCGCCCCGTTCGTCGCAGGCCAGGCCGCGCTGGCATATCTGGGCGAGGGTGGACGGATCATCTCCATCGGGTCGAACCTGACCGATCGCGCGCTCTTCGGCGGCCTGGCGCTCTACAACCTGAGCAAGTCGGCGCT
Organism: Nocardia sp. NPDC087230; assembly: GCF_044744725.1. Classification (NCBI taxonomy): domain Bacteria; kingdom Bacillati; phylum Actinomycetota; class Actinomycetes; order Mycobacteriales; family Nocardiaceae; genus Nocardia; species Nocardia sp. NPDC087230. Next base: position 154,704 of record NZ_JBIUYV010000003.1, read on the forward strand.
CAACGGCTACACCAAGGCGCTGGCCCGCGAACTCGGCCCGCGCGGGATCACCGTCAACCTGGTGCAGCCGGGACCCACCGACACCGACATGAACCCGGCGGGCAGCGATCACGCGCCGGTCCAGCGGGAGTTCAGCGCGCTGGGCCGTTTCGGCACGCCCGAGGACGTCGCCGATCTCGTCACGTTCCTCGCCGGTCCCGCCGGGCGGACCATCACCGGCGCGGTGATCACCATCGACGGCGGCACCAACGCCTGAGCGGGCCGGCAGACCGCCCGGCGCCGCCCCGATGTGTCAGACCGCGAAGAACCGCGTCGGATCGAGAGCATGGACGCTGGTCCAGCGGTGCTCCTGGACGGGTGCCTCGGCGTCGTCGGTCGCGTCGAAGTAGCCCTGCAGCTCCAGGGCGAGCCGCGGGTTCTCGTCGACCTGCCGGGCGATCGTGTACAGCACCGCGAGGATGTGCACGCACCGGGCGGTGCGCGCCGAGCACGAACAGTCGGTGCCGGCCAGGGCCGGAGCAGGCGAGTGGCCCACGTCCAGCAGCGCACGGTGCATTTCGTCGGTGATCACCGAGGGATCGGGGATCGTGTGCGCGATCGTGGTCACCGCGGCCCGCGTCAGCGGCACCACCTCGACATGGGCGATCGAGGCCTGACCACCTCGATGCAGATGGGCGCGGACCGTGCGCCCCTCGATCTCGGTGCGGACGCCGTGATTGCGGGCGATGCTGCGGGCGCGGGGCAGCAGCGGTTCCGGCTTGGTCTGGCGCAGCGGCTCGGCCAGCCGGACCCAGTCCCGGCCCCAGGGCGTGAAGCCGAATTCGTTGTCGGGCATCAGTTCGCTCGCTTCCGGCGCAGGATGTCGACCAGCGCGTCGTCGTCGAGGCGGGCCAGTTCGGCGATGCCGGCCGCGTCGGACAGGTCGGTCAGCGCCGACTTGCGGGTGTGCATCGCGGCGATGTGCTCCTCGACGGTGGTCGAACTGGTCAGCGTGGTGACGGTGACGGTGCGGGTCTGCCCGATCCGATGGGCCCGGTCGGAGGCCTGCGCCTCGACGGCCGGATTCCACCAGCGATCGAAGTGGATCACGTCGGCGGCGCGGGTGAGGGTCAGGCCGGTGCCCGCGGCGCGCAGGCTCAGCACGAGCACCGGTGGGCCGTCCGGTGATTGGAACGCGGTGACGATCCCGGCCCGCTGGTCGGCGTCGAGCCCGCCGTGGAAGAACGGCGCGGTGACGCCGAACTGTTCGGCGAGATGGCGCACCAGCAGCTCGCCGGTCGCCCGGTACTGGGTGAAGAGCAGGGTGGGGTCGCCGGTGTCGAGATTGGTGGCCACGATGTCGGTGCAGAGGTCGAGTTTGCCGGAGCGCCCGGCGAGTTCGTCCAGATCGCCGGAGACCAGCCCGGGATGGTTGCACACCTGTTTGAGCCCGGTGAGCGCGGCGAGCACGCGGCCCTGACGCTGCAGACCGGACCCGAAGCCCTCGTCGAGCGCCTCGGCGAGCACCGCGTCGTAGACCCGTTCCTGCTCGGCGGTCAGATCGCACAGCAGGTCGCTGTGGATCTTCGCCGGCAGCGACGCCGCGACCTGGAGCTTCTTACGCCCGAGCACGACCGGTTCCACCGCGTCGCGCAACCGGGCCGCCGCCGCGGCCGATCCCTCCTCGATCGGTTTGACGAACCGGCGCCGGAACTGGGTGCGGTGGGCGAACAGTCGCGGCACGGTCAGGTGCAGCAGCGCGAACAGCTCGTCGAGATGGTTCTCCACCGGCGTGCCGGTCAGCGCGACCTTGGCGTCGGCGGGGAGTGCCTTGGCGGCCCGCGACACCTGGGTGCGCGGATTCTTCAGTGCCTGGGCCTCGTCGAACACCACGGTGGCCCAGGAGGTCTCGGTCAACGCGGCCCCGTGCAGGCGCAGCGTCGGATATCCGGTGACCACGATCGTGTCGGGCGCGGCGGGCACCTCGCCGCCGCGCCAGGACACGGCGGTCAGATCCGGCGCGAACCGCGCGATCTCGTGCACCCAGTTGCCCACCAGCGAGGTCGGGCATACCACCAGTTGCGGCCCGTCGGCCCGGCCCCGCAGGAACCCGATGGTCTGCACGGTCTTGCCGAGACCCATCTCGTCGGCCAGTACCGCACCGCCGTAGGCGGCGACGGTCTCGCGCAACCAGCTCACGCCCCGCACCTGGTAGGGGCGCAGGGTGGCGTCGAGCAGCCCGGCCAGCTCGACGGCGGCCACTTCGGTCTCCCGCAGTACCCGGACCGCCCGCTGCGCCGAGCACACTGCGGTGCCGACGGCATCGGGGACGGCATGGGCGGCGACGGGCAGGTCGGCGGCCGCGTCGGGTCGGACCTCGGCGTCCGGGCCGAGCAGGGCACGCCACGCCAGCGTCGACGGCGCGAGGTCGACGGCGGCCAGCGCGGCCAGCTCGGTGGGTGTCACCACGGCCGCCGGGATCTCGGTCGGCTCGATCGCGCCGCGCTCGCCGACCGGCAGCGCGAGCGTGAGCCGTTCCTGGTCGCCGACGTCCGTCGGCGCGGGACCGGCGCCGTGGCCGGTCCAGGTCCACAGGGCGAACAGGTGACGGTCGGGGAGATAGGTGGCCTGGGTGGCGGGCAGAGCGGTCTCCTCTGATCGGGCAGCACGAACGACCTAACAACGTACACTGTACTGAGTTTGTTCCCGACCGCCAGAAAGGACGGCGCGTGCCCACCGACGGCGACGAATCCACCGCACAGGCCACCCGCATCCTCGAACTGCTGTGGCGGCACGCCCTGCCGGCCAAGCCGGGCGCGCGCGGCCCGAAACCCGGTGTCACGGTCGACGCGGTGGTCGCCGCGGGCATCGCGCTGGCCGACCGGGACGGCATCGAGAAGCTGACGATCCGCGCGGTCGCCGCCGAACTCGGGTTGCGCGCCATGAGCCTCTACACCTATGTCCCCAGCAAGGACGCGCTGCTGGTGCTCATGGTCGACGCCGTCGCCGCCGACGACCCGCCGATCCCGGCCGACCTGCCGATCCGCGACCGGATGATCGCCGTCGCGACCCGGATCCGGTCCGAGCTGATCGCCCATCCCTGGCTGCTGGGGGTCTCGCCGTGGCGGCAGGTCCTCGGCCCGGCCAGGATGCGCCGCTACGAACGTCAACTCGCCGCGATCGAGGGCATCGGGCTCGACGATCTCGCGATGGACCGCGCGATCGCGGTGCTCACCGACTTCGCCACCGGCAACGCCCGCCTCGCCGTCGCGGCGGCGGGCGCGACGGCCCAGCTCAGCGACGCGGACTGGTGGCAGGTGCACGGCCCCCTGCTGGCCCAGGTGATGCCCGCCGAGGAGTTCCCGCTGGCCGGGCGCGTCGGCACCACCGTCGGCGAGCACTACCAGGCACCGGCCGATCCCGACGGTGCCTTCGTCTACGGGGTCGCGACGCTGGTCGACGGCATCCTCGCCGACGCCGCGGGCTGATCCCGGACACGCAACAGCGGGCGTCCGGATTCCGGATCGCCCGCTGTCGGGTGTTCTGTTGTCAGATGTTGTTGTTTCGGACGCGAGGAGTGGTCAGAGAGCGGGAGCGGATTCCGTGTCGATCACGGCTTCGAGCTCGCGCAAACGGTCCATGTGTTCATTCGCGTGGTGCTGGCAGAAGAGCAACTCGCCACCCGCGGGAAGAACGGCACGCACTCGGGCAGCCGCCCCGCAACGATCGCAACGATCGACCGCGGTCAGTGGGGTGCTGGTCAGGGTTCCTGGCATGACTCCTCCGTCCCGGCTCCCGGCGCTGCGTGGCCGTTCGCCTAGGTGTGGGCCCCGTGGTCACTCCACGTGGCTCGCGTCCGCTACTTCCCAGCAGGGGTACGACTACTTTGTCAGACGTTCGGGGTTCAGGCTTTGTTCCCGGAAGTGAATCTTTGTGTTTTCGATAACACGACCTGCGGTTTCGCTGAAAGCGAACATGTGCTGGTCGTGGTCACGAGCCCTCGCCGACCACTCGCGGTGCCGTCGCTGCCACCTCCCACTCGCTCCTGTCACTCACCGATATGTCGCTCGCTGCGGTGTTGCTCGTTACGTCCCGAGCGACCTCGAAGTGCGCCGTACCGATCATCCTGTGACAGGGTCGTGAACGTCCGATCCTGTTGTCTACCCGGAGATTACCCGTGACGTCCGACACTCACACGCTGGTTCACCTGTGTACTTCCCAAGAATGGGACGACGCACAACGGGCAGGCGAGCGCCGACCGCCCTCGCTGTCGGAGAGCGGCTTCGTGCACCTGTCCACGCCCGCTCAGGTCCATCTGCCCGCCAACCGGCTCTTCGCAGGCCGCACCGACCTCGTGGTGCTGTGGCTCGACCCGGCCCGGTTCACCGGCGAGGTGCGCTGGGAGCCGGGCGTGCCGACCGATCCGGCCTCGATGTTGTTCCCGCATCTTTATGCCCCGCTGCCCGTCGCCGCCGTGCTCGAGGCCGCCACGTATTTGCCGGGACCGGACGGCCGCTTCGATACGCCCCGGCGCGGCACAGTGGCGTAGGCCACATCGGCGCGGGGTGCGCGGCTACTGTGGAGGGGTGAACGTCGACGTCACAGCGCTACCGGGGATCGGAGTGCGCAAGGATTTCGAGGTCAAGTCGGGGCGCCGCGTCGGGGTGGTCGCCCACCGCGACGGTGACATCGACCTGATCGTGTCCAAACCCGACGACCCGGACGCGATCGCGGCTCAGGTGCCGCTGTCCACCGACGAGGCGTCGGTACTGGCGAACCTGCTCGGCGCGCCGCAGCTGGTCGCCAAACTCAACGACGACCATCGTGATCTGCCGGGCATCACCACCCGGCAGCTCGCGATCGGGGACGAATCGCCCTACGCGGGACGCACACTCGGTGAGACCGCGATGCGCACCCGCACCAAGACCTCGATCGTCGCGGTGATGCGCGCCGGTCAGCTGCACCCGTCGCCCGGCCCCGACTTCACCTTCACCGAGGGTGACTTGCTCGTGGTCGTCGGCACCCCGGACGGCCTGGACGCGGCCGCGAAGATCCTCGCGCACGGCTGACCGCCGTGACCTCGCAGGCCCTGGCTCTGCTCGAGCTCGGTGTGATCTTGTTCGCGCTGGGGATCTGCGGGCGGGTGGCGGGCCGGTTCGGCATGTCGCCGATCCCGCTGTACCTGCTGGGTGGGTTGGCCTTCGGCCGCGGCGGTTACCTGCAGTTGGAGGCGGCCACCGAGTTCGGGCACCTGGCCAGTGAGATCGGTGTCGTGCTGCTGCTGTTGCTGCTCGGGCTGGAGTACACCGCCCCCGAGCTGATGACCGGTCTGCGGCGCTCCTGGGCGGCGGGCCTGGTGGATCTGGTGGCCAACGCGCTGCCCGGCGCCGCGGTGGCGCTGATCCTGGGCTGGGGCGTGACCGGCGCCGTGGTGCTCGGCGGCGTCACCTACATCTCGTCGTCGGGGATCGTCGCCAAGGTGCTCGACGACCTCGGCCGCCTCGGTAACCGCGAGACTCCCGTGGTCCTGTCGATCCTGGTGCTCGAGGACCTGGCGATGGCGGTATACCTGCCGATCCTGACCATGATGCTGGCGGGCCTGAGCCTGCTGAGTGGGCTGATGTCGCTGGCCGTCGCGCTGGCGACCATCTCGGTGGTGCTGGTGGTGGCGTTGCGGTTCGGGCGGGTGGTCTCGGCGGTGCTCGACAGCGCCGACCGCGAGGTGTTCCTGCTGCAACTGCTCGGCGCCGCGCTGCTGGTGGCGGGCGCGGCCTCGGCGCTCAACGTCTCGGCCGCGGTCGGCGCGTTCCTGCTCGGCATCGCGATCTCGGGCTCCACCGCGCACGAGGCGGCCAAACTGCTCGAGCCGCTGCGCGATCTGTTCGCCGCGATCTTCTTCGTCGCCTTCGGGCTGTCCATCGATCCGGCCGCGATCCCGCCGGTGTTCGGCTGGGCGGTGGCGCTGGCGGTGGTCACCGCGGGCACCAAGGTGGGCGTCGGCTGGTGGGCGGCGAGCAGGCAGGGGATCCGCCGGATGGGTCGCGCGCGGGCGGGCGCCGCGCTGGTGGCGCGCGGCGAGTTCTCCATCGTCATCGCCGGTCTGGCGGTCGCCTACGGCAAGGTCGATCCCCGGCTGGCCGCGCTCGCCTCCGCCTATGTGCTGCTGATGGCGATCCTCGGACCGATCGCGGCCAGGGTCGTCGAGCCGGTCGTCGAATTCACCCGGCGCCGTGTGGGTCTGGCGCCGAGCTGATCAGTCCACGACCCGGCGCGGCCAGGCGCCGACGCCGTCGTAGACCAGTTCCTCGGTGTGGTGCTCCACGTAGGGGTGCGGCGGCATCGGTGCCACCGGCGTGACCTCGCGCTGCGGGCGGGGCTGGGGCCGGCGGCGGGAGGTCAGCCACATCCGCGGCAGCGCCTCCTCGTTCTCGATCTCGGTGAGGCTCACGCTGATCAGCACCAGCATGGTGACGATGCTGCTGACACCGATCAGCGGGGCCAGCAGGTCCATCGCGCCCGAGCCGGCGGGCGGCGCCGCCAGATGGTTCGAGTGGGCGTGCATGGCGGCCATGCCGGTGTAGTGCATGCCGCAGACCGCGACGCCCATGATGACCGCCGCGCCGACCGTCGCGAGGAAACCCTTGACGCGCAAGGTGAACCAGAGCGCCACGATCGAGGCGACCACCGCGATCACCATCGACAGGGTGACGAACTTCGCGTCGTAGCTCACCGTCGCCGTCGACTTCATCGCGTACATACCGGAGTAGTGCATGGTGCCGACGCCGAGCCCGGTGATCGTCCCGCCCGCCAGCAGCGAGCGCAGCGTGGGCTGGGGCTTGTTGACCATGAACAGCCCGATCCCGACGACGACCATCGCGGTGATCGCGCTGAACAGCGTCAGCGGAATGTCGAAGCGGATCTCCGCGCCGCGGATGGAGAAGCCGAGCATCGCGATGAAATGCATGACCCAGATGCCGGTCCCGCCGATCGCGATCGCGGCGCCGATCAGCCAGCCGACCCGTCCCTCCACCGCGTTGCGGCCGCGGGCCGCGCACTGCAGGCCGAGCAGGCACCCGGTGACGGACATGAAATACGCGAGAACGGGAGTGATCCAGCCGTAGCTGAAGTGATAGATGTCGAGCACGCCGCGAAAACCCTCAATGCCAGTACCGCTGACCGGCCGGCGGTAGAACGAAAAGCTGGGAGTGACGATACGGCGAAGATCGCGAATCCACGTCGTTCACAGCGCAATCCGTCACTGTGGGTTTGATCACGAAACGGTTACCGAATTCGGCTCATGGGGAATACCGACCGATCGGCACGTGCATTCGGAAATAAAGAAGCCCGTGCCCATCCGAAGATGGACACGGGCTCTCGTGTCGTCGGCGCTAGTCGAGGTAGTCGCGCAGCACCTGCGAGCGGCTCGGGTGGCGCAGCTTGCTCATGGTCTTCGACTCGATCTGACGGATGCGCTCACGCGTCACGCCGTAGACCTGGCCGATCTCGTCGAGGGTGCGCGGCTGGCCGTCGGTGAGGCCGAAGCGCAAGCGCACCACGCCCGCCTCACGCTCGGACAGCGTCTCCAGCACCGACTGCAGCTGATCCTGTAGCAGGGTGAAGCTCACCGCGTCGACCGCGACGACGGCCTCGGAGTCCTCGATGAAGTCACCCAGCTGGCTGTCGCCCTCGTCGCCGATGGTCTGGTCCAGCGAGATCGGCTCACGCGCGTACTGCTGGATCTCCAGCACCTTCTCCGGCGTGATGTCCATTTCCTTGGCCAGCTCCTCCGGCGTGGGCTCACGGCCCAGGTCCTGGAGCAGCTCGCGCTGGATGCGGCCGAGCTTGTTGATGACCTCGACCATGTGCACCGGGATACGGATGGTGCGGGCCTGGTCGGCCATGGCGCGGGTGATGGCCTGACGGATCCACCACGTCGCATAGGTCGAGAACTTGTAACCCTTGGTGTAGTCGAACTTTTCGACCGCGCGGATCAGGCCGAGGTTGCCCTCCTGGATCAGGTCCAGGAACGCCATGCCGCGACCGGTGTAGCGCTTGGCCAGCGAGACCACCAGCCGGAGGTTGGCCTCGAGCAGGTGGTTCTTGGCCCGGTTGCCGTCGCGCACGATCCAGTTGAAATCGCGGCGGGTGGTCACCGACAGCTTCTCGCCCGCCTCGGCGAACTCGCGCATCTTCTCCGCGGCGAACAGGCCCGCCTCGATCCGCTTGGCGAGTTCGACCTCCTCCTCCGCGTTGAGCAGCGCGACCTTGCCGATCTGCTTGAGGTAGGCGCGCACGGAGTCGGCGGAGGCGGTGAGCTCGGCGTCCTTGCGCGCCTGACGCAGCGCTTCGGACTCCTCCTCGTCCCAGACGAAATCGCCGGAAGCCTTGTCCTTCTCGGACGGCTCCTCGGTCTCGGTCTCCTCGGCGGTGTCCTCGGCCACCTCTTCGACCAGGGCGTCACCGTCGGTGAGCTCGTCCTCGGAGACCTCGAGGTCGCCGAGATCGTCGAGCTCGATCGACTCGTCGTCGAGCTGCTCCTCGCCACCTTCGGCCGACGTCGCCTTCTTGGCGGCGGTCTTCTTGGCGGGCGCCTTCTTGGCGGCAGCCTTCTTGGCCGGAGCCTTCTTGGCGACGGCCTTCTTCGCCGGGGCCTTCTTGGCAGCGGCCTTCTTGGCCGGAGCCTTCTTGGCCGGAGTGGTGGCGTCGGCGTCGGCGTCGGCCGAGTCGGCGGTCTGACGGGTATTCGTGGCTACCACGTACGCCCTTTCGTGACGGTCTCGTGCGGCGTCACGCCAGAGTGGTTTTCCGGCGGAGCGGTCGGTCGGGTTGCACCGGCGGTGCGTCGGTCGGGTGGAGCCGGTCTGTTCACCGGTCTTCTCGCGACCGGCCGCGGCCGGAAGGTTTCACCGGCTCACCGCCGGACGTGTTCCATTGTAACGATCCAACCAGGGTACTCATGGCACGATGCCACCCAGGCGTTGCGCCGACCTCCGCGCCGGGCTACGGCGCGATGCCCTTGTCGATGGCCATGGCCGCGCCGACGATACCCGCCGTGTTCTTCAACACGGCCGGAATCACCGGAGTTCGGTTGGTGAGCAACGGGATCCACTGTTCGTGATCACGGCTGATGCCGCCGCCCGCCACGATGACCTTCGGCCAGAACAGGTCCTCGAGGTGCCGCAGCACCGTGCTCACCCGCTCGGCCCACTGCGGGTAGGTGAGCTCCTCGCGGTCCTTGATCGACGCCGCGGCCAGATGCTCGGCCTCGTCACCGCCGACCACCAGATGGCCGAGCTCGGAGTTGGGCACCAGGGTGCCGTTGTACATCAGCGCCGAGCCGATCCCGGTGCCGAAGGTCAGCAGCAGCGTCAGCCCGTCGAGCTCACGGGCGGCGCCGTAGCTGTCCTCGGCCAGCCCGGCGGCGTCGGCGTCGTTGAGCACGGTCACCGCGCGCCCGCCCAGCGCCTTCGAGAACAGCTCGCGGGCGTCGGTGCCGATCCACGCGTGGTCGATGTTGGCGGCGGTCCTGGCGTGGCCGTCGAGCACCACGCAGGGCAGGGTGAGTCCGACCGGGCCGTCCCAGTCCGCCAGTGCCACCAGTTCGGCCACCGCGCCGGCGACGGCATCCGGCGTGGACGGCTGTGGCGTGGCGATCTTGAGGCGCTCGTGGGTCAGCGTGCCGGTGGCCAGGTCGACCAGGGCGCCCTTCACCCCACTACCGCCGATATCGATGCCGAATGCGTGCCCCCGAGCGGACATGGTTCAACCCCTTGCTGACGCGGTCGATGTGCCTGACAAAGAGTAGCGGTAGTCACCCTGCGCGCGAGCCGCCGCCACATGTGATCCGATGGAGTCGTGCCCGAACCCATCGTGTCCGAGACCGTCCTCGCCCCGACCGCCGCCGACCACGAGGAGTTGCGGCTGCTGGCCGTCGAACTCGCCGAGGCGGCGGCCGCGCACGTGCGTGCCCGCCGACCCGAGGTATTCGCCGCCGGTGGCCCGGTCGCGGGTGCGGTGGCGACGAAGGGGCACGTCACCGATCCGGTCACCGTCGTCGACACCGAATCCGAACAGCTGATCCGCGCGCTGCTGGCCGAGCGCAGGCCCGCCGACGCGATCCTGGGCGAGGAGGGCGGCGGCGATGTCGGCGCGACCGCCGCGGGCGCGATCACCTGGGTCGTCGACCCGATCGACGGCACCGTGAACTTCCTCTACGGCCTGCCCGGCTACGCCGTCTCGGTGGCCGCCGTGCGCGACGGCGCGCCGGTCGCCGGCGCGGTCGTCGACGTCGCTGCGGCGACCACCTACAGCGCCGCGCGCGGGGCAGGCGCCTACGCCGTGCACGCCGACGGCACCCGCACGAAACTGGAGTGCGCGCAGGAGGATTCGCTGGCGGTGGCGCTCGTGGGCACCGGCTTCGCCTACGGCAGGCAGCGGCGCGCGCGCCAGGCGCAGTTCCTGACCGAGGTGCTCCCGGAGATCCGCGACATCCGCAGGCTCGGCGCGGCGGCCATGGACCTGTGCCACGTCGCGGCCGGCGAACTCGACGCCTACTACGAGCACGGCCTCAACGCGTGGGACTGGGCGGCGGGCGCGCTGATCGCGGCGGAGGCCGGTGCGGTCGTGCGCGTTCCCGACATCACCGTGGATGGCGCGGCGGGGGAGCTGACGATCGTGGCCGCGCCGGGCGTCGCGGCCGATCTGACCGTCTTGCTCACCCGCGTCGGCGCGACCACCGCGTTGCCCGACTGACGCGCACGCGCCGCGGGCGAGAGACCCGCGGCGCGTGGCTCAGCTCAGCACTTGACGGTGCGGGCGGCGTCGAGCAGCGCGGGATCGATCGAGGACGAGCTGGCGCCGGGGGCGAGGTTCTTCAGCGACCGCAGCACCTCCTCGGCGTCGGCGCCGGGACGCAGCGATTCGCCGAAGGCCAGGCCGAGCACCAGGTCGACGGTGTCGTCGGTGCGCGGATCCTCGATCAGCTCGGCGCACGGCGCGACCAGCTGCACCGAGGCCGCCGCGGGCCTGCCGTTGACGCCATAGCGGATCTGGCCGGTGCAGTTGAGGTCCCCGTTGACATAGACCGGATCGTTACCGACCTGTGTCCCCGGCGCGCCCGCGAACCCGAGGTCGCCCAGCGCGGCCGCGATGTGACCGGCCTGACCGCTCTTGCCGTTGGCGTTGAACACGCGCACCTTCGACTCCGACAGCGCCGCCGGATCGACGTCGTCGAGCCGGGAGGGGCCCATCCGGGTGCCCAGCGGCGCGGGCTGGGCCGCGTTGGTGGCCGTCGGGGTGCTCGGTGCGTTGCACGCCATCGGCTCGTTGCTGTCGTCATGGGTCCGAAACGCCGTGATCCAGACGAACAGGCTCACCAGAGCCAGCACGAGGACGAGCGCGAGCCACAGCTCGGGCCGCCGTCGCGGGAAGGGTTTGCCGTCGCGATCGGTCGCGCTGCCTTCGGTGATCAGTGAAACCACGCGCTCACTCTACGAGTCCGGCGGCGATGCGCGAGTGCGGGAGGTCTCGGCGAGTTTCCCGCCAGGTGAAGATTCGTCGTCGGTTTCGACTCGGCCGGGTTTTGATTGCGACATTTGTCCGTAGGTCCGCTATTGTCTGGCCGCCCAGATCGAATAATCACCGGTGAAACGGTGGTCGGTCGCGGGAACAACAAGGGCATGTCCTGCGTTAACCGAACGCTGTCGGAGTCATCGATCCTCGATCGACCCTGATAGGCGGCCGGTGTACGTGTGAGGTGCACCACCGGCGGGGCGGTACGAACGCCGGACCCCAGTGGGGTACGGCCATCGAACTGATCCGGGATATACGGAGTAAGGACTGAGGGGAAGACGACATGGCAACCGACTATGACGCACCGCGGCGCACCGAATCCGACGAAGTGTCGGAGGATTCGCTCGAGGAGCTGAAGGCCCGCCGCAACGAGGCGCAGTCCGCCGTCGTGGACATCGACGAGTCCGATACGGCGGAATCGTTCGAGCTTCCCGGCGCGGACCTGTCCGATGAGGTACTCAGCGTTCGGGTGGTCCCGAAGCAGGCCGACGAGTTCACCTGTTCGAGCTGCTTCCTCGTGCACCACCGCAGCCGACTGGCCAGCGAGAAGGGCGGCCAGCTGATCTGCATGGACTGCGCCGCCTAGCGCGACGCGACGGGTCAGCCCGCGCTCGGGAGTCCGAGCGCGGCCAAGACCCGGTCCGGCCTGCGCGTACTGACCAACCAGTACGGCGTCGGGTCGTCCGGGTCGTCGAGTACGAGCAGCGCCATCGGGCCGATCCACGCCCGGTGCTGTACATACGCGGCGGGGTCGAGCTGTCGGCCCAGCGCCGCACTCTTGGCCGTCGGTGCGACGGCCGCGGCGCGCGCGACGAAGCTCACCGGTAGGTGGGCGCGGTCGACGCGCAGTTCCGCCGTACCGTCGGGCGCGACGGTGACCTCCAGGCGGTGCCGCGACATCCACAGCAGGATCCAGACCGGGATCGGCGCCAGCAGCACGTAGGGCAACCACGCCCGCACGCCGGGCGCGCCCATGTGGATCTCGGCGGCCAGCAGGCCCGCGATGGCGAATCCGATCGGCCACCACCACAGCGGCACCCACAGGCGTTCGCGGTAGGGCGAGACACCGTGTCCCGAGGACGCTGAGCGCTCGGTGGCGGCGGGGTCGGTGGTCGGCGAATGGGGCTGGTCGGGCACCCCTCAACACTAGGTCACCGCACCAGGGCGGCGACGAGAAGGTCCGGCGCCGACCGCGTAGGCTCGACCGATGTGAACGCACTTGCACCGATTCCGCTGCGGCGGCTCGATCCCGGCATCCCTGTGCCGACGCGTGCCCATCCGGGTGACGCGGGCGTCGATCTGTGTACCACCGAGGACGTGATCATCGAACCGGGCGAGCGGGTGCTGGTCGGCACCGGGATCGCGATCGCGCTGCCCGTCGGCACGGTCGGGTTGATCCATCCCCGGTCCGGCCTGGCCGCCAAGGCCGGCCTGTCGGTGGTCAACACCCCCGGCACGGTCGACGCGGGCTATCGCGGTGAGATCAAGGTGTGCCTGATCAACCACGATCCGCGCACGGCCATCGAGCTGCGGCGCGGCGATCGCATCGCGCAATTGCTGGTGCAGCGGGTCGAACTGGTCGATTTCGCCGAGGTCGACGATCTCGACGAGACCGCCCGCGGTACCGGCGGATACGGGTCGAGCGGCGGGCATGCCAGCCTGGCCGGCGAGGAGGCGTAATGGGTCTGTTCGGGAAGAAGAAGCGCGCACCGCGGGCGGACGCGGCCTACGACGAGGCGGAGTACGCCGAGGCCGACGACTACACCGATGCCGACGGCTTCGACGAGTTCGAGGACGAGTACGACACCGACGAATTCCAGCGCCCCGATTTCGCGCACCTGGACTTCGACGACGCCCCGACCGACGAGCGCATCTACGGCAACTTCGACCACGAGCCGGACGCCGCGGCCGGTCCGTACGACATCAGCGAGGTCACCGACGAGATGGTCGCGCGCCGACTCGATCTGGGGTCGGTGGTCATCCCCGTGCCCGACGGCGGGCAGCTCCAGGTCGAGATGAGCCCGGACGGCACCCCACAAGCGGTGCACCTGGCCACCGAGCACGGCAGGCTCACCGTCGCCGCCTACGCGGCGCCCAAGTCGGCGGGCCAGTGGCGTACGGTCGCCGCCGATCTGGCCGAATCGCTGCGCGGCGACGGCGCGAGCGTCGCCGTGGAGAAGGGGCCGTGGGGCCGCGAGGTCAAGGCCATCACCGAGGGCGCCGACCTGCGCTTCATCGGCGTCGACGGTCCGCGCTGGATGATCCGCCTGGTCGCCGCGGGCCCGTCCGGCGCGGTCGACGAGCGCAGTCCGCTGATCACCGCGGCCCGTGCCGTCCTGGCCGACGCCGTGGTGCGGCGCGGTGACGAGCCGCTGCCGGTGCGTGATCCGCTCCCGGTGGTGCTGCCGCAGGAGCTGGCCGAACAGCTGGCCGCCGCCCATCAGCAGCAGGTGCTCGCCCAGCAGCAGGCGCTGGCGGCGCAGGCCGCCGCGGCGCAGGCGGCGCCGACGTCGGCGCTGCCGCCGAAGATGCCCGACGAGCCGCGTCGCGGCGCCGACGGATCGGCCATGCAGCAGCTCGGCCTGAACTGAGAACCGAACGCGCACAGCCGGTGTCCGTGGCTGCGCGGGCGAACCGGCGGTGTCGCGGGAGGTCTGGGCGGTCGCCGGACTCGCTCGGCGTGGTCTCGGTCTAGGCGCGGGCGGGGGTCGAATCGGCGTGCAGCGCTGCCAGTTCGGCGAATCCCGCCGAACCCAGCACCGCCGGATCGGTGCCCAGTTCGGCGAGGGTCACCCGACGCAGCCGCGCCTGCGGCAGTGTCGCGGCCCACTGCTCGGCGACGGCGATCGGATGCACTGGGTCGTCGCTCGCGCCGACCACGGCCACCGGCACGGTGGTGCCCGCCAGCCGCTCGACTGTCGGCCAGGCGTAGGCCGCCGCCTCGTCGAGCGCCCGCGGCAGGTGCGGCCACTGACCGCGCCAGGATTGGGTGAGCGCGTCGGCCAGCCAGGCCGGACTGGAGGCGCGCATCCGCTCGATCACCGCGTCCAGGCCGTCGGCGCGGAGTTGCTCGGCGGTAACCGAAGCGCTCAGCGCGGCCGGGCAGGCAGCGGTTTCGGGACCCGTCCAGGCGGGTAATGCCGTAATGACACCGACCACCGCGGTCGAGTGCCCGGCTGCCCAGTCGAGCGCGATCGCGGCGCCGAGGGAGATCCCCGCGGCCAGGACGGGGCCGCGCGCTGCGGCGGCCGCCAAAGCCGCGGTACAGCTCGCGATCACGGCCTGGGGGTCCGGTTCGACGGCGAGGAATGGCAGTCCGTGCGCGGCTGCGGCCGGCCCGAACGCGCGGGCGGCGAAATCGGCGTCGGAACCGGTTCCGGGCAGGGCGACCACGGTGACCTGGGATGGGATGCGCAACACGGACCGAGCGTAGCGGCCGATCGTTTGCCCATCTACAGTGGCGGTGTACGGCCAACTAGCGGGAGAAGCGTGCCATGTCGTCATCCACGGGCGGACACAAGTCGGGATCGGGTCCGGACTCGGGATACTTTCGTCGACTCGGGCGCCGCTTGACCGCCGATATCGACCAGCTCGACGCCGAGGAACTGGCGGAGACGGCCGACGCCTCCGGTGCCCGGCGCGCGGTGGACTGTTGTCGCGGTGAGGAAGCCACCATCCTGGGCAGGCTCCGCAGCGTCGAGGCGTGTCCCAAAGCCGCGGGCGCGACCGTACAGGCCGAGTTCTTCGACGGCACCGACGCGATCACCCTGGTCTGGATCGGCCGCAGGCGCATTCCGGGCATCGAACCGGGCAGGCGGATCCTGGTCCGTGGCCGCGTGGGCGACCGCGACGGCCGCAAGGTGATCTTCAACCCCTACTACGAATTGCGCGGGAACAGCTGACGTATGCCCTCCAGCGACGAGTACCGCATCGAGGCGGACCCCGAGCCCACCGTGGCACTGCCCGTGGCGACCGATGAGCCGGTCGACCCCGCGGTGGACGCCGAGGTCGAGCAGGCCGAGCAGACGCTGCTCGAGCAGCTCGGTGGCATCAGCGGCCTGATCTACTCCACCCTGCCCGTGCTGGTGTTCGTCCCGGTGAACACCTTCGCCGGCCTCACCGCGGCCATCTGGGCCGCTCTCGGCGTCGCCGCGGGAGTCCTGGGGTGGCGGTTGTACAAGCGCAGCCCCGTGCAGCCCGCGATCTCCGGGTTCCTCGGTGTCGGGGTGTGCGCGTTCATCGCCTACCGGATGGGCGAGGCCAAGGGCTTCTTCCTGTTCGGCATCTACACCAGCCTGGTCTACGGCGGCGTGTTCGCACTGTCGATCCTGTTCCGCTGGCCGCTGGTCGGCGTGATCTGGGGCGCTCTGAACGGGCACGGCACCGGCTGGCGCGCGGACCGGCGCATCCGCAGGCTCTACGACCTGGCCACCGTCGTGTGGGTGGTCGTCTTCGGCGCCCGCTATCTGGTGCAGTCCCAGCTCTACGACACCGATCACACCACCTGGCTGGCCGTGGCCAGGATCGGCATGGGCTGGCCGCTGACGGCGGTGGCGCTGGTGGTCACCGTGTGGGCGGTGCGCCGGGCCGGCCACCTGCCGGTCGAGAAATCCGGCGCCGGAACGGATTCCACTCACGCCTGAGGGTGGCCGGACCGCCGCCGGAGGTGGGGAAGTACCCACCCTGGGGTGCCTGGTAGCACCGTCGAGTTCGTCGCACGATCAATGCGTACCGAAAAACGCAGTGATCGTGAAAGGACCGGCGACCATGATGGCTACCGAGCACCGCCCCGGCGCATCGAAGAAGTCGAACGCCTCCGTGCTGTCGGAGAGCAAGCGCATCGGAGCCGAGCTGGACGCGCTGATCGGGCCCGCCGCGGCCGGTGACCGCGACGCCGTCGCCGAGATCGTGCGCCTGGTGCACCCGCTGGTCCGCCGGTACTGCTCGGCCCGGATGGGTGCCACCGGGCATCTGACCGTCACCGCCGACGATGTCACCCAGGAAGTGCTGATGGCCACCGTCACCGCCATCCCGCGCTACCGCGACCAGGGCAAATCGTTCCTGGCCTTCGTCTACGGGATCGCCGCCAACAAGGTCTCCGACGCTTTCCGCCGGGCCAAGCACACCGCGTACCCGATGGCCGAGCTGCCCGACGCGGCGTGCGGCGCGGCGGGCCCGGAGGAGTGGGCGCTGGCGCTGGAGCGGCGCGCGGCCACCCGGGATCTCATGCAGGTGCTGGCGCCGAACCACCGCGAGGTGCTGGTGATGCGGATCGTGCTCGGCTGGAGCGCGGCCCAGACCGCCGAGGCCATCGGCACCAGCCCCGGCGTCGTGCGGGTGATGCAGCACCGCGCGCTCAACAAGCTGCGCGCGGAGCTGAAGGTCGCCTGATCCGGCGCCACCCGCGCGCCGAAAACCGTATCGGAGGGTTACGGTTTGATGCCGTGGGTGGCCAGGGTGAGACGCAGGTCCTCTTCGGCTTCCACCGAGGTGACGAACAGCAGTTCGTCCTCGCCTTCGAACGGGTCGTCGGGCTGGGGCACGATCACCCGGCCGCCGCGCAGGATGGTCACCAGCGCGGTGTCGCGCGGCATGACCAGGCTGCGGACCGGTTTGCCCGCGAGCTGGGTGTCGGCGGGCAGGGTGATCTCGACCAGATTGGCCTGACCCTGCCGCAGCGTCATCAGCCGCACCAGATCACCCACCGACACCGCTTCCTCGACGAGCGAGGCGAGCAGCCGCGGCGTCGAGACCGCCACGTCGACGCCCCACGACTCGTTGAACAGCCATTCGTTGCGCGGATCGTTGACCCGCGCCACCACCCGGCGCACGCCGAACTCGGTCTTGGCCAGCAGGCTGTGCACCAGATTCGCCTTGTCGTCGCCGGTGGCGGCGATGACGACCTCGTAGGTCTCGAGTCCCGCGTTCTCCAGCAGCGACAGCTCGCAGGCGTCGGCGTGCACCCAGACGGCATCCGGGATGGCGGGCGGATCGATGTGGTCGAGCTGACGTTCCAGCAGCATCACCCGATGCCCGCCGCGTAGCAGTTCCCTGGCGATCGAGCGCCCGACGGCGCCCGCTCCGGCGATGGCCACCTTCATGTTGTTCAGTCCTCGCTTGTGGGAGCCTTGGCGGCCAGGGCGACCGCCTCACCGACACTGCCGGAGGTCGCCGCGACGTAGACCACATCGTCGGCCTGGACGATGGTCTTGGACTCGGGCAGCAGGCCCTGGCCGAAACGCAGGATGAACGCCACGCGCACTCCGAGCTCGCGTTCCAGATCGCGCACCGTACGGCCGGACCAGTCCTCGTGCAGGGTGAGTTGCGTGACAGCCACCGCGCCCGTGGGGTCGCGCCAGGTGGTGGTCGAGTTGTCGCCGATGAGCGTGCGCAGGAAACGGTCGGTGGTCCACGGGACGGTCGCGATGGTCGGAATGCCGAGCCGCTCGTAGACCTCGGCGCGCTTGGCGTCGTAGATCCGGGCGACGACCCGCTCCACGCCGAACATCTCTCTGGCCACCCGGGCCGAGATGATGTTGGAATTGTCACCCGAGGACACGGCGGCGAAGGCGTCGGCGCGTTCGATTCCCGCGCGGGTCAGCACATCCCGGTCGAAGCCGACGCCGACTACTTCCTGCCCGGTGAACCCCTCACCCAGCCGGCGGAACGCGCTGGGATCGCGGTCGATCACCGTGACCTCGTGTCCCACCCGGACCAGAGCGCGCGCCAGCGACGAGCCGACCCGTCCGCACCCCATGATCACTACGTACACCGCGCACCCTCGTTCCTGGCCAACCCCGTGGCATTCGGCTTGGACCGTACCCGCCGAATGCTCCCATCGCCCATTTTCCCCCGGGCGACGCGGCACAAACAATCACGACACCGGGCCGGTGTGGCGCCGACGTGCGCGCGAAGCCGCGGGTGTTCTCCTCTATGCTCAGCCCGGTGTCCAAGTTGACGACGGCAGCCAAGCGATTGCTGCTCGGCAGGCCGTTCCGCAGCGATTCGCTCGGCCACACGCTGTTGCCCAAACGTATCGCGCTGCCGGTGTTCGCCTCCGACGCGATGTCGTCGGTGGCCTACGCGCCGGAGGAGATCTTCCTGGTGCTGTCGGCCGCGGGCATCTCGGCCTATCTGTACGCGCCTTGGGTCGGTCTGGCCGTCGCGTTCGTGATGGCCGTGGTGGTCGCCAGTTACCGGCAGAACGTGCACGCCTATCCCTCCGGCGGCGGTGACTACGAGGTCGCGACGAAGAACCTGGGCCCCAACGCCGGTTTGACCGTCGGCAGCGCGCTGCTGGTCGACTACGTGCTCACGGTGGCCGTGTCGATCTCCTCGGCGGCCTCCAACATCGGCTCGGCCATCCCGTTCGTCGCGACCCACAAGGTGCTGTTCGCCGTGGTGGCGATCGCGATCCTCACCGCGATCAACCTGCGCGGCATCCGCGAATCCGGTACGGCGTTCGCGATCCCGACCTATGCCTTCATCGTCGGCATGTTCGTCATGCTGGGCTGGGGGCTGTTCCAGATCTTCGTGCTCGGTGACGACCTCGAAGCCGAATCGGCCGGTTTCGGGCTCAATGCCGAGGACGAGCATCTCTACGGTCTGGCCTTCGCCTTCCTCATCGCCCGTGCCTTCTCCTCCGGCTGCGCGGCGCTGACCGGTGTCGAGGCGATCAGCAACGGCGTGCCCGCGTTCCGCAAGCCCAAGTCGCGCAATGCCGCGACCACGCTGCTCATGCTGGGCACCATCGCGATCGTGCTGCTGATGGGGATCATCATCCTGGCGCAGAAGATCGGCGTCGTCTACGCCCACGACACCACGAACCTGGTCGGCGCACCCGCCGACTACCAGCAGAAGACGCTGATCGCCCAGATCGCCGAGACCGTCTTCCACGGCTTCCCGATCGGCTTCTTCTTCATCACCATCGTCACCGCGCTGATCCTGGTGCTGGCCGCCAACACCGCGTTCAACGGTTTCCCGGTGCTGGGCTCGATTCTCGCCCAGGACCGCTACCTGCCGCGTCAGCTGCACACCCGTGGCGACCGGCTGGCCTTCTCCAACGGCATCCTGTTCCTGTCCGGCGCCGCGATCGCGTTCGTCGTGCTGTTCGGCGCCGAGGTGACCAAGCTCATCCAGCTCTACATCGTCGGGGTGTTCGTCTCGTTCGTGCTGAGCCAGACCGGCATGCTGCGGCACTGGACGCGCCTGCTGCGCACCGAGACCGATCCGGCGCAGCGGTCGAAGATGAAGCGGTCCAGGGTGATCAACGCCATCGGCCTCACCGCGACCGGCACCGTGCTGGTGATCGTGCTGATCACCAAGTTCTTCGCCGGCGCCTACATCGCGATCATCACGATGGTGGCGATCTTCGTCGTGATGAAGCTCATCCACCGCCACTACGACTCGGTCTCGCGCGAACTCGACGAATCCGATTGGGACGGGGTGCTGCCCAGCCGCACCCACTCCATCGTGCTGGTCTCCAAACTGCACCTGCCGACCCGGCGCGCGCTGGCCTACGCCCGCGCGACCCGCCCGGACACGCTCGAGGCGATCACCGTCAACGTCGACGACGCCGATACCCGCAGGCTCGTGCGCGAGTGGGAGAACAGCGAGATCAACGTGCCGCTGAAGGTGATCGAATCGCCTTATCGCGAGATCACCAAGCCGGTGCTGGACTACGTCAAGCGGGTCCGCAAGGACGCGCCGCGCGATGTCGTCACCGTGTTCATCCCCGAGTACGTCGTAGGTCACTGGTGGGAGCAGGTGCTGCACAACCAGTCCGCGTTGCGGCTCAAGGGCAGGCTGCTGTTCGAGCCGGGCGTGATGGTCACCAGCGTGCCGTGGCAGCTCAGTTCCTCCACGCGGGCCAAGCAGGCCGCCGAGGGGAACGCGCCGGGATCGGTGCGCCGTGGTTTCGAAGAGCCGGGCCGTCGTCGATGAGCGATTGGCGCGGACAGGAATTCCAGATCCGGCTCGGGCCGCCCGGGCACGGCGGATTCTGCGTCGGCAGGCACGAGGGGCGCGTGGTGTTCGTGCGCCACGGACTGCCGGGCGAACTGGTGCGGGCGCGGGTCACCGAGGACCGGGGCGGGTCGTTCTGCCGGGCCGATGCGGTCGAGATCGTCGAGGCGTCGCCCGATCGGGTGCCGGCCACCTGCCCGGTGTCCGGGCCGGGCGGCGCGGGTTGCTGTGATTTCTCCTTCGCCACTCCCGCCGCGCAGCGCGCGCTCAAGGCCACGGTGGTGGCCGAGCAGCTGCGCAGGCTGGCCGGGGTGGACCGGGAGGTGACCGTCGAGCCGATCGCCGGTGACTCCGGCGAGGCCACCGGCGGCTGGCGCACCCGCGTGCGGCTGGTCGTCGACGACGCGGGCCGGGCCGGGGTCCACCGTTTCCGCAGCACCGCGGTGATCCCGGATCTGCGCTGCCCGCAGCCGGTGGCCGGGGCGCTCGACGGTGTCGCCGACCGGCTCTGGACACCGGGCTCGGACCTGGTCGTCGCCGTCGACGGTGACGGTGTGCGCCACATCGTGGAACTGGCGGCGGTGCCCGACACCGTGCAGCCGGGCGGTCGTCCGTCGACCCCGCGCGGCGCGGGCCGTGGCCGTGGTCAGCGGCCCACCCGCCGCCGGGAGTCCGGCGGCCCCGGTGACGAGCGCGGCGCGATCCGCGACCGGGCCGCCGCGCGCAAGTCGGCCACCAACGCCCCCCGCGAGGAATGGGTGATGGCGGGCACCGGCCGAGCCGTGGAGTACGTGGCGGGCCGGCGCTGGGAATTGGCGGCCACCGGCTTCTGGCAGGCGCATCGCGGTGCCGCGCAATGCTATTCGGACCTCGTCGCGCAGTGGTCGGGGCTGGCTCCCGGCGGTTCGGGCTGGGATCTCTACGCCGGCGTCGGCGTGTTCGCGGCGCGGCTGGCCGAGCAGACCGGCCAGACCGGTGCGGTCGCCGCCGTCGAATCGGCGCGCTCGGCCGTCGCCGACGGCACCGCCGCGCTGCGTGATCTGCCCTGGCTGGACCTGCGCGCCGACCGTGTCGAACGCTGGGTGCGTGCCCACGCCGACGGCGACGGCCCCGATGTCGTGGTGCTCGATCCGCCGCGGGCCGGTGCGGGCAAGGAGGTCGTGGCCGCGGTCACCGACGCCGATCCGCGCCGGATCGTCCACATCGGGTGCGACCCGGCGTCTTTCGCGCGCGATCTCGGGTTGTATCTCGACGCGGGCTATCGCCTCGCCGACCTGCGCGCTTTCGACGCGTTCCCGGCGACCCACCACGTCGAATGCGTCGCCCTGCTCGACCGCTGAGCGAGGACGGTTCGGGCCGCCGGACCACCCGGCATCGACCGGTGCGGGACGTCGGCAGCGGCGCCTCCGCGCTCGGCGAGCACTCCGCCGAGGCGTGCCGGGGCTCCGCTGCCGGGCGACCCGGTTCGGATCAGTCCAGGGCCCAGGTGACCCGGACGGTGGCACCGACCTCGGTCTCCCCGGGAACCACCGGCACCGGCGAAGCGGCCCTGGCCATCAGCATCGGCGCACTGTCCATCTCGGCGCTGATGTCGTAGGCGCGGGGGAGCGGCACGGCGGTGTCCTCGGTGATCTGCACGACCGCGCCCAGCGTGACGCCCGCGCGCTCGGCGTACTGCGCGGCCTTGGTCTTCGCGTCGTCGAAGGCGGCGTCGCGGGCCTGGGCGAGCAGCGGCTCGGGGTCGGCGATCCCGCGGGTCAGCCCGCCGAGGCGGACGTCGTCGCCGCCCGCGGTCACCGCGGCCGCCACCGTGTCGGCCGGTTCGGTGCCGGTGCCGTCACGCAGGGCGATGCTGAGCCCGGTGGTGGCGAGGTAGCCGGAGATCTCGCTGCGTCCCTGATCGGTGTAGACCGTCTCGGTGCGCACGCTCAGCCCGCTGGTCGCCATGTCGGCGTCGCTGACCCCGGCCGCGCGCAGGGCGGCGACGACGGCGCTGACCCGGTCACCGGCGCGGCCGTAGGCGGCGGCGACGGTGTCGGCGCGCGATTCCACCGACAGGGTGACGCGGATCAGATCGGGAACCGCGCGCACCGTGCCGCGCCCGATCATCGTGGTGCTCGCCTGCCAGGACTTCTTGCCCACCGCGGTACTCCTGTCGGTCGAAGGATGCTGTGCTGCCCAACGTCTCGCGGCGGGTCCGAGTTCCCCGTCAGTAGTTGCCCGCGTTGCCCGACAGCGTCCGCACCGCGGCCTCCATCTGGGCGTAGGCGCCCGCGGCGAGGCGTTGCAGCAGGGCCAGTTTCAGTTGCGGGTGGCCCTGGGTGAGCTGGTCGAAGACCGCCGGCCGCATCACCGCCACCCGCACCGGCGTCTCGGCGATGATCTCGTTGACGAACGGTTGCCCGAGCAGCATCGGGATCTCGCCGAACGTCATCCCCGCCGACAGCGTCACCAGCCGGTGCACGCGCCCGTCGGTGCCGGGGAAGGTCATCCGCACGCGGCCCTCCAGGATCAGGAACAGCCCGCAGCGCGAATCGCCCCGCTCGGCGATCACCTCGCCGCGCGCGAAGGTCCGCGGTTCGAAGTCCTTGCCGAGCAGACCACGGTTCTCGGGGTCGAGACCGGCCAGCAGCGGGTGCTCGTCGAGGGGGATCGAGCGGCGGCTCTCGGCGCCGGTCGGCCGGTGCCGGGCCAGGATGATGTCCTCACACCACTCGGTGGCGGTGTCGCGGTCGACGAACACGCGCCCGCGCGGATCCTCGGGGTCCAGGCTGGAGGCCTCGTGCCCGAGCCGGGCCTCGGGATCGACCAGGGCGACCCGGCTGCCCCGCCGGACCAGTGCGTTCTGCAGCGCGTCGAGCATCTCGCGCGCCACCGCGCTCACCTCGCCGACCCGGCGCAGGTCGATGACCAGGGCGTCGAGTTCGCCGACCTTGCTCTCGATCGAGCGCACCGTGCGCTCGGCGCCGGCGAAGAGCAGGTCGCCGTGCAATTCGTAGACCCGGGCCCGGTCGCCGTGGTCGGCGAGCACCGCGGCGTCCTCGGGGGAGCGGCGCAGCCGCGAGGGCACCTGCGCCACCGAGTAGTCGGCCCGGATGGCGGTGCGCGCGGCGCGGGTCACGTGACAGAAGTGCAGTTCCAGGCGCCGCGACAGTTCCCGGCAGGCCGCGACGCCGCGCACGCTGTTGCCCTGGCCGTCCAGCCGCGGCGAGTACACCGAGATCCCGAGCTGGCCGGGCAGCACGGCGATGATCCCGCCGCCGACGCCGCTCTTGGCGGGCAGTCCGACCGTGGTCACCCAGTCACCGGCGGCGTTGTACATGCCGCAGGTCGTCATCACGCTGAGCACGCGCTCGGTCAGCGCGGTCGACAGTGCCCGCTCCCTGGTCTTCGGGTTGACCCCGTTGTCGGCCAGCGTCGCCGCCATCAGGGCCAGATCCGCGCAGGTGATCTCGATCGAGCACTGCCGGAAATAGCGGTCGACCGCGTCGTCGGGGTCGACATCGATGATGCCGACCGAGCGCAGCATGTAGCCGATCGCGCGGTTGCGGTAGCCGGTGCGCGCCTCGGACTCGTAGACCGCCTGGTCCATCGTCAGCTCGCGGCCGGCGAAGCGGGAGTAGCAGCGCCGGACCCGCTCGAACTTCTCGGCGGCGTCGCGGCCGTTGATCAGCGAGGCCGCGGTGATCGCGCCGGAGTTGATCATCGGATTGCTGGGGCGCTGGGTATCGGGCTCGAGGGCGATCTCGTTGAACGGCTCGCCCGAGGGTTCGACATCGATGTGCGCGGCCACCCCGTCCAGACCGCGGTCGGCCAGCGCGAGCGCGTAGGTGAACGGCTTGGAGATGGACTGGATGGTGAACCCGACATCGGTGTCGCCGACCTGGTAGATCAGCCCGTCGGCGGTGGCCAGGCACAACCCGAACGAGTCGGGCGCGACCGCGGCCAGCTCGGGGATGTAGTCGGCGGGCGCACCCGAGGTGTCGTCGCGGCAGATCGCGTACACCTCGTCGAGCATGCCCGCCACCACGCCGGGGTCGATCGTGCGCGCAACACCGTCCGGTTCGGCCACAGCGACACTCTAGGACGCGGCGTGGCCGGTCCCGCGGGGACGCGCGGGGGAGATAGTCCTCACAGGCGATCGCGGCCCGTGGTGACGGCGCCAGGCGGCGGCGCGCCCTGTTCAGCGGCGTGCCGCGGGGGACCGGCACGCCCGCTGTGATCGTCGGTGCGGGGCACCCGGAAGGGCCCGCGAGCCGGAGCCGCCCGCACGGCCAAATACACTGGGCGGATCACACAGTAGTCCGGAGGGAGCGAGTTCAGGTGGGAGTGCTGTCGCGGGTGGATTCACCCGAAGATCTGCGCCGGCTGAGCGTGCCGCAACTGCGGGACCTGGCGGACGAGATCCGCGAGTTCCTGGTGCAGAAGGTCGCCGCCACCGGAGGCCACCTCGGCCCCAACCTAGGCGTGGTCGAACTGACCATCGCGCTACACCGGATCTTCGACTCCCCGGCCGATCCGCTGATCTTCGACACCGGCCATCAGGCGTATGTGCACAAGATCCTCACCGGCCGCAAGGACCGATTCGACTCGCTGCGCATGCGCGACGGCCTGTCGGGCTACCCCAGCCGCGCCGAGAGCGAGCACGACTGGGTGGAGTCCTCGCACGCCTCGGCCGCGCTGTCCTATGCCGACGGCCTGGCCAAGGCCTTCGCGCTGAGCGAGCAGGACCGCACCGTCGTCGCCGTCGTCGGTGACGGCGCGCTCACCGGCGGGATGTGCTGGGAGGCGCTCAACAACATCGCGGGCGCGCCCGACCGTCCGGTGGTGGTCGTGGTCAACGACAACGGCCGCTCCTACGCGCCGACCATCGGCGGCCTGGCCGACCGGCTGACCGCGCTGCGCACCCAGCCCGCCTACGAGCACGCCCTCGACGCCGGGAAGCGCCTTCTCAAAAGCATTCCGGCCGTGGGGGATTCGGCGTATTCGATGGTTCACGCGCTCAAGGCGGGGATCAAGGACGCGGTCAGCCCGCAGGAACTGTTCGCCGATCTGGGCATGAAGTACGTCGGCCCGGTCGACGGCCACGATCTGGTGGCGCTCGAGGCGGCCATGCGCCGCGCCAAGGACTTCGGCGGACCGGTGGTCGTGCACGTGGTCACCCGCAAGGGCAACGGCTACGAGCACGCCGAGAACCACGTCGCCGACCAGATGCACGCCTGCGACCCGATCGACCCGCTCACCGGCCGCCCGCTCGCGGGCAAGAAGGCCAAGGGCTGGACGGCGGTGTTCTCCGAGGAACTCATCGAGCACGCCTCGCGGCGCGAGGACATCGTCGCCATCACCGCGGCCATGCCCGGCCCGACCGGCCTGGCGCCCTTCGGCGAGCGCTTCCCGGACCGCATGTTCGACGTGGGCATCGCCGAACAGCACGCGATGGCCTCGGCCGCCGGTCTGGCGCTGGGCGGCATGCACCCCGTCGTCGCGATCTACTCCACCTTCCTCAACCGCGCGTTCGACCAGCTGCTCATGGATGTCGCGCTGCTGAAGCAGCCGGTCACGGTGGTGCTGGACCGCGCGGGCATCACCGGCCCCGACGGCGCCAGCCACAACGGCATGTGGGACTTCTCGCTGCTCGGCATCATTCCCGGCATCCGGGTCGCCGCTCCGCGCGACGGCGCCACCCTGCGCGAGGAACTCGCCGAGGCGCTGGCGATCTCCGACGGTCCGACGGTGCTGCGGTTCCCGAAGGGCAGTGTCGCCGAGGACATCACGGCGGTGGAACGACTCGACGGTCTCGACGTGCTGCGCCTGGCGGTCCCCGGTGCCGGCTCGGCGCAGGCCCAGCACGGCGACGTCCTGATCGTCGCGGTCGGCCCGTTCGCCGAGACGGCCATGCGGGTCGCCGAACTCTTGGAGCCCCAGGGCATCTCGGTCACCGTGGTCGACCCGCGCTGGGTCATCCCGGTGTCGGACACGCTGGTCAAGCTGGCCGAGAACTACCGGCTCGTCGTCACCGTCGAGGACGGCGGCCTGCACGGCGGTATCGGTTCGACGGTCTCGGCCCGCCTGCGCGACGCCGGTCTGGATGTGCCGACCCGCGATCTCGGTGTGCCCCAGCAGTTCCTGGATCACGCCTCGCGCGCCGAGATCCTCGAGGAGCTGGGTCTGACCCCCGACGCGATCGCCCAGCGCATCGGCGGCTGGCTGCGGGCGCGCTGATCGGCGACCACGAGATCCTGCGCGCTCGGTGACGACACCGAGCGCGCAGTGCGTTCACCGCCCGGGACGCCGGGCGACGACGGCGAAGTTCAGCGGGATCCGTGGTGCCCCCGGCGGCAGCGCCCAGCCTTCCGGGCAGGCGACGAGGTCGCCGAACGGCCGCCAATCCAGGTAGGGCAGTTCGTGCAGCGCCTCGATCCGCAGGCCCGCCGCGAGCAGCGCGCCGACAACCTCGCCCAGGTCGTGGCGCCATTCGTGATTGGTCGTGTGCGCGATCGAGCCCGCCGAATCCTCGGTGTAGGTGCCCGCGTCCGAATAGGTGCGGGCGCCGCCCCCGGCGAGGTAGTCGTCGGTGATCCGCCAGGGCTCGAAGTCCATGGCGCCCAGGATCGGGTGGTCGTCGCGGAGCACGAACACTCCGCCGGGGGCGAGCAGATCGTGGATCGAGCGGGCCCACGCGGTCAGTTCGGGCAGCCAGACGATCGTGCCCGTGCTCGTCACGATGGTGTCGAACGACCGGTCGATCACCGACGAGGCGAACCGGGCATCGCCCTCGACCCAGGTGATGTCGCGTCCGTCGGCCGCGGCGATGCGCGCCGCGTGCCGCAGCGAGTTCGGGGACAGATCGAGCCCGTGCACCTCGACCGCGCCCAGCCGGGCCCATGACACGGTGTCGGTGCCGATATGGCACTGCAAGTGCAGCAGCGAGCGCCCGGCGATTCCGGTGTCGGGCAGGTGCGGCGCCAGCACCGCCAGATCGTTGCGCACCACCGAGGAAATCGCGGCCGGGTCGGCGAGAAAGGCGTCGACGTCGTACATCCGCGAGCGCGCGTGGACGTCTGCCCGGTCGTCCCAGTTGGCGCGGTTGGCGGCGATCGCCTCGGCTTCGGACACGGCGGTTCCTCTCGACGGGGACGGGCAGGAGGCCACGCTAGCGTCGAGAGGTCGCCGGGTCGAGGGAATTTCGGTCAGTATCCGGGTCGGCGGTGGGCCAGCCAGCGCCCCGTGCTCGGCAGGAAGGTCAGCACCAGCAGTGCGATGTTGAACAGGAACCCGATCGCGTTGAACACACTCAGATCGGAATCGAACGACACGGTGAGCGACGTGGAAGCATCGGTCTGCGCGTCCAGATGGTTGTACAGCGCGATCGTGGTGATGATCGACAGCGCCAGAGTGCCGGTCCCGCCGACCCCGATCAGCACCCGCGACACCTTCTTGCGCGCCAGCATCAGGATGCCGCCGATGAGCAGGATCAGCGAGCACAGCGCCGAAACACCCAGCAGCACTTGGATCTTGCTCCAGAACCCGGTCGGGTCGAAGTCGGGGTCGGTGGTCAGGAACGGGATGGCGACGGCGCCGAACACGCCACGCAGTCCGCCGAGAACGGCGAGAATGCCGGCGAAGATCGCGGTGACGGCATTCGGCTCGGGTGGACCCGGCGGAAAACGGGGCGGCTGGTAGGGCTGCGGAAAGCGGGGGTCGGTCAAGGCCGTACTCCAAACCGTCTGGGGCGTAACCCCGTTCAGTACCCCACCGTGGCCGTTCCTACACCTCGCGGTCAGTACGTCGGCGCGTCGTCGTCGCCGTGCCGAGGGCAGATAACGGTGCGGTGGCACCGCAGCGGCGAGCGGTCCGTGGTGCGGTAGCGCCGCGGTCGGACGTGGACCGTGGTGGCGCGGTGTGGCGGGTGCGGGCCATGGTGCGGTTGCTCGGTAGCGTGCCCCCGCGGCGATCAGGGGGTGCGGCGGGTGGGGGAGTACTCCTGTTCGGGGCGTCCGGTCGCGCCGTAGCGCAACTGCATGCGTAGGTCACCGGTGGTGACGAGGGCGGCGAGGTAGCGCTGGGCGGTGGCGCGTGAGATGCCGATGGCGGTCGCTATCTCGCCCGCCGACATCGGCGCGTCCGCGCTCTGCGCCGCCCGCAATACCAACTCCCGGGTGGGAGAGGTCGCGGCGGCGGCACGGTCGGGGGCGGGCGGGGCCGGGCGCAGGGCGTCCCAGGCCGCGTCGACGTCGCGGGCGGTGACATCCGGCGCCGCCAGGATCCGCCGGTAGCGCCCGTATCCGGCCAGTCGTGCGGCGAGCACGGTGTGATCGAACGGCTTCACCAGGTAGGCGAGGGCGCCCGCCGTCGCCGCCGCCCGCACCGTGGCGGATTCGGTGGCGGCGGTGAGCATCATGGCATCGCAGCGCAGCTCCCGGACCAGGTCGATCCCGGATCCGTCCGGCAGGTACACGTCCACCAGGGCCAGGTCGAAGCTGGCCTCGGCCAGCGCCTGCCGCGCCGCGGCCACCGTATTCACGACCGCGCCCACGGTGAATCCCGGGAGCGCCCCGACGATTCCGGCGTGCATGTTCGCCACCCGGAAGTCGTCGTCCACGACGAGCACGCTGAACTCGGTCCGGCTCACGGCGGGTCTCCTTCGGTCAGCACGCCCGGCAGACGCGCGATGAACTCCGCCCCGCTCAGTTCCTCCGCCGGTGTCCCCGCCGACGCCAGCCACACGTCCCCGCCGAGCGCCCTGGCCACCTGCCTGGACAACGCGAGCCCGACCCCGCGTCCGCCCGGCACCCCCGCCCCCTCTTTGGTCGAGACCCCGTCCGCGAACACCGCGTCCACCAGCTCCGGCGCCACCCCGCCGCCACTGTCGGCCACCGTGATGTGCAGGGTCGAACCCTCTTGCACCAGTTCGACTTCCACCACCGCCGAAACGGCGAAACGCGGACCGGACTCGGCGCGCCGACCGCCCGGTTCGGCCCCGGACCCGTCCGCGACCTCCCCGCCTCGATCACCGACGCCGCTCGGTTCCCCACCGGCTTGTGCTGCGGGTTGCGTGCCGGTGTCGACTGCGGCCGAGCCGGATTGCGCGGTGGATTCCGCGTCGGCGTGTATCGCTGCCGGATCGGTCGGTGCCGCGCAGGGCTGTGACGCGGATTCCGTGCCGGTTCGGGCGGCCTCCGGATCGGTGGATTCCCCGCCGAACGGTGCTGCCGAGCCCATTCCGCTCTCGGCCGATCGGCGGACCGGATGGATCGAGGGCCGCGGGGTCACCGTGCGGGTGGGTGCTGTCGATTCGGGATCGACACCGGCGCCACGCGGCGAGGTCCGGGCGTCGTCCTCGGCGGCCACCGGCGTGCCGCTCGGGCGGACCGCGTCGATCGCGTTGTCCAGCAGATTGCCCAGCACCGTCGTGACATCCACGGGCGCAGTCAGATTCGCGTCGACCCAGGTGCTCGGCCCCAACCGGAGCTCGACATTGTTCTCCCTGGCGTGCGCGGCCTTGGCGGCGAGGAACGCTTGCAGGTACGGGTCACGCACCGTGTCGATGCCCGGCATGGCGGCGCCGAGAGGACCGGCGCCGAGCAGCTCGTCGATGTAGCGTGCGGCCTCGCCGGGCCGGTCGCCGTGCAGCAGACCGCTGAGCAGGTGTAACCGGTTGGCGAATTCGTGCCGCTGGGCGCGCAGGACGGTGCTCATCGATCGCACCGCGTCCAGCTGCCGGGTCAGCGACTCGACGTCGGTGCGGTCGCGCACATCCAGCACCGCGCCCAGCGACCGCCCGTCGCGGGTGACCGTGCGCGCGGTGACCACCACGATCCGGTCGCCGACCGCCGCCTGGACCGGGCGCCCGTCGGCGGCCCGGAACGCCGCGAGTACGCGCGGGGTCAGCCCGATCGTCTCCACCGGACGACCACTGTCGCCCTCGATGCCGAGCAGGGCGCGCGCCTCGTCGTTGATCACCGTGGTGCGCCCCCGGTCGTCGACCGCGACCACACCCACCCCGATACCGTGCAGCACCACATCCTGTTCGCGCACCAGCTCGGCCAGTTCCGCGGGTTGCAGGCCCAGGGTCAGCCCGTGCCAGCGCCGGGCCAGCAGCACCGATCCGGCGATCCCGGCGAACAACGCGCCGAGCACCAGCAGACCGGCCTTGCTCAGGTCGCGCGTCAGCTGCTCGCCCACCGCCTCGGTGGAGATGCCGACGCTCACCTCACCCACCACCCGCTCCGAATCCGGCGCGCGCACCGGCACTTTCGCGCGCACCGAGTCGCCGAGTGTGCCGTGCTCGCTGATCACCACCTCGGCCCCGCCCAGCGCCTGCGACGGATCGGTGCTCACCTTCTCGCCGAGCCGGGCCGGATCGGGATGGGCCAGCCGCAGTCCGGCATCGTCGGTGATCACCACGAACAGCGCGTCGGTGCGCTGCCGGGCCGCCTCGGCGGTCCGCTCGAGCTGCCCGCCGGCGAGCTCGGTGCGCAGCGCGGGCCCCGGCGTGAGCGGCAGCGCCGCATAGCGGGCGACCTCCGCGCGCACCACCGGATCACTGGCAACGGTCCGCGCGATCGCCAGCGCCCGCTGCCCGTACTCGGCGGTGAGCCGCTGATCGCTGAGGTAGGCGAACACCCCGAACGCGAGCCCCAGGGTCAGCGCGACCAGCGCGACCTGCAGCAACACGATCTGCGTCCGCAGCCGGACGCCCCGGGGGAACAGCCTCACCGGCTCAGTGTAGGCACGCCCCGACCGCGTGAGCACAATGCGCACAACCTGTCGAATCGCTGGTTGCGCTGGTTGTGCGCACAAGCGCGCGCACTGTGACCCAGCCCACTTATCTTTCGATAGCGGCCGCACATCACACCCAGCGGCGCCGGACACAGGAGCAGCAATGAGCAATCCACTCATCGAACTCCGGGGCGCGACGAAGCGCTTCCCCGGAACCGGCGGTGGCATCCACACCGCGGTGCGCAACATCGACTTCACCGTCGCCGCAGGCGAATTCGTCGCCGTGGTCGGCCCGACCGGCTGCGGTAAGTCCACCACCCTCTCGCTGGTGTCCGGCCTCGAGCCGACCTCGGCGGGCCGGACGCTGGTGCGCGGCAAGGATGTCGACGGCATCCCCGACGGCATCGGCTACATGTTCCAGCAGGATGCCGTGCTGCCCTGGCGCAGCGTCCTCGACAACGTCGCGCTCGGCCCGCGGTTCCGGGGCGTGCCGAAGGCTCAGGCCAAGGCCGAGGCCGCCGAGTGGGTGCGCATCGTCGGTCTGGCCGGGTTCGAGGACTACTACCCGCATCAGCTCTCCGGCGGCATGCGCAAGCGCGTCGCGCTGGCGCAGACACTGGTCAACGAGCCCGAGATCATCCTCATGGACGAGCCGTTCAGCGCGCTCGACGTGCAGACCCGCCAGCTCATGCAGGACGAACTGCTGCGCGTGTGGGCGGGCACCGACGCCGCGGTGATCTTCGTGACCCACGACCTGGAGGAGGCCATCGCCCTGGCCGATCGCGTCGTGGTGATGACCGCGAGCCCGGCGACGGTGTGCGGTGACTTCCGCGTCACGCTCGAACGGCCGCGCAATGTCGAGGAGGTACGCCTGACCGAGGAGTTCCGCGACCTCTACAAGGAAATCTGGGAAACGCTGCGCGATCAGGTCGAGGCGGCTCGCACGAAGGGAGCGACCCGTGTCGCTTGAGACGATGGACAAGATCGCGGTCACCGTACCGGAGGTCGAGGCGGAGACCGAGGATCAGATCCTGGCTCGGGTCAAGGCCGAGCACCGCAAGTCCACGCTGCGGGTGTGGGGTCTGCGGGCCGCGCTCGTCGCGGTGTGGCTGGGCTCGTGGGAACTGGTCGCCAGCGTGTGGATCGACCCGTTCTTCTACTCCAAGCCCTCGCTCATCTGGGACCGGCTC
Source organism: Nocardia sp. NPDC087230 (assembly GCF_044744725.1). Lineage (NCBI taxonomy): Bacteria > Bacillati > Actinomycetota > Actinomycetes > Mycobacteriales > Nocardiaceae > Nocardia > Nocardia sp. NPDC087230. The sequence continues at coordinate 187,130 of NZ_JBIUYV010000003.1, forward strand.
GTCGAATGGTTCACCGAGGGAACGCAGTTCGGCTCGATCTGGTTGCAGATCTTCACCACGGTGCAGGAGGCCGTGCTCGGTTTCGTGATCGGCACCGTCGCCGGTGTCGTCCTGGGCACCCTGCTCGGCCGCAGTCGCTACTGGGCCGACGTGCTCGCCCCGTTCATCAAGGCGCTCAACGCTGTTCCGCGCATCGTGCTGGCCTCGCTGTTCATCATCTGGTTCGGTCTCGGCCTGGAGTCCAAAGTGGCGACCGTGGTCGTGCTGGTGTTCTTCGCGGTGTTCTTCAACGCGTTCACCGGTGCCAGGGAGGTCGACGGCAACGTCATCGACAACGCCCGCATCCTCGGCGCGAGCAAGCGGCAGATCCTCGGTTCGATCGTCTTGCCCAGCGCCACCACCTGGATCCTGTCCAGCCTGCACACCGCCTTCGGCTTCGCGCTGATCGGCGCGGTCGTCGGTGAATACGCCGGTGCCAGTAAGGGTTTGGGTCTGCTGATTTCCAACGCGCAGGGCACCTTCGACGCGGCGGGCATCTACGCGGGCATGATCATCATCACGGTGGTCGCGCTGATAGCCGAATGGCTGATCGGGGTCGCGGAGAACCGGTTGCTGAAATGGCGTCCCTCGCAGGCCCAGTCGGGACACGGGGTGTAGACGATGAGATACCGCAAGCCGCTCGCCGTCGCCCTGCTCGCGATCAGTTCGCTGCTGCTGGCCACCGGGTGCCGGGACTCGCGCACCATCCCGATGGCCGACGGCAGGCCCCAGATCACCATCATGGTCGGCGGTTTGGAGAAGGTGATCTACCTGCCCGCCATGCTGGCCCAGCAGCTCGGCGCCTTCGGCGCCAACGACCTCGACGTGAAGTTGCTCGGCGAACAGTCCGGCGCCAGTGCCGAGACCGCGCTGCTGACCGGTGACGTGCAGGCCGTGGTCGGCTTCTACGATCACACCATCGACTTGCAGGCCAAGGATCAGTGCCTGCAGACCGTGGTCCAGTTCGCCGACGTGCCGGGGGAGGTGGAGTTGGTCTCCACCGCCGACGCCGACGCCATCCGCAGTCCGGCCGACTTCCGCGGCCGCGCACTCGGCGTCACCTCGCTGGGCTCGTCGACCGACTTCCTCACCCAGGCGCTCGCGGGCCAGGCCGGCCTGAGCACCTCCGACTACACCCGGGTGAAAGTCGGTGCGGGCCAGACCTTCATCGCCGGCATGAACCACGACGGCATCGACGCGGGCATGACCACCGACCCGACCGTCGCCAAGATGGTGCAGTCCGGCGACGCGAAGATCCTGACCGACATGCGCAACGAGGAAGGCACCCGCGCGGCCCTCGGCGGTCTGTACCCGGCCTCCTCGCTGTACATGAAGTGCGACACCGTATCCGCGCACCCGGAGATCGTGCAGAAGCTGGCGAACGCGTTCGTCCAGACCCTGCGCTGGATCGACACCCACACGCCCGAGGAGATCGCCGCGACGATGCCCTCGCAGTACGCGGGCAGCGATCCGGCCCTCTACGTGCAGTCCCTGCGCGACTCGATCGGCATGTTCAACGGCGACGGACTCATGAAAACCGAAGGCGCTCAGAACGTGCTGCGCATTCTCGGCCAGTATTCGCGCAATGTGGCTCCGGTCCGTGACCGCATCGACCTCGCGGCCACCTACACCAACCGGTTCGTCGAACAGGCGCAACCCGCCCCCTGACCAGTTCTCGGCACCCCTCGGCCCCTGTCGCGTGACGCGGCGGGGGCCGGTGGTCTATTCGGCGGGGGTCAGCGCCTTGGCCAGCGCGGGCACGGCCAGCGCGCGCTGCCACGGCCGGGCGCCGCCCGCCCGGAGGAACTCCTCGATCGTGGCCGACAGCTCGTCGGGTTCGCCGACGTTCTTGTAGTCGGGCAGCCCGTCCCAGCACAGCCGGCGGACCAGGTCGGGGGAGAGCAGGTTCTCGACCGGGATGGCGTACTCGGTGGAGAGTTCGCCCATCGCGCTGCGCGCGGTGGCCAGGCGTGCCGCGGCGGCGGGGTCACGGCGTTCCCAGCGGTTGACCGGGGGCGGACCGTCGAAGGGCAGCGTCAGCGGCGGCAGTTCCTTGTCCGGCAGGGTGCGGCCGCGCTCGACGGCGGCCAGCCAGTCCCGGGAGTAGCGTCGCTGGCGCGGCCCGCCGAAGACCGGCAGCGTGCGCAGCTGGGCGATGCTGCGCGGCTCCCCGGTGGCCGCGGCCACGATGGCCGAATCGGGCAGAATGCGGGCGGGCGCGACATCACGGGCGCGGGCCAGCTCGTCGCGGGTGGTCCACAGTTCGCGCACGATCGCCAGCTGGCGGGCGCGGCGCAGCGTGTGGATGCCGGAGGTGCGCCGCCAGCGGTCGGCCTTCGGCGCGGGCGGGTCCATGGTGCGGACGTGCTCGAATTCCTCGGCGGCCCACTCGATCTTGCCCTGCTCGGTGAGATCGGCGGCGACGGTGTCGCGCAGCTCCAGCAGCAGTTCCACATCCAGGGCGGCGTAGTTGAGCCATTCGTCGGGCAGCGGCCGGGTCGACCAGTCGGCGGCGCCGTGACCCTTGCGCAGCGACCGGCCCAGCAGGTTCTCCACCATCGCGGCCAGGCCGACACGCTCGTAACCGGCGATCCGGCCGCCGAGCTCGGTGTCGAAGAGCCGGGCCGGCCGCAGCCCGAGTTCGGCCAGGCCGGGCAGATCCTGGTCGGCCGAGTGCAGCACCCATTCGAGGGGGTTGATCGCCGCGGCCAACGGGATCAGCGCGTCGGTCAGCGGGATCGGGTCGATCAGGAAGGAGCCGGCGCCCGCCCGGCGCAGCTGGATCAGATAGGCCCGCGCGGAGTAGCGGAACCCGGACGCGCGCTCGGCGTCGACCGCCAGCGGGCCGGTGCCCGCGGCGAGTTTCGCGGCGGCCGCGGCGACCTCGTCGGCGGTCGCCAGCACGGGTGGAACCCCCTCGGCGGGGGCGAGCAGGGGCTCTGCTGCGGTTGGTTCCTCGGCGACCGGCATAAACGTGAACTCTACGTGGCGTTCAAGGGCGATCGGTGCGGGTATACGACTCCGGTCGCAAATGGGTGATCCCGGCGGGTGGCAGCCCGGCGGCGAAGGCCAGTACCTCGCAGAATGCCTCCACGTGCCGGCGCATCTCGGTGTTCATCGCCGTCCAGGAGGCGCGCAGCTCCAGCTGGTGAGCCCGGGGCGGGCCCGCGATGTCGCCGTAGCGGACCGAACTGGTGGCCGTGACCGTGCCACCGAGGGCGGTGAACGGCTCGCCGCGCGACTCCAGGGAGTCGACCAGCCAGCTCCACGCCACCTCGGGCAGCAGCGGGTCGGCGGCGAGCGCGGCGTCGATGTCGGCCTGGATGTAGGCGACCAGCCGGAACACGCCGTGCCAGGCCTCGTCGCCCTCGGGGTCGTGCAGCAGGATCAGCCTGCCGAACGCGTCCCCCTCGGAATCGATCGGCACGATGGCGCTGTCGGGGTGGGTGACCTCCGCTCCGAGCGCATAGGAGAACGGCGCCAACCGTTGCGGGGGACGGATAGGCGCCAGCTCGATTCGGGGGTGCACGGTTGCGGTGCCCATCGCATCGACCGCCGCCCGGAAAGAAGCAGGCTCGCGGGGCGTTCCCCCGGTCGGTGCGGCGCCGTCGCGGATGTCGAGCGGTGTCACGAGGAGAAACGGTAGACCGTGCGTGCCCGGCGTCGTCGGAGGCGCGCCGCCACACGTCGCCGGGTCCGGGCTGCGTTGCGCAGCGCGCATTCTCGGGCTCGGTGTGATGCGCGATATGCGATGAGGCGGGCCGGGAGGTCGTTCGTCCGATGTCCGCGTGTGTACCCGTCGGGTGCGCCGCGGGGGCGACAGTTGACGGCACGCCGCGCCCCGCCGCTTAGGATGAACACCGATGAGCACTTACACCCGCCGCCGGTTGACCGATGCCCCCTTCCTGGCCGCCGCCACCGGCGCGACGCCCAGCAGGCGCCCCGTGTGGTTCATGCGCCAGGCGGGCCGCTCGCTGCCCGAGTACCGGGAACTGCGCAAGGGCATCGGCATGCTCGAGTCCTGCTTCGACCCGGAGCTGGTGTGCGAGATCACCATGCAACCGATCCGCCGCCACGGCGTCGACGCGGCAATCCTGTTCTCCGATATCGTCGTTCCGCTCAAGGCCGCGGGCATCGACCTCGACATCGTGCCGGGCGTCGGCCCCGTCGTCGCCGCGCCGGTGCGGACCGAGGCCGACGTGCGGGCTCTGCCGCGGCTGCGGCCCGAAGAGGTCGGCGCGGTGGCCGAGGGCGTGCGCCTGCTCACCGACGCGCTCGGCGACACCCCGCTCATCGGCTTCGCCGGCGCGCCCTTCACCCTGGCCTCCTACCTGGTCGAGGGCGGACCGAGCAAGCATCACGAGCGCACCAAGGCGATGATGCACGCCGATCCGCAGACCTGGCACGCCCTGCTCGGCGCGCTCACCGACATCACCATCGCGTTCCTGCAGGCCCAGCTGGCCGCCGGTGTCGACGCGGTGCAGCTGTTCGACTCCTGGGCGGGCGCGCTGTCGCTGGCCGACTACCGCGAGTACGTGCTGCCGCACTCGGAGCGGGTGTTCGCCGAGGTCGCCGCGGCGGGTGTGCCGCGCATCCATTTCGGTGTCGGGACCGGCGAGCTGCTCGGCGCGATGGGCGAGGCGGGCGCGGACGTGGTCGGCGTCGACTGGCGGGTGCCGCTCACCGAGGCCGTGCGCCGCGTCGGCGCCGGAAAAGGCCTGCAGGGCAACCTGGATCCGGCGATCCTGTTCGCCGGGTTCGACGCGGTCGAGGCCGAGACCCGCCGCATCCTGCGCGAGGCCGACGACGCCATCACCCTCGGCGCGACCGGGCACATCTTCAACCTGGGCCACGGTGTGCAGCCCGATACCGATCCGGGCGTGCTGACCGCACTGGTGGAGCTGGTGCACTCGCTGTAGATCCCCGTCGTGTCGGCACCTCGGCCCGGTGTTGCCGCGCAGGGTCGGGGTGGTGTGGGCGGTTCGTGATTCCGGTGACAGCGCCGAGGGTGTGGGTTCCGGCGCGCGTGCCCGCGCGACTACGGTCGAGGCATGCGGATCGCGATCATCGGTGGCGGCATCAGTGGGCTCGTCGCGGCGTATCGACTGCGGCAGCGGCTGGGCGCCGAGGCCGACCTCGTGGTGCTCGAGCAGAGCGCGCGTGTCGGCGGAGTGCTGCACACCGGTGAATTGGCCGGGGAGCCAGTGGATCTCGGCGCCGAGGCCTTCGTCGGGCGCAGGCCCGAGGTGCTCGAGCTGATGACCGAGCTCGGCATCGACGACCAGCTCGTCCGCCCGGCGGGCAAGCGGCCGCTGGTGTGGGCACAGGGGACGGCGCATCCGCTGCCCGGGCGCACCCTGATGGGTATCCCGTCCGATGCCGAATCCCTGCGCGGGCTCGTCGACGACGCCACGCTGGCACAGGTCGCGGCCGAGCCGCAGCGCGCGCTCGACTGGACGCCCGGCGCAGATATCGACGTGCACAGTCTCGTCGCCGATCGCTTCGGGCGGCAGGTGGTCGAGCGCAGTGTCGACCCGCTGCTGGGCGGCGTCTACGCGGGCACCAGCGCCTCGATCGGCCTCCGCGCCGCGCTGCCCACCCTCGCCGCCGCGCTGGACCGCGGCGCCCGCAGCCTCACCGAGGCCGTTCGCGAGGCCCTGCCGCCGCCGAGCACCGCGCCGGTCTTCGGCGGTCTGCGCGACGGTTACGGCGCCCTGCTCGCCGCCCTGACCGCCGCGTCGGACGCGCGGCTGGTCACCACCCTGGCGGCGACCCGGGTGGCCGCCGCGCCCCGGGGCTGGGTGGTCGATCCGATCGGCCTGGTCGACGCCGTCGTCCTGGCCACGCCGGCCCCCGTCACCGCCCGTCTGCTGCACTACGCGTCACCGGTCGCGGCCGCGGCCGCCGCGGGCATCGAACTGTCCTCCTCGGCGCTGGTCGCCATGGCGCTGCCCCTCACCACCGACCTGCCGGACAATTCGGGCATCCTGGTCGCCACCGGAGAACCCTTGCGCGCCAAGGCCTTCACCCTGTCCAGTCGCAAGTGGCCGCACCTGGGCGCCCGCGACGTCGCCCTGGTCCGTGCCTCCTTCGGCCGCTTCGGCGACGAAGCCCCGCTGTCCTGGTCCGACGAGGACCTCGTCACCGCCGCCGTCGCCGACCTGACCACGGTCACCGGCACCGAGATCGCCCCGATTCACGCCATCGTCCAACGCTGGCCCGGCGGCCTGCCTCAGTACGCCCCCGGCCACACCGAACGCATCGCCACCCTGGAATCCGCCGTCGCCGACCTCGACGGCCTGGCCGTAGCGGGCGCCTACCTCCACGGCGTCGGCGTCCCCGCCTGCGTCGCCGCCGGCACGGCCGCGGCCGAACGCATCGCCCGCGCCGTCACCTCCCGCGTCGAGTAGCGCCGGCGCCGACAGCGGGTCACCGTATCGGCGGCGGGAGATTCGGGCAGCCGACGGGTCGGCAGGGCGAATCCATGGGGCTGGACATGTCCTGGCCCATCGCCCCGGCGTGTCCCCGACCGGGTGCGATAGCGATGTTGCATGATCGCCCGCTGTGACCACCACCGGCGAGCAGCCCCTCCGCACCCTGATCCTCGACCCCGACCTCGGCCCGGTCGAACTCCACGAGGGCGCGGCGACCACCGTGACCTCCGTGTTCGGCAGCGAGGAGACCGCGCCCTGGCTCCCGGCCAGGCCGGCGACCGACTGACGGGCGCGTTCACCACGAGATCGCGGCGGCCGGTGTCACGCCGCAGCGTTGCCTGTGCATCGCTGATCGGCTCGATGACGTGCCGGCCGCGCGGGCGCTCGGGATGACCGGCATCCACTACCGCGACATCGACGATCCGGCGGCGCTGCGGACCGCCACCTGGGCGACGACCGGCCGATCTCGAATCCCCGCCCACCCGGCGGGCGAAATCGTCGCAGTGGCACGATGGATCCATGGCGCGACTCGACTATCAGGCCCTCAACTCCACCATTCGCTACCTGATGTTCTCGGTGTTCCAGGTGCAGCCGGGCGTGCTCGGCGAGGACCGGGCCGCGGCGATCAAGGAGGCGCAGGCGTTCTTCGACGGCCTGGCCGACAAGGGCGTCGTGCTGCGTGGCATCTACGACGTGGCCGGCCTGCGCGCCGACGCCGACTTCATGCTGTGGACCCACGCCGAGCGCGTCGAGGACCTGCAGGCCGCCTACGCCGACTTCCGCCGCACCACCGAACTGGGCCGGGCCAGCGCCCCGGTGTGGAGCAACGTGGCGGTGCACCGCCCGGCCGAGTTCAACAAGAGTCATATCCCGGCGTTCCTGGCGGGGGAGGACCCGGGCAACTACATCTGCGTGTACCCGTTCGTGCGGTCCTACGAGTGGTACCTGCTGCCCGACGAGGAGCGGCGCAAGATGCTCGCCGACCACGGCAAGGCCGCCCGCGGCTACCCGGACGTGCGGGCCAACACCGTCAGCTCGATGGCGCTGGGCGACTACGAATGGATCCTCGCCTTCGAAGCCCCCGAACTGCACCGCATCGTCGACCTCATGCGCGACCTGCGCGCCACCGAGGCCCGCCTGCACGTGCGCGAGGAGATCCCGTTCTTCACCGGCCCGCGCGTCGAGGTCGAGCAGCTGGTCACCGCACTGCCGTAATTCTGGAGCGCTGGCGCGCTCGAGTTCGCGCCCCGGCGGTCCCGCCGATCAGGCACCGTTGCTTGCTCCTTCGTCGCGTACGCAACGGCACCTGATCCACGGGACGGTCGCGAACCGCCGACTTCGTCGGCGGGACCCTCCTCGAGGTCGGGTCGTGCGGGGCACCCAGCGCGCTCAGGCAGTTCCTTCCGGTTGGGCCGGTGTCAGGCGCAGCGCGATCGAGTTGATGCAGTAACGCTGGTCGGTCGGCGTCGGGTAGCCCTCGCCCTCGAAGACGTGGCCGAGGTGGCTGTGGCAGTTCGCGCACAGCACCTCCACCCGGCGCATGCCGAGCGAATCGTCGGCGCGCAGGATCACCGCGTCGGAATCGGCCGGGTCGAAGAACGACGGCCAGCCGCAGTGCGAGTCGAATTTCTCGGTGCTGCGGAACAATTCGGCGTCGCAGGCGCGGCAGGTGTAGACGCCCTCGGTCTTGGTATCGGTGTATTCGCCGACGAACGGGCGCTCGGTGGCGGCCTCACGGAGCACGGCGTACTCCTGCGGATCCAGTTTCGCCCGCCACTGCTGCGGCGTCAGCTGGATGCGCGGCGTGGGCAACGAAGTATCGGAACTCATCACTCCACGCTAATGGTTTCGGCCGGTGCGCGCCGCGATCGTCGCGTCACAGCACCGGCCGAGCCCTATTTCAGCGCGGGTTCGCGGTCGTCGATCGGCTCTTCCGGAGCGACCGGATCGTCGCGATCGGTGGTGGCGGAGACCGCCGCGGGCGCGGGCCGCTCGTCCTCGGTGCCGTCGCGCGAATCCGGCGCGTTCGCCATCCACGCGGGGTCGATGCCGAACCGCAGTCTGCCCTCGCGGCGCGCGGCCAGGTAGCGGTCGCCGAGCACACAGAACACGACGACGAGCAGCAGGCCCCAGCCGAAGGTCACGCGCAGGTACTCGAGCGTGCGCCCGGTGCTCTGCCAGCGGTCCGAGAGCCACTTGTCGTAGGTCATGAACCCGAAGATCGCCAGCCACGCCGGCCAGTTGCGCAGCACGGAATTGCGCAGCACGACCGACATCAGGAACGGGAACAGCATCATCGAGTAGTACATCTGGCCCAGCGAGAGCAGCAGGAACGACGCGGTGAGCAGCACCCCGGAGAACGTGGTGACGAAGAACAGGTCGTCGTGGCGGTAGTAACGCCACAGCAGCCACAGCGTCACCGCGACCACACCGGCCATCACGGCCTGGACCAGCAGGATCAGCCAGTGCGGCAGCCCGTAGTAGAGCCCGTTGCCGCCGATCGAGCTGTTGAAGTAGTCGCGCGTCTGCGCCAGATACGGCACGACCCGGGTGAAGAACTTCTCGGGGTCGGCCGACAGCGGCCAGGCGATCGCGGTGAGCGTCAGCGGCACACCGAGCGCGGTGATGAAGACCTTCCACTGGCCGCGCACGGCCGCGACGAGCAGCAGGGGCGCCAGCGTCGGCTTCACCGAGATGCTCAACCCGAGTGCGACACCGGCCCACAGATCCCGCCGTGCCAGCAACAGGTGCAGGAACACCAGCTCGGCCAGCAGCAGGCAGCCGTTGACGTTGGTGAAGACCAACGTGTTGGTCACCGTCTCGGAGGCGAACATCGCCAGCAGCAGCGCCGGCGCGGCGATCGAGCCCAGACCGAACTTGAACAGCCGCAGCAGCAGGTACCAGGCGATCAGGATCGCGACAGCGTTGAGACCGATGAACAGCCACCGGGACAGCTCGTATTCGATGATCGCCACCGGGGCGATCAGCAGGGTTCCGCTCGGATAGTAGAGATAGTGCGGGTCGACCGAGGAGAAGTCGGCGGTGTACAGCGGCCTGCCGTTCAGGAATTCGAACGAGGCGTTGTACACAGGCCGGTAGTCGTCGGTGACGAATCCGTTGACCGCCTTGATGAAGACACGGTTCAGCACGGTCATGACCGCGAACGGCCAGAGTGCGAACTTGATCACCTCGGCGGAGGTGCGAGCGGTGCGGGGCTCGAGCTGTCGGAACAACACTGGGGCACGGTACACCGGATCGGGTAGCGATGGTGTCGCCGGACCCGTCCGACGCGCCGGAATCACATGGTCGTACGACCTGGATCAGGCCGGGCAGGCACCGCCGTCGGCGGGCAATTTCGCCTCGGCGAGATAGTCGGCGACCGCCTTCTGCGCGCAGCCGGAGTGAGCGATCACCGGGTGTCCCCACCCCTGCCAGGTCATCGTGGCGTGCCGGGCGCCCGCCGCCCCGAGGGCACCGGTGACCGAGGCCGCGGCCCCGCCGACGACCGGGTCGGCGGCACCGGCGAACACCAGCACCGGCAGATCGAGCTTCGTCGGCAGCGGCGGCGCGGTCGAGACCGGCCAGGCCGAGCAGACCATCATCCCGATCGCGGCGGTGCGACCGAAAACCGGATATTTGCCGGCCCAGGTTCCGGCGAGCTCGCGCGCCTTGTCCGGGGTCGGCGGCTGCTGGCTGTCGGTGCACCGGTTGACGAACTCGCCGTCGGAATTGATCGCCGCGGATTCGCGGGCCACCAGCGCCGCCAGCGGGGCGCGGTCGCCACGGTCGGCGGCGGCGAGGACGTCGGCCAGCGCGGTGACCCGGCTCGCCTGGTCGCCGCGCGGGCTCGACAGGAACCCGGTGAGCGCGGTCGAGAGGTCGGCGGCCGAGATGTCGCCCAGGCCGCCGGTGTTCGCCTTGGCCACCAACCCGACGATGGTGGCCCGCGGGTCGGCGCCCAGCGCGCAGTTGGCGGCCTTGCAGCGCTGCGCGAACGCGGTCACCGCGGCTTCGGCGCCGGTCACGGCGGCTTCGGTCTTCGTCGTCACGTCGGCGCCGACCGGTTCGGGGGCGTCGAGGACCAACCGGGCCAGGTGGTCGCCGTAGCGGCGGGCGTAGCTGAGCGCGACCTTGCCGCCGTTGCCCGTGCCGAGCAGGTTGATCTTGTCGACCTGCCACTGCTTGCGCAGCTGTTCGATGTCGTCGGCCGCGTGCGGCGCGTCGAAGGTGCCCTCGTAGGGCTGCAGGAAGTCGCGGCAGGCGATGGTCGCGTCCTGGCTGTAGCCGGCGACGGCGCCGACCTGGTCGTCGCTGCCGACCCCGAACTGGCCGAGGTCGGTCATCACCGCGCGTAGTTGCGCCGGGATGCAGTCGATGGGTTGCGAGGCGCCGATACCGCGCCGGTCCACAGCGACGATCGGCTGTGCGGCCAGCAGCGCGCTGTTCGGCCCGACAGCCAGCCCGGCCAGCGTCGAGGCCGAGGAACGGTCGGCGCCGGAGGTGAGCACCAGCGGCGCGGCGTCGACGGGGGTCTGCGGCAGCCGGGCCCGCAGCGCGCCCGCCCGGAACGTGCCGAGCACGGTGCCCGCGGTGTCGATCGGGGTGGAGAAGTCGGCGCATTCGAGCACCAGCCCGGCCGGGGCCGGACCGAAGTCGAGCGAGCTCAGTGTCGCGGCGGTGCAGTCCTTCCAGGCCAGGTCGGTCTTGGGCGTGTCCGCCTTGGCCGGTTCGTGCACCGGGGGCGCCTCGGTCTGCGCGCCGCCGACCCCCGGCCGCTCCACGGCGACGACGGGCCGATCCGACGGTCCGGCCCCACAGCCCGCGAGCATGATCGACAGTGTCGCGGCCGTCGCCGCGGCCCGAGTCCAGCGCATGGGTTACACACTGCCAGGTTCGGCGCCAGGTTTCATCGACGGGCCCAGCGGGCCAGGACGGTGCCGTCCTCGGCGAGCACGAGCTGCCTGCGGTGCATCGGGATGTCGAAACCGCTCGCCGACAGCGAGATTCGCCCGCCCGCCCCGCCGACCAGCAGCGGCGCGGTGCTCAGGCACAGTTCGTCGACCAGATCCGCCTCGGCGAGCTGCCCGAACAGATGCGGCCCGCCCTCGCACAGCACTCGTTGCAGCCCGCGCTCGGCGAGCACCCGCAGCAGCGCGGCGGGCATGATCGCGGCCTCCCCGGCGACGATCACCTCCGCACCCGCCCGCCCGAGGGCGTCGACCTGGTCCTTGGCGGCGTGCGCGGTGGTGATGATCAGCGGCGGGGTCTCGGCGTCGGTGAAGAACTTCGCGGCCGGATCGAGCCGCGCGCTCGCGGTGACCACCGCGATCGGCGGCGGCGTACCGTCGGCAGACCCGCCGATCCCGTGCCGGAAATGCGCTCGGCGGCGGTCCGGATCGGGGTGCGCGCCGCCGTAGTTCTCCGCGCGCACGGTGCCCGCGCCGACGACGATCACCTCCGCCAGCTCGCGCAGCAGGCCGAACACCCGATGGTCGGCGTCGGTGCCCAGCCCGGCCGAGACACCGTCGACGGTGAACGCCCCGTCGATACTGTTGACGAAGTTCGCGCGCACCCAGGGCCGTTCCAGGTGGCGGGGGTAGGCATAGCACCTGGCCAGTGCGTCGTCGTCGAGGTCTGCGAGCTGGGTCACATTGTGGATACGCTGCATAGGAACCGATGCAACCACGTCCGTACGATTCGTTCATGCAAGAACGCCTCGTCGATCGCCATCCGGAGGTCCCGGCCGACCAGCTCGTCGCGCAGATGGTGCCCCCGCCCATGTTCGACGAGGTCAGCTTCGCCTCCTACATTCCCGACCCCAAGGAACCCAGCCAGGCGGCCGCGGTCCGCAAGGCCGAGGAATTCGCCGGTCAGATCGCCAAGATCCACAAGGCGGCGTCCAAGAAGAGCCTGTTCGGCAAGAAGAAGGCCGTCTCCGGCGCCGGCCTGTACCTCGACGGTGGGTTCGGCGTCGGCAAGACCCACCTGCTCGCCTCGATCTTCCACAGCGCGCCCGCGCCCAAGTCGTTCGGCACCTTCGGCGAGCTGACCAACCTGGTCGGCGCGCTGGGCTTCGTCAACGCCGTCGAGCGCCTCTCCGGCAACAGCCTGCTGTGCATCGACGAGTTCGAGCTCGACGATCCCGGCGACACCACCATGGTCTCGCGCCTGCTCACCGAGCTCTCCGCCGCGGGTGTGTCCATCGCGGCCACCTCGAACACGCTGCCCAGCCAGCTCGGTGAGGGCCGTTTCGCCGCCCAGGACTTCCTGCGCGAGATCAAGAAGCTCGGCTCCATCTTCGAGCCGGTGCGCGTCGACGGCCCCGACTACCGCCACCGCGACCTGCCGCCGGCGCCCGAGCCGACCTCCCCGGACATCCTGGCCGAACGGGCCGCCACCACACCGGGATCCACCCTCGACGACTACGACGCGCTGCTGAAGCACCTGAGCACGCTGCATCCGTCGAAGTACGGCGCCCTGATCAACGGGGTGTCCTCGGTGTTCATCTCCGGCGTGCACCCGGTCACCGACCAGGCCGTCGCCCTGCGCATCGTCGTGCTGGCCGACCGTCTCTACGACGCCAGCATCCCGGTGACGGTCTCCGGCGCGAAGCTCGACGAGATCTTCTCCCAGGAGATGCTCGACGGCGGCTACCGCAAGAAGTACCTGCGCGCGATCTCGCGCCTGCTGGCGCTGTCACGCTTCGAGGCCGCCGCCGCGTGATCGACCGGCGCCGGGTACGTTCGTCCCGACCGTGACCCCGGCGTCGTCGAAGGAGTCTGTCGTGACCCGTAGCCGTGCTGTCCGCGCGAGTCTGGCCGCCGCGACCGGAGTAGCGGTGCTGCTCGGTCCGGCACTCGGCCAGTCCGTCGCCGCGCCCGCGCCCACCAGCGAGATCGGGAGCGCCGATCGGCTGCTCGGCCTCACCGGCGTCCAGAACGCCAGGGACGCGGGCGGTTACCGCACCACCGACGGGCACCGGGTGCGCACCGGGCTGGTGTTCCGCACCGGCGCGCTGGACAAGGCGACCCCCGAGGACCTGGCCCGGCTCAGCGCCCTCGATGTGCGCGTCGTCGACGATCTGCGCACCGGCTACGAGCGGGGCCTGGGCGCGGACCGGCTGCCCGTCGGCGCGGTCGGCAACTCCTACGACGTGATCGGCCAGGCGCCGCCGCTGATCCTGGCGGGCGCGCTGTTCGGCGGCGAGGGCATGTACCGCGCGTTCATCACCGCTCCCGGTGCCAACGAGGCGTTCGCCGCCGTGCTGCGCGACATCATCGCCGCCGACGGCACCGGGGTGCTGTTCCACTGCAGCGCGGGCAAGGACCGCACCGGCTGGACCTCGGCGGTGCTGCTGACGCTGCTCGGCGTCGACCGGGCCACCGTCACCGCCGACTACCTGGCCTCCAACACCTACCGCAACGCCGCGCCCACCGACCCGCTCAACGGCGTGCAGCAGAGCTGGCTCGACGCCGCCTTCGATCAGGCGAACCAGAGCTACGGCAGCTTCGACAGCTACGTCCGCGCCGGTCTCGGCCTGTCCGAGTCCGAGATCACCGCGCTGCGGGCGGCGCTGCTCGTCTGAGCCTCACAGCGCCCGTTCGTACACGAAGTCGGAGTGCACCTGGGTGCCGACCGTGAAGGTCTTGGTTCCCACCTGCGTGAAACCGTGCTTGGCGTAGAACTTCTGGGCGCGCTCGTTGGCCTGGTTCACCCCCAGCCACAGCACCGTCGCGCCCGACTCGCGGGCGGTCGCCACCGCGGCGGTCATCAGCGCGGCGGCGACGCCGCTGCCGTGGTGTCCCGGCAGCACGTACATCTTGCTCAGCTCGACCACCGCACCCGGGCTGACCTGGGCATCCACCTCCGGATCGATCGGCCTGCCCGCGACGAGCATGGCGTAGCCGACGATCTCGTCGCCCTCGACGGCCTTGAGGACCGTGCGCTCCGGATCGGACAGGTACTCGCCGAACCGTTCGCCCGAGAGCATCTGCTCGAGGAAGATCTCGATGTCGCCCTGGGTGGCTTCCGGCGGGCACGCCAGCGGGAAGGTCGCCGCGGCGACATCACTGAGCTCCTCGGCATCCCAGAGCCCGGCCCGATCGACGACGACGGAACTGTTGGTCATAGTTCCAGTACAGCACGGGTCGGCCCGGCGGCGGTGGCACCCTGGCATCGGTGCCGAGTACTCTCCTCGCCATGACGAGCGGTAGCCGCATCGGGATCGTCGGTGCGGGAGTTGCGGGTTTGGCCTGCGCGAAAGTGTTGAGTCGGGCGGGTTTCCCGGTCGAGGTGTTCGACCGGGCCCCTGATGTCGGAGGTGTGTGGAGCGCCACCCGACGCTATCCGGGGCTGCGCGCGCAGAACAGCAAGTTCCGGTACCACTTCAGCGATTACCCGATGCCCGAGGACTTCCCGCGCTGGCCCGACGGCCAGCAGGTCCAGGCTTACCTGGCCGGGTACGTCCACGAGTTCGGCCTGGCCGAGCACCTGCGACTGGGCGCCGAGGTCGTCGCCGCCGACCCGGTCGACAGCGGCTGGCTGCTCGAGGTCCGCGATCGCGACGGCGTGCACCGCACGACCTGCGATCACCTGATCGTCGCCAACGGCGTGTTCAGCGAACCGGTCATGCCCGCGCTGCCCGGCGCGGCGGCGTTCGCGGCCGCGGGCGGCCGGCTCGTCCACGTGTCGGACTTCCACGACGTCGAGTTGGCCCGGGATCGCTCGGTGGTCGTGATCGGCTACGGCAAGTCGGCCTGTGATGTCGCCGAGGCCGTCAGCCATCTGGCCGACGAGACCAGCGTCGTCGCGCGCAGGCTCACCTGGAAGGTGCCGCGCAAGGTCGACTTCGGCCTCGACTACGAGCGGCTGTTGCTGACCCGCCTGGGCGAGGCGCACTTCCGGTCGCGGGAGCCGCACCGTGTCGAGCGCTGGCTCGACGGGCTCAGCCTGCGCCAGGCGAACCTGGATCTGCTGCAGGAGCGGGTGACGCGCAAGCTGCGGCTGCGCGAGCTCGATCTGCTCCCGACCGGCGGTATCGAGGAGATGGCCGACAGCAGCGCGAGCCTGGCGACCGAGGGCTTCGCCGAGCAGGTCGAGGCGGGCCGGATCAGCGTTCACCGCGAGACCGAGGTCACCGAGCTGATCGGCGGGCAGCACGGGCCCGCGGTGCGCCTGTCCGACGGCACCCTGAAGCTGGCCGAGATCGTCGTCTGCGCCACCGGATATCAGCAGGAGGTGCCGTTTCTGACCCCGTTCGTGCGGCGCAGCCTGACCGACGAGGTCGGCGATTTCCGGCTCTTCCGCAACATCCTGCCGGTCGAGGTGCCCAACCTGACCTTCGCCGGCTACAACAACTCCAATGTGAGCGCGCTGAGCGCGGAGGTCGGCGCGCATTGGATCGCCGGGCTGCTCACCGGCAAGTTCGTGCCGCCGATGCCCGAGCAGATGAACTCCGAGATCGACGAGCGGCTGCGGTGGTCGCGGGAACGCACCGAGGGCCATCACGCCCAGGGCGCGTCGGTGGTTCCGTTCTCCCTGGCCAACATCGACGAGATGCTCGACGACCTGCGTACCCCGCTGCCGCTGACCAGCCGGCTGGCCCAGTGGGTGCGCCCGGTGCGGCCCGCCACCTACCGGCGGGTGCTGCGTGACCATCCGGCCACCGTCCCCGCGCCGCCCGCGCCCGCACCGGTTGCCGATCGGTAGCCCGACACGCCGGATCGCCGCCGCCGCAACACTTGGCGGTGATCATTGCGTTGGTGATAATCCTCGCGTGGACGCGCTGGATCTGAACCTGTTGCTCGCCCTCGACGCGCTGCTCGAGACCAATAGCGTGACCGAGGCGGCCCGGCGTCTGCACACGTCGACCTCGGCGATGAGCCGCACGCTGACCCGGTTGCGTACCGTGCTGGGGGACCCGCTGCTGGTGCGCTCCGGCCGACAACTCGTGCCCACCCCGCGGGCACTCGAGTTGCGCCACGACGTCGCGGGCCTGGTCGATCAGGCGCGGTTGCTGCTCACCGCCCGCGACGGCACCGGCGCGGGACGCCACCGCGATTTCGTTGTCCGGGTGGCCGATTCGGTGGCCCCGCGCCTGACCGGTCCGCTCCTGGCCGCGGTCCGCACCGAGCTGCCCGGTGTCACGGTACGGGTGCTGGCCGCCGACGCCGCGGACGGTGCGGTCGCCCTGCGCGACGGCCGGGTCGACGTGGAGGTCGGCATGATCGGTCAGACCGATCCGGAGACGGTGGTGACCCGCCTGTTCGCCGACCGCTGGGTCGGCCTGGCCGCCGCGACGCACCCCTTCGGCGCCGACCGCCCGACCGTCGCCGCCTACGCTTCCGCCCAGCACCTCGAGGTCTCGGCCACCGGCCGCACCCACAGCCCCATCGACGACCGCCTGGCCCTGCACGGCCGCACCCGGCGCGTGGTCGCCACCGTGCCCGACCTGTCCACGGCCCTGTTCACCGTCGCCACCACCGAACTGGTCTGTCCCGCCCCGGAACTGCTGTCGCGCCCCGCCGCCGTTGCCCTCGGCCTGACGATGTTCGAGATCCCCCTGCCCCTGCCCGCTCCCGTCGTCGCGATGGCCTGGCATCCCCGCAACACCGCCGACGGAGGCCACCGAGCACTGCGCGACCTCATCGGCGTCATCCTGCGCGACGCCCCGCACCCCGACCTGGTCGCAGCACCCGTCTGACCGGCCCCCGACGCCGGTCTCCCCGAACGGCTTCCGGCACCGGTAGCCCGGGCCTGCTCCTGCGCTGGTGCTAGCCGGGCTCTGTGGTCCGCGGCCCGAAGACGTCGCTCCGCCCCGGCGGCAGCCCCGACGATCGCTTCAATTCGTCCAGCATCGCCTGCAGTTTGTCGACGTGCGCGCGCTCGATGTCGAACGCCCGGAACGTCCCCGTCACGGTGATCCCCGCCGCGTCGGTCGCGGTCGGCGGCGCCGGATCGGACGCCACACGATCGAGCGGGCTGGTCGCCGGCGCCTCCGGTCCACGCGCATTCGCCGCGGCGAACCCACCGGCCCGCGCCGATTCGCTCCCAGAGCCCCCCGCGGGCTCGAGGCCCTCGGTTCCTCGGTCGCTGGTCGAGCCGCCGAACCGCGTCGCGGGCTCCAGACCTGCGTTGTCGTAGTCGCTGGTGGAGCTGCCGAATCGGGTGGTGGGTTCCAGGCCCGCGTTGCCGTGGTCGCTGGTCGAGGCACCGAATCTTGTTGTGGGTTCGAGGCTCGCGCTTGCGCGGTCGGCCGCGGAGGCAGCGTGCCCGGCGCTGCTGGTGGACTGTCCGGCAGGGCCGGGGTCCTTCGGCACGGAGAGGCGGGCGGGTGGCGGCGGTGGCGTGTCACCCGAGGAAGTGAGGCGCTCTCGCGGGACCTCGTCGAACATCGACCCGGGGCGCTGCGAGTCGCCGCCGGTGAAGCCGTTGCGGGCGTAGCCGTTCGGACTCGGGGCCGACGGCGTGGTCAGGTCCTCGTCGGTGAAGGTCCAGTGGATTCCGCTGGTGGTGGTGCCGGAGGCCGCGGGCTCCGGTGACGTGGCGGAGCGCGGATCGAACCCGTCCACCGGGGAGGCACCGGCCGTCTCGCCCCGGTCACCCGCGGTGAGACCGGCAGACCGGGGATCACTCACGACTCGCTCGAGGTCGTCGGCCGTCGCATCGATCCGATTGCCGGACAACGCCTCCGACGATCCCGCTGCCGGTCCAGCGCCCACTCCCGGCGCGGTCGTCGCCCCGGTGGGCTTGCCGACCGGCCTGGCCCGCTCCACACCGGTCTCGGCGGGCGGGCGCACCCCGGTCTCCGTCGGCGGATCCGACGCCATGTCGACGGCAGCGGCATTCGCCTGCGACGCGTGGGCACCGTCGATCACCCGGTCACCGCCACGGGCGGCCTCACCCAGCGCGGTTCGACCCGGCACGGTGAGCTCGTCGGCAGCCCCTGCGACAGACTCTCCCCGGCGCGCCGCGACCTCGGCCGACAGTGCACTTGTCCCGGTAGCGTTCCCCCCTGGCAGATCTGCCTCCGGCGACGCTCCCTCGCGTCCGAGCGCCGACATCGACACCGTCCGCCCACCGATCTCGGCGTCACGACCCGAACCGGCCTCGCCACCCCGGCTCGCACCGTTGTGCGGCAACCGCTGCGTGCCTGGCCGTTCCACAGCCTCGATCACGGTGTCGTCCGACAGCTCCACCGCCCGGCCGTTCACCGACCCCAACCGCGCGGCGACGCCGGTCCGCTCCGCCGTCGCGGCCGCGTCACTTCGTCCGGCAGCCGCGGCGAGGGCATCCAACTCGGCTGCCGCGGCTAGGCGGTCGGCCCATTCGCGGGCGGTCGCCGTGGGCACGACATCGTCGGTCTGCTGCTGCGCGGCGGCGGCCAGGCGATCGGCCCACGCCCGCGCGGCGGCGGTGGGGACGACATCGCCGCCCTGCTGGTCGGCGGCGGCCGCGGCGAGGCGCTCGGCCCACCGGCGCGCGGACTCGGTCGGGACGACATCATCGGCGGGCGGTCGCGCGGTCCCGGCATCGTCGGGCCGCGGTGCGGCGGTGCTCGCCGAGGTGAACCGATCGACCTGTCGATCCGGACCGACGACACTGCCGCCTCCGTCGTTCGGCTGGTCGGAAGTAGTCGAACGGACCGGTAGCTGTCCGCCGGGAGGAGAGTCGGCGTGCCTCCGGGCGGTCGCCGAGGTGGGCTCGCCGGCCTGCGACGCGCTGGGCGCGATGATCTGCTGTCCCGCCTGCGCCTCGGTCTGCCAGTCGGGAGCGGATGCCCCGGCAACGCCGGTGCTGTACTCGGGCCCTCCGCCCGCGTGCCCGGTTCCTCGCACCGACATCTCTGCCGCGGCACCGTGGGCCGCTGCGGTCGGCTCGACGCCGCCCCGCACGCCCTCGGCCCCTGCCTGGGGCACATCGGCCTGGCGAGAACCCGCCTGGGGCGCATCGGCCAGGGGAGCCCCTGCCTGGGGCATATCGGCCTGGCGAGAACCCGCCTGGGGCGCATCGGCCTGGTGGGCCCCGGCCTGGCGAGCACCGGCCTGGGGCGCATCGGCCAGGGGAGCCCCCGCCTTGGGCGCACCGACCAGGGGAGCGGCACCCTCGGCAGCGAGTCGGCGAGCTCCCCGGCCCCGCTCGTCGGCGGCCGTTTCCCCGCGCGCCGGAAGGTCGCGTCGCGACTCCGAGTCATCGACCACCCGTACCCCGTTGAGCGGCTTCGTGCTGATGGCGCGGGACGTCCCGTTCACCGATGCCCGGCCGTTCACCGGCGGCACGCGATCCCGACCGTTCACCGGCAGCGCACGATCCGTGCCGTTGACCGGCGGCGTCGGACCGCCGGACTCGGCCGTACCGTCGGCCAGCGTGCCCACGGCCGATCCGCCCGCCGACGCGGAACCGCCCGCCGCATGACCTTCGGCGCGACCCGAACGCGCCGACCGCGCCGTATCGGCGAACTGCGCGGCCTCGCCGGTCGGCTCGCTCCCCGGTTCGACGGTCGTCGAGGGACGGGGGATCGGGGCGACGGTGAGTGGCCAGGTCGGGTCGCCCAGGTGGTCGGTGCGGGAATGTCGGCGCTCCAGCGGGGGCCGGTCACCCGCCGGGTTCGGGGACGAGAGCTCTTCTCCCGCGCCGGAATCGGCGGCCGCGCGCGCGGCTTCGGCGGCCTCCCGCACTTCGCGGCGGCTGCGGGTGCCGCGAGCGCGCGGTGCCGGCTCGGGATCGCCGCCGTCGAGGGCGTCGAGCCGGGCACTGAGCCGGGAAATGTCCTGTGACGCATGGAAAGCCCAGGTCTCGAGCCTGCGGATCCTGGTCTGGTCGGGCAGATCGTCATCGGCGGGAAAACTGGGGACTTCCTGCTGGACCCGGGCGGCGACGACATCGAGCTTGTCACTGACCTCACGCAGCGCCGCGGCGATACTCGCCAGCATCGACCCGATGGACTCGTCGTGCTCAGCGTGGTTCATGCACACCCTACTTCCCGTGCTCGGCGAGCGTGCCCGCCCCGGCCGCAGCGATCATATCCACCGGGCGCTGCGCCCGCGTCGTCGCGATGTCCCGGTGACCGGATCCGCGACGCGCCGAAGCGTTTCGTAATCCGGACGAAATGGACGGGCAACAGGCCCGGTCTGTGTATCGAAATGATCAAGATCTCGGCGACGTTCCGCGACGTCGGCACAATGAAATAGCTTGATATTCAAGTGGAATCGCGTTTGTGATCTCGCTCACCGGGCGGTGACGCACCCGAGCGCGGGTCAAGGGGGCTGGCGGCCCGTCGGTGGCTGCGGGAACCTGGAGAACAGGGCGTGGGCGCGGGCACACGTCAGGGTCCCCGGTGAGGGAGTGTGGTGTGAGGACGAAGCGGCGAAGCGACACCCAGGTGGTGTGCGGACGGCGGGCGCTGCTCGACGAACTCGGCATCTCCGAGGGCACCAGGCGGGCGGCACCGGAACGGACCGGATACGGCTGTGGTTGCTCCGAATGCGTGGCGACCCAATGGAATACCCAGCGGCTCGAGCACTGGATCTGCGGCAGACTGACGGCGGCGGGCGCCGACGAGGCCGAGGTCGACGCGCGGGTCGACGACATCCCCGTCGACATCTTCTGGCGTCGTGGCGATCGGCGTTGTGTGGTCGAGGTGCGCAGCGGCCCCCTCGACATCACCGCGGCCCGCGCGCATCGCCGACGCCTGCAGGCGGCCGGCATCGACGACGTGCTGTGGGTCTGCCCGCAGGGGTACTGGGTGCCGCTGGTCCCCGCGGTCGGCATCGCCGATTTCGCGCCCGCGGCGGCCGACTACCGCATCGATCAGGGCATGCTCGCCGCGGGCGAGACGGGGTTCGCCGGTCCGGTGCGGCCGGGCTGGGAACTGCGTGACTTCCTCGAGGGCTGGGTGACCGGCGAGATCCACTGGGGTCACGCGGATTCGACGACAGGAGGGTGGGCCGAGGTGGGCACCTGGGAGAGGCATACCGCGGCGCAGGCCGCCATGATCGAGCATCAGCGCAGGGAGCTGCGCGATCAGCGGGTCGAGCTGGCGGTGTCGCGACAGACCGTGCGCGACAAGCAGAAGCTGGTAAACCGGCTGCACCATCGGATCGACCGCGCGGGCGTGAACGCCGACGCCGAGGCGATCACCCTGGCCGGGGTGCGCAGCGAACTGGTCGCCCAGCAGCGGATCGCGGCGGGCCTGCGGGCGACGATCGGCCGGATGGACCGCACGATCAATCAGTGGCAGTGGCTCACCTGCTGCGCGATGCTGCTGGTGATCACCGTGATGGCAGGCGCGCTGGTGACGCGCTGAGCCGCATCGGCGTTCGGTCCCACCGCCAGTCGTTGCGCAGCACGAGCCCGGCCAGATCGAGCAGATCGAGGTCGGTCTCGGCGCGCACGCTCGCCAGCGCGCGGCGATCGTAGGGACCTTTGTCGAGGTCGTCGGCGAGGCGTTGCTCGATCGCCGGGTCGGTGACGCGGGCCCGCAGCCGGGCCGGGTCCAGCGCGCTGCCGGTCCAGGTCAGCCAGCCCCAGCCCTGGTCATGGGCATAGGCGCGGGCGAGCTCGCTCTGGATCCTGGTGTGATGGAAGGCGATCCGGCCCAGCGGAACGACGTCGACCAGCACCGTCCTGCCGTCGGTGAGCCGCGCGGCGACGGTCGGGT
Organism: Nocardia sp. NPDC087230; assembly: GCF_044744725.1. NCBI lineage: Bacteria > Bacillati > Actinomycetota > Actinomycetes > Mycobacteriales > Nocardiaceae > Nocardia > Nocardia sp. NPDC087230. The sequence goes on from NZ_JBIUYV010000003.1 coordinate 209,261, forward strand.
AGTGCACGTGGTCCTCGCCGCCGAAGGCGTAGGTGAGCGCGGTCGGCTCCTCCTGGAACGCTGTCACGGCCGGGCTGGCGTCGAGGGTGCGCAGCAGCCGGGCCGCCAGCGCGGAATCGTAGGCGACATCGCGGCCGACGGTGGCGAGGTAGAAGCGGCCGCGGCCGTCGTCGTCGCCGTCGGCGACGCGGGCCGAGGCGGTCGGCAGGGGAGCGGGGGTCCCGTCGGCCCATTCGACGTCGTCGAGCAGCGGACCCAGGTCGTCGGTCTCGTCGAGGGGATGCAGTTTGGCCAGGATGCTGGCGGTCTTCTTCTGCCAGCCCAGGATTCGCTGCATCACGTATCCGGCGACGCGCTTTGCGTCGGTCTGGTCGTGCCCGGCCAGGCGCAGTTTCAGATACGACCATTCCATCGCCACCAGATCGGTGTCGGTGGCGTAGGTCTCGGTGAGCAGCTCCCGCACCAGCCGCAGATCGCCCGCGTCGCGCGGGTAACGGTGCGCGAACACCTCGGCGCAGCGGTGCCCGGAGCGCGCGGCCTCGCGCACCAGCTGCCCGATCGCCTTGGCGTAGAGCTGCCGGACCCGGTCGCGCGCCAGGTCGTAGCGGGCGCCGATGCGGGTCAGGGTTTCCGGGCGCTGCCCGCCGATGCCGAGGCGCAGGGCGACGATCCGCGCGTCCCTGGGGGCGCGTTCGGCGTGCTCGGTGAGCAGTTCGGCGACCAGCTCGTCGAGTTCCTCGAGCTCGAAGGAGACATCGGCGGCGATGTCGTGGTCGAGTTCCCGCCCGTTGCCGGCACTCACTGGGCCACCTCCCGCTCGCTCACTGTGTCGGGTCAGCGTAGCGGGGCGGTCCGACAGTTCCCGGCTACAGCGCGGTGATGTACTCGCCGTAGAACAGGCACAGCCCGATCGCCGACGCGATGCCGGCCAGCACCCAGAACCGGATGATCACCGCGGTCTCGGGCCAATTGTTCAATTCGAAGTGGTGATGGAACGGTGCCATCCGGAACAGCCGCGTGTGCGTGGTGCGGAAGACGACGATCTGTAGCAGCACCGACAGGATCTCCGCGACGAACAGCGCGCCGAGCACCACCGCGAGCAGTTCGGTGCGGCTGGTGATCGACAGTCCGGCCACCAGGCCGCCGAGGCCCAGCGAGCCGGTGTCGCCCATGAAGATCTTGGCAGGCGCGGCGTTCCACCACAGGAACCCGATGCACGCGCCCGCGGCGGCGGCGCTGACCACCGCGAGATCGAGCGGATCACGCACGTTGTAGCAGCCCCGGCCCGGGCTGAGCTCGCACGAGTTCTCGAACTGCCACAGCGTGATCACCACGTAGGCGCCCAGCGTCAGGCTCATCGAGCCGGCCGCGAGACCGTCCAGACCGTCGGTGATGTTGACGGCGTTCGACCAGGCCACCACCAGCAGGCAGATGAACGCGACGAAGATCAGCGACTCGAAGGCGATGGTGTTGATGTCGCGGACGTAGGAGAGATTGTTGCTCGCGGGAGTGAGCCCCGTCGCGCCGGGAAAACGCAGCGCCAGCACCGCGAACACGACCGCGGCACCGATCTGCCCGAGATACTTGCCCGCCGCGGTCAGGCCGAGATTGCGGTGTTTGCGCAGCTTGATCGAGTCGTCGAGGAAACCGACCATACCCAGCGCCGAGGCCAGCAGCAGCACGAGAACACCGGAGGCGCTGGGCCCTGGGGCGTCCCACAGCAGGCCGATCAGGTGTGATCCGAGGAATCCGGCCCACACGCCGGCGCCGATCGCCAGCCCGCCCATGGTCGGGGTGCCGCGTTTGGTCTGGTGGCTGGCGGGTCCGTCGATCCGGATCTCCTGGCCGAAGCCACGGCGCGCGAAGACCCGGATCAGTACCGGGGTGAGGGTGATGGTGACGAACAGGGCGATCCCCGCCGACATCAGGATCTGCCTCAACTGCTCGCCCCTCCATGCCGCTGGTCCGCGTCGCCGACACCGGCCCGGCGACGCCGAGTGCCGATCCTAGGGGAGCGCCGACGGTATCCGGGTCGGGAGTGACCTGGGTTACATGCCGCGGTCCGGCGGTCGGCCTGGCCCGGAAACGCAAGAGGGCCCCGGTCGAAACCGGGGCCTTCTTGTGGTGCGCGATACTGGGATTGAACCAGTGACCTCTTCCGTGTCAGGGAAGCGCTCTCCCGCTGAGCTAATCGCGCGAGGTGGAGACGGGAATCGAACCCGTGTGCACGGCTTTGCAGGCCGTTGCCTCACCACTCGGCCACTCCACCGCGCAAAGGAGGATGGCATGAATGCCTAACCTACCTCTCGAGCGGATGACGGGATTTGAACCCGCGACCCTCACCTTGGCAAGGTGATGCGCTACCACTGCGCTACATCCGCATTCGCACTTCCGGAGGCTGTCGGCCTTGCGGCTTGGCTGCTCTCCGTGGTGCGAGGAAAACATTAGCCGACGGTCGGCGCAGACTACAAATCGGCTGGTAGATGGGCCTAAATGTGAATTACGCGCATGTTGTTCGGGTGGTCGCCGGGCGTGTGGGGGCGGTGGATGGCGGCGAATCGTCCGTGACGGTCGCGGTGGGTGTGTCATCGGTTCAGTCGTCCGTGTCGGCGCGGCGACATCCCTGCCTCGCGGCCCCTCGACTCTCCGCAGACCGCGTTCATGAGAACACGTAGATATGCGTATGAAGGCATGTAGTGCGATAGTCCGTTCAGGGGAAGGTGTGACTACGGCGGTCTGCAAAAGCGGCCAGGGAGCCCGAAGCCCCCGTTCACGAGGCGATTTGGTGTCACCAGGGTGCGCCGTGCTAATGTTCCATCTCGTTCGAGAGGCCCTACCGAGCCCCTCGGCACAGTGTTCGGTCCCATAGCTCAGCGGGAGAGCGTCCGCCTCACACGCGGAAGGTCGCTGGTTCGAAACCAGCTGGGACCACAGTAATGACCAGGACTGTCGTCCTGGTCATTTTTCGTTGGTGGAGTGGCGGAAACCTCACTGGTGGGGAGCCGGTCTCGGTGAAAACTCCGCGCTCCTTAGCATCGGTAGAGACTACTTACCGAGAACCTGAGGACGTGTGGTGACCACCGAACAACTTGACCGCTGGAACGCTCAGGAAGCCGCCGCCGAGGCGATGATCCCGATCATCGGCACGCTGTACCGGGGCAAGGGCGTGACGATCCTGCTGCACAGCCGGTCGCTGGTGAACAAATCGGTGATCAGCATCCTGCGGACGCACCGGTTCGCGCGGCAGATCGCCGGCGAGGAACTGTCCGTCGACGAGACTCTGCCCTTCCTGCAGGTGCTCAGCGAACTGGACCTGGGGCCGTGCAAGATCGACCTCGGACAGCTGGTCATGGCCTATCGCGCCGATGACCGCGGGCTGTCGATCCCGGAGTTCACCGCGGCGGTGCTGACCGAGGTGCTCGACGGCAACAAGGCCGAGCCGCAGGGCCCGCGCGATGTCGTGCTCTACGGCTTCGGCCGGATCGGGCGACTGGTGACCCGGCTGCTCATCGAGAAGGCAGGCTCGGGCAACGGGCTGACCCTGCGCGCCGTCGTGGTCCGCAAGGGCGGTGACGACGATCTGGCCAAGCGCGCGTCGCTGCTGCGCCGCGACTCGGTGCACGGCCACTTCAACGGCACCATCAAGGTCGACGCCGAGAACGACACGATCACCGCCAACGGCAACGTCATCAAGTTCATCTACAGCGATGACCCGACCACGATCGACTACACCGCCTACGGCATCGACAACGCCATCCTGATCGACAACACCGGCCGGTGGCGTGATCGCGACGGTCTGTCCCAGCACCTGCGCCCTGGTATCGCGAAGGTCGTGCTGACCGCGCCGGGCAAGGGCGATGTCCCCAACATCGTGCACGGCGTGAACCACCGCAGCCTGGACCTGTCCCAGCAGATCTTCTCCTGCGCCTCGTGCACGACCAACGCGATCGTGCCGCCGCTCAAGGCCATGGACGACGAGTTCGGCATCCTGCGCGGACACGTCGAGACGGTGCACTCGTTCACCAACGACCAGAACCTGCTCGACAACTACCACAAGGCCGACCGTCGCGGCCGGTCCGCGCCGTTCAACCTGGTGCTCACCGAGACCGGCGCCGCCTCCGCCGTCGCGAAGGCGATGCCGGACTTCAAGGCCAAGATCACCGGCAACTCGATCCGGGTACCCACGCCGGACGTCTCGGTCGCGATCCTGAACCTGCAGCTCGCGCAGGAGACGACCAAGGAGGACGTGCTCGCGTACCTGCGTCAGGTCTCGCTCGCGGGCCCGTTGAGCCGCAACCTCGACTACACCGCTGCCAACGACGTGGTCTCCAGCGACTTCATCGGCTCGCGCGCGGCGTCGATCATCGACGCCAACGCCACGATCGTCGAGGGCGACACCGCGATCCTCTACGTCTGGTACGACAACGAATTCGGCTACTCGTGCCAGGTCGTGCGCACCGTGCAGTACATCTCGGGCATCGAATATCCGACCTACCCGCAGCTCGGCGTGCCGTCGGCCGAGCCCGCGCTGGCCGCCGCCGACGCGGGGTAATCGCCTTCCGCGACCTGCGGATCAGGCGGGCGCGCGACCTCGTGTCGGCGTCCGCCTGCCCGGCGTCGGCGTTGTCGGGCCGGGCGGCGTTGTGCATACTGGGCACATGACGACTAGTCGAAAGGGCGTACGGCGCCCGGGCCGTTGAGCACCCTGCCGGTCATCGCACCGGCTTCCTTCCCGCTCGATCGAGCGGAATTCCCGCAGTATCCGCAGCATCTTCGCGCGGCCGGACCACCCGGCGACGATGCCCGCCTGGCCTTGTGGCGGCGGGTTCGCGCATTCGCGGTGCCACCCGCCATGATCGATCTCGCCACCGCGCGCCGCGGTCTCGGCGACTGGGCCGGGGCCTGCGCCGCGGCGCATGTCGACGTCGATCTCGATCTGCGCGCGCTGGCCCGGACCCACGGCCGGGATCTGGCCGCGCGGGTGCGGGCCGACCTGCGGTATCTGGCCCCGGACCTGCTGCGCTGGCACCTGCCCAGGGTCGCGCCCGACGGACTGCTCCGGCCGGGGCTGACGATCACCTTGGCGCGCTACGCGACCGCCGGAACCCGTGGTGGCGGTGAAGGATTCGTGCACCTGGTGGTGCGGACCGCGCCGGCCTGGGCCGATGCCGGTCAGCGCGTCGCGCTCGGGCTCTGGGAGGGCGCCGCGGCGAGCCCGCACCCCCATGCCCGGCCGAACCGGCGCTTCCGGCTCGATCTGCACCGGCACCTGTGGGACGCGCGCAGGGCCGACGAGCTGCCGCTCCGGTGCGGGGCGCCGCCGGGGGAGAACGCATCCGCACAGCTGCCGCCCGGATGCGCGGTCGATCGCTGGGCCGAGGAGGCCGCGCTCCTGCTGCGGGCCGAGAAGTCCACGGCCGGAATGGTTCTGGTGCGCTGCGGCGCCCGGCGCCGGGTGGTCCTCGAGGTCGGCGCGCAGGTGCGCATCACCGAGGAATATCGGCGCGGCGCGGTGTCCGCCTTGCCGGTGCTGCCCGACGCGGCGACCTGGGCGCTGCCCGATCTGGTCCTGCTGCGGGCCGGCGCGATCTCGGTCGATCAGCTGCATCCGCTGGTCGCCGCGGCACTAGACCCGACCTGGTCACCACGGGCTGCCTCGCGGAAGTTCGGGGGACCGGAGCGGCCTCGGCTCGTGTGGTGCCGGGGGCAGTGGCACCGGATCGGGTTCGTCGACGGGCGCCTGGCCGCGCTCGATCACGACCCGGCCGAGATCCGGCGCGAGGAACTGCTGGTCGCGCTGACCGGCACTGCGCTTCCCTGCCTACAGGTCATCGACCGGGCGCACCGTCGTCCGGAGGCGCTGACGGGCATTCGCGAACGGCTCGACCACGGTGACAGCGCCGGTGCGCTGGCCGAGGTCGAACGGCTGCTCGGTCCCGCGGCGCTGCTGCGCGACGGTCCCCTCCGCGACGAACTCGAGTCCGCCGCGCGACGGCGGATCACCTATGGCCTGTTCCGGGCCGGGCTGTCCGCGCCCGGTCGCGGTGTCCCCGCGCCCGCCGGCCGCCCCCGCCGTGAAGACGGCGTTCGTCCGCGCCACGCGGTCAAGCGCTGACCTTTCCCCACTTCCTCCGCACATCAAGGTGATACACCCATGTCTGTACGCATTTCCGTCGTCCCGCGTCCGGTCCGAACCACCGGCTCCCAACTCGACATCGCGGGCGAACTGCTCGCTCTGCTCGGCGAAACGACCACCGAACCCCGTCCCGACACCCGGCTCGAGGCACTGACGCTGGCGGTCGCCGCCGACCTCCCGGTCCTGCTGTGGGGTGAGCCGGGCATCGGCAAGACCGCCGCGCTGACCCAGCTCGCCGAGTCCCTCGACCTGCCGCTGACCACGGTGATCGCGAGTGTGCACGAACCGTCCGACTTCTCGGGCCTGCCCATCCTCGGTGACGACCCCGCGACCGCCGGGGTGCCGATGGCCCCGCCGGACTGGGCCGTGAAGCTGGTCGAGGCCGGACGGGGCCTGCTGTTCCTCGACGAACTCTCGACCGCGCCGCCCGCCGTGCAAGCGGCCCTGCTGCGCCTGGTCCTGGAACGGCGGATCGGCACGCTGCGGTTGCCGCCAGGGGTCCGCATCGTCGCCGCGGCCAACCCGCGTTCCTCGGCCGCCGACGGCTGGGAACTGAGCCCGCCGCTGGCGAATCGGTTCGTGCACCTGCAATGGACCCATGACCACGAGGTCGTCGTGCGCGGCCTCGGCGGCACCTGGCCGCGGGCGACGCTGCCCCGCCTCGCGCCCGAAAAGCTCTCGGAGGCGGTGGCGTTCGCCCGGCGCGCGGTGTGCGAGCTGCTCGCGGGCCGCCCGAAGCTGGTGCATCAGCTGCCCACCACCGAAACCCGGCGCGGCGGTGCCTGGCCGTCGCCGCGCAGCTGGGAGATGGTGGTCCGGCTGATCGCGTTCGCCACGGCGGCGGGCGCCGCGCGCGATGTGCTGTCGATGCTGGTGCGCGGGACCGTCGGTGACGGTCCCGGTTTCGAGCTGCTGACCAGCATCGATCGGATGGATCTGCCCGATCCCGAAGTGCTGCTGGCCGATCCTGCGGTCGCCGCGCTGCCCGACCGGGGCGATCTGCGCCAGGCCGTGCTCGACGCGGTGGTGGCGGCGGTGCGCCGACGACCCGAGAAGGCGCGCTGGGACGCGGCGTGGGCCCTGCTGGCCGGGGCCGTGGCGACCGGGGCGCCGGATCTGGTGGTGGTCCCCGCGACCACGCTGGCCACCCTGCGCCGGGACGACTGGGAGATCCCGGCGTCGATCGAACATCTCGCCGCCACGGTCTCGGTGTCCCGGCAGGCCGAGCAGGCCACGGCCCGCGTCGCCGAGGCCCGTCGATGACGGGCCACCTGGATCACGAGAAGCTGTATGCCGCAAGGCTGTCCGCGGTGTCGGCCCGGCCCTATCTCGCCACGGCGCTGTACGCGCTGCACATCGTCGAGTCGCGGCAGGTGCCGACGATGGGGGTGGACAAGCACTGGCGCTGCTACGTCTCACCCGCGTTCGTGGCCTGCACGTCCGTGGAAGAACTCGCCTCGATCCTGGTGCACGAGGTGTCGCACCTGCTGCGCGAGCATCACGCGCGCAGCGATCGATACGCCCGCGCGCACGATCTGACCGGCCCGGCGGAGCGGCTGCGGATGAACATCGCCGCCGACGCCGAGATCAACGACGACGCGTTCGGCGACGGGCTCGTCCAGCCCGCGGGGGCGGTCCTGCCCGCCGACCTCGGGCTGTCCCCAGGCGAACTCATGGAGGACTACCTCGGGCAGTTCCGGCTGGGCAGGCTGACCGAGGGCATGGCCTGGCTCGATTGCGGTAGCGGCGCCGACGGACTGGAGCGGGCCTGGGAACTCGGGCCCGACGGCGCGGACGGCCTCAGCGAGCAGGAGCGCGACGCGGTGCGGTTCCGGGTGGCCCAGGGCATCGTCGGCCGACCGGGCGACGCGCCCCAGGGGTGGCGACGATGGGCTGAGGAGGCGCTGCATCCGTCGCAGCCGTGGCGGGATCTGCTGGGCGCCGCCCTGCGCTCGGCGGCCTCGGCCCCCGGGGTCGGCGCCGACTACACCTACGGCAGGCCGGCGCGGCGCTCGGCGGCGCTGCCCGGGGTGGTGCTGCCGAGCCTGCGTCGGATGCCCCCTCGGGTCGCGGTCGTCATCGATACCTCGGGGTCGGTCAGTGACGTCGAATTGGGCAGCGCGCTGCTGGAAGTCGCCGCCATCACCCGCGCGGTCGGCGGTCGTCGGGACCTGGTCACCGTGCTGTCGTGCGATGCCGCGGTCTGGATCGTCGATCCGCTGTGCCGGGCCGAGGGGATGACCTTGATGGGCGGTGGCGGCACCGATCTGCGGACCGGTTTCACCGCGGCCCTGCGCACCCGCCCGGACGTGGTCGTGGCGCTGACCGACGGGCAGACGCCCTGGCCCGACACCCGGCCACCGTGCCGGACGGTGGTCGGGGTGTTCCGCCGGGCGGGGTCGTGGAGCGAGGCCGATCCGGACTACGTGCCGGACCGCCCGCCCGCCTGGGCGCGAGTGGTGGAGATCGGGTGAGGCCTACGCGGTGGCGGCCCGGCGCCGCGCCGAAAGACGCTGCGTCACCAACATGGACAGCCCGGAGAACAGCAGCGCGGCGAGGGGGATCAGCGGCAGGTAGGACACCCAGACGATCGGCTCCGGCAGGGACAGGGCGATCACCGTGGCGACGACGGTGACGACGAACACCACCGCGGCCCAGCGGTGTAGCCCGCGGGTTCGCGCGCGCGTGCCGGTCGCCCCGGTCCGGCGAGCCGCGCCCGACCTCCCGGTGTAGTACCGGACGAACAGGACGCTGCCGGAGAGGAAGAGCCCGGCGAGGGGGAACAGCGGGAGATAGGACACCCAGACCGGTCCGCTCAGCGCCAGCGCGATCACCGTGAGGATCACGATCGCGGTGAAGGCCACGGCGAGCCACCGGTGGGATCGGCGCACCCAGGTGCTGGTCATCGGGAACCCTTTCGTTGTGGTGGTCTGCGGAAACGATGTTTCCACCGACCCGGGCGCCGCGCTTCTCGATTCCTGATCGTTGCGGCCGGTCGACGGATCGGCCGCACCCCGCGAGCCCGACGTATTGCGTGTGGTGCACGTCACAGTTGAGTCGCGATTCGTCCCATTCGCCTCGAGGACTTTCCAAACGCTTGGGTAATTCTTTACTATTGGCCCGACCCTGTGTCTCGGGTCGAGAATCTCTTCGAGCAGTGCCGTTCCGCCGCCGTTCGCTCGCAGCTCAGCATCAATTGCCAGTGCATGTTCGACCGATGAACCGGGCGCCGATCCGCCCCGGCGAAGGAGAATGATGACCGACAATGATCCGGGCCATTCGCTGAAATCTGTTCTTCGGCAAGACCTTCCGGCGTCCATCGTGGTGTTCCTCGTCGCGTTGCCGCTGTCGTTGGGTGTGGCGCTCGCCTCCGGCGCGCCCGTCGTCGCCGGACTCATCGCCGCCGCGGTCGGCGGCGTGGTCGCCGGCCTGCTCGGCGGCTCGTCGATCCAGGTGAGCGGGCCGACCGCCAGTCTCGCCGTCGTCGTCGCGGGTGCGGTCCAGCAATTCGGCTGGGCCGCCATGTGTTTCATCACCGTCGGGGCGGGTCTGCTGCAGATCCTGTTCGGGCTCAGCCGCATCGCGCGCGCCGCGCTGGGCATCGCCCCGGTCGTGGTGCACGCCATGCTCGCCGGAATCGGCGTGATCATCGCGCTACAGCAGGTGCACGTGCTGCTCGGCGGCACCACGGTCAGCTCGCCGTGGGCGAGCATCGTCGCGCTGCCGAATCAGGTGATGTCGGTGCACAAGGGCGACCTGTTCGTCGGGCTGCTCGTGATCGCCATCCTGATCGGGTGGCAATACCTGCCGCGCCGCGTCCGGGTGGTGCCCGGCCCGCTGGTCGCGGTGGTGGTGGCGACGGTGATCTCGCTGGTGCTGCCGCTGACGGTGGACCGGGTGCGCTTGGACGGCTCGCTGATCGACGGCATCGGGTTGCCCGCGCTGCCGCACGGTGGCTGGGTGCCGATCGCGCTGACCATGCTCACCGTCGCGCTCATCGCCAGCGTGGAAACGCTGCTCTCGGCGGTCGCCGTCGACAAGATGCGGCCCGGTCAGCGCACCGACTTCGATCGTGAACTCCTGGGGCAGGGCGCCGCCAACATGGCCTCCGGGACGCTGGGCGGCCTGCCGATCGCGGCCGTCATCGTCCGCAGCATCACCAACGCCAACGCCGGAGCGCGCAGCCGGGCCGCCACCGTGCTGCACGGTTGCTGGGTACTGGTATTCGCGATCGCGCTGGTCGGATTGGTCCGGCAGATCCCGACCGCCGCGCTGGCCGGACTGCTGGTGCTGATCGGGGTGCAGCTGGTGAAACTGGCGCACATCAAACGCGCCCGCCGCACCGGCGACATCTACGTCTACCTCGTCACCGTCGTGGCGGTCGTCTCGCTGAACCTGTTGCAGGGCATGGTGATCGGCCTGATCGCCTCGTTCGCGCTGCTGCTGTGGCGGGTCGTGAAGTTCACCATCGCCGCGGCGCCGCGCCCCGACGGGACCTGGCTGGTGCGCATCGACGGGCCCTGCACCTTCCTGGCCGTGCCCCGGCTCACCAGCGAACTGGCGAAAGTGCCCGCCGGCGTGGACGTCACGGTGGAGCTCAGTGTCGACTTCCTCGATCATGCCGCGTGCGAACTGCTCTCCGAGTGGGCCGATGCCCGCGAATCGGGCGGTGGCACGGTCGATTTCGTCGAACTCGGCACCGCGCGGATGGCGCGCGCGCACGACGGTCCGCCCGAATACGGCCACGCCCGCAAGGCGGTCGACGAGGCGATCCGGCCGTGGCGCCGCAGCGGCGGTGTCGACCCGATCGCGGCGGGTATCGCGGCCTATCACCGCGGCCACGCGCACCTCATGCGCCCGCACCTGGCCGGCCTGCGGCACCGGCCCGACGCCGACACCTTCTTCCTCACCTGCGCCGATGCCCGCATCGTGCCCAACGTCATCACCAACAGCGGTCCCGGTGACCTGTTCACCGTGCGCAACGTGGGCAATCTCGTGCCGGTCGGCGGCAGCGACGTCTCGGTGGAGGCGGCGCTGATCTACGCGCTCGACAAGCTCGACGTGCGCGCGGTCGTGGTGTGCGGGCACAGCGGATGCGGGGCCATGGAGGCGCTGTACGGACAGGTCCAGGCCGGTCCCGGCCTCGACGACTGGCTCGCGCACGCCGCGCCGACTCTGGCGGAATTCCACGCGGGTCACCCGGTCGCCGAGGCGGCCCGGCGGGCGGGTTTCGGTCCGGTCGATCAGCTCGGGATGGTGAACGTCGCCCGGCAGGTCCAGACGCTGATGGACTACCCGGCGGTGCGCGGCGGGATCGAGGAGCGCGGGGTGGTGGTGTCGGGGCTGTTCTTCGATCTGGCGACCGCGCGGGTCATCGAGGTGACCACCGACGGGATCGCCGAGTTCGACGACAGTCATCGCCGGGTCGCGGCCGAACCGGTATGAGCGCCGGGCCTGGTGTGGGCCACACCACAGCGGTCCTGCGGTTATGGCGACACCCACTCTTCGTGCGGCACACTGGTTTTGCCAAGTCTTTACCAATACGGTGGTTGGCACCCCGCCCCGGTTCGCCGACGCACCGGGGCGTTCGACGCTTCATCGCTGGAAGCTGTCTCGCGGTCACCCGACCGTCCACGACACGTAGATCGTCCATCGACCACGGCCGCGCGCCGCGTCGCCGAAGGAGAACCATGTCTGTCGCGAACGACCTAGCTCCACCCGCCGCACCGGCGTCCTCGCCGAAACCCCCGCCGCCGTCCTGGCGGCAGTCCCTGCTCCGCCACGACCTGTCCGCCTCGATCGTGGTGTTCCTCGTCGCCCTGCCGTTGTCGTTGGGCATCGCCGTCGCCTCCGGCGCCCCGGTCGCCGCCGGTCTGGTCGCCGCGGTGATCGGCGGCATCGTCGTCGGTGCGCTCGGCGGCTCGGTGCTGCAGGTCAGTGGCCCCGCCGCGGGCCTGACCGTCGTCGTCGCCGAATCCATCGCCCAGTTCGGCTGGCGTACCACCTGTTTCATCGTCGTCGCCGCCGGCCTGTTACAGATCCTGTTCGGGCTCAGCCGCATCGCGCGTGCCGCGCTCGCCGTCGCCCCCGTGGTGGTGCACGCGATGCTCGCCGGCATCGGCATCACCATCGCGTTGCAGCAGGTCCACGTGCTGCTCGGGGGGTCATCGCACAGCACCGCCTGGCGCAATCTGATCGAGCTGCCGGGTCAGCTGTTGTCGCTGCACGGCGGTGACGCGTTCGTCGGCGCCGTCGTCATCGTGGTGATGCTGGGCTGGAAGTACGTGCCGTCGAGGCTGCGCCCGGTGCCCGGTCCGCTGGTCGCGGTCGTCGCAGGCACCCTGCTCTCGCTCGTGCTGCCCACCGAGGTGGAACGGATCGTGTTGAGCGGCTCGCTCTTCGACGCGCTGCAACTGCCCGAACTGCCGTCGGGGAACTGGTCGGCGGTCGCCATGATGGTGCTCACCATCGCGCTCATCGCCAGCGTCGAGAGCCTGCTCTCCGCCGTGGCGGTGGACAAGATGCACACCGGTCCGCGTACCGATTTCGATCGTGAGCTGATCGGTCAGGGTTCGGCGAACGTGCTGTCCGGACTGGTCGGCGGCCTGCCGGTGACCGGCGTGATCGTGCGCAGCGCCACCAATGTGCAGGCGGGTGCGCGCAGCCGGGCCTCGGCGATCATGCACGGCTGCTGGATCCTGCTGTTCTCCGTGGCGCTGGTCGGTCTGGTCGAGCAGATCCCGAAGGCCGCGCTGGCGGGCCTGCTGATCGTGATCGGCATCCAGCTGGTGAAGCTGGCCCACATCCGGCTGGCCCGCCGTACCGGCGACCTGCTGGTGTATCTGGTCACCGTGCTCGGCGTGGTGTTCCTGAACCTGCTCGAGGGCGTGATCATCGGTCTCGCACTGGCTTTCGGGCTGCTGCTGTGGCGCGTGGTGCGCGTGCAGGTCGCCGCGATGCCGCTGCCCGGCGGTGAGCGCTGGCTGGTCCGCATCGACGGGTCGTGCACCTTCCTGGCCCTGCCCAAGCTCTCGGCCGAGCTCGCCAAGGTGCCCGCGGGCGCCGAGGTCACCGTGGAGATGACGGTCGACTTCCTCGACCACGCCGCCTTCGAGGCCATCGAGAGCTGGCAGCATCAGCAGGAAAGCGGTGGTGGCCGCGTCGATTTCGTGGAGATCGGCAGCGCCAGGATGGCCGACACGGTGGGCTCCCCGCCCGCCCGTGGCTTCGGTCGCGCGACCTGGGACGAGCTGCTCGGCCCGTGGCGGCACCAGAAGTCCGGCAGCGACGCGCTGACCGCCGGAGTCTCGGCGTTCCATCGCAGCCACGCCCACGTCGTGCGCCCGCACCTGGACGAGCTGCGGGACCGGCAGGACCCCGATTCCTTCTTCCTCACCTGCTCGGACTCGCGGATCGTGCCCAATGTGATCACCTCGAGTGGCCCCGGCGACCTGTTCACCGTCCGCAATGTCGGCAATCTGGTGCCGACCAGCGGCGACGACTCGGTCGAGGCGGCGCTGGTGTTCGCGCTCGAGGAACTCGCGGTGCGCTCGGTCGTGGTCTGCGGGCACTCCGCCTGCGGCGCCATGAAGGCGGTCTACCGGGGCGCCGAGTCCGACGGCGGGCTGAGCTCGTGGCTGCGGCACGCCGAGGCGAGCCTGGACCGGTTTCGGGCCGACCACCCGGTCGCGGTCGCGGCCAGGGCCGCGGGCTTCGACGAGGTCGACCAGCTCGGCATGGTCAACGTCGCCGTGCAGGTCGAGACGCTGCACCGGCATCCGGCGGTGCGCCGGGCGGTCGCCGAGCGCGGGCTGGCGGTGTCGGGACTGTTTTTCGACATCGCGGGCGCGCGGGTGATCGAGGTCACCGCCGAGGGTATGCGCACCATCGACGATCGAGACGGTGCGCCGACTACGGCGTGATCGCGGGCCCGGCGGCTCGTAGGCTGGAACGATGACGAGCAAGCCGACCGCCGACACCACCGACGCCCCGGCGGATTCCGCCGCCGGGGCGTCGGCGGCCGAGCCGGTCCTCGAGCGGCCGGACTTCAAGCAGCGCTGGCGCGCCTTCCGGGCGAGCATCGAGCACCGCCCTACCCTGAATCTCGGCTACCGCATCGCCGTCGGCGTGGTCGGTGGGCTGGTGCTGCTGATCGGGATCGTCACGATCCCGTACCCGGGACCCGGCTGGGCGCTGGTGTTCGCGGGCTTCGGCATCCTGGCCACCGAGTTCGTCTGGGCCCACCACACCCTGACCTGGGTGCGGGGCAAATACCGGATCGTCATGGGTTGGTACACCTCACGCGGGTGGACGATCAGGATCCTCGGCGCGGTGGCCACCTTCGCCCTCGTCGTCGCGACGCTGTGGCTGCTCGGCACATTTTCGATGGTCGCAGGGTGGATCGGAGTCGATTGGCCATGGTTGCGCAGTCCCCTGATGTCGTGAGCACCGTTCCCGGACGCCTGCTCACCGATCCCGCGTGGGTCGCGGCCCGGGTCGGCGAGATGAGCCGCGCCTGGGGCACCGAGACGCCGCGCGTCGGCGGCACGCTGTGGTGGTGCATGGTCGCCTCCGCGCTCGTCGACCAGATCACCGCCGCCTACGCCGCGGGCGTCGCGGCCCCGATCGCGGCGCTCGACGAACTCGACTGCGAGATCCGGCCCGACGGGGGCGTCGAGCACGTGCGCTTCCGTTCGACGGTCGCGCTCGCCTCGGCCGCCGACCGCGCGGCCGCCGCCGAGGCGGTCGGCACCGCCCTGCGCGACACCCTGACCGCGGTCATCGCGCAGGTCGCCGCCGTGTCCGGCGCCGGAGTCCCCGCACTGTGGGCCGTGGTCACCGACGCGATCGGCAACCGCGCGCTGGACGCGGGCGCACCGGCGGCCGCGACCCGGCTGGCCGGCGAGGTGGGCTCGCGCCTGCTCGCCCCTCGTTTCGTCACCGTCGGCGAGCGCACCTTCGTCAAACGCCTGTCCTGCTGTCTCGTCTACGAGGTACCGGGGTGCCAGATGTGCACCAGTTGCCCGAAACGCCCGGCCGCCGAACGCGCGGCCCTGCTGGCCGAGGCCGCGGGGTAGTCGCACGGAGCGAACAACACGCGGTCACAGGTCCATCGACACGCGCTGTCGGCGGCCCCGATAGCATGGTCGCGTTCGCAGGTATTCAGCCTGCGCCGCGCGGGACATCCCCGCCGGACGTGACGTCAAGGAGAGCATCCCCGTGACCACCTCTGCACCGATCAGCCCTGTCGCCCTCGTCCGGGTGCCGGCCGGGACTACCGCGGGCGCGGCGGTGCGTGAGGCGGGCTTGCCCACCAAGGGACCGAACACGATCGTGGTGGTCCGTGACGCCGAGGGCGCGCTCAAGGATCTGTCCTGGATCCCGGACGAAGACGTCGAGGTCGAGGCCGTCGCCGCCGACACCGAGGACGGCCGCAGCGTGATCCGGCACTCGGCCGCGCACGTGCTGGCCCAGGCGGTGCAGCAGGAGTTCCCCGACGCCAAGCTGGGCATCGGCCCGCCGATCAAGGACGGCTTCTACTACGACTTCCGGGTCGACCGGCCCTTCACCCCCGAGGATCTGGCCAAGCTGGAATCGCGGATGAAGAAGATCATCAAAGGCGCGCAGCGCTTTTCGCGTCGCGTGGTCGAGATCGACGAGGCGCGGGAAGAACTGGCGAAGGAGCCGTTCAAGCTCGAGCTGATCAGCGACAAGTCCGGTATCGATGATCCGGAGATCATGGAGGTCGGCGGCAACGAGCTGACCATCTACGACAACCTGGACCCGCGCACCGGCGAGAAGCTCTGGGGCGACCTGTGCCGCGGCCCGCACATCCCCACCACCAAGTTCATCCCCGCCTTCAAGCTGACCCGCAGCTCGGCCGCCTACTGGCGCGGTGACCAGGACCGCGAGGACCTGCAGCGCATCTACGGCACCGCCTGGGAATCGACCGAGGCGATGGACGAGTACCTGCACCTGCTTGCCGAGGCCGAGCGCCGCGACCACCGCAAGCTGGGCCTCGAGCTGGACCTGTTCAGCTTCCCCGACGAGCTCGGCTCCGGCCTGCCGGTGTTCCACCCCAAGGGCGGCATCATCCGCAAGGAGATGGAGGAGTACTCGCGCCAGCGCCACATCGACGCCGGCTACGAGTTCGTCAACACCCCGCACATCACCAAGGGGCATCTGTTCGAGGTCTCCGGTCACCTCGACTGGTACCGCGACGGCATGTTCCCGGCCATGCACCTCGACGCCGAACTCAACGAGGACGGCACCGTGCGCAAGCCCGGCCAGGACTACTACGTCAAGCCGATGAACTGCCCGATGCACAACCTGATCTTCCGCGCGCGGGGCCGCTCCTACCGTGAACTGCCGCTGCGGCTGTTCGAGTTCGGTTCGGTGTACCGCTACGAGAAGTCCGGTGTGGTCCACGGCCTGACCCGGGTGCGTGGCATGACCCAGGACGACGCGCACATCTACTGCACCAAGGAGCAGATGCACGCGGAGCTGACCACCACGCTGCAGTTCGTGCTCTCGCTGCTGCGCGACTACGGCCTCGACGACTTCTACCTCGAGCTGTCCACCAAGGACCCGAAGAAGTTCGTCGGCTCCGACGAACTGTGGGAGGAAGCCACCGAGACCCTGCGCAAGGTGGCCACCGACTCCGGCCTGGACCTGGTGCCCGACCCGGGCGGCGCCGCGTTCTACGGCCCGAAGATCTCCGTGCAGGCCAAGGACGCGCTGGGCCGCACCTGGCAGATGTCGACCATCCAGCTCGACTTCAACCTGCCCGAGCGGTTCAACCTGGAATACACCTCCTCCGATGGCACCAAGCAGCGTCCGGTGATGATCCACCGCGCCCTGTTCGGCTCGATCGAGCGGTTCTTCGGTGTGCTCACCGAGCACTACGCCGGTGCGTTCCCGGCCTGGCTCGCGCCGGTGCAGGTCGTCGGTATCCCGGTCGCGGAGAACTTCGCCCCGCACCTGGACGCGGTGATCGAGCGGCTGCAGGAGGCCGGCGTGCGCGCCCAGGTCGACCGCAGCGACGACCGGATGCAGAAGAAGATCTTCAACCAGACCGCGCAGAAGGTGCCGTTCATGCTGCTGGCCGGCGCGCGCGACGTGGAGGCGGGCGCGGTGAGCTTCCGCTTCCGCGACGGCACCCAGGTGAACGGCGTGCCGGTCGACGACGCGGTGGCCACCGTTCTGAGCTGGATCGCCAACCGGGCGAACGTCTCGCCCACCGCGGACGGGTTCGAGGTCGTCGGCGCGGCGAAGGCGTCCTCATGAGTGAGAGCATCGCCTCGGAGGCCGGGTCGATCATCGACGCGGGCGCCGGTCAGCCGGACCGGCTGCAGCGGCTGTGGACGCCGTACCGGATGTCCTACATCACCGGTGAGGTCAAGCCCAAGGACGCCACCGGTCACCCGTTCACCGACATCCCGAAGATGTCCGACGAGGACGGCTTGATCATCGCCCGCGGCGAGCAGGTCTACGCGGTGCTCAACTTGTACCCGTACAACCCAGGGCACATGATGGTGGTGCCGTACCGCCGGGTCGCCGACCTGGAGGATCTGACGCCCGCCGAGAGCGCGGAGCTGATGGCCTTCACGCAGCGGGCCATCCGGGTGATGAAGCGGGTCTCGCGACCCGCCGGATTCAACGTCGGGCTCAACCTCGGCGGTGTGGCCGGTGGTTCGCTGGCCGACCACCTGCACCAGCACATCGTGCCGCGCTGGGGTGGGGATGCGAACTTCATCACCGTGGTCGGTGGGGTGAAGGTGATGCCTCAGCTGTTGCGCGAGACGCGGCAGCTGCTGGCGGAGGCGTGGGAGGAATAACAACCGTGCTCAGCTTCTTCGGCCGCCAGACGTTTGCGAAAGCGACTGCGCCGCTGGGCAAAGCGCTCGTCGGTACCGGGCTCACCCCGGACGCGATGACACTGATCGGTACCACCGCGACGATCGCCGCCGCGGTCACGCTGTTCCCCACCGGGCACCTGTTCTGGGGAACCATGGTCATCTGGCTGTTCGTCATGTTCGACATGCTGGACGGGGCGATGGCGCGGGCCCGCGGGGGCGGCACGAAGTACGGCGCCGTCCTCGACGCCACCTGCGACCGGGTCGCCGACGGCGCGATCTTCGGCGGCCTGGCGTGGTGGGCGGTCTACCACGAGCAGAGCAAGGAGCTGTTCGCGGCGACGCTGGTCGTGCTGGTCACCTCGCAGGTGATCTCGTACGCGAAGGCGCGCGCCGAGGCGAGCGGCCTGTCCGCCGACGGCGGGCTGATCGAGCGGCCCGATCGACTGGTCATCGTGCTGGTCGGCGCCGGGCTCACCGGCATCGGCGGGCACTGGGGCATCGAGTGGCTCACCTGGGCCGTCTACGTCGCCATGTGGATCCTGGTCGTGGCCAGCGTCGTCACCGTCTTCCAGCGGGTGCTCGCGGTGCGCAACTCGCCGGGCGCGCGGACCGTCATCCCGCCCACGCCGCAGCCCGACGCGGCCGGAGGTGCGGCGTCGTGAGCCTCACCGAGCGGATGAGCGATCTGGGTTACGCCGCGGGCTGGCGGTTGGTGCGGTCGGCACCGGAACCGCTGGTGCGCAAGGTGTTCGATCTCGGCGCCGACCGGGCGGTCAAGGGCGGGGGACCGGAGCAGTTGCGGCGCAACCTCGCCCGGGTGCTCGGGGTGGGCCCCGAGGCGGTCCCGGCCGAGCTGATGCGCGCGAGTATGCGCTCCTACGCCCGGTATTGGCGCGAGGCGTTCCGCCTGCCCAGCATGGACCACAGCACCATCGACTATTACGTCGACGGCCTGGAACACCTCGACGCGGCCCTGGAACGGGGCCGCGGCGTCATCTTCGTGCTGCCGCACTCGGGCAACTGGGATATGGCCGGGGTGTGGCTGGTGCAGCACTACGACACCTTCACCACGGTGGCCGAACGGCTGAAGCCGGAATCGCTGTTCGAGCGGTTCGTCGCCTACCGGGAGAGCCTGGGCTTCGAGGTGTTCCCGCTGACCGGTGGCGAGCAGCCGCCGTTCGGGCAGCTCGCGCACCGGTTGCGGCAGAACCGGATCGTGTGCCTGATGGGCGAGCGTGACCTGACCGGCAAGGGGGTGCCGGTCGACTTCTTCGGCGAGCGCACCTGGATGCCCGCCGGCGCGGCCAAGCTGGCCATCGAGACCGGCGCCGCGCTGATGCCGGTGCACGGCTGGTTCACCGTCGAAGCCGACGGCACCGAGGGCTGGGGGCTGAAAACCGAAGCGCCGCTGGATGTCTCCGGTGGGGTCGCGGCCGCCACCCAGGCGCTGGCCGACCGGTTCGCCGCCAATATCGCCGAGCATCCGGCCGACTGGCACATGCTGCAACCGCTCTGGGAGGCCGATCTGTCGCCCGAGCGGCGGGCGCGGATCTCCGCCGCGCAGACAGGGGGCCCGCGGTGAAGATCGGCATGGTCTGCCCGTACTCGTTCGACGTTCCCGGCGGTGTGCAGGCCCATGTGGTCGAGCTGGCCCGGGTCTTCCTCGAACGCGGACACAAGGTGAGCGTGCTCGCGCCGGCCTCCGACGACACGCCGCTGCCCGACTTCGTGGTGTCGGCGGGCCGCGCGGTGGCGATTCCGTACAACGGGTCGGTGGCGCGGCTGTCGTTCGGCCCGATGGCCTACACCCGCATCCGGCGCTGGATCGACAGCAACGATTTCGACGTGCTGCACATCCACGAGCCCAACGCCCCGAGCCTGTCGATGCTCGCGCTCAAGATCGCCGAGGGCCCGATCGTCGCGACCTTCCACACCTCGACCACGAAGTCGTTGGTGCTGAGCACTTTTCAGGGGGTGCTGCGGCCGTACCACGAGAAGATCAACGGCCGCATCGCCGTCTCGGAGCTGGCCCGTCGCTGGCAGGTGGAAGCACTCGGCTCGGACGCGGTGGAGATCCCCAACGGGGTCGACGTCTCGGCGTTCGCCCGGGGTCCGCTGCTCGACGGCTATCCGCGCGCGGGCAGGACGGTGCTGTTCCTCGGTCGCTTCGACGAGCCCCGCAAGGGCATGGACGTGCTGCTCGGCGCGCTGCCCACCCTCATCGGCCGGCACCCCGACGTGCAGATCCTCATCGTCGGGCGCGGTGACGAAGACCGGCTGCGCCGCGAGGCGGGCCCGCATGCGGAGCATCTGCGCTTCCTCGGGCAGGTCTCCGACGCGGAGAAGGCCGCCGCGATGCGCAGTGCCGATGTCTACGTCGCGCCGAATCTGGGCGGCGAGAGTTTCGGCATCATCCTGATCGAGGCGATGGCCGCGGGCACCCCGGTGGTGGCCAGCGAGCTCGACGCGTTCCGCCGGGTGCTGCGCGACGGAACCGCGGGTCTGCTCACCCCCGTCGGCGATTCCGCCGCCCTGGCCACCGCGATCGACACCGTCCTCACCGACGACGAGACCAGGCAGCGGCTGGTGCGCACCGCGACCCAGGTGGTCGCCGCCTACGACTGGCCCGTGGTGGCCGAGCAGATCCTGCGGGTCTACGAGACCGTCACCGTCGGCGATCTCCGGGTGCGGGCCGCCGGATGATCACCTTTTCCGCGACCTCGGTCCTCGTTCTCGGGCTGATCGCCCTGCTCGTCCTCGCGCTCGGTGTCTGGGCGTATTCCACGGCCAACCGGCTCGACCGGCTGCACGTGCGCTCGGATCAATCCTGGCAGGCGCTCGACGCGGCGCTGGCCCGGCGCGCGGTGGTGGCGCGGGCGGTGGCGATGGCCATGGCCGGGCCGGTGAGCACCGACTCGCGCCGCGGCGAACGGGCCGCCCAGCTCGCCGCCCTGGCCGATCGCGCCGAGCGGGCCGATCGCGGTGACCGGGAGACCGTCGAGAACCAGCTCTCCGCCGCGCTGAGCCTGGTCGACATCGACCAGCTGCGTCCCCAGCTGGTCGCCGAACTCGCCGACGCCGAGGCCAGGGTGCTGATCGCGCGACGCTTCCACAACGACGCCGTCCGCGACACCCTCGCGCTGCGCACCCGTCGTCCGGTGCGGGTGCTGCATTTGGGCGGTACCGCGCCGCTGCCACACTACTTCGAGATCACCGAGCGGGCCACGCCCGCCGCGGCGACCGGCCTCGAGGTGAACACCACCCGCACCTCCGCCCGCGTGGTGCTGCTCGACGAGCAGGACCGGGTGCTGTTGCTGCGCGGCCACGATCCGATGCTGCCCGAGGTGGCGTTCTGGTTCACCGTCGGCGGCGGCGTCGAGCCGGGGGAGAGCCTGCGCGATGCCGCGGTGCGTGAGTTGTACGAGGAAACCGGTCAGCGGGTCGATCCGGCGGCGCTGCGTGGCCCGCTGTGGCGCCGAGTGGCGGTGTTCCCGTTCAACGGCGAGCTCATCCGGTCCGAGGAACTGTTCTTCACCCTGCGCGCCCCGAGCTTCGAGTGGCGCCCGGCGGCTCTGAACGCGCTCGAGCGCCGCACCATCACCGACCATCGCTGGTGCACCCCGGCCGACATCCGTGCCCTCGACGATCAGGGCGAGGCGGTCTATCCGTATCACCTCGACGAACTGCTGGCCGAGGCCGCCGCGGCTGCCGCGGACGACACCGAGCACGTCGTACGCTCGATCCGCTGACACGATCGGGCGGCCGGTCGTCCTGGAACGCGGCGGGAGGCGATCGGTGGCGACTGGTCGGGGTTCGGTCGGTGTCGCGCTCGGCGATGTGGTCGGTTTCCGGCTCCGCGCCCATCACCTGCTGACCCGGAGCCGGGATCTGCTCGCGGTGGCCGGCGCGTGCGCCGTGCAGAACAGTCCGCCGGGATCGGCGCTGCTCGCCCTGCACGCCCGCGCCGAGGACGTCACCGTCGCACGGTTCGAGCACCTGGTCGGCACGGAGAAGTCGCTGGTGCAGACGTGGTGTATGCGCGGTGCGCCGTATTTCTTCCCGACCGCCGACCTGCCCGTCTTCACCACCGGTGTCCTGCCGACCACGGAGGCGGCGCGACTGCGGCTGATCGGTGGTGTCGAACCGGCCCTGCGCACCCTGGATCTCGGCCTGGACGACATCGTCGAGCGCGTCGCCGACCAACTCGTGCCGGTGCTCGCCCACCGTGCGCTGCCGATCGACGATCTCGGCCGCGACATCGCCGGGCGCCTCGCGCGCACGCTGTCGCCCGCCCGGCGCGCGGATTGGCGGGCGCCGGGCCCGTACGGCGCGAACCAGCCGCTGGGGGAGGCCGTCGTGCACTTCTGCGTCCGGATTCTGACGCTGCGTGGTCTCGTGTGCCTGGCACCGCGTAGCGACAACACCGCGCCGTTCGTCCTGCTCGGCGAATGGCTGGGAGCGTCGCCGCCACGGACCGAACCCGACGCGGCGCGGTCCGCGCTCCTGCGCCGCTACCTGCGGTGTTACGGGCCGTCCACGCGCAAGGACTTCGCCACCTGGCTGGGGATCGACGCCGGTCAGGTGGACCCGTGGTGGGCCGCGGCGCGGGACGAACTCACGCCGGTCGAGGTCGAGGGGCGGCGTGCGTGGATCCACACCGACGACCTGGACGATCTGCGATCCCCGGTCACCGCGCACGGAGTGCGCCTGCTCCCGCCGAGCGACCCCTACCTCCAGCTGCGTGATCGGGCGACCATCGTCGACCCGGCACACCACCGCGCGGTGTGGAAGACGGCCGGGGCGCCCGGCGTGGTGCTGGCCGAGGGGGACGTCGCCGGCATCTGGCGGCCCCGCAAGAAGGGGCGCACGCTGACGCTGACCGTCACCGCGTTCCGGTCGATGAGCACCCGGTTGCGCGCGCAGGTGCGCGCGGAAGCGGCCGCCGTGGCGACCTTGCGCGGTGCCTCGGACGTCCACGTCGAGTTCGGCGCCGCGCCCTGATCCGACCCACCACGCCGGGCGTCGCGGTCATGACGTTCGTCACCGGCACCGACCGTGGTAGGGACGACGCGTGCTGTCCGGCGGGCCACCGGAGCAGGCCAGCGGCAGGTGGTGGCGGCATCGTCGCTGGTCGTGGCAAGGCCAGTGGACCTCAACTGGCTATGAAGACCGATTTCGGACGGTTCTAGAATCGACGGTGTCCATAACGAGCGACCTGATTGGCGCACATGACACAGGAGACAGCCGTGACTACGCCTGAGACCACCAACACCGTCGGCACCGCCCGCGTGAAGCGCGGCATGGCCGAGATGCTCAAGGGCGGCGTGATCATGGACGTGGTCACCCCGGACCAGGCCAAGATCGCCGAGGACGCCGGCGCGGTGGCCGTCATGGCGCTCGAGCGGGTTCCGGCCGACATCCGCGCCCAGGGCGGCGTCTCCCGGATGAGCGACCCGGACATGATCGACGGCATCATCTCCGCCGTCTCCATCCCGGTGATGGCCAAGGCCCGCATCGGCCACTTCGTGGAGGCGCAGATCCTGCAGAGCCTCGGTGTCGACTACATCGACGAGTCCGAGGTGCTCACCCCCGCCGACTACGCCAACCACATCGACAAGTGGAACTTCACCGTCCCCTTCGTCTGTGGCGCCACCAACCTGGGTGAGGCCCTGCGCCGCATCACCGAGGGCGCGGCCATGATCCGCTCCAAGGGTGAGGCCGGCACCGGTGACGTGTCCAACGCGACCACCCACATGCGCACCATCCGCGCCGAGATCCGCCGCCTGACCTCGCTGTCGGAGGACGAGCTGTTCGTGGCCGCCAAGGAACTGCAGGCCCCGTACGAGCTGGTCCGCGAGGTCGCCCAGACCGGCAAGCTGCCGGTCGTCATGTTCACCGCCGGTGGCATCGCCACCCCCGCCGACGCCGCGATGATGATGCAGCTCGGCGCCGAGGGCGTGTTCGTCGGCTCCGGCATCTTCAAGTCGGGCAACCCCGAGCAGCGCGCCGCCGCCATCGTGAAGGCCACCACCTTCTACGACGACCCGGACGTGCTGGCCAAGGTCTCGCGCGGCCTGGGCGAGGCCATGGTCGGCATCAACGTCGAGGAGATCCCGCAGCCCCACCGTCTCGCCGAGCGCGGCTGGTGAGCTGAGGCCATCAGCGCCACAGGTATTCGGCGGGCGTCGTGCGTGAGCACGGCGCCCGCCGTCGTCCGCTCAGTCCACGAGCGCCCGGGTGACGGCATCGAGGCGATCGGCGTTCACCGGGTCGAAGTCCTTGCCCGTCAAGGGGAGCCGGGTCCGCCGCCGGAACGCGCTCACCGGCTCGGCGGGCGGTGCGTCGAGGAAGCGGGCCAGCGGTGGGACCGCGGTGCGCACCGAGTGCCCGAACACGGCAGCAGCGGCATTGGTCAGCAGCCGCTGCGGGAGTGACAGCGGCCGCGCCATGGCGGTGCGCGCCAACAGGGGTTGTAGAGCGCATAGCGGGTGGGGTCGCGGCGCGGGAACGCCGCGCCGAGCAGATCGTTGCCGCGCGAGGCTTGCATGGCCGCGCGGGTGCCCGAATAGCGCTCGCGCAGGTGCGGGTCGTCCCAGTGGATTCGGCCCGGCATCCCACCGGGACCACAGACGTCGAGGATGACGCTCCACGGGCCACGACGCGGTGCGCGATCAGGTGCGCGCCCAGCGCTGCGACGGCTGTCTCCCGGAGTTTGCCGACCGCCTCGACGGCCCCGATCCGGAGTTGCGGGCTGAACTGCTCGGGGCGCTGCTGGTGGGCCTGGGCGTCCTGCGGTCGGCGATCGGCACCCCGGGGCTGGCCGCCGCGCCCGCCGATCGCACCCGAGCGCTGGTGGCCCGGAGGGTGAGCGCGCTGGTCTGAGGCCCGAGTTACTGCCGTGTGGGCGTACCGTACAGTCGGTCCGTGACCGCGCTCGACTTCTTCTTGCTGGTCGTCGCGGGATTCTTCACCGGTCTGGTGGGGTTCGTCACCGGGATGGCCTCGATCGTTTCCTATCCGGCGCTGCTGGCGGCCGGGTTGCCGCCGGTGGCCGCCAATGTCACCAACACGGTCGCGATGGTGGCCGTCGGGGTGGGCGCGACGGCCAATTCGGGGCGCGAACTCGTCGGGCGGGGGCGGACGCTGGTGCGCTGGGCGGTGCTCTCGGCGATCGGCGGGCTACTGGGTGCGCTGGCGTTGCTGGTGGCCCCCGACGGCGCTTTCGAGGTGGTGGTGCCGTTCCTGGTCGCGATCGCCTCGATCGCCCTGCTGGTGCAGCCGTTGGTGCGCCGCCACGTCGGTGAGCTGAGCGCGCCGTGGATCGTGCCGCTGGGGATCCTGCTGATCTCCACCTACGGCGGGTACTTCGGGGCGGGCGCCGGTGTCATCTATCTGTCGATGATGCTGCTGTGTACCTCCGAATCGCTGTGGAGCGCTTCGGTGCTGAAGAGTTTCCTGCTCGGCATCGCCAATCTGGTCGCCGCCGTCGGCTTCGCGGCCTTCGGTCCGGTGCACTGGGGCGCGGCGCTGGCGCTGGCGCTGGGGGCGCTGGCCGGCGGCTGGTGCGGGCCGCCGGTGGTCAAGGTGATCCCGCCGACGCTGCTGCGGGTGACCGTTGGTGTCCTCGGTCTCGGTCTGGCCGTCTACCTGGCCCGCTGAGGCCGGTAGGGTCGCACGCGTGGAGCTTCGGCAGTTGCGGTATTTCGTCGTGCTCGCCGAGGAACTGCACTTCCGGCGCGCGGCCGAGCGGCTGTTCATCACGACACCCACGCTGAGCCAGCAGATCCGGGTGCTCGAACGCGAACTCGGCGGTCCACTGCTGACGCGGGAACCGCGGGTGGAGCTCACCGCGGCGGGCCAGACTCTGCTGCGCACCGGCCGCGCCGTCCTGTCCGCCGCGGAGACGGCCGTGCGCGAGACCCGGCGCGCGAGCACCGACGGCGCTCAGGTGGCGCGCTTCGGGCTGCTCAACGGTGCGCCGCCGTGGCTGCCCGCGCGGTTCGACGCGCTCGCCCAGGCGATCGGCGCGCGTCTGGTCCTCACCGGCGGCACCACCGCCGACCAGTTGCGCATGCTCGCCGCCGACGAGGTGGACCTGGCGCTGGTGCGTGGGCCGATCGAGCTCGGCGAGCAGTACCTCGCCCGGCCGGTCGCCCGCGAGGGGCTCGGCATCGTGGTGTCCGCCCGGCATCCGCTCGCCCGGCACAGCGAGATCACGCCCGAGCTGCTCGCGGATCAGGAGCTGGTGCTCTTCGCCCGCGACGCCGCCCCCGGTCTGCACCGCGCGCTGCTCGCCGAGCTCGCCGCGCGCGGCGCGCGAATCCGGCTCAGCGACCACGCGATGGGGCACGCGCAGCAGCTCGCGGTGCTCCCGCATCGCACCGACCTGATCGGCCTGAGCTCCGAGCGGGTCCGCGACCATCCCGGCCTCGCCTGGCGCCCGCTGCGGGACGGACCGATCACCGTCGACTACGTGGCGGTGTGGCGGGCAACGAGCAGCCATCCGATCCACGCCGCACTCGCCGACACGACCGCGACAGGCCCGTGGCGCGCCCCGATGTGACCGCCGGTTCGCGTTCGCCCACAGGTGATCTCGCGGGTGCGTAGCCTGGAGACGGTGCACCACTCGGATGTTGAAATCGCAGTTCACGCAACACAAGTCGCTTCGGGAGTGATCCGGTCCGCGTTCCACGCGCCGCTCACCCGGTACGCCAAGGAGGGTGACGATTTCGCCACCCAGGCAGACCTCGCGGCCGAACAGGCCATTCTCGATGTTCTCGCGACCGCCTGTCCGGGTGATCGCTTTCTCGCCGAGGAATCCGGAGTCACCGGTGCGGCGCGCAGTGACCGCACCTGGCTGGTCGACCCCCTTTGTGGCACCAGGAATTTCGCGGTCGGCACGGAGTTCGTCGCGGTGAATGTCGCGCTGCGCACCGGCGCCGCCATCGGGGTCGCCGCCGTCGCCGATCCGTTCACCGACGAGGTGTTCTGGACGGCGGGACAGGGCGCCTATCTACGCAGCGACGGCGCGGATCAGCCGCTGCTACCCCGGGCCGACAGCCGGCTCGTCGATGTCGATCTGGATCATGAATTCCCCTGGTCGAGCCCCTCGCGCCTGTTCGACGCGCCCGGCTTCGCGGGGGAGTTCCACGCGCGGGTGCTGTCGACCTCGCTGGCGCTGGCCTGGGTGGCGGCGGGCCGCCGGGCCGCCTACGTCACCGGGGGAGACCTGCGCGACAGCGTGCACTTCGCCGCCGCCATCGCCGTGTGCGAGGCCGCGGGCTGCACGGTCACCAACCTGGCGGGCGGGCCGCTGCACACCGGCCCGCACGGGCTGATCGCCGCCGCCGACGCGCGGACAGGGGCCCAGCTCGTCGCCGCGGTCGCCGCACTGCGCTGATCGGTGCGCCCGGACACGAGCGGACCGTGGGGACCTCGGTGCGCTCGCGTCCGGGGCGAATCCTGGTGTGGCCAGGACTGTTAGAGATCGGCGAACACCGGTTAGGCCGTCGGACATGGAGTTTCCCCGGATCCGGTGCTGAGCTGGCCGTATGAGTGAGAACAGCACAGTGATCATCGGCGGCGGCTCGGGGATGGGTCTGGCCCTGGCGGCCCGATTGCTCGCCGACGGCGCCGAGGTGACCATCGCGGGCCGGTCGGCCGATCGACTCGCCGCGGCCGCGAAGGAACTCGGCCCACACCCCGGCACCCTGCGCACCGTCGTCGCCGACATCACCGTCGAAGCCGATCTCGCCCGGCTGTTCGCCGAGACCGGCACCGTCGACCACGTCGTCGTCACCGCCGCCGACATGACCGGCGCCTACCAGCCGATCACCGCCTTCGACACCGCGGTCGCGGCGAAGGTGGTGGCGGCCAAGATGATCGGACCCGCGCTCGTCGCCAAGCACGCCAGGGTCGCCGACCACGGCTCGATCACGGTGACCTCCGGCATCGCCGCCTATCGCCCCGCACCGGGCGGATCGCTGGTCGCCATGGTCAACGCCGCGCTGGCAGGCCTGGTCGCCGCGCTCGCCCTGGAACTCGCCCCGCTGCGTGTCAACGCGGTCTCGCCCGGCTGGGTGGACACCCCGATCTGGGATGCCTTCGCCCCCAGCGACAAAGGCGAGCGCCACCGCGCGATGGCGGCCCGGCTCCCCGCGGGCCGGTTGGGCACCCCCGACGACATCGCCGAAGCCTTCCTCGCGGTCCAGCGCAACCCCTTCATCACCGGCACCGTCCTGCATGTCGACGGCGGCCATCGCCTGGTGTGAGGACGCCTCTCACAGACCACCGTTGCCGGGTTCTCAGAGTTTCCTCACCATCGCTGGGTAGCGTCCGGGCCGTGGCATCGAGGCCTGCGTCGTGTGGCGCGGGTTCGTGCCGTCGCCCGCAGGGCGAACTCCTGACCCGACGTAAGGACGAGTGGATGAAGTTTGGCAAGACCGGACGTGTCGCTATCGCGGGCCTGGCCGTGGTCGCGGCCCTTGGCCTGAGCGCGTGCAGCGACGACAAGGGTGACAAGCCCGCCGCGAAGACCACCACCAGCGCCAAGGCCGCGGCCACGAACACCGCGAGCCTGCCGCCGGTGCCGTCTGTCGAGCAGCTCAACGAGCAGCTGACCACGGCGTTGGATCCGTCGATCCCGAACGAGCAGAAGCTGGATTTCGTGCAGGGTGGTTCGGCGGATCCGGAGTTGCCGAACCGGTTGGCGCAGGCGGCCAAGGATGCCAATGTGCAGGTGCAGGTCACGGAGGTGACCTCGTTCGGTGACAGTGTGAACGCGAAGGCGAATTTCACGCTCAACGGTCAGACCAATGTGGTGGATGTGCCGTTCGTGGCCGAGGACGGTAAGTGGAAGGTCCAGAAGACCTGGGCGTGCGGGATGCTGACCAATCTGGGGCAGCAGTCGGTCGCCTGCGCCTGAGCGCGGGAACCGAGAGCCCCGGCCGGACTACCGGCCGGGGCTTTGCGCTGTCCGGGGAAAGTCGCAGGGCGACAGCGTGTTACGGGCCGACCCGCAACGCCGCCCGGTCGGGGTGGTCCCAGCGCACCGTCCAGGTGGCGGTCTCGGGCTGTTCGGCGGCGTGATCGCGCAGGGCGGGCAGTGTCCACTGCTCCGCGGGCGGCGTGCGGCGCAGCGCCGCCTGCTCGCTCAGCTCCAGCCGCACGGTGAGATCGAATTCCAGGCCGCGGCCCAGCAGCATCGGCCCGGCCAGTACCAGCACCAGATCGGCCTGCGCCGGGCGCAGGGCGGCCCTGGCCGACCGATCGCGGGCCTCGTCCCAGAGCGCGGGCAGCCAGCGACCGTTCGCCCGGAGCGCGTCGAGGAGCTCGCGGCGGACCGCGTCGTAGTCGAACCAGGCTGTGCGATAAGACCATGCGTCGTCGCGGCCGTATTCCATGCGCAGCGAGGCCGGGCGGACGAAATCGTGCAGCGCGACCACCTCGGCCGAGCGTCCCCGTTCGGTGAGCGTGGCGGCGATCCGGCGGGCCAGCTCGACCGGTGCCGCCGCGTCGGCGCCATCGACGGCGAGCACGCGCCGCCCCGGCAGCGTGGCCACCCGGTCGGCGACGAGTCCCGCCACGGCGGTGGGGGAGGTGGGCGTGAACGACGGCACGGCACTATCACAGCAAATTCCGGGGCCCGGTGCCGAGCCGGACAGACCAGACGGTCGGCGACGGGATAATCTCGAGCGCATGGCGACTATCGAAGAGGCGCTCGAGATCGAGCAGCTGGAACGGGACATCTTCCGTGGTGCGGCCACCGAATCCCAGCTGACGCGCACCTTCGGCGGTCAGGTCGCGGGCCGGGCGCTGGTCTCGGCGGTGCGCACCGTCGACCCCGCCTTCCAGGTGCACTCGTTGCACGGCTACTTCCTGCGACCGGGCAATCCGGAGGAACCCACCGTCTACCTGGTCGAACGCATCCGTGACGGACGGTCCTTCTGCACCCGCCGGGTCACCGGCGTGCAGGACGGGCAGGCGATCTTCACGATGTCGGCCTCGTTCCACCGCGGTGACGAGGGGCCCGAGCACCAGGACGTGATGCCGACGGTGGAGGGCCCCGACGAGCTGCCCGATGCCAGCGTCACCATGAGTCCCGAGCGGCTGTGGGCGATGCGGGAGTGGGAGCACTGGGACATCCGCACGGTCCCGTCCGAGCAGGTCGCCCAGCGCGAGGGCTATGTCTCCCAGCAGCAGGTGTGGTTCCGGTACCGCCACAAGCTGCCCGACGACCCGCTGTTCCACGTCTGCACCCTCGCCTACATGAGCGATATGACGCTGCTCGGCTCGTCCAAGGTGGCCCATCCCGGCGAACCCACCCAGGACGCCTCGCTCGACCACGCCATGTGGTTCCTGCGCCCGTTCCGCGCCGACGAATGGCTGCTCTACGACCAGTCCTCGCCCTCGGCGGGCTTCGGCCGCGCGCTGACCGGCGGCAAGATCTGGGACCGCGAGGGCAACCTCGTCGCCGCGGTCGTCCAGGAGGGTCTGATCCGGACCCCGCGCCACAAGTAGGCCGGGGTCTCAGCGCACCTGCACACGCAGGTGACACACCACGGTGTCGGTCATCCTGCGCAGGACCCGCTCGAGCTCGTCGCTGCGGTGGCTGGGCACGACACGGTCCCAGCCCGAGGGCGGATCGACCTCGGCGATGACGACGACCTTGCGCCTGCCCGCGAAATGCGCGCGCACGTAGGCGGCGACGGGTCCGCCGACGGTCGCGTCGCTGTCCTCGAGCAGGACCAGGCGCACCTCGGGATGCCACGCCTCCCACGCCGCGGCGAACGCGGCCGTCGACTCACCCGGTAGACAGACATGCACCGCGGTCACGTCGTCACCGATCGACAGGGCCGCCGACAGCGCCTCCCGGCTGAGCTCACACACCTCGGCGATCGGCACGATGATCGCGGTGCCCGTGCGGCGCGGCCGCGCGGGCAGGACGCCGACCACGCCCCGAGAGTGCTCGATCTTGGTGTAGGTGTGTCGGATTCGCTCCATGCCGAGCATCAGCGCGGGCAGGACCAGCACGATCAGCCAGGCGCCCTCGGTGAGCTTCATCGCGGTGGTGACCACAGCGGCGACGAAGGTCAGCAGCGCGCCGAAGCCGTTGAGCGCGAGCCGCCATCGCCAGCCGTCGGACCTGATCTGCCACCAGTGCCGGACCATGCCGGTCTGGGCGATGGTGAAGCCGACGAACACGCCGATCGCGAACAGCGGTACCAGCGCGTTCATCTCGCCCCCGGCGGCCACCAGCAGCACCGCGGCGCTCACGCCGAGGGTCAGCACGCCGTAGCGATACACCTGACGCGGGGTGGCGACGGCGAAACGGTGTGGCAGGCAGTTGTCGTCGGCGAGCAGCCGGGTCAGCGTCGGCAGGCCGCCGTAGGAGGTGTTGGCCGCCAGCGCCAGCAGTACCACCGTCGCGAACTGCACGACGTAGTAGCCGACGCCGTGTCCCAGCGCCGCCTCCGTGAGCTGCGAGAGCACGGTGGTGCCCGCGATCGGCCGCAGCGAGAACTTCTCGATCAGGACAGCCAGACCGATCAGCATCGTCCCGAGCAGCAGGCCCAGCGCGACCTCGGCCCGCTGGGCGCGCCGCACCCGGGGTTCCTGGAAGCTCGGCACCGCATTGGCGATCGCCTCCACACCGGTCAGCGCCGCGCACCCGCTGGAGAACGCCTTGAGCAACAGCAGCACGCCGACGGTGTGGATATCGCTCACCGCCGCCGTCCCGGCGGTGACGGCGGCGGGTTCGGAGCGCAGCAGCCCGCCGATGATCACCGCGAAGATGCCGGCGACGAACACCGCCGTCGGCACCATGAACGCGCGGGCACTCTCGGTGATACCGAGCAGATTCAGTGCGGTGATACCGACCAGCACCGCCAGGCAGATCCACACCGCGTACCCGTGCAGCGCGGGAAACGCCGAGGTCAGCGCGGCGACGCCGGCAGCGAGGGAGACGGCGACATTCAGCACGTAGTCGACGATCAGCGCGGCCGCCGCCAGCAGGCCGGCGCGATGCCCGAGGTGGCGTTCGGCCACCGCGTAGGCGCCGCCGCCGTCGGGGAACGCCGCGATGACCTGGCGGTAGGACGCGATGAGGACCGCGAGCAGCGCCGCGATGGCCAGCGTGACCGGCAGGGTCATGCCGAGGCCGAGGCCACCCGCGGTCGCCAGCACCAGCACGATCGCCTCGGGACCGTAGGAGACCGACGCCATCGCGTCCAGGGACAGCCCGGCCAGGCCGGTGGAGACGGTGAGCCCGCGTCGGCGCGAGACGAACGGCGCAGGTCCGGAGCTCCCGCGCGGCAGTAGTGCGATCACCCTTGTGAGTGTCGGGCCGAACCGCCGGAACCTACCCCGGCGTTGACACAACCTTGACGGCGACCGTGAGCGGGCGCACATCGGACCGGCTCGTAAGCTCAGCGCCTGTGAACGCATCCTCCGCTGCCGCCCGGCCGACCATCGGCGTCCTCGCGCTCCAGGGTGACGTGCGCGAACACGTTGCCGCGCTGGAGCACTGTGGCGCCGACGCGGTGCTGGTGCGGCGCGAATCGGAGCTGGCTGCCGTCGACGGGCTGGTGCTGCCCGGCGGCGAGTCGACCGCGATCTCCAAGCTGCTGCAGGCCTTCGATCTGCTCGAGCCGCTGCGCGCCCGGCTGTGCGACGGGCTGCCCGCCTTCGGCTCCTGCGCGGGCATGATCCTGCTGGCCTCGGAGGTGCTCGACACCAGGCCCGACGCCCAGCACCTGTCCGGCATCGATATGACGGTGCGCCGCAACGCCTTCGGCCGCCAGGTCGACTCGTTCGAGACCGATCTCGATTTCACCGGCCTCGACACGCCGGTACGGGCCGTGTTCATCCGCGCCCCGTGGGTCGAACGGGTCGGTGAGGGCGTGGAGGTACTGGCCCGGGTGCCGCACGGTCCGGCCCGGGGCCGCATCGTCGCCGCCCGGCAGGGCAACGTCGTGGCGACCTCGTTCCATCCCGAGGTGACCGGCGATCTGCGGGTGCACGAGCTGTTCGTCGACCTGGTTCGTTCGGCACGGTAACGCCCGCGGCCACTGCGCGCCCGCGGCCCGAGTAGGCTGGATCGAGCTTGTCCGCCCGGGCAGACGCGCAACCGACCTGAAGGAAGTAGGGCATGAGCGGCCACTCCAAATGGGCCACCACCAAGCACAAGAAGGCGGGAATCGACGCCAAGCGCGGCAAACTCTTCGCCAAGCTGATCAAGAACATCGAGGTGGCGGCCCGCACTGGTGGTAGTGACCCTGCGGGTAACCCGACGCTGTACGACGCCATCCAGAAGGCGAAGAAGTCGTCGGTCCCCAACGACAACATCGAGCGCGCCCGCAAGCGTGGCGGCGGCGAGGAAGCCGGCGGCGCCGACTGGCAGACGATCATGTACGAGGGCTACGGCCCCAACGGTGTCGCCGTGCTGATCGAGTGCCTCACCGACAACCGCAACCGCGCCGCAGGCGAGGTCCGCGTCGCGATGACCCGCAACGGCGGCAACATGGCCGATCCGGGTTCGGTGGCCTACCTGTTCGGTCGCAAGGGCGTGGTGACCCTCGAGAAGAACGGCCTGACCGAGGACGACATCCTCGAGGTCGTGCTCGACGCGGGCGCCGAAGAGGTCAACGACCACGGTGAGGCCTTCGAGATCATCAGCGAGCCCGGCGATCTGATCGCCGTGCGCAGCGCCCTGCAGGCCGCGGGCATCGACTACGACTCCGCCGAGTCCGGCTTCCAGGCTTCGGTCTCGGTCGCGGTCGACGCCGAAGGCGCCCGCAAGGTGCTCAAGCTGGTCGACGCGCTCGAGGACAGCGACGACGTGCAGAACGTCTACACCAACGTCGATATCTCCGACGAGGTCGCCGCCCAGCTCGACGACGAGTAGGAACTCGCATCGCTCACGCACCGCCCCGGCCGGGACTTCGGCCGGGGCGGTGCGTGTTCCGGCTAGGACGCGCGCTCGGTGTAGTAGGCCGCCATCGCCGGGTAGTAGTCGGCGAAGCTCGGTCGCTCGGTCTGGGTGCAGGCGGCCACGAACATGTCCGCGTAGTACTCCCATCCGGGACCGATCTGCGGGATCTCGGCCAGCTGGTACTCCGAGGTGAGGTGATGGACCAGGCGCACGTCGGTGGCCGCCCCGGTGTCGAGCAGCGTCACTTCCAGCCGCCACACGCCGATCTGGTCGGTCGAGGACAGGCCCAGGTGGATCGGCGGGGTGCACTCGTCGATGTTCATCCCCGTCCACGGTTCGCCCTCCTCGAACCGCATCTGCACCCTGATGGTGTTGCCGGTGCCCGCCTGCCCCTCCCAGGTGCCGTACCAGCCCGCGGTCAGGTGCGGGTCGGTCAGCCGCGCCCACACCTCCTCGATCGGCAGGCCCAGCGACCGCGTGATCACCAGATCACGACCGTCGGGCGTCGGCTGGATCTCGCCGGTGGGTGTGGGCATGCGCGGTTCTCCTCGGCTCGGGTGGAGCGACGATCGGCGACGGTGTCGACGGTACGCCGCGATATCCGCTGGTGTCGCGCTCGGCGCGGCCAGCACAATGGACCCATGACCCGGATCGAGGCGGTACGCGGCGACATCACCGAACAGCGCGTCGACGCGGTGGTCAACGCCGCCAACTCCTCGCTGCTCGGCGGTGGCGGCGTCGACGGCGCGATCCACCGCAAGGGCGGACCCGAGATCCTGTCCGCGTGCCGTGACCTGCGCGCCTCGCACTACGGGAAGGGCCTGGCCACCGGGCAGGCGGTGGCGACAACCGCGGGTCGGCTGCCCGCGCGCTGGGTGATCCACACCGTCGGTCCGGTCTGGTCGGCCACCGAGGACCGCTCGGCCCTGCTGGCCTCCTGCTACCGCCAATCCCTGCGCGTGGCCACCGAACTGGGCGCGCGCACGGTGGCGTTCCCGGCCATCTCCACCGGCATCTTCGGCTGGCCGATGGACGACGGCGCCCGCATCGCCGTCGAGACCGTGCGCGCGGCAGGCCCGGCCGTCGACGAGGTGCGCTTCGTCCTGTTCGACGATCGCGCGCTCGCGGTCTTTGTTGCCGCGCTGGATTAGTCCCGTCGGGTAGTGTCCTGGCTCTATCCGCTTGTGCCCGAGGGGGACCGATGACCTATCAGCCGCCACCGCCGCCGTATCAGGGTGGATATCCGCAGGGTCAGGGCGGATATCCGCAGGGTGGGTATCCGCCGAACTACGGGTATCCGCAGCCGCCGAAGAAGAAGCCGGTCTGGCCGTGGATCGTCGGCGGTGTCGTGCTGGTGCTCGTCCTGCTCGGGGGTGGGTGCGCGGCGATCATCGGCGTGGCGGCCTGGCAGGTCGACAAAGAGGTCAACAGCAGCGCCGACCTGGTCTACGAGGTGAACGGCACCGCCTCGCAGGTCGACATCACCTACTACAGCGGCGATTTCGACCAGAACACCGCGAACGGGTCGATGGTGCCCTGGCGCAAGAACGTCACCGTCTCCGGCTTCGCCAAGATGGGCAGCATCACCGTGACGACGACGGGCACAGAGGAGGGCACCGTCAGCTGCCGGATCCTGCGTGACGGCAAGGTTCTCGACGAGGACACCTCCACCGGCTCCTTCGGCTTCGTCACCTGCAGTGTCACCATCGACTGACCGCGCGGCGCACGGGTGGCGGCGGGCCGCCGCCCGTGTCGCTGGTCGGGTGGGGCGGGAGAATGCTCTAGACTTTCGAACAACTGTTCGTGTCTTCGAAGGGGCTGCCGGTGCGGGTGATGGGCGTCGATCCCGGGCTCACCCGGTGCGGGCTCAGCATGGTGGACAGTGGGCCGGGGCGCAAGGTCGTCGCGCTCGATGTCGGGGTGGTGCGGACGCCGCCGGAGGCGGAGCTGGCGCTGCGGCTGATGGCCGTGGCCGACGCGGCCGAGGAATGGATGGACACGCATCGGCCCGAGGCCGTCGCGATCGAGCGAGTCTTCGCCCAGCACAACGTGCGTACCGCGATGGGGACCGCGCAGGCGGGCGGGGTGATCGCGCTGGCCGCGGCCCGGCGCGGGATCAAGGTCGCCTTCCATACGCCCAGTGAGGTCAAGGCCGCGGTCACCGGCAACGGCACCGCCGACAAGGCGCAGGTCACCGCCATGGTGACTCGGATCCTCGGGCTGCGGGTCGCCCCGAAACCCGCCGACGCCGCCGACGCGCTCGCCCTGGCGATCTGTCATTGTTGGCGGGCGCCGCTGATGGACCGGATGGCGGCCGCGCAGGCGCAGGCGGACGAGGTCCGCCGCCGCTACGAACAACGGCTGGCCGAACAACGAAAGGTGGTGCGCGGGTGATCGCGTCGGTACGCGGCGAGGTACTCGAGATCGCGCTCGATCATGTGGTGATCGAGGCCGCCGGCGTCGGCTACCGGCTCAACGCCACCCCCGCGACGTTGGCCGGGCTCAGCCGCGGCGAGGAGACCCGCCTCTACACGGCGATGATCGTGCGCGAGGACTCGATGACCCTGTTCGGCTTCGCCGACACCGAGGCCCGCGACCTGTTCGGCCTGTTGCAGACGGTGTCCGGCGTCGGCCCCCGGCTGGCGATGGCGGTGCTGGCCGTGCTCGAACCGGAGGCGCTGCGCAAGGCGCTGGCCGAGAGCAATGTCGCCGCGCTCACCCGGGTGCCCGGTATCGGCAAGCGCGGTGCCGAACGGATGGTCGTCGAACTGCGCGACAAGGTGAACCTGGTGCCGGTGCCCGCCGGTCCGCCCGGCGCGCAGGTCCCGGTCACCCCGGTGCGTGAACAGGTCACCGAAGCGCTCGTCGGGCTCGGATTCCCCGTGAAGCAGGCCGAACCGGCCGTCGACGCCGTCTTGGCCGACCAGCCCACCGCGACCACCTCCGTCGCCCTGCGCGCCGCTCTCGGCCTGCTCGGCAAGAACAGGTAGGCCATGGACGACGATGTCGAGCTCGCGGCAGGCGACCCCGACGATTCCGCCCTCACCGCGCGGTATCTGCACTCCGACGGCGAAGCCGAGACCGGTCTGCGCCCCACCTCGCTCGACGACTTCATCGGTCAGCCGCGCGTGCGCGAGCAGCTCGCCCTGGTGCTGCGCGGCGCTCGGCAGCGTGGCGCCACACCCGATCACGTCCTGCTCTCGGGACCGCCCGGCCTGGGCAAGACCAGCATGGCGATGATCATCGCCGCCGAACTCGGCACCGCGCTGCGCATCACCTCCGGCCCCGCCCTGGAACGCGCGGGCGACCTCGCCGCGATGCTGTCCAACCTGGTCGAAGGCGATGTGCTGTTCATCGACGAGATCCACCGGATGGCCCGCCCCGCCGAGGAGATGCTGTACCTGGCGATGGAGGACTTCCGGGTCGACGTGGTGGTCGGCAAGGGCCCCGGCGCGACCTCGATTCCGCTCGACATCGCCCCGTTCACCCTCGTCGGCGCCACCACCCGCTCCGGCGCGCTGACCGGTCCGCTGCGCGATCGTTTCGGCTTCACCGGCCACATGGACTTCTACGATCCCGCCGAACTGCTGCGGATCCTGCAGCGCTCGGCGCGCATCCTCGGTGTGCGGATCGACCACGACGCCGCCGCCGAGGTGGCGGGCCGCTCCCGGGGCACCCCGCGCATCGCCAACCGCCTGCTGCGCCGCGTCCGCGACTTCGCCGAGGTCAGGGCCGACGGCGTGATCACCCACCCGATCGCGATGGCCGCGCTCGAGGTCTACGACGTCGACGCGCTCGGTCTGGACCGGCTCGACCGCGCCGTGCTCGGCGCGCTGGTGCGCGGGTTCGGCGGGGGACCGGTGGGTGTGTCCACGCTCGCGGTCGCCGTCGGCGAGGAAGCGGCCACCGTCGAGGAGGTGTGCGAGCCGTTCCTGGTGCGTGCCGGACTCGTCGCCCGCACCCCGCGCGGCCGGGTCGCGACCGCGGGGGCGTGGGAGCATCTCGGGCTGGTGCCGCCGCCGGATCTGGTCATCGGCGCCATCGAAGTACGGGGGCGCGAACCGCACCCGAGCATGGACCTGCTCGACTGAGCCCGCTGGGCGAGGCACCCGATCGTCGTCTACTGTCGGCCGGGTGGCAGTCCATGCGGTGGTGCAGCGATTCCCCGAGCCGTTGCGTTCCCTGCTCCTGAAGCATCGGGAGCTCCTGAAGTTCGCGGTCGTCGGCGCGATCACCTGGTTCATCGACACCGGGGTCGTGTACGCGGTGAAGCTGACCGTGCTCGGCGACAAGCCGCTGACCGCGCGCCTGCTCGGCGCGCTGATCGCGACCATCGCCTCCTACATCCTCAATCGGGAGTGGTCCTTCCGCACCCGCGGCGGCAGGCAGCGCAGTCACGAGGCGGCGTTGTTCTTCACCGTCAGCGCGCTGGGCATCGGCGTCACGATGATCCCGCAGGCGATCTCGCTGTACGTGCTGAATCTGCGGGTGCCGCACGTGGATCCGGTGGTGCAGGCGGTGGCCAACTTCGTGTCGGGGCAGATCCTGGGCGTGCTGCTGGCGATGGCGTTCCGGTTCTGGGCGTTCCGTCGCTACGTCTTCCCCGACGACCTGCGCGAGGCCGAACTGCACAGCATCCAGGGCTGATCCGCCCCGGTGGTCACTGCCTGCGTTCGA
This sequence comes from Nocardia sp. NPDC087230, assembly GCF_044744725.1. Classification (NCBI taxonomy): domain Bacteria; kingdom Bacillati; phylum Actinomycetota; class Actinomycetes; order Mycobacteriales; family Nocardiaceae; genus Nocardia; species Nocardia sp. NPDC087230. The sequence continues at coordinate 247,863 of NZ_JBIUYV010000003.1, forward strand.
CGTGCTCTAGCGCGGTGATGACCAGATCGACGAAGGCGTCGACCTCCTCGCGGGAGTAGCCGCGGGTGCCCAGGCGGGTGTCGGTGAACCGCACGCCGCGCACATCGGCGGCGGTCAGGCTGCCCGGGCCGTTGTGCGCCAGGGTCGCGGCGACCAGGTCGAGGAAGGCGTCGACCTCCTCCTCGTGGTAGCCGCGCCTGCCGACCGCCGACTGACTGAACCGCATGCGGTGCACGTCGTCCGGGGTGAGCATCTCGGCCACACCGTCGCCGGGCCGGGCCGCCGGGACCGGCGCGCCGCCCTTCTGGCGGTATTCGAGTTCGGTGCGGACCCGGTCGAGGAAGTCGTCGACCTGGTCGGCCTGATAGCCGCGACCACCGAAACGCGGTGCGCCGAAGTGCACGTGCCGGATGTCGTCGGCGGTGAGGACGCCCTGCCCGTCCAGGGTGGCCGAGACCAGCTCGAGGAACGCGTCGACCTCGTCGGCGTGGTAGCCACGATGGCCCAGGGTCGGCATGGCGAAGTGGGTGCGGCTCACATCGTCGGGCGTCACAGCGGTCATTGTGTCAGGATTGCCCTTCTATCCCACGGGTTTTCGTCATCGCGCAGCAACTCGGACGCCTTCGATGAACAGCCGCCGTACCGCGTGACTGTACACCGCAAGCAGCGCCGGATCAGGGGTTCGCATGCCGTGCACGATGCCCGCGACCACCATCCCCAGCGCCGCTTTCGCTGTGGTGGGAGTATCCAGATCCGGGCGCAGGTAACCGCACCGCACGCCGTGGTCCAGATAGCCGGCGATGACGACCTCGGTGGAGTCGAGCAGACCGAACACCCGCGCGGTCAGCTCGTCGTCGATGCCGGTCGCGTGGACCAGCAGCAACTGCGGCACCCGGGGATCGTCGAGCAGCACACGATTGAGCGAATCGCCGATCCGGTCCAGCAGCGCGGTGTACTCGTCGAGGGTGGTCGCGGTCTCGGGGCTGAGATCGGTGGCCAGCGCGGTGAACACGCGGCCGGTCACGTCGTCGATGACGTGGTCGATGATGTCGCGCTTGTTGGCGAAGTAGCGGTAGAAGGTGCCGTGCCCGATGCCGAGGCGTACGGCGATATCGGCGATGCCGGTGGCGTGATAGCCCTTCTCGGAGAAGCAGTCGAACGCGGTGTCGATGATCTCCCTGCGCAATTCGGCTTTGCGCTGTTCGACGCGGGCAGATGGCTTCGTCACCGGGCCGATGTTACTGTCGCCGCCGGCGGAATGATGTGTCATTCTGTAACAGACACCTGATGATGTGGAGGTTCGGCGTGGCACCTCAATGGGACGCGGTCGTGGTCGGGGCGGGTTTCGGCGGCATCGGCGCCGCGATCGAGCTCGACCGGCTCGGACTGCACGATTTCGTGATCCTCGAGCGTGAGGACGACCTGGGCGGCACCTGGCATGTGAACCGGTATCCCGGCCTGGCGGTCGACATCGCCTCGGTGACCTACTCCTATTCCTTCGAGCCGAATCCGCACTGGACCCGGCTGTTCGCCCCCGGCGCCGAGCTCAAGAAGTACGCCGAGCACGTGGCCGACAAATACGACCTGCGCAGGCGGATGCGGTTCGGGACCACCGTCGACGGTGCCCGCTGGGACGAGGACAACCAGCAGTGGGTGGTCTCGATCGCCGGCGGCGAGACGGTCACCGCGCGCTACCTGCTCGCGGCCACCGGGTTCCTGTCCCAGCCCTACACCCCGCCGTTCCCCGGCATCGAGTCCTTCGCGGGCAAGATCATCCACACCACCGACTGGGACGACAGCTACGACCTGACCGGACGCAGGGCCGCCGTGATCGGCACCGGCGCCACCGCGGTCCAGCTGGTGCCCGAGGTGGCCGAGCGGGTCGACGCGCTGACGGTGTTCCAGCGCACGCCCATCTGGGTGGTGCCCAAGATCGACGCCCCGATTCCCGGCGCCGTCCAGGAACTGTTCGCCAAGGTGCCGCTCACCCAGAAGGTGGCACGGCTGGCCAACACGAGCATGCTCGAGGCCCTGATGGTCGTCGGCGTGCTGCACTACGCGCAGGCCAAACCGCTGAACAAGGCGGCCGCCGCCCTGGCCAAGGCGCACCTGTTCGCGCAGGTCCGCGACCCGAAGACCCGGGCCCAGCTGACCCCGCACTACGACTTCGGCTGTAAGCGCCCGACGTTTTCCAACACCTACTTCAAGACGTTCAACAAGCCGCACGTGCGACTGGAGACGAACTCGATCGACCATGTCGAACCCGACGGCATCGTCACCGCCGACGGGCACAAGACCGAGATCGACACGTTGCTGCTGGCCACCGGCTTCAATCTGTGGGACGTGAACTTCCCGGCCATCGAGATCGTCGGCCGGGACGGGGTGAACCTCGGCAAGTTCTGGCGCGACAACCGCTTCCAGGCCTACGAGGGCATCACCGTGCCCAAGTTCCCCAACTTCCTCAGCCTCAACAGCCCCTACTCCTACAGCGGGCTGTCGTACTTCACCACCATCGAGGCCCAGATGAAGCACATGGGCAGGCTGTTCACCGAGCTGTTCCGGCGCGGCGAACAGACCTTCGAGGTCACCGAGCGGGCCAACGCCGAGTTCCTGGACCGGGTCACCGACAAGCTGGGCTCCTCGGTGTTCTACGGGGGTGACTGCGCCGGCGCGCGCAGCTACTACTTCAATCAGCACGGTGAGGCGGCGCTGCTGCGCCCGACCAGTACCGCCGACGCGCACCGTGAGGCGGTCAGCTTCCCGCTCGACGACTACACCTACGGCCGCACCGCCTGAGCGGCGCGCGGAGGTCGTGACGGTGTCCGGTGTGTCGCCACGGCGGAGAACTGGCAGACTGTCAGGCGTACTTGCCCGTCCACCACTGACTAGGGACTGACTTCGACGATGGACTTCCTGTTTCCGCTGCTGATCCTCGCCCTGCTCGTGCCGATGTTCTTCGGTATCCGCAAACAGAAGCGGGAGGCCGAGAAGGTCTCGTCGATGCAGGAGGGTCTGAAGGTGGGTGACCAGGTTGTCACCACGTCGGGCCTGTACGGCACCGTCGTCGACCTCGACGACACCACCGTCGACCTGGAGATCGCCGAGGACGTCGTCACCACCTGGCTGCGTCAGGCGATCCGCGAGGTCCGGGCCGACGAGCAGGCGGTCGAGGAGACCACCCCCGCGACCGACGCCACCGTCGAGGAGTCCGCGGAGCAGACCGAGACCCGGCTGACCAAGGACTGATCGCGTTCCCTCGTCGCCGGTGCCCCGCGCTGCGGAACGCACCGGCGCGGGCATCGTCGTGCCCACCCGTTCCGACCTCGACTTCCGCCTAGGAGATGACCTGCTGTGCCACCTTCCCAGGGATCGGCGCATCCGTACCGGTTGCTCGGCGTCTACGCCGCGCTGCTGGCCGTGATCTACGCGCTGGTGTTCTTCACCGGTGACCATTCCCCCACGCCCAAGCTCGGCATCGACCTGCAGGGCGGTACCCGCGTCACCCTGACCGCGCGCACCCCCGACGGCAGCAGGCCCAGCCAGGACAGCCTGAAGAAGGCCCAGGAGATCATCGAGAACCGCGTCAACGGTCTCGGCGTCTCCGGCTCCGAAGTGGTCATCGACGGCGACAACCTCGTCATCACGGTGCCCGGTGAGGACAGCCAGCAGGCCCGCGCGCTGGCCACCACCGCCAAGCTGTACATCCGGCCGGTGCTGGCCGCGACGCAGCCACAGGCCGGTGGCGCCGCGCCGCAGGTGCCGCCGGCCCAGGGCGGGACGCCGACCACGAGCGCGCCCGCGCCCGGTGAGACGCCCGCGCCCGGCGAGACCACCGCTCCGGCGGCGGGCGAGCCGACCACCCCGGCCCCGCAGTCGCGGGTGTTCCCGGCGCAGGCACCGCCGACGCCGACCCCGGCTCCCGGTGGCACCTCCACCCAGCAGCAGCAGGCCAAGGAGATCGCCGACGCCAAGGCGCTGCGGCAGAGCACCGACCAGTCCGTACAGCAGGTCGCCGTGGCGAGCATGGACTGCACCAAGCCCGACCCGCTGGCGGGCAACGACGACCCGGCGCTGCCGTTGGTCACCTGCTCGCAGGACGGCACCGAGGTGTTCCTGCTCGGCCCGAGCCGCATCGACGGCCAGGAGATCGCCGACGCGACCTCCGGCCTGAACTCCCAGCAGGCCCGCCACGAGGTGAACCTGGAGTTCAAGTCCTCGGGTGCGGACGCCTGGTCCGCGCTGACCGGCGAGTACGTCTACAAGCGGGTCGCGTTCGTGCTGGACTCGAAGGTCGTCAGCGCGCCGCAGGTGCAGCAGGGTCCGCAGCTCGGCGGCCGCACCTCGATCTCGGGCAGCTTCACCGCCGACAGCGCCGCGGAGCTGGCCAATACGCTCAAGTACGGCTCGCTGCCGCTGTCGTTCCAGACCTCGGAGGCGGAGACGGTCTCGGCGACGCTGGGCCTGTCCTCGCTGAAGGCTGGTCTGCTGGCCGGCGCGATCGGCCTGATCGCGGTGCTGCTGTACTGCCTGTTCGTCTACCGCATGCTCGGCCTGCTGGCCGGGTTCTCGCTGATCGCGGCCGGTGTCGCCGTCTACGGCATCATCGTGCTGCTCGGCCGCTGGATCGGGTTCACCCTCGACCTGGCCGGCATCGCCGGTCTGATCATCGGTATCGGTCTCACCGCGGACTCGTTCGTCGTGTTCTTCGAACGCATCAAGGACGAGATGCGCGAGGGTCGCAGTTTCCGCTCGGCCGTGCCGCGCGGCTGGGCCAGGGCGCAGCGCACCAACCTGTCCGGTAAGACGGTCAGCCTGATCGCCTCGGTCGTGCTGTACCTGCTCGCCGCCGGTCAGGTGAAGGGCTTCGCCTTCACCCTCGGTATCACCACCGTCCTCGACGTGATCGTGCTCTACCTGGTCACCGCGCCGCTGATGATGATCGTCTCGCGTTCGCCGTTCTGGGCGAAGCCGTCGGTGAACGGTCTCGGCTCGGTGCAGCAGATCGCCAGGGAACGCGCCGCGGGCCAGGCCAGGCCGAAGGAGATGTCACGATGACCAACGCCCATCCCACCGACGAGTCGGTGTACCTGGACCAGGCCGAGGCGTCGCAGACCCCGAAGCACGGGTTCTTCGAGCGGCTCTACACCGGCACCGGCGGTTTCCCGATCGTCAGCCGCCGCAAGCTGTTCTACGGCATCGCGGCGGCCCTGTTGCTGATCTCGGTGCTGAGCATCGCGGTGCGCGGCTTCACCCTCGGCATCGACTTCGCCGGCGGTTCGCGCATCCAGATCCCGGCCGCCGACATCTCCACCCAGCAGGTGGAGGACGTCTACGCGCAGACCCTGGGCCACGGCCCGGTGTCGGTGCAGAAGGTCGGTTCCGGGGCCTCGGCCACCATCCAGGTGCGCTCGGAGACCCTGGACGCGGCCCAGACCGAGCAGGTGCAGAGCGCGCTGTTCGACGCGTTCCAGCCCAAGGACTCCGACGGCCAGGTCAGCCGCAACGCGATCAGCATCGCCGAGATCAGCGAGACCTGGGGCGGGCAGATCACCAACAAGGCGCTGATCGCGCTGGGGGTGTTCGTCGCGCTCACGATGATCTATATCGCGATCCGCTTCGAGCGGGACATGTCGATCGCGGCGATCGTGTCGCTGTTCTTCAACCTGATCGTCACCGCGGGCATCTATTCGCTGGTCGGGTTCGAGGTCACCCCGGCCGCGGTGATCGGTCTGCTCACCATCCTGGGCTACGTGCTCTACGACAACGTCGTGGTCTTCGACAAGGTCGAGGAGAACACCCGTGGCGTGCTGCACCTGAACAAGCGCACCTACGCCGAGCAGGCGAACCTCGCCGCCAACCAGACGTTGATGCGCTCGATCAGCACCACCGTCATCGGCATCCTGCCGATCATCGGCATGCTGGTGATCGCGGTCTGGCTGCTCGGTGTCGGCACACTCAAGGACCTCGCGCTGGTGCAGCTGGTCGGCATGATCGTCGGTGCCTACTCGTCGATCTTCCTCGCCGTCCCGGTGCTGGTGTCGATCAAGGAGCGCTGGGGCCCGGTGGCCGCGCACACCAAGAAGGTGCTGGCCAAGCGCGCCGCGGGCCCGGCCGGTGCCCGGGTGCCGGTCGGCGCCGCCGCGGGCGTGCCGCGCGGTCCGCGTCCGAGCGACGCCGGAGCCCCGCGGCCGGGCGCCCGGCCCAGCGGGAAGCGGCACAAGAGAAGGAACTGACGGCGACAGCAGGGGGTCTCATCATGCGACGCGGCACGATTCGACTGATCACCGTGCTGGCCACGGCGGCCGTGAGCACCGGCCTGGTGGCGGGGTGCTCGAGCAAGAACCAGGTGCCCTCCATCGGGTACGCCGTCGACGCGGCGGTCGCCAGCTACAACGGCGGCAGCACGCTCGGGGCGAGCAGCGGCGCGGCCGCGGTGTTCGGCCGGGTGCTGACCGGGTTCTTCTACACCGGACCGGACGGTCAGCAGGTCGCCGACACCGACGCGGGTACCGCGAAGGAAGTGCCGGGCGAGACGCAGACCGTGCAGTACCGGCTCAACCCGGACGGGGTGTACTCCGACGGGGTGAAGACCTCCTGTGACGATCTGGTGCTGGCCTGGTCGGCGCGCTCGGGCCGGTTCACCCGCCCGGGTGACCGCGGCCCGGTTCCGCTGTTCGACGCCGCGAGCACCGCGGGCTACGCCGACATCGAGCGGGTCGACTGCCAGCCGGGCTCCAAGGACGCCACCGTGGTGTTCCGCCCCGGCAGGCACTACCTGCCGTGGCGGACCCTGTTCACCGCCGCCGAGCTGATGCCCGCGCACGTGGTGGCGCAGGCGGTCGGCGTGCCGAGCGTGGTGAGTGCCTTGCAGACCGGGGACGGGGCCGTGCTCGGCCGGATCGCCGACTTCTGGAACGCGGGCTGGACCATGAAGGCGGGCTCGCTCGACCTGACCAGGTTCCCGTCGTCGGGGCCGTACCGGATCGAATCCTTCACCGCGAAGGACGGTCTGGTCCTGGTCGCGAACGAGAAGTGGTGGGGCAGCCCGCCGGCGACCAGCCGGATCGTGGTGTGGCCCAAGGGCACCGACTACGCGGCCAAGGCGAAGGAGAACGCGTTCGGCGTGGTCGACCTGGGCGCCGGGTCGGTCGCCGACCTGGCCCTGGCCGGCTTCGATGAGCAGACGGTCGCCAGTCGCAGCGCCGAGCAGCTCGTGCTCGCCACCGGCGGGGTGTTCGGCCCCGTCGAGGTGCGCCGCGCGTTCGCCCAGTGTGTGCCGCGCCAGGCGCTGTTCGACACGCTGGGCAAGGCGGGCGAGGTGCCGAAGAGCGGACTCGGCGCGGGTCCGCTGAACGCCCATGTCGTGCAGCAGGATTCGCTGTACTACCCGGCCGTGATCGGCGCGGCCGACCGCTACAAGGGTGCCGACATCCCCGCCGCGACGGCGACGTTGGCCTCGGCGCGCGCCGCGCAGCCGACTGTCCGGATCGGCTACCAGGCGCCGGACGCGCGCCGGGCGAAGACCGTGGCCATGATCGCCGAGTCGTGCCGCGGCGCGGGCATCACCGTGGTCGACGCGGGCGCACCGGATTTCACACCGGCCAGACTGGCCGAGGGTGCGGTCGACGCCGTGCTCGGCGGCACCGCTGCGGTCCCCGGTCCGGCAGGCTCGACCACCGGGGTGGCCGCGTTCGCGGCGTTGCGGGCCGGTAGCGGCCTCGATGTCGGTGGTTTCGCCAACGGTCGCTACGATGCGATCACCGATCAGCTTGCGGGCGAGACGAACTCGACCGTGACGCTGAATCTGCTGACCGAGGCCGAGAACCTGCTGTGGGCGCAGCTGCCGAGCATCCCGTTGTTCGCGACCCCGCGCCTGATCGCCTTCGGCACCGGCATGCAGAACGGGATCGCCGGGCCGACCCAGGCCGGAACCGGATGGAACATGGATCGCTGGGTGTTGCAGCGATGAGCAGTGGTGACAGTCACGCGGGGCGTGACCGTGAGGGAGAGGTGTCGATGAGCAAGCACGCGGTGGTCGAGTCCGACGACCAGGTCAGCGCGCGGACCAGCAAGGCCGCCGACGCGGTGTCGCGGCTGACCCGCTGGCACGACGACTTCCCCACGCCGGGTGTGCGTTTCGCCGATCTGACCCCGGTGTTCGCCGACGCCGAGGGCTTCCGCGCGGTCATCGACTGCTTCGCCGCCGTGGTCCCCGACGCCGACATCGTCGCCGGCGTGGACGCGCGTGGCTTCCTGCTCGGCGCAGGCGTCGCGGCCACCCTCGGCACCGGCGTGCTCGCCATCCGCAAGGGCGGCAAGCTGCCGCCGCCGGTCGTGTCGCGCGAGTACCAGCTCGAATACGGTTCCGCCGCACTGGAAATCCCGGCCGACGGGGTGGAGCTCGCGGGCAAGCGCATCCTGCTGCTCGACGACGTCCTCGCCACCGGCGGCACGCTCGCCGCCGCGGCCGCGCTGTTCCGGGAGGTCGGCGCCGAGGTGGTCGCCGCCGCCGTGGTCCTGGAACTCGAGTTCCTGCAGGGCCGCGAGCACCAGGGCGACTACCCGGTGACCTCGATCGTCAAGCTGTAGCCGCGCGCCACATCAGCCACAGCGGCGGGCCGCCGGGGATGCGGATCTCGTCGGTCACCGTGAAGCCGAAGCGTTCGTAGTACGGCACATTGTCGGGGTTGCTGGATTCGAGATAGGCGGCCGCGCCCTCGGCGTCGATCCGGTCCAGCCGCGAGCGCAGCAGCGTGTGGCCGTATCCGGCCCCACGATCCTCGGGGCGGGTGCCGATCATCGCCAGGTACCAGTGCGGAGTCGAGGGATGGTGCTGCTTGAGCAGGTCACCGACCGTTTTGCCGGCGCCGACGCGGCGCCCGAACGCGTGGATCAGGCCGGGCACCACGCGCAGTTCGGCGCTTGCGGCGGGCTGGCGGTCCGGCGGCGTCCACAGCGCGGCGCCCGCGACGGAACCGTCCGGGCGCACCGCGAGGTCGGAGGCGTCGGCGGGGAAGAAGATGTGGCGGGCCATGGTGGCGAAGAACCGCGGCAGGCCGACGGCGCGCCGGTGCTCGTCGGGCAGGATCCAGCCCATGACCGGGTCGTGCTGGAACGCCGCGCCGAGCGCGTCGGCGGCGGCTCGCACGTCCGCCGGTGCGGCGGCGCGTACTCGTCTCGGCTCCGTCATCGGTCCTCCGGTCCCTGATCCAGCCTCCGGTGGCTGAGGATCGCCCTGGCGTCCAGGCTAGCGTTTCGTGGGACCCGGTGATCGAGCTCACGGTGCCGGAAAAAGGGGTGGCGCGGGGGCGCGGCGGAGTGTTATCAATGAGTGGTCTTGTTCCCGGCGATCGGAGTCGTGCGTTGATTTCTTGAGGTAGCGCTCCCGGACGGTCCGCATTCTGCGCACCGTGTATCCGTCGCACCTCATAGGGGATCCGCATGACCTCTCTTTCTTTTTCCGATCTCTCCTTCCACTGGCCGGACGGCACCGTCGTGTTCGACGGGCTCGACGCCGTCGTCGGCCCCGGCCAGATCGGGCTGGTCGGCAGCAACGGCGCGGGCAAGTCCACCCTGATGCGGCTGATCACCGGCGCGTTGCGCCCGAATCGTGGCTCGATCACGGCGCCGGGGCAAATCGGCTACCTGCGCCAAGACCTCGGGATGCAGACCGGGCAGCGGGTGGAGACCGTGCTGGGCATCGCCGAGGTCAGGGCCGCATTGCACCGCATCGAACGCGGCGAGGGCGAACCCGAGGACTTCGACACCGTCGGGGTGCACTGGCAGATCGAGGACGAGGCGATCGCGCTGCTCGGCAAGCTGGGCCTGGACTACGTCGCCGGGTCGGTCGACGACCTGGACCGCACCCTCGACACGCTCTCCGGCGGTGAGACCGTGCTGCTCGGGCTGGTCGCCGAACTGCTGCGCGAGCCCGACGTGCTGCTGCTCGACGAGCCGACCAACAACCTCGACGCGGTCGCGCGCACCCGTCTCTACGAGGTGATCCGGCAGTTCCCCGGCACGGTTCTGGTGGTCAGCCACGACCGGGACCTGCTGGACCGGATGGACGGCATCGCCGAGCTGCGCGCAGGCGAGATCCGGTCCTTCGGCGGCAATTTCAGCGATTACGAACGCATCGTCGAGCAGGAACAGGAGGCGGCGCGCGCGGCGGTGCGCGACGCCCGCAGCGATGTCCGCAAGCAGGCCCGCGAACTGGTCGAGGCGCGGACCAAACTGGACCGCAGACAGCGGTTCGCGCAGAAGATGCAGGACAACAAGCGGGTGCCGAAGATCGTGGCGGGGCTGCGCAAGAACGCCGCCGAGGTGTCGGCGGGCAAGTTGCGTACCTCGCATCTGGAGAAGCTCGACTCCGCGCGCGAAACCCTCGATCAGGCCGAGGAATTGGTGCGGGCCGACCGGGAGATCCGGATCGACCTGCCCGGTACCCGGTTGTATCCGGGCCAGGATGTCGTCACCCTCCAGCAGGCGCGCCTGGCCAACGGCCCGGTGGTCGATCTGAGGGTGAGCGGGCCGGAGCGGATCGCGCTGACCGGGCGCAACGGGGCGGGCAAGTCCACCCTGCTGCGCCGGATCGTCGACGAACGGCCCAAGGTGCCGTGGCGGCTGCTGCCCCAGCGGCTCGACGTGTTCGACGAGACCCGCAGCGTGTTCGACAACGTCGCCGACGCCGCGCCGCACGCGAGCGCCGAGCAGATCCGGGGACAGCTGGCGCGCTTCCTGTTCCGCGGGGCCGACGCCGATATCGCGGCCTCGGCGCTGTCGGGCGGCGAACGGCTGCGGGCCGCCCTGGCGACCCTGCTGCTCGCCGAACCGGCGCCGAAACTGCTGATGCTCGACGAGCCGACCAACAACCTCGATCTGCCCAGCCTGGCGCATCTGACCCAGGCCCTGGCGAGTTTCGAGGGCGCGCTCATCGTGGTCAGCCACGACGCGCGGTTCCTCGACGACATCGGGGTGACCCGCACCCTCGAGCTCACGCCCGAGGGGCTGGTCGAGTAGCGCGGCTACCGTGCGGCGGCCCGGCGGATGACCCCGGGATCGCCGCACATGGTGGTCCCAGCCGGAGCGCGACAGCGGGCCGAACCTGGCCTCGCCCAACGGGATCCGGGTGTTGTCCGAGCCGACGGTGTCGGTCCGGCGCAGGTCGCCGAGCACGCGATGGATCATCGTCGGCAGTGGGGATGCGCCCAGGTCTCTTGACGATCACCGTTTTGGTTGCATAGACTAAAACAACGATACCGAGAGGGAGTGGTTCTGATGGGGTATGGGCATTGGGATGACAGTGCGTACCGGGCGGGCAAGACGTTCCGGGCGCGCGCGGGGGAGGACGACTTCGGCTACACCGCGCAGATGCGGGAGCAGCCGTACGACACCTGGTGCGCGCATCCGCTGCTCGATCCGTTCGGCGTGGGTGTGCGGGAGTGCCGGGATTCGGCCGAGCACGGGAATTCGCTGCCGGTCGCGGTGCTGTTCGATGTCACCGGATCGATGGGTCGGGTGCCGCGGATCATGCAGGACAAGCTCGGGAAGCTGCACGGGCTGCTGAAGAGCAAGGGGTACGCGCAGGATCCGCAGATCCTGTTCGGGGCGATCGGGGACGCCGACACCGACCGGGTGCCGCTGCAGATCGGGCAGTTCGAATCCGACAACCGGATGGACGAGCAGTTGCGGGCCATCCTGCTCGAGGGCGGCGGTGGCGGGCAGAAGTCCGAAAGCTACGAGCTGGCAGCCTATTTCCTGGCCGAGCACGTCGCGACCGACGCCTGGGACAAGCGCGGGAAGCGGGGCTACCTGTTCATCATCGGCGACGAGCTGAACAAGCCGCGCCTGGCCGCCCGCCACATCAGGGCGGTCATCGGCGATCACGTGCGCCGCGACGTGTCGGTGGAGTCGATCTATCGTGAACTCGCCGAGCGCTGGCACGTCTACTACATCCTGCCGAATCAGTCGTCCTACTACCGGGATCCGGAGATCGCCGACCACTGGCGGGGCCTGCTCGGCCAGAACTTCCTGAAGCTCGACGATCCCGGCGCGGTGTGCGAACTGATCGCGCTGACCATCGGGCTGGGCGAGGACCGGGTCGACGTCGACACCGGGCTGGCCGACCTGCGCGATGTCGGGTCGGTGGACGAGGCCGACGCGGTGGGCCGTGCACTCGGGGCGAGACCGTCCAGGCGGATCCGCGCGCTGCCGCCCGGCAAGTGACACGCGAGAAGGGAAGGAGCGCGGCCATGGTCGGTGCGGAACATCTCGTCGTCGTCGATCTGGGCTTCGGTGACGCGGGCAAGGGCGCGACGGTCGACTGGCTGTGCGCACCGGAGGCCGGCCTCGGGGTGGCGGCGGTCGTGCGGTTCAACGGCGGTGCGCAGGCCGCGCACAATGTCGTCGCCGACGGCCGTCACCACACCTTCGCCCAGTTCGGTGCGGGAACCTTCCACGGGGTGCCGACCGTGCTCTCGCGGCACATGCTCGTGGAACCGATCGCGCTCGCCGCCGAGTCCGAGCAGCTCGCGGCACTGGGGGTGCCCGATCCGCTGGGCCTGCTCGCCGTCGACGGCCGGGCCCTGCTCACCACGCCGATCCACATCGCGGCCAACCGTGCACGCGAGGACGCGAGGGGTTCCTCGCGGCACGGTTCCTGCGGTCGTGGCATCGGTGAAACGGCGTGGTACGCACTGGAACACGAGGCTCCGACGGTCGCCGACTGCCGCACGCCGGCGATCCTGCGGGGCAAGCTGGACCGGCTGGCCGCGCACTACGACGCGTTGATCGGGCCCAGCGCGCACGGCTACGAATCGATCGACGCGCTGGTGGCGATGTACCGCGATTTCGCCGGGGCGGTGCGTCTCACCGGCGACGGCGAACTCGCGCGGGCGGCGGCGCGCGGCAGGCTCGTGTTCGAAGGCGCGCAGGGTGTTTTGCTCGACGAATGGCGCGGTCTGCACCCGCACACCACGTGGTCGACGGTGGAACCGCGCCACGCCCGCGCGATGATCGCCGGGATCGGCGGCACCGCCACCGTGCTGGGTGTCACCCGGACCTACATGACCAGGCACGGCGCGGGCCCGCTGCCGACCGAAGCGCCGCTGGGAAACCCGGAGCCGCACAACGGCACCGGCCCCTATCAGGGTGCGTTCCGGCAGGGGCACCTCGATCCGATCCTGTTGCGCTACGCCGTCGACATCTGTGGCGGGATCGACGGGCTGGTGGTCAATCATCTCGATGTCACCGGAACCGCCTGCGCCGCAGCGGCATACGAGACCACGGCGGGCCCGGTCGCCGAGCTGGTGCCCGGCCGATGGCGTGATCTCGAGCACCAGCGACGGCTCACCGACCTGCTGTCGGCGGCGACACCGGTCCTCGAGCCTGTCGTCGGGGACCCGGCGGACTGGCTCGCCCACCGCCTCGGGGTGCCGGTGGTGTTGACCGGCCACGGACCGGATCGGCACGACCGCATCCTGCGTCGACCGGTGCTCGGCGCGGATTCGGCGGGCGTCGGGGCCCGTCTCGGCGCGACCGCGGCCCGGTCGGCGTGAACGAAGCCGGTCGGCGGGGCCGTGCTCGCGGCGGGCTCGGCGGCGGCGCGCGCAGCGAGAACGCGAGGGCGGCGCGGGTTCCCATTCGGCGCGCGCTTGCGGCAGGATGGGACGACGTGGAGCAATCCGTCGTATCGATCGATGTCGTCACGTTGCGGTGCTGGGAGGCCGACAGCGCGGTGCGCATCGGGATCGCCGCTCGCGAGTTCGAGCCGTTCACCGGCGAACTCGCGCTGCCCGGTGTGCTGCTGGGCCGGGGCGAGCGGCTGGCCGAGGCCGCCCGGCGGGCGGTGCACACCAAGCTGGGTGTCCCGGTCGAGGCGATCGGCGCGGTCGGTCAGCTGGTCACTTTCGACGAACCGCACCGCGATCCGCGCGGGCCCACCCTGTCGATCGCCATGTGGGCCGTCGTCGCCGAGCACGAGGGACCGGCCGAGTGGGTCGAGTTCGACGCCGTGCCGCCGCTGGCCTTCGACCACAATCGGATCGTCGAGACCAGCCGGACTCTGCTGGCCGGCCTGCTGTGGAAGGACCCGACCCTGACCAGGGCGCTGGCGGGCGAGGAGTTCCCCGCCACCCGCGCGGTCGACCTCAGCACCTCGCTGCACGGCACGCGTCCCGACCCGGCCAATCTCAATCGCACGCTGGCCGCGATCCCGGGGCTGGACCGCACCGGCGAACGGCGGCGGGTGAAGGCCACCGGTCGGCCCGCGGTCGTGTGGGCCTTCGGCGAGACGGCGTAGCAGGTCGCCGAGGCGCACCGGCGTGCTGAGGGTGGTGACGCCGCGTGGCTATGCGGCGGCGACCGGTAGGTCGTAGACCGCATACGTCCGGCGCAGCACCGGGTAGGACACATTGCGCACGGGAACGCCTCCCGTGGTCGTCCCGTATTCGGTGCCGGCGTGCGCATGGCCGTGGAGAGCGAGGGTGGCGCGGCCCGCATCGATCGCCTCGCCCAAGGCGTGGCACCCCAGTCCGGGATAGATGGGCGTGGGTTCGCCGACGAGCGTGTCGACGACGGGGGCGAAGTGGGTGAGGGCGATCCGGAGGGCACAGTCGAGGCCGTCGAGCGCCTCGCGCAGGCGCTGGGCGTCGACGGGTCCGCGGCGCATCCTGGCCCGATGCTCGGCCGAACCGGAGCCGGGATCACCAGGGTGGCCGGGGAAGCCGCCGGAGCCGCCCATCACCCCGGCGATCCCGACCCGCTGCCCGCGGATCGTCAGCGTGGTCGAATCACCGTCCAGGACAACCACACCGGTCTCGGTGAGCCGCCGCGCGATGAACTCGCCACGGTTCTCGTCGTGGTCGTGATTGCCCAGGACGGCGACCACCGGGACCGGGAGACCGGCCAGTTCCGCGCACAGAAGCGCGGTATTCGCCCGGGTGCCGCCCTCGGTGAGATCACCACCCAGGACCAACAGGTCGGCATGGCGGTCGAGGCGGAGGAAGCCGGGCCGGAACTTGCCGGCCACGGCGGGTCTCAGGTGCAGGTCGGCGATGGCGGCGAGACGGATCGGCGCGATGTTCCCCACCCGCCAAGGAGGCCACAGCGAGATGCGGCTGTCAACGCGATTCCCGGTCCACCAAGGGGGCGGGAGTGCCCACCCTGAGGGTTCGGCGGGTGGCCCCTGAGGTCTCTTCCGGTGCGCGGTGCAGGAGCGCAGAGTAGTAACTACGCCCCCGACCCTCCCGAAGGAACCACGACATGCAGTCGAGCTACGTGCACCACGTCAGGCAGCAGTTCTCCCGGTACGCGGACACCCGTTCCTACATCTACCTGCGGGAATCCGGTCGGGACCTGGTCGAGGAGGTCGTGACCTTCGGCGAGCTCGACCGCGATGCCCGCGCGTTTGCCCAGTGGTTGTCCGAGCAGCCGGAGTCGGCGCGGCCGGTGGTGTTGCTCTACCTCGACGGGATGGCGTTCCTGCGCGCGTTCCTCGGCTGCCTGTACGCCGGTGTCGTCGCCGTCCCGGCACCGCTGCCGCACGAGGACCGGGCCGCGCAGCGGGTGCGCGGCGTCGTCGCCGACTCCGGCGCCCAGCTCGTGCTCACCACCGCCGACTTCGCCGCGCTCGTCGCGTCCACCACCACCGCGACCGTCGTCGCGACCGACCAGCCGCTCGGCGACGCCGACGCCTGGCAGCTGCCCGACATCGACCTGGGCACGATCGCCTTCCTGCAGTACACCTCGGGCTCGACGGGCACGCCCAAGGGCGTCGTCGTCACCCACCGCAATCTGCTGCACAACGAGGCCGCGATCGTCGCGGGCGGGATGACCGAGGGGTCGACCGGGGTGAGCTGGATCCCGCAGTTCCACGACATGGGTCTGATCGGCATGTTGCTCGGCGCCGCCTACGTGGGCTCGAACCTGGTGTTCATGGCGCCGACGACGTTCATCAAGCGTCCGGTTCGCTGGCTGCAGGCCATCGACCGGTACCGGGCGAGCTACACCGCCGCCCCCAACTTCGCCTACGACCTGATCCTGCGCCGGGTCACCGACGAGCAGCTCGCCGAGCTCGACCTGAGCAGCCTCCGTGCCGCCCTCAGCGGCGCCGAGCCGGTGCGGGCCCGCACCATCGAGGCGGTGCTGGAACGGTTCGCGCCCGCCGGACTGCGCCCCACCGCGTTCCTGCCCGCCTACGGGCTGGCCGAGGTGACCCTGCTGGCCAGCGCCGCGGCGATGGACGCGGCACCGGTGTACTACGACCGGCCGGGCGATGCCCCGCTGGTCGGCTGCGGTCGCGCGGCCGACGGCCTCGAGATCCGCATCGTCGACCCCGCGACCCGCACGGAGCTGCCCGACGGGGCCACCGGGGAGATCTGGGTGCGCGGCGACAGCGTCGCGGCCGGGTACTGGAACCGGCCCGCCGAGACCCGCGAGGTCTTCGACGCCCATCTCGGCACCGAGGGACCGTTCCTGCGGACCGGCGATCTGGGCTTGCTCCACGACGGTGACCTGTTCGTCGCGGGCCGGCTCAAGGACCTGCTGATCGTCAACGGCCGCAACGTCCACCCGGCCGACGTCGAGGAGCTCGTGCAGCAGCTGCACCCCGCGCTCGCGGGCAACGCGGGGGCGGTCGTCTCGGTCGATGTCCTCGGCCGGGAACGACTGGTGGTGATCCAGGGTGTGCGGCCGGAACTGCTCGGTGACGACACCCTGGCCGGGCTGACCTCCGCGATGAAAATCGCGGTGGCGCGCGGATTCGAGGTGCCCGCGCCGAATGTGGTGCTCGTCGCGGCCCGCTCCGCACGGTCGGTGCATCGCACCACCAGCGGCAAGATCCAGCGCGGCTCGATGCGCGAGGCGTTTCTCGCCGATCGCCTCGAACGGGTACTGCACGAGGACCTCGAACCGGCGCTCGACCGCGCGCTGACCGCCTGATCGACCCGACCACAGCCAGGAGCCGACCATGTTCACCACCACCGCCCACCCGTCGACCGGTATCCAGGACTGGCTCGTCGAGCGCGTCGCCGACTACACCGATCGAGCCACGCACCAGGTGGATCCGTCGATCCCGCTGGCCGAACTCGGCATGGACTCCGTCTCCGCCGTCTCGCTGTGCGGGGAGATCGAGGACCGCTGGAACCTCGAGATCGATCCGACGCTGGTCTTCGACTACCCGACCATCGCCGCGATCGCGGGCTACCTCGCCGACGAGTTCGCTGACGCGGCATGAGCGACATCGCGATCGTCGGGCTGGATTGCCGCTTTCCGCAGGCGGCTGATCCGGCGGCACTGTGGCAGCTGCTGCTCGACGGTCGCGACGCCATCTCGGCGGTCCCGGCGAATCGCTGGCACGCCGAGGACTTCCACGACCCGGCGGGCGGACCCGGCACCATCAACACCCACAGCGGCGGATTCATCGACGACGCCGACGCCTTCGACCACGAGTTCTTCGGGATCACCCCGCACGAGGCGGAGACGATGGACCCGCAGCAGCGGCTGCTGTTGCAGGCCACCTGGCGCGCCTTCGAGGACGCGACCGTCGATCCCCGGGAACAGGCCGGGTCGCGCACGGGCGTGTACATCGGGGTGATGGCCAACGAATGGGCCAATCTGCAGATGGCGGACTACGCCGCGATCACTCCGCAGCACGGCTCGGGCAACGGCTACTTCATGACCGCCAACCGGCTGTCCTACCAGCTCGACCTGCGCGGCCCGAGCCTGGCGGTCGACACCGCGTGCTCGTCCTCACTGGTCGCGGTTCATCTCGCCTGTGCCGCACTGGCTTCCGGTGACTGCGAGCAGGCCGTCGCCGGTGGTGTGAACCTGGTCCTCACGCCGGCGGTCGGGGTGTTCTACACCCAGGCGGGGCTCTCGGCACCCGACGCGCGCTGTAAACCGTTCAGCGGCAACGCCGACGGGATCGTCCGCGGCGAGGGCGTCGCGGTGCTCGTGCTGCGCCGCCTCGCCGACGCGCAGGCCGCGGGACTGCCGATCTACGCGGTGATCAAGGGCAGCGCGGTGAACTCCGACGGGCGCAGCAACGGCATCAGCGCGCCGAACCGGTGGGCCCAGCAGCACGTGATCGCCGAGGCCTGCCGCCGGGCCGGGATCGAGGCCGGGGCGGTCGACTTCATCGAGGCGCACGGCACCGGGACGGTGCTCGGCGACATGATCGAGGTCAAGGCGCTGGGCGGGCTGCACGGGCGCGATCGCGCGCGGCCCTGCGGAATCGGGTCCATCAAAGGCAATCTCGGCCATACCGAGGGCGCGGCCGGAGTCGCCGGGCTCATCAAGGTCGCGCTGAGCCTGCACCACGGTGTCGTCGCGCCGACCCGGTTCGCCGAGCAGGAGAATCCGCGACTGCAGCTGGAACGGCACGGGTTGCGCCTGCTCGCCGAACCGATGCCGCTGACCGGACCGGCGCTGGCCGGGGTCAGCGGCTTCGGCATCGGTGGCACCAACGCCCACCTCGTGCTGGCCGGTGCGCCGGTCGAGGAGTCCGTGCCCGCGAGCGGCGGCGGTGTGCTCACGGTGTCGGCGGACAACGCGACAGGGCTGGAACGCAACGCGTCTCGGCTGGCGGATGCGCTGGCGGCGGTGCCCGCGGACCGGTTCGCGCAGGTGTGCTGGACGAGCAATCGCGTGAAATCGTCGGGGCGGCACCGGCTCGCGATCGTGGCGGACGATCCGGCCGAAGCGATCGCCCGCCTGCGAGTCGGAGCGGAATCCGGGGTCGCGGGACCGGTGCGGGTCGGCTGGCTGTTCACCGGGCAGGGGTCGCAATTCGCCGGAATGGCCAGGGCCGCCGCGGCGGCGAGCCCGTCGCTGCGGCGGGCACTGGGGACCGTCGACGCCGCGATGGCCGCGCACCTGGGCGTCTCGGTCCGGGAACTGCTGCTCGACGACACCGTCGACATCGATCGCACCGAGCTCGCGCAACCGGCGATCTTCGCCATGGAATACGCACTGGCGCAAGCGCTCGCCGACGCCGGCGTCCGCCCGGCCTGGGTGCTCGGACACAGCATCGGGGAGTTCACGGCCGCCGCGGTAGCGGGGGTGATGAACCTCGAGGACGCCTGTCGGCTCGTCGTCGCGCGCGGCAGGCTGATGCAGCGACTGCCCGAGGGCGGTGCGATGCTCGCGGTCCGGGCGACGCGCGAGCAGGTCGCCGAGCTGCTCGCGGCCGCACCCGCGGTCGCCGTTGGCGCGGTCAACGGGCCCAGCGATCTGGTGCTCTCCGGCGACGCCACCGCGCTGGGCCGGATCCGGGCCGTCCTCGCCGAGCGGGGGATCGTCGCCAAGCCGCTGACCGTGTCGCACGCCTTCCACAGTCCGCTCATGGCACCGATGTGCGCGGAGTTCGCGGCCGTCGCCCGCGACTGCGCCTATCGGGTGCCGACCCTGCCGATCTATTCGACCGTGCGCGGCAGGCTGCTCGCGCCGACCGAGACGATGGATGCCGACTACTGGACCGAACACATCGGCGCCACCGTCCTTTTCGGCGACGCGCTGACGGCGGCGCTCGACACCGATCCCACCCACGTCGTGGAGATCGGCCCGCGCCACATGCTGAGTCCACTGGTCGGCCGGGCGCGGCCCGACCTGCTGCCGCGGTGCCTGGCGCCGAGTCCCGGCCCCGGCGCGACCGGGCGCGAACTCGCCGAGACCGTCGCCGCGCTGTATCGCGACGGCCTCGAACCCGACTGGGACCACCTCTACGAGCCCGCGCAGCGCGTCCGTCGTCGGCTGCCGGTCTACGACTTCTCCACCGAGCACCGCTTCTGGATCGAACCGACCACCCTCACCCCACCTGCCCCGTCGGCGGAGGACACCACCATGGACCAGATGATCGCGCTCTTCCGCGAACAGAACGCGCTGCTCGCGCGGATGGCGCCGGGCGCCACGGCGACCGTCGCGCCGCCGTCGGCGGGGCCCGGCGCGGCCGCGGTCGATCCGAACGCGGTCGCCGACGTCGTGCGGGCCGAGTGCGGGCGGGTCAGCGGATTCGCGGTCGACCGGCTGCGCGACAGCGAAACCCTCACCGGCGAACTCGGATTCGACTCGATGATGCTGTCGGACCTGTTCGGTGGATTGATGCGCAAGCTGCCGGGGCTGCAGGTGGACCCGTCGTGGCCGAGCGCCGCCACCACCGTCGGTGATGTGGTCGGGTACGTCACCGGTCAGGTGGCCGGTGGGCCCGGGCTCACCCCGGTGGTGCCCGAACCGGCGCCGGTGACGGTCGACGCGGAGTACCGGATCGCGGACTTCCCGGAGGTGCGGGCGATCGAGGACCGGATGACCGGGGCGGCGGCGCTGGGCCTGGACAATCCGTATTTCCTGGTCAACGACGGTGTCACCCGCGACACCTCGGTGATCGACGGTGTCCCGGTGCTCAACTTCTCCAGCTACAACTACCTCGGGCTGTCCGGTCATCCGGCGGTGGTCGCGGCCGTCCAGGACGCCGTCGCCCGGTACGGCAGCTCCTGCTCGGCCAGCCGGGTGCTCTCCGGCGAGAAGCCGGTGCACCGGGAACTGGAGGCCGAACTCGCGGGGCTGCTCGGCACCGAGGACGCGATCGCGCTGGTCGGCGGCCACTCCACCAATGTCACCATCATCGGGCACCTGGTCGGGCCCGAGGACCTGGTGATCCACGACAGCCTCGCCCACGACAGCATCCTGCAGGGGTGCGTGCTGTCGGGCGCGACGCGACGGCCGTTCCCGCACAACGACCACGCGGCCCTGGACCGGCTGCTCGGCGAACTGCGGCCCCGCTACCGCCGGGTGCTGATCCTGATCGAGGGCGTCTACAGCCAGGACGGCGACATCCCCGACCTGCCCGCGATCATCGAGATCAAGAAGCGGCACCGGGCGCTGCTGATGATCGACGAGGCGCACAGCATCGGTGTGCTCGGCGCGCACGGCGGCGGCATCGGCGAACACTTCGGCGTCGATCGGAGCGATGTCGAACTGTGGTCCGGGACCATGTCCAAGGCGCTCGCCGGATGCGGGGGATATGTGGCGGGCAGCGCCGAGCTGATCCGCTTCCTCAAGTACACGACACCCGGGTTCGTCTACAGCGTCGGCATGACGCCGATGAACGCCGCCGCCTCGGCCGAGGCGATCCGGCAACTGCGCGCCGACCCCGCCCCGCTGGCGCGGTTGCGGCACAACGCGCGGCTGTTCCTGGAGCTGGCCCGCGCGGCCGGGATCGACACCGGTGACAGCGCCGACACCCCTATCATCCCGTGCATCGTGGGCGATTCCCTCCGGACGCTGCGGCTGTCGAACACGCTGCTGCGCCGGGGGATCAACGTCAATCCGATCATCTACCCGGCGGTCCCCGAGGACCTCGCGCGGCTGCGGTTCTTCGTCACCGCCTGTCATACCGAGGACCAGATCCGCGAGACCGTCGCCGTGCTCACCGAGGAGCTCGCCGCGTCGGCCTAGGTGAAGCGGCAAGGCACTGTTGGCCTCTCGTTCAGCGGGGCGACCGGGACGCGCGGCGGCGGTGAAACGTCGATGAACACCGCCGTGCCGCCCTCGCCGGGCCGTCCGCGCTGCCGCATCGTGAGGACATGCGCGAGATGTCGGCTCCGGCGCGGGTGTTCGTCGCGCTGGCCACCGCCCTGCTGACCCTTCCGGTGCTGTGCTCGGCCGCGGGCTCCGACACCTACTTCGACAGGCCCGTTCCCGCCGTCGACGCGACGGCCGCGTTCGGTGTTCCGCGCCCCGGCGGACCCGTCGCGAAGGTCGTGGTGATCGGGATCGACGGGCTGCTGTTCGACAAGGCCGACGACGTGCAGGCGCCACGCCTGCGTCACCTCGCCGCCCAGGGACTGCTCTCGCGCGGCAGCATCGCCGGGCACATCACCGTCTCCGGGCCGTCGTGGGCGAGCGCGCTGACCGGCGTGTGGGACACCGAGCACGGCATCACCGACAACGGCTTCGACACGGGCCCGTTCCTGGCCCATCCCAGCGTGTTCACCCGGATCGAACGGGCCGACCCCGCTCGGCACACCGTCTCGATCGGCACCTGGGACCAGATCGCCACCATCGCGCGCAGCGGCGACCGGCGCGCCGACCTCGCGCTGACCACCGCCCCCGATCCGCGCGACGTCGACGAGTCGGCCACCGACGCGGGCACCGCCACCGAGGTGGCGCACACGATCGAGCGCACCGGGCCCGATCTGGTCGTCACCCATCTCGACCAGATCGACCTGGCAGGCCATCGGCACGGCGGCGCCTCCCGCGCCTATCTGGCGGCGATCCGGCGGGTCGACGCCCTGATCGGGCAGATCGTCGCCGCCGTCGACCGCCGCGCCGCCGGCCACCCGCGCGAGCGGTGGACCGTCCTGGTGACGACCGATCACGGGCACCGCCCGGCCGGTGGACACGGCGGCCAGACCCCGGACGAGACCGCCAACTTCGTCATCGCGCGCGGCCCCGACTTCGCCGCGGGCACCGCGACCAGCGCGTACACCCTGGTCGACGTCACCCCGACCGTGCTCGACCTGCTCGGCGCCCCGCCGGGCAGGCTCGACGGCCGCAGTGTGCGGACCCCGCGGCCCCCGGTCGACGAACGCTGAACGATCCGCAGGTCGAGGCCGGTTTTCGGGCCGAGTCGCGACCGTCGCACGCCTGTGACCGCAGGGAATCGAACACCAGGTCGGTGTGGGGACTAAAGTTGGTGGTCCGGGCGGTTGCAGCACTCGGCCGACAGGTCCGAATGCAGCGTGAGAGGCGGTGGCATGACTCGACAACTCGGCGAGGCGAAGGTTGGGCAGGAGTCCACCGGCGCCCCGCGGAACGACGGTGCCCCGGCGACCCCCGAACCGGCCAAACAGTCACCGACCGCCTCCGTGCCCAGCTCGGCCTCACGGCGGGTGCGGGCCAGGCTCGCGCGCCGGATGACCGGCCAGCGCGGCATCGCGGCGGTCAAGCCGGTGCTGGAACCGCTGGCCACCGTCCACCGGGAGCTGTACCCGAAGGCCAACCTCGCGCTGCTGCAGCGCGCCTTCGACGTCGCCGACGAGCGGCATGCCAAGCAGTTCCGCAAGTCCGGTGATCCCTACATCACCCACCCGCTGGCGGTCGCCAACATCCTCGCCGAACTCGGCATGGACACCACGACGCTGGTCGCGGCGCTGCTGCACGACACCGTCGAGGACACCGGCTACTCGCTCGAGCAGCTCAAGGAGGAATTCGGGCAGGAGGTCGCCCACCTCGTCGACGGCGTCACCAAGCTCGACAAGGTCAACCTCGGCGCGGCGGCCGAGGCCGAGACCATCCGCAAGATGATCATCGCCATGGCCCGCGACCCTCGCGTGCTGGTGATCAAGGTCGCCGACCGGCTGCACAACATGCGCACCATGCGCTTCCTGCCGCCGGAGAAGCAGGCCAAGAAGGCCAAGGAGACCCTCGAGGTGATCGCGCCGCTGGCGCACCGCCTCGGCATGGCCACCGTCAAATGGGAGCTCGAGGACCTCGCCTTCGCGATCCTGCACCCCAAGAAGTACGACGAGATCGTGCGCCTGGTCGCCGACCGCGCGCCCTCGCGCGACACCTACCTGCAGAAGGTGCGCGCCGAGATCATCAACACCCTGGCCGCGTCGCGGATCAACGCCGTCGTGGAAGGCCGCCCCAAGCACTACTGGTCGATCTATCAGAAGATGATCGTCAAGGGAAAGGACTTCGACGACATCCACGACCTGGTCGGCATGCGCATCCTGTGCGACGAGGTCCGTGACTGCTACGCCGCGGTCGGCGTGGTGCACTCACTGTGGCAGCCCATGGCGGGCCGGTTCAAGGACTACATCGCCCAGCCGCGCTACGGCGTCTACCAGTCGCTGCACACCACCGTCGTCGGCCCCGACGGCAAGCCGCTGGAAGTGCAGATCCGCACCCACGACATGCACCGCACGGCCGAGTTCGGCATTGCCGCGCACTGGCGCTACAAGGAGACCAAGGGCAAGCACTCCGGTGACGCCGCCGAGGTCGACGACATGGCGTGGATGCGCCAGCTGCTGGACTGGCAGCGAGAGGCCGCCGACCCCGCCGAGTTCCTCGAATCCCTGCGCTTCGACCTGAAGTCGCCGGAGATCTTCGTGTTCACCCCCAAGGGCGATGTGATCACGCTGCCGCAGAAGTCGACCCCGGTCGACTTCGCCTACGCCGTGCACACCGAGGTCGGGCACAAGTGCATCGGCGCCAGGGTCAACGGACGCCTCGTCGCGCTGGAACGCCAGCTCGAGAACGGTGAGGTCGTGGAGGTGTTCACCTCCAAGGCGCAGAACGCGGGCCCGAGCCGGGACTGGCAGAACTTCGTCGTCTCGCCACGCGCGAAGGCCAAGATTCGCCAATGGTTTGCCAAGGAACGTCGCGAGGAAGCCCTCGACAGCGGCAAGGAACAGATCTCCAAGGAGGTCCGCCGGGTCGGGCTGCCGCTGCAGCGGCTGATGAGCGTGGACGCGATGACCGCGGTCGCGCACGAACTGCACTACTCCGACATCTCCGCGCTCTACACCGCCGTCGGCGAGCACCAGGTCTCGGCGCACCACGTCGTGCAGCGGCTGATGGCCCAGCTCGGCGGCATCGGTGACGTCGAGAACGAGCTGGCCGAACGGTCGACGCCGTCGACGACGCCCAGCCGTCAGCGGGTCACCGGAGACGCCGGCGTGCTCATCCCCGGCGCGCCGGGCACGGTGGCCAAGCTGGCCAAGTGCTGCACGCCGGTGCCGGGCGACGAGATCATGGGCTTCGTGACCCGCGGTGGCGCGGTGAGCGTGCACCGGACCGACTGCACCAATGCCGGATCGTTGCAGGAACAGTCGGAGCGCATCATCGAGGTCGAGTGGGCGCCGTCGCCGTCGTCGGTGTTCCTCGTCGCCATCCAGATCGAGGCGCTCGATCGCACCCGGCTGCTCTCCGACGTCACCAAGGTGCTGGCCGACGAGAAGGTCAACATCCTGTCCGCCTCGGTGGCCACGCACGGCGACCGCGTCGCGATCAGCAAGTTCACCTTCGAGATGGGCGACCCGAAGCACCTGGGTCATCTGCTCAATGTCGTGCGCAATGTCGAAGGCGTCTACGACGTCTACCGGGTGACCTCCGCGGCCTGACCCGAACCCCGGCCCGGGCACTCTCGTTCGCGAGGGTGCCCGGGCCGCTGTCTGCGGGAACACAGCTGGTAGATCGCCAGAAGATTGCTGGGACAACGGGGTTTGCCGGAGGCAGTGAAAGGGCCATTTTGGGCAGGGGTTCGGGGTCCCGGAATCTGTTACGGTTTACTGCGTTTCAACGCTCCACTGGTCAGCCGAAACGGACTGTGATGCGGATCGATATGGCTCGGTGCACGACACGACTCACGGGGACGATCATCGCGTTCACCGTCGCTTCGGTGACGGTATCGGCAGGCGCGGCCACCGCGGACGAGGCCGCGCCCGGTGCTCCGTCCACCCAGGTGTCGATCTCGGCGTGTCCGGCACTGTACGCCTTGGGGATTCAGGGCACAGGAGAATCGTCACCGGACGCCGCCCCGAGTACCGACACCGGCATGCTGTCGACGGTCTTCCGGCCGATGTTCGCCAAGGCTGCTGAGCCGGGGCTGGTCGATCGCGCGTACGTCCCGTACGAGGCCGGATTCGGCGGCGCGGTACCGGGTGGGGCGGTGCCCTACACGCAATCGGTCGACGGTGGACTGGAGCGGCTGCGATCGATGGCCGCCCAGGTCGTGCAGCGCTGCCCGGACTCGCGCATCGCGGTGGTCGGGTATTCGCAAGGCGCCCACGTGGCCTCGTTGTTCGCCCAGGAAGTGGGCGCGGGCACCGGGAAGATATCCGCCGACAAGGTCGCCGCGGTCGCGTTGTTCGCCGACCCGACCCGCGGCGCGAACGCCCCGGTGTTTCCCGGCGCGCCCGACCGCACGACACCGATCGCGGCACCCGGTACCTCCGGGGAATCCCTCGACGCCGTGGCCGCGGTACGCCAGGCCCCCGCGCCCGGCGGTGGGCTCGGCGCGAGCGACACCCAGCCCGCCGATTTCGGTAAGCTCACCGGGCGTGTCGCGAGCTTCTGCGCGACAGGTGATCTCGCCTGCGACGCGCCGCAGGGCGCCCCACTGCTGCGGGCGGTGGCCAATCTGGTCAGCCAGGTGAAACTGTCCGGTGGCGACCCGATCGGCTCGCTGGTCTCGATCGCGCAGGCGCTGGCCTTCACCTCCATCAAGACGGCCTCGACGGTGGTCGACGAGGATATTTCCGGCAGCACGCTCGCGGATGTCTCGCTCTCGCCGAAGAAGACGATCTCCCAGCGCATCGCCGACGCCTCCGACCCGCGCGGTCAGCTCGACGTGAACGCCGCCTACCAGGCGCTGCTGAAGGTCGGGATGATCGGGCTCAACGCCGTCGTCACCGTGGTGAAGACCGTGCTCAATCCGGCGAGCATCGCCGAATTGGCCACCGCGACACTGTCCAATCCGCTGGCCGGGCTCACCCTGCTCGGCACCAAGCTCGTCGGCGCGGTGCCCCAGCTCGTGCCCCCGACCACCGGGATCCGGCTGGTCAACGAGGCTTATACGGCCGTCCAGCAGAACATCACCGACAACGCCGAGCTGCTCGACGTGACCACCTGGGTGCGCTACTGGGACACCACCCAGCGCCACGACGCGTACTCGCGCATGGGCGTCGGCGCGCAGGGCGCGACCCCGACCCAGTACGTCGCGGACTGGTTCGCCGCCGTCGCGCGGGACGCGGCGAGCGCCTCGGGACAGGGTGCGGTCCCGGTCGGCGGATCGGACAAACGCAGTGCCGGAATCTTCACCAGCCCGACCGGCGCGTCTACGACACCCACACCTTCCGGTGGGGGACAATTTCCGTTCGGGACAGGAGCCGATGGCGCCTCATCCGGCGGCGCGACGACTCCGCCTGCCGCGTTACCCGGAACCACCGCTCCCACCACCCGTCCGTTCTCTGTGAACTGATCACCGAGAGGTCTGCAATGCGAATCCTTGTGCCCGGCGCCGCGGAAAGGGGGGAATGTTGAAGTCGTACAACGAACTGTCGCGCTGGTACTCGGCGCTCGAACCGGAGACCGAGGCAGCCGACCCTGCGCGCCAGGACACCGCCGACCCGGCGGCGGGCGAGGACGACGGTCCCGCCCGATATTCGCAGCGCCCCGAGCGCGCCCCGTCCGCCGCACCGGCAGCCGAGCCCACCGGGCCCGTGCCGGCCACCACGGCGGCGGACGCGCCGAACCGGACGCCCGGGGACGAACACCGCGACGCCTACTACGGTGTCGCCGGCGACTACGACCGCCCGGTCCATCCGGCGCCGCCGTACCCGGTCGACGTCGCACCGGAGCCCGCGCCCGCACCGCCCGCCGAACTGGCCGCGCGGCGCAGCGAATTCACCGGTGGCTGGTCGGACTGGGTCGCCGAACCCGCACCGGGCCCCGACGACGAGTACGACGCGGAACTGGTCCAGTTCCCCTGGACCGACGCCGCCGACGACGAGTACGACGAGGCGCGCGTACTCGAGCCCTCCGGCGCGCTGCGCGCCCGCAACCGCAATCGCACCTGGATCGTGCTCGCCGTCTCGGTGCTGGTGCTCGTCCTCGCCGCCACCGGTGTGTTCTTCCTGCTGTTCGGCCGCGGGGGCGACACCGCCAAGCACGCCGCGCCGCCGCTGCACTTCACGGCGGGCAACCTGACCGCCGAGGCGCCGGGTCCGTGCCCGACCGAACGCACCGGCGCCGTGGTGCGCAGTGCCGAGGCCGGGGGCACCGACTCCGGCCCCGACGCCGTGCTGGCCTTCCAATACGCCTACTACGTCAACCGATCGGGGGAGCAGGCCCGCGCGGTCGTGACCCCGGACGCCGATGTCTCGCCGGCCGCCGTGATCCAGCGCGGCATCGACTCCATCCCGGTGGGGACCACCCACTGTGTGCGGATCACCACCGTCGCCGCCGACCGGTACACGGTGGAGGTCACCGAGTTCCGGCCCGCGGGCGCACCGGCCACCTACACCAAGCAGTCGGTGCGCACAGCGCTGGTCGGCGATCGCACGCTCATCACGGGCATCGCGGCAGGGTAAGGAGCAGAGGCGATGACAGACGACTGGAGCCGATGGCTCGACGACGCCCCCGAGGGGGAGCCGTCGGGTGACGCGGCGCGTGACCCGGCTCCGGTGGTGCGGTTGCGGCGCAAGACCGGCGAACGTTCCGAGGGCGCTCGCAGACCGATCCTTGTCGTGGGCGGCTGCGGCGGCGCGGGCACCACCACGACCACGCTCGGCCTGGCCGCCGAACTGGTCACCGAGGGCGCGGCCACGGTGGCGGTCGACGCAACCGCCGCGGGCAGCGATCTCGCCTTGCGCGGCGCCGACAAGCACCTGCACCCGGTGAATCTGCAGTCGTGGGTGTACGGCCGCGGCGACGACGAACCCGCCCCGATCGAGGACTGCCTGTCCCGCTCCACCTCCGGCTTCGGGCTGCTCTGGCGCGACGCGACGCCGCTGCGCCGGCGCGCGACATATCTCACTGTCGCCAGGGCTTTGACCACCGGCGGGTACACCGCGGTCTACGACGGCGGCAGCCCGATTGCCGGTCGGCAACTGCGCCCGCTGCTCGACGACGCCGATATCGCACTGGTCCTGACCATTCCGGCCCGCGTCGACGCGGCCAACCGCCTGCGGGTGACGCTGGAATGGCTCGACGACCACTACGGCGACGACGGCGCCGGAGTCGTGGCGGACACGACCATCGTTGTCTCCCACCAGTATTCGCACGACGACTCGCGCGTAGCCGAGCATTTGCGCGAGCATCTGTCCGGCTGGGTGCGCGAGGTCGTCGAGATTCCGTACGACCCGCATCTGGCCCGCGGTGAGCTGGTTCGGCACAGCGAGCTGGCCGAGCCGACGCGTGCGGCATATGGGCGGTTGCTCGCCGGGGTGGCATCATGACGGCCGCTATGAATCTTCGTCGTCGTCGTGAACCGACGCCCGCCGGCGTCGGCGTCGTCGCACCGCCCGAATCGCTGCGCGCGCCGATCTGGGAGCGTCCGGTACCCGGGGTCGGCCGCGCGCCACTGGTGTGGCTGCTCGGCGTCCACGGTGGCTCCGGTGCCACCACGCTCGCGCATGTGCTCGCGCCCGCCGCCGATGCCCGGGGCAAGTGGCCCGGTGTGTTCGAGCGCGAATCCCCCTACGTCGTCCTCGTCGCGCGTGAGACCATCTCCGGCCTCACCCGCGCGCACGACCTGCTGCGCCAGCACCACGCGTTGCTGGCCGGTCCGGCGCTGGTGCTCGGCCTGATCACGGTCGCGGCCCGCCCCGGCCGGGTGCCGCCGGAGATCCGGCGCTACCGCGACGTGGTCGGCTCGCTGGCCGGGCACGTCTGGCAGGTGCCGTGGATCGAGGAATGGACGCTCGTCGAGTCCGAGGCGCTGCCGGTGTGGTCGCCCGGGGACGAGATCGCGCCCAGGAAACGCCGGGCCGATCCGCTCGACGAGGTACCGGCCGAGATCGGTGAGCTCGGGACCGATCTGATCGCCGCGATCCGGGCGAGCATCGACGATCCCACACCGGGGGAGCGTCGATCATGATCGCCGGGCAAGCCGGCCGCCGGTGGTGTACAAACGTGTGTCGGCGTCGAAGTGTTTGTGGCACAACACCTTTACAGTGGGAGAAAGGCACCCGATGAGCATGATCCTCCTCGCCGTGCAGGACACGTACGGCACCGTCCTGGCCCAGGTGGGTAATCCGACACCGGAAGCTCCTCCCGGCTCGGAGAAGATCCTGCAGCTGGTGCGGTATCTCACCTGGTTCGTGCTGCTGTCGGGCATCTGCGGTATCACCTACGCCGGCGGCAAGTTCGCCTGGGAGCGCTGGACCGGCGGCGGCCTCGAGTCGCCGAAGATGGTGGCGGGCGCCATGATCGGCGGTGTCGTCGCGACCAGCGCGGGCACCATCATGAACGCGGTCATCGGTACGTGATCACCGTGTTCGCCTACAAGCAGATCCCGGCCGACGTGCTGGCGCCGATGATGCAGCTGCTCAACTGGCTGCTCTGGTTCGTCCTGCTCTCGTGCCTGGCCTGGATGATCCTGTCGGCAGGTCGGCTGTGGATCGCGTTCCGCTCCGACCTGGCCGTCAACGACGCCTCGCACGGTGTCCTGATGAGCCTGCTCGGTGCCGCGGTCGCCAGTACCGCCTCCGCGATCGCGCTGGCGTTCCTGCCGGCGTGAGGGGGAGCACCATGACACGGCCGGTCGCGGTCGGTATCGCGCTGCTGACCGCGGCGGTGGGCTGCGGCCGCGGCGGTGATACCGGCCCCGATCTGTCCGCCGCCCCGACCGGGGTGCGCTGGCAGGACTACCAGGGCATCGCCCTGCCCTTGTCCGATCAGGGGCCGAGCTCGGTGACCCAGGGCGCCGCCACGGGTTTCGAGCATTCCCCGCGCGGCGCCGGGCTGGCGGCGCTGACGCACACCATCCGGTTGTCGGTGGCGCCCGACAACCAGTGGGCCACCGTGGTGAATCAGGAACTGGTGCCGGGTCCGGCCCGCGACGAGTGGGCGATCAACCGGGTGCAGTTGTCGATCACCGGACCCGCCGCGCCGGAGTACGCGCCGAGATTGTTGGGCTACAAAATTACCGAATACCGTGACGAACAGTCCCGAGTCGATGTCTACACCGAATATTCGGACAGCTCACGTGCCGTGAACCACACCACGGTCGGCTGGTACGGCGGAGACTGGCGGCTGCAATTGCCCGACCCGCAGTCCACCGACCGACCCGTCGACGCGATCGACGAACTACCCACCGACATCGTGACATTGGAGGCACCGAAGTGAGCGTGAAGGAGCCGGGCGCGCGCGACCGCGCTTCTTTCGGCATGATCGCCTCGGGTGCGCTGCTCGCCCTGATCCTGGTCGTCGGCGCGGTCGTGTACTTCACCAGCAGTGGCGGGACCGAGGACGACGTCGCACCGCCGCCTGCGCAGGCCGCGGGCGGAACGGGTTTCGCCGATCCCGAGGTCGATCTGTTCGGCAGGCGGGTCGACGTTCCGAACAATCCGGCAGGCCAGCCGCTCGAGCAGGACCCCTCGACGCAACGCTCGCCGGTGGATTCGGACTGGCTGACCGCCGCGCCCGAGGGCACGACGAAACCGCACGGCTGGCAACGGGTCTACGGCGCGTCGGTGCCGTTCTCCACCTCTGACGGTCCGGCCCGGATCGAGGACGGTCTGGCCGTCGGCTACGCGCGCACCCCGCAGGGCGCCGCGCTGGCCGCCGCGCAGATCACCTACCGGCTCAACGCCAGGCCGGCCGACCGTTCGCTGTACGTGACACAGGTGCGGGTCAGCACCGCGCAGCTGGCCGCCTACGACTCGGCGCTGTCGAGCGACCGGCTGCCGAAACAGCAGCCGGAGAAGGTGACCCGCTATTTCGTGGCGTCGGACGCGTTCAAGATCGACGACTACGCCGACGACATGGCGATCGTTCGGCTCGCCTCGCGCGGGCCGGTGATCGACGGGAAACAGTTGTATGCCGCCATGCGGATGATCGTGGTGTGGGACGCGGGCGACTGGCGGCTCAAGCCGTCGTCGACGACCAACACCCAGACGGAATACGTGGAATCGCTGGCGGGGTGGACGAAATGGTGAGCATCGGTGTACAGCACAGCCCGGATCGATTCCCTGCGGACCATCGAGGGGTGCCAACAATGCTGAGGCGAATACTCACAATCTTCGCGGTGATCTTCACCGTGATGATCGCGACGCCGACCGTGGCCTACGGCCAGACCTACGGCTTCGACCAGGCCTGTAACGAACTGCACGACACGCTCGACGGTGTCGCCATCCCCGGGATCTCCCTGGGTGACGCGGCCTCGGCGGTGTGCAAGGCGGGCAACGCCGCCTCGCATCCGGGCGACGCGGCGACCGCGGTCAAGGACAAGGCCTGGGACTCCACCTTCGGCAAGGTGGTCGACTCGCTGATGAAGGGTCTCGGTGAGGCGCTGATCCTGGCGCTGACCTTCTGGATGAAGGTGCCCAACGAGGCGGTGAGCGACTCCGGCGCGCTGTTCACCAAGATCAACGACTACACCTATCAGATACAGATGCTCTTGCTGATCGCGTCGGTGATCATCACCGGCGGCCGATTGGCCGAGGCCAGACGCGGGGCGGCCGTGAGCGAGGCCGCCGAGTCGTTCCGGTTGTTCGCCCGGGTCGTGTTCAGCTCGTGGATGCTCGGCGCGGTGATCGTCGCGGGCACCCGGGCCTCGGACAAGTTCTCGGAGTGGATCATTCAGGACGCCACCGGAGGCAATGCCAAGAACATGGCCGAGCTGATGGTGAAGACGTCGAAGTTGCAGGCGTTCTCGCCAGGTCTGGTGCTGATCATCGCGATCGTCGGCCTGCTCGGCGCGCTCGCCCAGATCGTGCTGGCCATCGTGCGGCAGGGTCTGCTGGTGGTCGCCGCCGGCGTGCTGCCGCTGGCCGCGGCTGCGTCGGCGACCGGGACCGGCAAGCAGTCGTATCAGAAGCTGGTCGGCTGGATCATCGCGTTCATGCTGTTCAAGCCGGTGGCGGCGATCGTGTACATGATCGCGTTCACCACCGCGGGACATGTCGACGAGACCACGACCTCGGGCGGTTTGCCGGAAGGTGAACAGGCCCAGCGGATGCTGGTCGCGCTGGTGCTGCTGTGCAGCGTCGCGTTCGTGCTGCCCGCGCTGATGCGCCTGGTGGCGCCCGCCGTCGCCACGGTCGGCACCGGTGGTTCCGGTCTGATGGTGGCCGGTGGTACCGCGGTGGGCGCGATGGCGCTCGGCGCGATCGGCACCAAGGCGGTCGCCACCCGGCCCGCCGCGGCCCCCGGCTCGGCGGGCTACTTCGGCAGCGCGGGCTCGGGTCCGCGGCCCGGCGGGGCGGGCCCCGGCGGCGGGGCCCCGCGCGGCCCCGCGCCGACACCGCCACCACGCGGCGGCGGTGGCGCGGCCGCGGCGACGCCCAGTTCGGGCTCGGTGCCCTCGGGTGCGGCCCGCAACGTCGTCGCCGCACGCGCGGCGGCGGGCAGCGCCTCGCGCGCCGACCAGGCGGCCGGCGACCTCGCCGGTGACCGCTGGGCGAATCGTTCACCCGACCTCGGCAGGAGCACGATTCCGCGATGAGCACCCTCTCGACCGACACCTACGAGCGGCGCTCGTACGGGCTGTGGCAGAAGCCGCGCAGCGCGGGCCTTTTCGGCTTGCGCTGGGAAGAGACCGTGATCGGTTTCGTCGTGGTGATCACCGCCTTGATCAGTGCCATGGTCGGTGGATTCAAATGGGGTTTCGTCGTCGGCGGCCTCGGCGCGCTGGTGATGGTGCCCCTGGTGTGGCGGACGGGGGGCCGTTCGGGCTACGAGACGGGATTGATGATGTTCAACTGGATGCGCTCGCGCAAGAACGGCGAGCACGTGTATCGCGGCGGCCGGTTCTCCCGGATCCCCGGCGGCGTCACCAAGCTGCCGGGGCTGCTCGCGCCGTCGAAGCTCTACGAGGGCATCGACGCCGGCGGCTACCACTTCGGGATGATCCACCTGCCCGCGTTCGCGCAGTACACCGTGGTGCTGCGGGCTTGGCCGCAGGGTCACGAGGCGGTCGACCAGCCGGTGATCGACCGCTGGGTCGCGGCGTGGGGCACCTTCCTCGCCTCGGTCGGCCAGACCAGCGACATCGTCGCGGTGGTGCCGGTGATCGACACCGTGCCCGAGACCGGTAACCGGTTGCTCAACGAGGTCTCCACGATCACCCGCCCGGAGGCGCCGGAGCTGGCCCAGCAGGTGATGTACGAGCTGGCCACCGAATTGCCGCAGGAGCGGGTGCAATTGCTGCCGCGCGTGGCGATCACCTTCAAGGCCACCACCGCCGAGCGGCGCAAGAACCCGGCCGAGGAAGCGGTGGAGATCGGGCGCAGGCTGCCCGGCATCTGCGCGGCGCTGGCCGAGGCCGGCGTGCGGGCGCAGCCGATGTCGGCCGAGGAGGTCATCTCCTTCATCCGCCGCAGCTACGACCCGGCCGCCCAGGCCGATCTCGAGGTCGCCGCCGCCGATCCGGGCGGACACGGCCTCGGCTGGGACGACGCCGGTCCGGTCTCGCACGACGAGAAATGGGATCACCTGATCCACGACGGTGGCCGCTCGGTCACCTGGGAGATGGACGCGGCGCCCGAGGGCGCGGTCGACGAGCGGGTGCTGCAGCGGCTGCTCGCGCCGAATCCCGAAGTGCCGCGCAAGCGCATCGCGATCGTCTACCGGCCGCACTCGGCCGCCGACGCCGCCGAGATCGTCGACGACGACTTCAAGAACGCGCTCGTGGCGCAGCAGAGCGAACGCGGTGTCGTCTCGGCCGCCGCGACACTGCGGGTCGGTGCGACCCAGCAGGCTCGTGAGGAACAGGCCCGCGGGCACGGTGTGACCCGCTTCGGCGCGCTGGTGACGATCACCGAGCCGCTGCGCGGTGATCTGCCGCGCATCGAGGCCATCACCCGCGACCTCTCGACGCAGGCCCGGCTCAAGATCCGGCGTTGCTACCGCTATCAGGCCGCGGCGTTCGCGGCTTCCCTCGGTTGTGGCGTCATCCTGCCCGAGCACGCGACCATTCCGAAGGCATTGGCGGGGTGAGGCGATCATGGGACGCGACTTCGACGACATCGCGCTACGGCCCGTCCACCGGCCGCCCCGGATCCGCGGGGAGCGCGAACCACGACCGGTCGGGAGCGCGTCGCGCGTGAGCGACGAGGTGCTCGGCCTGGAGGAGCGCACCGAACGCGCCGAACGAGAGTCGGCGCGCGGTAGCTCCGTGCCCGACGAGCACACCGAGCGCGAGCGCCGCCCGCGCGAGGGCAGGCCGCGTTCCGGGGAACCGGGTGGCCGCTCGCGCGCGGACGAGCCGCGTCGTCCGGCGGCCGAGCGCGCGCCGCACGACGAGGACCACCGCAGACCGCGCTCCGGTGAGAACCGCAGGCCGCGTGAGGACGACGGGCGCGGCAGGCGCGAGGAGCCGCGCGCCGGCCGTGGTGAGCGGTCCGCGGCGGGGGAGCGCAGGCCGCGGGGTCAGCGCCCCGAGGTCGATCGCGCCGCCAAGGCCCGGATCGACCGCGGCCTGCGCGCCGAGGACCACGGCCCGCGCCTGGACCACGAGCGCGCGATGGATCCGCGCCGCAAGCCACGTCCGGCCGAGCCGGGCCCCTTCGCCAAGGCACCGCGCCCGGTGCGAGGCGATCGGCCCGACGACGCCGCCGACCGGGCGATGGGCGCGGGCCGTTCGGCGAAGTCGCGCAACCGGCCCGACCGGCGCGGCCAGTCCGGCCCCTCGCTGCTCGACGACGCCACCCGCGCCCGCTACGAGATGATCGCCCGCGAGCAGTCGGGACTGCGCGCGGCCTGGGCGACCTTCCGCATCCACACCGACGACCTGCGCCGCAACAACGCGCAGGCGCGCAACGAGGCCGTCGTCAGCGACGGATTCGACCGCACCACCGCGGAATTGACCGATCGCGGCTATTCCGGTCCCGGCGGCGGCAAGATGAACGTGGTCGGCCGCCCGGTCGAGTACCGGGCCACCACCGCGCAGGTCGCCGGTCTGTGGCCGTGGTCGGTGGGCGCGGGCGCGCCGCTGATCGGCACCCCGCTCGGCTCGCATCTGCACACCGGCGCCCCGGTCTGCTTCGACCCGATGAACTGGTTCATGCGCGGCAGCTTCATCACCGCGCCGAGCCTGTTCGTGCTCGGCCTCAACGGTTTCGGCAAGTCCTCGCTGGTGCGCCGGATCGTGCTGGGCGGCATCGCTCAGGGCATCACCCCGCTGATCCTGGCCGACGTGAAGCCCGACTACCGCAAGATGGTCGAACTCGTCGGCGGCCAGGTGATCGACCTCGGCTACGGCCACGGCAAGCTGAACCCGCTGGCGGCGGGCGTGCTCGGCTCGGTGGTGCCCCGCCTCGAGGAGTTCCCCGCGCTGCAACGCCAAGTGCTGCAGGACCTGCGGGCCCGCCAGGTGACGCTCATCGCGGGCCTGGTGGAGCTCGTCCGCGGCGCGCGGGTGGCCGATTTCGAGGAGACGCTGATCGCGACCGCGCTGCGCATCCTCTACCAGCCGGGCAGCGGCTACGCCCCCGACAAGCCGCCGATCATGGAGAACCTGCTCGAGGTGATCGTCGGCGGCGGTGCCGAACTCATGCTCGACGCGGGCGCCGACAACGAGGACGAGTACCAGAACGCGATCAAGAACCTGCGGCGCTCGCTGCGCGCGCTCACCCAGGGTCCGTTCGGCGCCATCTTCAACGGCCAGACCACGGTGCCGATCGACACCGGCGCCGTCGCGGTGTGCATCGACGTATCGCACATCCCCACCGGCGACAAGAAGCTCAAGGCCGCGGTCATGCTGGCCTGCTGGGCCGACGGCTTCGCCTCGGTCGAGGCCGCGCACGTGCTGGCCGACGCGAAACTCGGTCCGCAGCGCTACTTCCAGGTCGTGATGGACGAGCTGTGGCAGGTGCTCGGCCTCGGCGACTTCATGGTCGACCGGGTCGACGAACTGACCCGCCTGCAGCGTGGCCTGGCCACCGCGCTGATCATGATCAGCCACACCATCAAGGACCTGCAGGCGCTCGGTTCCGACGCCGCCATCGCCAAGGCGATCGGCTTCCTGGAACGCGCCCGCGCCAAGATCTTCGGTGCCCTGCCCGCCGAGGAGATCAGCAGGCTCGATTCGACGGTGCCGTTCACCGCCGCCGAACAGGAGATGGTCACCGGTTGGTCGGCGCCCCAGGCGCTCACCGGCGAGGCGCTCAAACCCGGCCAGCAACGGCCGTCGCCGCCCGGTACCGGCAAGTTCCTGCTCAAGATCGGTGAGGATCGCCGTCCCGGTATCCCCTTCCACATGGAGTTCACGGTGTCGGAGAAGGAAAGCGGTATCCACGACACGAACCAGCGTTTCAGCGAGTTCGGCGACAACCCACGCGGCGCACCTGACCCGTCGGCGGACGGGGGTGCGCAATGATGCCGCACCGGTCCTACCGCCGGGT
Source organism: Nocardia sp. NPDC087230 (assembly GCF_044744725.1). NCBI lineage: Bacteria > Bacillati > Actinomycetota > Actinomycetes > Mycobacteriales > Nocardiaceae > Nocardia > Nocardia sp. NPDC087230. The sequence continues at coordinate 284,930 of NZ_JBIUYV010000003.1, forward strand.
CTCGCCCGAGGTGCGCGATGCCGCGGTCGCGCAGGTCGTCGCGCTGACCGACAAGCTGCGCAGCGAGTCCGAGGCGTGCCGGGTCGTCGCCGAACAGATCGGCGTGCACGCCAATTCGGTGCGCAACTGGGTGCGCGCGGCCGAGGGCCCGAGCCTGGAGCGGATGGACGCCACCGCGCTGCGCCGCAAGGTGGCGCTGCTGCAGCAGCAACTCGCCGCCGCGGCCGAGATGAACCGCACGCTCGCCGACACGCTCAACGAAACCCGGCGCCGCACGTGATCACCGCCGCGGCGGACCCGGATCCCGGCGCCCGGCGCGGAACGCCAGGCGGCGGCCGGTGAACGCCCGCACGATGCTGATGACGGCGCTGGGCTCGGTCATCGGGCTGATCGCGCTCGTGCTGGTCATCGTGCTGCCCTCCTCAGACGAGACCTGCGAGACCACCGGCGTGCTGAGCGGTTCGGCGGCCCCGACGCTGCCGCCGCTGGGTGGCGAGTCGGTCGGTGATTCGCGCGCCGCCGCGTCCGTCACGCCCAGCACGACGGCGAACCCGGCGGTCACCGGCACGCCGTCGCTGGCCGCGGGCGTCGGTCCGCTGCGCCGCACGCTGCCGCTCGAGACCGGCACCTTCACCATCTCCGACGTGTTCGGTTCGCGCGGTGGCGGTCACAAGGGCATCGACATGGCCGCCGCCGACGGCACCACCATCTACTCGGTGTCCGACGGCCGGGTCGTGGCCGCCGGTCCCGCGTCGGGTTTCGGCAACTGGATCGTCGTCGATTCCGTCGACACCAACGGGCGCGCCTTCTCGGCCGTCTACGGCCACATGTGGGACCGCGGCGTGAAGGTGCGCACCGGCGAGACCGTGACCGCGGGACAGCCGATCGGGATGGTCGGCTCGGCGGGCGAATCCAGCGGCCCACACCTGCATTTCGAGATCGTGCCCGGCGGCCGCTTCACCGGTGGCCGCCAGATCGACCCGATGCCCTGGCTCGACGGCGCGCCGACCCCGGATGTCGGTGGCGCGCGGGCCTTCTCGACCGACGCCGACTGTGTGCGCGGCTTCGGCAGCGCGGGCGGCGCGCTCGCCGACGGGAAGGTGCCCGCGGAGCTGGAGATCTGGTACCGCAGGGCGGGCACGGTGTGCCCGGAGATCTCGTCGTCGCTGCTGGCCGCGCAGGCCAAGCAGGAGTCGGGCTTCCGGCGCGGGCTGACCTCGCCCGCCGGCGCGCAGGGTCTGGCCCAGTTCCTGCCCGGCACCGCGGTGAGCATCAATCCCGACGACGGCAAACCCTATGTCATCGACGCCGACGGCAACGGCACGGCCAGCGTGTGGGACGACGGTGACGCGATCATCGGCCAGGCCCGCTACATGTGCGCGATCGCCCACAAGATCGCGGGCTGGATGGCCGCGGGCAGGGTCTCCGGCGACCTGCCCGCGCTGACCCTGGCCGGATACAACGCCGGTGAGGGCGCGGTGCTGGCCTCGGGCGGGATGCCCAATCAGGTGGCGGCGCACTACTCCGAGACCCAGCCGTATGTCACCAACATCTTGTCGATGGAGCCGCAGTATCGCGCGCCGGGCGCGCAGGGCCGGTTCACGCCGGAACAGGGCGCCGGTGGCGCGCAGATCGTCGAGGCCGCTCACGACTGGCTCGGCACCCCGTATGTGTGGGGTGGGGGCGGCGTCCAGGGCCCGAGCAGCGGCGGCTTCGACGCGCCGGGCCTGACCGCCGCCGCGGTGTTCGCGGCGTCCTCGGGCGCGATCATCCTGCCGCGCACCGCCGAGCAACAGTGGGAATCCGGTCGGGAGGTACCGATCTCCAAGATGGCGGTCGGCGATCTGGTGTTCAGCGGGTTCGGGCCGAAGGGCCCGTCGAAGGTGGGGATCTACGCGGGCAACGGTCAGATGATCCAGGCGGTGCCACCGTCGAGCAGCGGTGGCGGCGGTGGCGTCACCGAGGTGGCCGTGCCGGGCGACGCGCGGGCGAGGAGGGTGTTGTGACCACACGTTCCCCGATTCCGGGGATAACCTGGTGGGAGAGAACACGAATCCGCACAATTCCGGCGGTGATGCTCGTGGCGGTCCTGCTCCCGATCGCCGCTTGCGGCGGCGATCCCGATTCCGCGCGCCCGGACTCGGCCACCTCGACCACCCGGCTGCTCGACGCCGCGGCCACGGTCGACCCGACGACGGCCGACGGCGTCGCGGTCGTGGCCCTGCGCGAGATCTACACCTGGAACCCGGCCACCGAACAACCGGGCGAGTCGCTGCAACGCGCGCGAAAATGGCTGGGGCCCAGCATGATACGTATGCTGGACGGTTCGACGGGGTCCACCGACACGCCGAAACCGTCGCTGCAGTGGGCGGACTGGGCCAAGGCGAAGGCACACGTCGAGGCCTTCGCCTTCGCGTCCGGCGAGAAGGCGCCGGCGAGCGCGGATCCCGCGGTAGCGCAGTACAAGATCGGCATCGAGCAGACGGTCGTCTACCCGAACGGGCGGTCCGAGGCCCTCCCGCCGGGCACGGTCATCGCGACCGTGGTGCAGACGCCGCAAGGCTGGCGCCTCGACGCGTTCCGCTGAGCACCCACCACCATCCGACAAGGTCCACAAGGAGGCACACGTGGCGAAGAAGAAGGTGACGGATCCGGCCGCGGTCGGACCCGACACGACGCTGATCCTGATCGTGTTCGGCTTTGCGACGCTGATCACCCTCGCCGTCGCGCTGCACCTGGGCAACGCGCTGTCGGTGGTGCCGCAGAACATTCCGGCCAACCCGATCGCGGTGGTCGCCGATCTGGCGCGCGGCAAACTGCACTGGCCCCGGGCGTCGACGGTGATCGTGCTGCTGGTGATCGCGGCGGTCATCGCCTACGTGGTGGTCCGCAAGCAGCTGAAGAAGCGCGCGGTCAAGGGCAGGCTGTCGATCGACGACAAGGCCGATCACATGGGCACTGGCAGCGCCATCGCCTCGATCACCGAGGCCGGGGTGCGCCAGAAGGCCCTCGATCTCGGGGTGCGGCTGGGCACCAACGACGCGCCGGGCGTGCCGATCGGCGTCGCCGTCGCCGACGGTTCCCCGCTCTACGGCTCCTACGAGGATCTGCACCTCGACATCTGGGGCCCGCGTCAGGGCAAGTCCACCTCGCGCGTGATCCCGGCGATCCTGTCGGCCATCGGTCCCGTGCTGACCACCTCGAACAAGCGCGACGTGGTCGACGCGACCCGAAATGTGCGCGAGGCCAAGGGCAGCGCGACCTTCGTGTTCGACCCGCAGGGCGTGGCGGGCGAACGCCCGGTGTGGTTCTGGGATCCGCTGGCCTGGGTCGATCACCGCAAGGAGGGCTGCGAGATGCGGGCGGCCCGCCTGGCGGGCCACTTCGCCGACGCCGAGAGCGGCGGCGCCGACAACACCGACAGCTTCTTCGATCCCGAGGCCGAGGACCTGCTGGCCGGGCTGTTCCTGGCCGCCGCGATCGCGGGCAAGCCGATCACCCAGGTGTGGGAATGGGTGACCAACCCGCAGAACAGTGAGCCGATCGAGCACCTGCGTGGCGCCGGGCACGACTTCACCGCCTCCGGTCTGGCCATGCAGTACAACGCCGAACAGCGCACCAAGAGCGGCATCTTCGGCACCGCCAAGAAGATGGTGCGCTGCCTGCAGATGTCGAATGTGCACCCGTGGATCACCCGCGGCAGCGGTGACCGGCTGCAGTTCGACGAACTCGAGTTCATCGAGCGCAACGGCACGCTCTACTGCTTGTCGCTGGAGGGCCGTGGCTCGGCGGCGCCGCTGGTCAGCGCGCTGACCGAGGCCGTCATCGATGTGGCCATGCGCAAGGCCTCGCTGTCGTCCGGTGGGCGGCTGCCGATTCCGCTGCTCGCGGTGCTCGACGAGGCGGCCAACGTGGTGCGCTGGAAGGATCTGCCCAAGCAGTACAGCCACTTCGGCTCGCGCGGCATCGTGGTGATGACGGTGCTGCAGTCCTGGGCGCAGGGTGCGCGCTGCTGGGGCGACGCGGGCATGAGCGCGCTGTGGTCGGCGGCCAACATCAAGGTGCTCGGCAGCGGTGTCGACGACATGGCGTTCCTGCGCGACCGGTCCGAGGCGATCGGCGAGTACGACTCGATCTCGCAGTCGATGTCGCAGTCGGGCAGCAGCAAGAGCTACTCGCGCTCGCTCAGCTCCTCGGTGACCTTCACCGCGCAGGGCCTGGCGACGCTGCCGCGCGGTCGCGCGGTGGTGTTCACCTCGGGGCAGCCCGCCGTGCTGGTCCGGACCGTGCCCTGGTGGGAAGGGGAGTACGCCGCGGCGGTCAAACAGTCGATCGAGTACAACGATCCGACCCGCAAGACCCGCATCGACGATCTGATCGGAACGCCGGTGCTGTCGAATTCCACTCCGCCGGAGCAGTACGGCGATGTCGAGGAGGTCAAGCCGCTGTGAACCAGCCGATGCCCGGATCCAACGACCTCACCAACGGCTATCCCAATGTCGTGGAGTTCGTCAACGGCTACCTGAGCAAGGTGTACCGCAGGCAGGTCACCGATATCAGTGACACCGTGTGGTGCCCCGAATGGTGGCGCCACACCGAGGCGGTCATCCGCCTCGACGCGCTGTGGCAGGCCTGGGAGCACTATCGGCTCGAGGGCGGGCCGGGAATCAGCGTGTGGTTCCTCGACCACGCCGACCAGCACATGGCCAAGTTGTTCGATCCCCGTGGGCCGTTCAAGTACTGCAGCGTGCGCAACGGGCACAAGAGCATGCTGGATCCGCTGCCGTTGCGCGACCAGGAGGGCGCGGATCAGGAGATGTTCTCCGATCCGGAGGTCACCGAGCCGTGGCTCAAGACCAAGCCGACGCTGTAGCCGCGCGGTGATCGTCGCGGGCGGCCGGTGCTCCGGCCGCCCGGCGACGCATGTTCGCCGGGGTCAGCGCCCGCGTTCGAGGCCACGCGGATCGATACCGCGTTCGATGCCGGTGCGGCGGGCGCCCGCGTTCGTGCGGCGGATCGCCTCGTCCGGCGAGATGCCCTGTCCCATCTCGACGAGCATGCGCACCTCGGCCAATTCCGGTGCGACGCCCGCCCGTTCGAGATGGGCGGCGATGGCCGCGCGCCGCTCGACGGAGTCGTAGCCCAACTGAGGCGCCTGCGCGGCCTTCGCGGCGGCGCCGCTCGCGAAGGGGGAGGACGGGTCCTTCTCCAGGGTCAGTCCCCGCGGCTGGCTCGACTTGGCGCCGACCGACATCATCTGCACCAGTTCGAGATTGCGCGGGTCCTTGGCCTTCAGCTCGCGCGCCTCGCGGATCTGCAACTCGCGGGCTTCCTTCATCTTCGCCTCGACCGCCTTGGCGCGGGCCTCGGCCTCTTTCTGACCGTGCTCACGCGACTTGAGGGCGACCAGGGTGGCCATCTGCAGCATGATGCGCATCATGGACGCCGTTTCGCTGCCGATGTCGTCGAGTTCCGCCATGACTGCTCCCCGATGCTGCTGTGGAAGTGGACATCTGAGACTACCGCGCGAAGGACACGACTGTATGTCTGGCGGAGCCACGCACGGGAGGTGTCGAGAAGTTTCGGCCGACATGGAGTGGCGGGGGAGAAAGTACGGTGTTCGAGGCTGTCGGCCGGATGAAACGTAGGATTGCCTTGCCTCTGATGATCTTCTGGCGGTGTCGGGGCCGGAAAACCGGAAACGGGCCGGACGCCATGGCGGCGTCCGACCCGTTTCACGCTGCGTGTGGCGGTGTCAGCCCACCTTGACGGTGTTGAAGCTGATCGGCATCTTCGGCTTGCCGCCGCCGGCCGACATGGATCCGTCGTCGCCCGCGGCGCCGACCTTCTCCAGCGTCGTCAGGCCCGCCTCGTCGATGGTGCCGAAGATCGTGTACTTCGGCGGCAGGATGGTGTCGCCGTAGACCAGGAAGAACTGGCTGCCGTTGGTGCCCTCGGGGGTCAGGCCCGAGTTGGCCATCGCGATCACGCCACGCTTGTACTTGATCGGGCTGTTGAGCGCGGGATCGTTGTCCGGATCGGTCGTCGGGAACTGATCGGTCGGGTACTCGTTGGCGAAGCTGTAGCCCGGCCCGCCCATGCCGCTGGCGGTGGGGTCGCCGCACTGCAGCATCTCGAAGCCCTCCTCGGCCGAGATGCGGTGGCAGCTGGTGTTGTCGAAGTAGCCCTGCTGCGCCAGGCTCACGAAACTGTTGACGGTGCACGGCGATTCGGCACTGTCGAGCTCGAGGCCGATCGGTCCCTGGGTGGAATCGATGGACACCTTGGTCTTCGGCGCGTCGGGGCCGGAGGCGACCGTGGTGGTGCTCGGCGGCGCGACCGGCTTGCTCGCGGGCTCCGCGCCGACGGGGTAGGCGCAGGTGACGGTGGCCGGCTTGGCGGCGACCGCGGGCGCGTCGGCGGCCGGGGGTAGTTCACGCTTGCTGGTGGCCGAGGTGCTCGCGGTGGCCGAGGAATCCGCCTCGTCGCCGCCCTTGGTGAGGAAGTACACGCCGGTCACGGCGGCGGCGACCACGATCACACCCAGTACCGAGCCCGCGATCACCAGGCGCTTGCGCTTCTTCTCCTGCTCGGCCCGTCGTGCCAGCTGGCGCTCCAGCTTGCGCTTGGCCGCCGCCCGTCGCTGTTCGTTACTCGGCACTACCGCGTTCCTCCCGTGTCGTCAGGTTCGTCTAGAGGGTAACCGGTTGGACTCGAGGGGCGCCCGTGGGGAAAACTGGATGATCGTGACCAAGACCAGCAGCTTCACCGCCCCGAAGGGGGTCCCGGATTACGTGCCGCCCGGCTCGGCCGAGTTCGTCGCCGTGCGCGACGGCTTGATCCACGCCGCCCGACTCGCCGGGTACGGGCACATCGAGCTGCCGGTATTCGAACAGACCGCCCTGTTCGCGCGTGGTGTCGGTGAGTCGACCGACGTGGTCAGCAAGGAGATGTGGACCTTCGCCGACCGCAACGGCGAGAGCTTTACCCTGCGTCCCGAAGGCACCGCGGGCGTCATGCGCGCGGTGATCCAGCACGGCCTGGACAAGAGCGGCCAGCTGCCGCTCAAGCTGTGCTACGCCGGGCCGTTCTTCCGCTACGAGCGCCCGCAGGCCGGCCGCTACCGGCAGTTGCAGCAGGTGGGCATCGAGGCGATCGGCGTCGACGACCCCGCGCTGGACGCGGAGGTCATCGCGATCGCCGACGCCGGGTTCCGCGGCCTCGGCCTGGACGGCTTCCGTCTCGAGATCACCTCGCTGGGCGATGAGACCTGCCGCCCGCAGTACCGGGAGCTGCTGCAGGAGTTCCTGCTCGGGCTCCCGCTCGACGAGGAGACCCGCCGCCGCGCCCAGATCAACCCGCTGCGCGTCCTCGACGACAAGCGGCCGGAGGTGCGCGAGCTGACCGCGAACGCGCCGTTGATGATCGATCACCTCTCCGAGTCGGCGAAGACGCACTTCGAGCAGGTGCTGGCCCACCTCGACGCCCTCGGCGTGCCCTACGTGGTGAACCCGCGCATGGTCCGCGGCCTGGACTACTACACCAAGACCACCTTCGAATTCGTGCACGACCAGTTGGGCGCGCAGTCCGGCATCGGTGGTGGCGGCCGCTACGACGGACTGATGGCCGAGCTCGGCGGGCAGCCGCTGTCGGGCATCGGTTTCGGCATCGGTGTCGACCGGACCGTGCTGGCGCTGGCGGCCGAGGGCAAGGCCGCGGCCGATCCGGCGCGCTGCCAGGTGTACGGCATCGCGCTCGGTGACGCCGCCAAGGCGCGACTGGTCGCCCTGGCCGGCGCGCTGCGCGGCGCGGGCATCAGCGTCGACCTGGCCTACGGCGGGCGCGGGATGAAGGGTGCGATGAAGGGCGCCGACCGCTCCGGCGCGAAATTCACCCTGGTGCTGGGTGATCGCGATCTGGAGGAGAACTCGATCGGGGTCAAGGAGATGGCGACCGGCGAGCAGCGGCAGGTGCCCCTGGGCGAGGTCGTGGGAGTGCTGCGCTCCGCGCTCGGACACTGAGCCCGGCGATCCGGGGCGCGGTAGTCTGACCGCGCCTCGGGTCGGACGGGCCGCCCGGGTGGAGAGGGACATGGTGGACGGGGAGTCCGGGCGGGCGGGAACGGAACCGGTCGGCATCGACCTGGTCGCGCCCGAGGTGTTCGCGCCGATGTTGCGCAGGCTCGCGCTGGCCGCGATCGGTGTCGGCGTGGGCGTGACGCTGCTGTCCGCGCTGTGGTTGAGCTGGCCGTTCGCGATCGTCCTCGGACTGGTCGTTGCCGTGCCGACCCTCGGTTACGTATTCGCGTTCCGGCGCAGGCGGATGTGGTTGAGCGGCACCGAGATCCGCGCGCACCGGCTCTTCGGGGAGCGGCGCGTCGACCTCGCGCGGGCGACCGGCGTGCAGCTGCTGGTCTACCCCGGCCGGCTCAGCCGGATCGTGCTGAAGGTGACCGTCGGCGCCGACATCCAGGTGGTGCCGCTGGCGATGTACACCGATTCCGGCAGCGGACGCGAACTGCATGTACTCGGGCTGCGCAAGCTCGCCGACGCGCTGGCCGCCAGTGAGCTCGCCGCCGCCGTCGCCGTGTCGGAGGTGCTGGTGCAGCAGTTGCGGGCCGAGGCGCGCGATGCGGGGCTGGGGGAGCGGCCGCTGTATCGCGGTGTGCGGCTGGTCCGGGCCAAGGACGCGGTGTCGCCGGTCGTGCTGACCGACGCCGAGGTCGCCGAACTCGTCTGACCCTCGTGGTGTTCTGCCTCACGGATCCCGGTTCGGGGCGGGGTGACTGATTAGCGTGGGAGGCGCCAAGTCGTCCAGTGCGAGGAGTCGGTCGTGAGCAACCCAGCCAGCAGAACTCCGGTCACCGTCAGCGTCACCGGTGGTGCGGGACAGATCGCCTACGGACTGCTGTTCCGGATCGCCGCGGGCGCGATGCTCGGGCACGACACCCCGGTGCGCTTGCGGCTGCTCGAGGTGCCTGCCGCGGTGCGCGCCCTCGAGGGGGTCGCGATGGAACTCGAGGACGGCGCGTTCCCGCTGCTGTCCTCGATCGAGATCACCGACGATCCGTCGGTCGGGTTCGACGGCGCGAGCGTGGCGCTGCTCGTCGGTGCCCGCCCGCGTGGCCCCGGCATGGAGCGCGGCGACCTGCTCGCCGCGAACGGGCCGATCTTCACCGGTCAGGGCGCCGCGATCAATGCCGTCGCCGCTTCGGACGTGCGGGTGCTCGTCGTCGGGAATCCCGCCAACACCAACGCCTACATCGCGATGCGCAACGCGCCCGACGTACCGGCCGACCGCTTCACCGCGCTCACCCGCCTCGACCACAATCGCGCCATCGCCCAGCTGGCCGCGCGCACCGGCGCCCCGGCGGCCGATATCGCCCGGATGGCGGTGTGGGGCAACCACTCCGCGACCCAGTTCCCCGATCTGACGCACGCCACCGTCGCGGGCAAGCCCGCGCCGGAACTGGTCGAGCCGCAGTGGGTGCGGGAGGTCTTCGTGCCGACCGTGCAGCAGCGCGGTACCGCGATCATCAAGGCCCGCGGCGCGTCCTCGGCCGCCAGCGCGGCCAGCGCCGCCATCGACCACCTCCACGACTGGGTCCTCGGCACGCCCGCCGACGACTGGACCTCGATGGCCGTGCCCTCCGACGGCTCCTACGGCGTGCCGAAGGGATTGGTCAGCTCGTTCCCGGTCACCTGCGTCGGTGGGCAGTACCGCATCGTCGACGACTTGGACCTCGACGACTACGCGCGGGCCGAGATCGACGCCAGTGTCGCCGAACTGGTCGCCGAGCGGGACGCGGTGATCGATCTCGGGTTCGCCACCGCGCCGTGACCGCTCAGCCGAACAGGGCGAGCTGCTCGCTCGGCGGCACCGGGACCGGCGCCGCCGGGACGGTTCGGCCCTGCGGGCGGCGCAGGTCGTAGGCGGTCAGCAGTGGGTCGACCCGTTCGCGCAGCCAGGAGCTGTAGGCGGGTGTGACGTTCCCGCCGCGCCCGTAGAGCTGCCGGTAGCGGCGCACCAGTGCCGGGTGTTCGGCGGCCAGCCAGCCGAGGAACCAGCCGCGGGTGCTGCCGCGCAGATGCAGGCCGAAGGCCGTGGCGCTGTCGGCGCCCGCGTCGGCGATGGCGGCGAACAGGGCGTCGAGGTGGGCGCTGCCGTCGGTCAGACAGGGGATGATCGGCGCCACCATGACGTGGACGGCGAAGCCGGCGTCGGCCAGCGCGCGGACCAGGTCCAGGCGCGCGCGAGGCGTCGGCGTGCCCGGCTCCAGGCTGCGGTGCAGTTGCTCGTCGAGGATGGCGATCGACACCGCCACGCTCACCTCCACCCGCCGCGCGGCCGCGGTGAGCAGCGGCAGATCCCGGCGCAGCAGCGGCCCCTTGGTGAGGATGGAGAACGGCGTCCCGGAATCGGCGAGGGCGCCGATGATGCCGGGCATCAGCCGGTAGCGTCCTTCGGCCCGCTGGTACGGGTCGGTATTGGTGCCCAGCGCCACCGGCTCACGCTGCCAGGACCGCCGGGTCAGCTCCTTGCGCAGCACCGCCGCCACATTCGTCTTCACCACGATCTGCGAATCGAAGTCCTCGCCCGCGTCCAGCCCCAGGTACTCGTGACTGCCCCGCGCGAAGCAGTAGCGGCAGGCGTGCGAGCACCCCCGCATCGGATTGATCGTCCAGCGGAACGGCAGCGACGAACTCTCGGGCATCTTGTTCAGCGCGCTCTTGCACAGCACCTCGTGGAAGGTGATGCCGTCGAACTCGGGCGTTCGGACGGTGCGCACCAGCCCCGCCCGGGTCAGTCCGGGCAGGGCGCCGTCCTCGGCGTCGAGAGTCTGCGCTTGCCACCGCATACCGCGAGTCGAACATGTGTTCGATGAAGTGTCAAGCGCGGCACGGTCCGGTCAGCCGCGCACATGCAGGCCGAAACCGGTGCGGCCCGCCGGTTCCAGGCCCGGCTCCAGCTGCAGCGAGGGAATCTCGTAATCGCCGAAGTTCTGCCGCCGGAACGGAATCGGCGCGGTCGAGGCCAGCGCCCGCAGCCGCCGCTGCCAGGCCGCGGCGAGGTCGGGATAGTCCGCCTCGGTGATCTTGTCGGCGCCGTACACCACGAACGGTGGCAGCGATTCGATGCCGGGGTAGAAGAGGATGCCGTGCTGGATCGGGAACAGCAGATCCTCGATCGGGCCGTTGATACCGCGCGCGGCGTAGTGCGCCTCGGGGCCACCGACGGTCACCGACAGCAGGGCCCTCTTGCCCGCGAGGGTGCCTTCGCCGTAGCGCTCGCCGTATCTGGTGTCGCTGTGCTCACCGACGCCGTAGGCGAAGCGGTAGGTGAACACCCGATCCACCCAGCCTTTGAGGATGGCGGGCATCGAGTACCACCACAGTGGGAACTGGAAGACGATCACGTCGGCCCACAGCAGCTTCTCCTGCTCGGCGCGCACCTCGGGGGCGAGCGTGCCCGCCTCGAAGGCGCGGCCCGAATCCAGGACGACCCGCAGCGGATCGGAGGCGTCGGGACCATAGTCGTCGGCGTCGACGACGGCCTTCCAGTTCATCCCGTACAGGTCGCTCACCTGGACTTCGTGTCCCTCGCCCGCCAGCGTGGCGACCGCGACGTCGGTGAGCGCGCCGTTGAGCGACTTCGGCTCCGGATGGGCGTGGACGATCAGTGCTTTCATCGGAACTCCTTCGGATCGGATGACGTCGATCCTGGGCGCCGCGCGGGCATGCGTTCAGGGGCGCCGCGTCCGTCGGACGGGACTTCCTGGTACCGGCAGGGCCACCTTCACCGCCCCCGCCGGGACCATACTCGAGATCATGGACGACCTCGCTGGATTTCTGCGGACCCGGCGTTCCCGGGTCGACCCGGTGGCTGTCGGCATCCCCGTCGACCGGCACCGCCGGGTCGACGGATTACGCCGCGAGGAGGTCGCGCACCTGTCGGGGGTCAGCGTCGACTACTACGTCCGGCTCGAGCAGGGCCGCGCGACCCAGCCCTCCGAGCAGGTCCTCGACGCGCTGGCCCGTGTCCTCGGCCTCGACGAGACCGAGTGCGCGCATCTGCACCGGCTGGCGCGGCAGCGTCGCCGTCGGTCCAGGACTCCCGGCGGGCGGGTTCGGCCCGAGCTGCTGCGGGTGCTGGAGCTGGTCAGCGGCGCGCCCGCGCTGATCGTGGATCATCGCCTCGACATCGTCGCGGGAAACCGGCTGGCCGGACTTCTCTACGGCAGGCCCGCTGCGGGCCTGAACACCGCCCGGCACATCTTTCTCGAGGAGTCCGAGCGTGGCCTCTACGCGGAGTGGGAGACCTGCACCCTCGATGTCGTCGGGCATCTGCGCCTGGCGGCGGGCAAGTACCCCGACGACCGCCGCCTGGCGGAGCTGATCGGCGAACTCGCCATGGGCAGCGAGCGCTTCCGCCGGCTCTGGGCCCGCGCGGACGTGCGCGCTCGCACCCATGGCCGCCGGGCCTACCGGCACCCACTGGTCGGCCTGCTCGAACTGCACCAGGAGAACTTCGCACTGCCGGACGAGTCCGGCATGGAGCTGATCGTGTTGTCGGCCGCGCCCGGGAGCCCGACCGAGGACGGGCTGCGCCTGCTCGCGGGCTTGGGCGCGGACGGTGAGGGGCGCCCGACGGGCCCGCGCGCCGAGTCACGCGACCGTTCCCGGCGGTAGAATCGCAGGTGGCGGACCGTCGGCCCCGCGATCCGCGGTGACTCGGTGAGAAGTGTTCGATGGATAGACCGGTGGTCGGTGCGGTCGTCGCCCAGCTCGTTCTCGGGCTGCTGTTTCCGGGTGCTGTCCCGGCACCCGAGGTGAGCTATGTCGCCCTCGGCGACTCGTATACCGCCGCGCCCGGCTTGCTGGATCCCGTGCCCGGCAGTCCGCCGCTGTGTACCCGGTCGGCACAGAACTATCCGCACCTGCTGGCGGCGGCGACCGGGTGGGAACTCACCGATGTCAGCTGTGCCTCGGCGGCCACCGCGCACATGACCACGGCGCAATATGCCGATCAGCCACCGCAATTCGACGCGCTGTCGGCGCGGACGCGGATCGTCAGCTATCAGGCTGGTGGCAACGACGGGAACCTGTTCCAAACCATGGTCGTCACCTGCTCGGCGCTGAACGCGGGCAATGCCGGCGATGTCGGGGCGCCGTGTCGCGACAGTCAGGGGTCCCGGTTCAGCGACGACATCGCGGCCGGGGAACCCGCGATGGGGGCGGCGATCGGCCGGATCCGGGAACAGGCGCCACACGCGCGGGTGTATGTGGTGGGCTATCCGGCGGTCCTGCCGGAAGCCGGGCACTGCTATCCGCAGATGCCGCTGAGCACCGGCGACGTCGACTACGCGCGCGGCATCGAACGTGAACTCAATGCCGCGCTGCGGCGCCAGGCCGAGGCCAACGGCGCGATCTACGTCGACATCTATACCCCGGCCATCGGCCACGACGCCTGCCGGGACCCCGCGACCCGCTGGGTCGAACCGCTGCTGCCCGCGCAGGTCAACGCGACGCCGGTGCACCCCAACGCCGCCGGGCAGCGGGCCACGGCGGAAGTGCTCCGCGCGGCCATGACGGCGCCGGGGTGAGCGGTGCGGATTACGCGCTGCGCGGCGCGCGCAGGAAGTCGACCAGGTCGGCGACGGTTTCCGCGGTCGGGCGCGGGTGGTAGCCCAGCTCGCGTTCGGCCTTGCCGTGGTCGACGATGGGCGCCGACAGGATCGCGCCGAGCGCGGCCTTGGACAGGATGTCGGAGCCGAAGCGCTTGCTGATCGGCTCGACCACCGGCAGGACGGCGCCCAGCGCCTTGGCCGGAATCGCGAACCGCGGACCCTTGGCGCCGGTGCGCGCCGCGGCCATCCGGCACAGGTCGATCAGCGTGGTCATGTAGCCGCCGAGCAGGTAGTTCTCGCCGGTGCGGCCCTTCTCGCCCGCCAGGATCAGACCGTGCGCCACGTCGCGCACGTCGACCAGGTCGAAACCGCCGCCGATCATCACCGGCGTGCGGCCGCGCATCGCCTCGGCGGCGGTGCGGTTGAGCCGGGACAGGTTCTTCGGGTGGTCGGCCGGGCCGTACACGCCGGTCGGGTTGACGATCACCGCGTCCAGACCGCGCTCGATCACCGGCCGCAGCGCCTGCTCGCCCGCCCACTTGGACCGGTCGTAGACCGGCAGGCCCGGATCGGTGGAGCGCAGCGTGGTCTCGTCGATGTGCCCGCCCGCGCGGTACTGGTCGAAGGCGTGGATCGAGCTGGTGTGTACGAAGCGCCGCGCGCCGGTCTCGAGCGCCGCCTCCGCGGTGACCCGCACGCCCTCGGTGTTGACCCGCCACGCCAGGTCGTTCTTCTCGGCGAGGGTGATCAGTGCGACCAGGTGGTAGACCACCTCGGCGCCCTCGAGGGCGCCGCGCATCGACGCCGGATCGAGCACGTCACCGGAAATCCAGGTGACGGCCGGATCGGACGTGGTCGGTGCGGCGCGATCGATGGCCACCACTTCGTGGCCACGCTCGAGGAGCTGCGGGATCAGGTTGGTACCGAGGTAGCCGGCTGCGCCGGTCACTGCGACCTTCATTCCGCCGAGGATATAGAACATGTTCTAGTTTTGAAAGCGGATCCCGCGGATCGGAGCCGACACGGCTCGATCGTGGTCGGGGTGTTCGGTTATATTTGGCGCACTGCGCCCTCGCGCGGGCGCGTAGGGAGTTCCGCGACCGCCGATCGCGCTCGCAGAGCAGGATTTTCACGACGAGTTGGGGGGTTTCGCATGGCCGATCTCTCGGTCAATACCGATGCCGTCGCCGCCTTCGCGGCGACGAACGCGACCGTGGCGGGGGATATCGCCGCGGCGGGCATCACCGACGCGGCGGGCAACGTCGCCGCGATGACCCCGGTGTTCGGGCTCATCGGCGCCGACTACCTGGCGATGTTCGCGGCCGCACAGGCCCTGCAGGCCAAGGACATCAACGATCTGTCGGCCAAGTTCGCCAAGCTGTCCGACGCGGCGTTCAGGTCCTCGGTGACGTTCGATACCGAGGACGTGTCGCTGGCCGTCGACCTGGCCCGCCAGTCCGCCGGGATGGGAGGCGCGGTATGAAGCCGCTGAGTACCGGTGACGCGGGCGTCATCACCCCCGATACCGCCCTGGCCACCGCCGACGCCGCGACCCAGTCCGCGCTGGGCGCCGTCCCCGTCGACTACAGCGCCGCCCAGGCGATCCTCGACGTCCCGCTGATGCAGCTGCCCGAGGATCTCGAGGCCGACGCGGAACCGGTCTTCACCCTCGCGCAGAAGATCACCGAGGACGCCCAGAACGCCGCGGTCTCCCCGGCCGGGCTCGCCGGCCTGTCCGGTCTCGGTACCGGCGGCGCCGTCGACGCGCAGGACATCCTGTCCGGCATCTCGTCCGACGCCTCCGCCGCGTTGAGCGGCGCGCAGACTGCTGTCAACCAGGTCGCCGGGCCCGCGCTGGCCACCGCCCAGACGGCGTTCGACCAGGCCAAGAGCGCGCTCACCGGGGCGGCGGGCGGCGGCACCGCCGCGAGTACCACGAATTCCACCAGCTCCGCCGCCGCGACGACGCTGACCGAGGATCCGGTCTCCGCGCTGCTCAACGGCGTCTCGATTCCGGCGCTGCCGGGCATCGACTCGCTGTTCGAGCCGATCCTGCAGCTGCTGAGCAGTTTCGGCACCGGGGTGTTCGGCTCGCTCGATCCGACCACCCTGCTGAGCAACTCCTCCTCGCTGATCGAATCGGCGATGAGCGTCGCCCAGGGCGGCCTGAAGACGGTGCAGCAGCTGTGGGAGGGCGAGGCCTCCGACGCGGCGACCACCGCCAGCCAGCAGGCGCAGACCGAGGGGCAGGAGACCAGTCAGCGCGGCTTCGACATCTCCGCGCTGACCGAGCAGGCCGCCGCCGTCGTCCAGTCGGGCAACGCGCAGCTGTCGGCGATCGCCACCACCTTCGCCGCCCAGGCCACCGCGCTCGCGCCGACGATCATGCTGCCGCCGACGCAGGCCACCCTCATCGGGCTGGCCACCGAGCATCTCGGCTCGGCGGTCACGGTCGTCAACACCACCCGCGGTGAGCTGGCCGGTTACACCGGACAGCTCAGCGGCGTCGTGCAGAACCTGGTCGCCCAGAGCGGGCTGCCCTCCCCGGAGGAAGTGCTGTCGGCGGCCTCGGAGAACATCGCCGAGCCGCTGCTGACCCAGGCGGAAGAAGCGCTGTCGGGCACCACCGACGACTCGACCACCGCCGCGAGCACCACGCAGGGCGGCACGACCACCACGCCCGGCTCGACCACCACCGCGGGCCTGAGCACCGGCGGTTCCGGCGGCAGCACCGGCGGTGCGCTCGGCGCCCTCGGCACCGCGCGGGGCGGTTCCGGCGGCAGCACCGGCGGCACCCCGAGCGCGGGAACGCCCAAGGCCACCACCGCCGTTCCCGGGTCGGCCATGCCTGCCGGGCGCGTCCTGTCCACCGCCCTGGGCAATACGGGCCTGGGCACCACCACCACCGCGGGCACCAGCGGCTCCGGCTTCATGGGCGGCGGCGGTGCCGCGGGCGCGGGTGGCAAGGGCAACAACGACGAGGAACACGGCCGTACCGTGCAGCCCTACCAGAGCCGCACCGGCAACGACGACCTCACCGGCCCGCTCGGCGAATCCACGCCCGAGGTCATCGGCGCCGTCCACGAGGACGAACGCGACGCCGACGAAGACCGGTTCTAGACACCGGATCTCGGACGAAGACGACCGTGCCCCCGACCCGGAGTCGGGGGCACGGTCGTCGCGCGGTGGCTCAGCGCTTCTCCTTGAAGGAATCCACCAGCTTCTTGTAGAGGTCGGTGAAGCGCTTGCGCGCGGCCTTCTGGTCGTCGTTGAGCCCGTCGGACGCATCGGGGGAGTAGACGACGAGGTGGGTCTCGCCGTCGACATCGTCGGGCATCAGATCGATGATCGTGGTGCCCTTGCCCTCACCGGCCGGGATGCCGAAGTCGATCTCCCGCAGCGCGGTGATCTCCTCGCGCGCGGCCGCGAGCACGTCCTCGGGCACGGTGCCGTCGACCCGCTTGGCCGCGGTCTCGGGCTTGCGGTCCTTGCTCACCGCGTCGGGCGAGTGCACCGCCTTGCCGTCGGCGAAGACCTGCAGCACCGGCCGCAGATCGGTGCGCTGGGACCAGCCGTCGGGAATCGAGGTCACGCTGACCAGGGGTAGCGGCGCGGGCTCGGCCTGGGCGATCGCGCTCGCACCGGGCAGTGCGAGCGCGCAGACGAGCAGTCCGGTCATGGTCAGGCGCATGATTCCCCTCGAAAGACGATGTGGCGGTATCTCGTTGGGGGTCAGCGTAGCCCGGGCGGGTTGTTGAGGTCACCGGCGGAATAGGTGTCGCACGACTTGACCGAGCCGGTCTTGTAGCCGGTGAGAAACCATTTCTGGCGCTGCTCGGACGAGCCGTGCGTCCACGACTCCGGGTTGACCCCGCGCCCGGCCGAGCGCTGGATCCGGTCGTCGCCGACGGCGTTGGCCGCCGAGAGGGCGTCGCGGATGTCGTTGTCCGACAGCGGCTTCAAGAACGGCTGGCTGCTGCCCGGCGCGGGCTGCTTGTCCGCGTAATGGGCCCAGATGCCGGCGTAGCAGTCGGCCTGCAGCTCGGTGCGGACCGCGCCGGACTGGGCGCCCTGCGGGTCGCGCTGGGCGCGGCCGATGTCGCCGAGCTGGTTCTGGATGTGGTGGCCGACCTCGTGGGCCACCACGTACTCCTGGGCCAGTGGTCCGGCGCTGGCGCCGAAACGGTCGGTGAGCTCCTGGAAGAACGCGGTGTCGAAGTAGGCGGTCTGGTCGGCGGGGCAGTAGAAGGGGCCGACGTCACTGGTGGCGTTGCCGCAGCCGGTCGACACCGCGCCGGAGAACAGCACCAGCTTCGGCTCCACGTAGCGCTGACCGGTCTGCCGGGGCAGCTCCTGCGACCACACCCCGTCCAGGCTCTGCGCGGTCGCGACCACCCGGCAGTCGACGTACTTGTTGGCGTCGGCGCCGGTCTTGCAGTGCGCCGGGGTACCCGCGGTGCCCGGCTGGCTCTGCTGGGTGTCCTGCGCGCCGGTGAAGCTGCCGAGTACCGAGCCCGGGTCGCCGCCCAGGAGCAACGTGATCACCAGCAGGATCAGACCGCCCGCGCCGCCACCCACGGCGAGCTTGCCGCCCATGCCGGGGCCGCCGCCGGAGGATGCCCGGCCGGGATCGATCTGCATACCTTCGTTGAAGGTCATCGCGGTACTCGCCTTCGCTCGGATGTCCAGCTGTCCTGCAGCACGATTCACCGCCCCGGACGCGGCTCACGGCGGGCATGCGTCACAAGCTTGACACGACGACCGAGATATCGGTTTCCACTCGGGGATCGTGTCTCACTACGATGGCGGGGAGTCCCCAGGAAGTCTGTCGAAAGGAATACCGTGCTGCGCACCCACTTGGCTGGTTCGCTGCGAAGCGAGCACGCCGGTCAGACCGTCACCCTCACCGGCTGGGTGGCCCGGCGTCGTGACCACGGTGGTGTGACCTTCATCGATCTGCGCGACGCCTCGGGCGTCGCGCAGGTGGTCTTCCGCGAGGGCGAGGCGGCCGAGCAGGCCCACAAGCTCCGCGCGGAGTACTGCGTGCAGGTCACCGGTGTGGTGGAGCAGCGTCCCGACGGCAACGAGAACCCGGAGCTGCCGACCGGGCAGATCGAGGTCGACGTCAAGGAACTGGTCGTGCTCAACGAGAGCGCGCCGCTGCCGTTCCAGCTCGACGAGACCCCCGGCGACGAGGCCCGCCTCAAGTACCGCTACCTCGACCTGCGCCGGGAGGGCCCGGGCCACGCCATCCGGCTGCGCTCCAAGGTCAACGCCGCCGCGCGCGAGGTGCTGGCCCGCCACGAGTTCATCGAGGTGGAGACCCCCACGCTGACCCGCTCGACCCCCGAGGGCGCCCGCGACTTCCTGGTGCCAGCGCGCCTGCAGCCGGGTAGCTTCTACGCCCTGCCGCAGAGCCCGCAGCTGTTCAAGCAGCTGCTCATGGTCGGCGGCATCGAGCGCTACTTCCAGATCGCGCGCTGCTACCGCGACGAGGACTTCCGCGCCGACCGTCAGCCCGAGTTCACCCAGCTCGACATCGAGATGAGCTTCGTGCGCCAGGAGGACGTGATCCTGCTGGCCGAGGACATCCTGGTCGCGCTGTGGAAGCTGGTCGGCCACGACATCACCACCCCGATCCCGCACATGACCTACGCCGAGGCGATGCGCCGCTTCGGTTCGGACAAGCCGGACCTGCGCTTCGGCGTCGAGATCACCGAGCTCACCGACTACTTCAAGGACACCCCGTTCCGGGTGTTCCAGTCCGAGTACGTCGGCGCGGTCGTCATGCCGGGTGGCGCGAGCCAGCCGCGGCGTCAGCTCGACGCCTGGCAGGAGTGGGCCAAGCAGCGCGGCGCCAAGGGGCTGGCCTACATCCTGATCAACGAGGACGGCAGCCTGGGCGGCCCGGTCGCCAAGAACCTGACCGACGCCGAGCGCGACGGGCTGGCCAAGCAGGTCGGTGCCGAGCCGGGCGACTGCGTGTTCTTCGCCGCCGGCACGACCAAGTCGAGCCGGGCGCTGCTGGGTGCCGCGCGCGGCGAGATCGCCCGCAAGTGCGATCTCATCGACCCGAACGCCTGGGCGTTCGTCTGGATCGTCGACGCGCCGATGTTCGAGCCGACCGCCGACGCCACCGCCAGCGGCGATGTGGCACTGGGCTACTCGGCCTGGACCGCCGTGCACCACGCCTTCACCTCGCCCAAGCCGGAGTCGATCGACACCTTCGACACCGACCCGGGCTCGGCGCTGGCCTACGCCTACGACATCGTCTGCAACGGCAACGAGATCGGTGGCGGTTCGATTCGTATCCACCGCCGCGACGTGCAGGAACGCGTGTTCAAGGTGATGGGCATCGGCCACGACGAGGCGCAGGAGAAGTTCGGCTTCCTGCTCGACGCCTTCGCCTACGGCGCCCCGCCGCACGGCGGCATCGCCTTCGGCTGGGACCGCATCACCGCGCTGCTGGCCGGGGAGGACTCGATCCGCGAGGTGATCGCGTTCCCGAAGACCGGTGGCGGCGTCGACCCGCTCACCGACGCGCCGGCTCCGATCACCGCGCAGCAGCGCAAGGAGGCGGGCATCGACGCCAAGCCGGAGGTCAAGGGCGAGGGCAAGACCGACGCGCCGAAAGCCGCTGCCGCCGAGAAATAGCGGTCACCGACGGTAGCCCGGTACCTTCTGGTCAGTTCCCCGCCGTCACGGCGGCATTGATCAGAAGGGCCACCCGGTGCTGCATCTGCGTGTGATCAGTCCGCCCGAGCAGACCGACGCGCTCGTGCGCGCGCTGGAAGCCGACCCGGGCGTCGCTCATCTCACGGTCGCGCGCGGGATCGCCGTGGCACCCCACGGTGATCTCGTGCAGGCCGACGTGGCGCGCGAGGCCGCCAACAAGGTCCTCGCCGACGTCAAGGCGCTCGGCATCGAACAGACCGGCGGTATCACGCTCGGACCCGTCGAGGCGGTGCTGTCCGCCGCGGCCGACCGGGCGGTGCGGGCCGCGCCCGGTGATCCGAGCGACGCCGTGGTCTGGGAGCAACTGCTCAAAGAGACCCACGAGGAGTCATCGCTCAACGCGACCTTCGTCGCGTTCCTGACCATCGCCTGCCTGCTGGCCTCCATCGGGGTGGCGACGAACTCGCCGGTCACCATCGTCGGCGCGATGGTGGTGGGTCCGGAGTTCGGGCCGCTGGCCGCGCTGTCGGTGGCCCTGGTGCGCCGCAACTGGCGGCTGGCCCGGCGCTCGGTGCTCGCGCTGGCCGTGGCGTTCCCGGTCGCGATGGTGATCACGTTGTTCGCCACCCTGCTGTGGGAGAAGCTCGGCTGGGTGACGACCGAGGGGGTCATCGATGCCCACGACGTGGACTTCATCTACGAGGTCGGGCCGTTCTCGCTGGTCGTGGCCGTGCTCGCGGGCGCGGCGGGCATGCTGTCGCTGGTGACCGCGAAGTCGGCCGCGCTGATCGGGGTGTTCATCTCGGTCACCACCGTGCCGGCCGCCGGTTACGCGGTAGTGGCCGCGACGATCGGGCAGTGGCATCGCGCGTTCGAGTCGGTCGGTCAGCTGGCGGTGAACCTGCTGGGCATCGTCGTGGCCGGCGTGCTGGTGCTCGAGCTGCGTCCCCGTGCCGGCGACGACCTCGGGCCTTTCGAGCGGTTCAAGCGGGCCATCGGGATGAGCACCCCGCTGAGCCACTGACCGCGCGGCTCAGATCCGGGCGACCGGTCCCGCCGTGAGCATCCGGTAGGCGTAGGTCACCGCGATCGCGCACACCGGACCGGCGATGAACAGACCGAGCCCGCATGCCGCCGCGCCGACGACGGTCACCAGGGTGACCGTGAGCGCCACCAGCAGCGCGGCCCAGAGATTGGCCAGCACCAGCTGCGCGCTCGCCTTGATCGCCTCGACCGGACCGTAGTCCTGATCGATCACGAAGTGCATCGAGAACATGCACAGGAAGCCGACGACCAGGCCGGGCAGCAGGCACAGCGAGGCGGCGAGCAGGGTCGCCGCGAACGCCAGCAACGCCGTCAACAAGACATTACCCGCGTTCACGAACCGGAAGAACGACCCGAAAGCCGGGGGATAGCCGTCCGTTTCGTACAGCGCGCCGCGGATCATCACCGCCTGCAGCAGCCACAGCGCCACCAGCACCACCAGGAACAGGAACAGCACGGTGAACAGCGAGGTGGGGTCGAAGATCTGGACGATCGCGAGGAACGACAGGTAGATGAGCACGCCGACCGCGGTGACCCCGAGCCACGGGCCCGGATTGGCGCGGAAACGCTCCCAGCCATAGCTCAGCGAGCGGCCGACATCGAGGGCTTGTGCTCCCGAATGGTAGTAACCCGGCGTCTGCCCGCCGCCGGTGGCCGACACGCCGGGTGCGGGTGCGGCGGCGTATCCCGGGTTGTCCGGCTTCGCCTGGGGTGTGGGGTATCCGGGCCCGGTGCCCGCCGGACCGTACTGCGGTGCGGATCGCGGTGGTCCGGCAATCGGCGGCGCCGGCTCGAGCGGCTCCTCGCCGTATTGCGCGGCGCCGGGACCCTCGAATTGCGGATAGCCTGCGCCACCGGCCATTCCATGCCTGCTCGGCCCCGGTCCGGCGGCACCCGCCCGACCCGGCGCCTCGTGTCTGCCCGTGCCCTCGGCGAACTGTCCGCCACCTCCGGGAACCGGGGGCCCACCGGGTGAATCGCTCGATGCGGCGTACGGCGTGTCGGTCACTGTGGTAGACCTTTCGACTCAACCGGTTTGCGGTGTGGCGCACTGCAGTTGACGATGAGAAAACCCGACGACAGTCGGGTGTGTCAAGCGAACAGTGACACTCGCGCAACCACGGTGCCAACACGCCGAGCGACGCGGAAAGGTTGTGTAACCGCTCGCTAGAAGTGACCAGGTACGAGTAGCTTGAGAGGCGATGACCGCACTATTGGCCGAACGCGCCGCCGACGTCGTGTCCGCAGCACAACAGTTGCTCACAAAGCGAATGGGTGCTCCGGTGAAGCTGAGTGATCCGATGGAGCTCAGTGGCAGTGGTAGGACGACAGTCCTACGCGTGCGTGTTGCGGAGAACGCTTTTTCGTTGCCGCGCACGCTGATCGTGAAGCAGGTGCGCGGTTCCGCACAGGACCGCCGCACCGGTGGCATGGCGCCCGGAGTCGCCAGCATCGATGCGGCATTCCTCCGTGAGGCGGTGTCCTATCAGTTCACCACCGCGCTCAGCCGCGAACAGCGCCCCGGCGCCTACCTGATCGCGCACAGCGTGCCCGACCGGTTGCTGGTGCTCTCCGATCTGGGCGACAACGCGCTGCTCACCTCCGTGCTGCAGACCCGCGCCGAGCCGGGCACCCGCAACGCGCTGATGGCCTTCGCGCAGGCGCTGGGCCGGATGCACGCGGCGACCGTGGGCCGCGAGCCCGACTTCGTGGCGCTGATGCGCCGGGTCGACTCGGTGCATCGCGTCGACGGGATCGCCCAGCAGGCCCAGGCCGCGATCGCCGATGTGCCGGGGCTGCTCGAGGCCGAACTCGGCATCGAGGTGCCGGGCGAGATCGCCGAGCGGATCGTGCACGGCAATCGCCTGTTCACCGGCGGCCGGTACCGCGCGTTCAGCCCCTCGGATCTGTGCCCCGACAACGTCATCATGAACGACGAGGGCGCCCGCTTCCTCGACTACGAGTGGGGCGGTTTCCGCGACGCCACCCTCGACATCGCCTACGCGCTCGTGTCCTTCCCGGGCTGCCTCTGCGATTTCGAGCTCTCGCGCAGCCGCGCCAGGGAGATGGTCGAGGCCTGGCGGTCGGCCGTGGTCGGGGTGTGGCCGTCGCTGGCCGACGACACCGTGCTCGCCGAGCGGATCCTCGAGGCCCGCCTGATCTGGGTGTGGCTGTCGACGTACTGGTTCCTGCCCGCCGATCACACCCGCATCGCCACCGCCCGCGAACACGGTCTGTCCGTGCCGCGTTCGGAGGCGCTGATCAACCGCTGGTCGGCGCTGGCCGAGGACGCGCGCGTCACCGGCGACGACGCGGTCGGTGATTTCGCCGAGCAGGTGTCGGCGATGCTGGAAGAGCGCTGGTCGGAGTAGCCGCGCGGCGCAGGCTCCCTACTTCCCGGTCCGACGGGAGTACCGTCGGCGAGGGTCCGAGGAGTTGGGAGCAGTAGTGCCGAAACCGGTTACCGTCACCGTCGTCCGCAAGCTGTGGTTGACCCCGCACCTGGTGCGCGTGGTCGGCACCGCCGACGGATTCACACCGAATGTCTTCACCGACGCCTATGTGAAGCTGATCTTCGCCCCGCCCGGCGTCGAGTATCCCGAGCCGTTCGATCTCGACACCGTGCGCGCCACACTCGGCCCGGAGAGTCAGCCGGTGCTGCGCACCTACACCGTCCGCTCCTACGTTCCCGAGCGGCACGAGATCAGCATCGACTTCGTGGTGCACGGCGACGAGGGCATCGCGGGTCCGTGGGCGCGCTCGGTCGAGCCGGGCGCGCGGTTCCGATTGACCGGACCCGGTGGCGCGTTCGCGCCCGATCCGGCGGCCGACTGGTACTTGTTCGCCGGTGACGAGTCGGCCTTGCCCGCCGTCGCGGCCGCGGTCGAGGCGCTGCCCGCCGGCGCGCCCGCGCAGGTGTTCGTCGAGGTGGGCGGCCCGGAGGACGAGATCGAACTCGGCTCTCCCGGCGACCTGCGCCTGCACTGGGTGCATCGCGGCGTGTCCTCGGACCGGATTCCCGACGATCTCGCCGGGGAGCACGCTCCGCTGGTAGCGGCGGTCCGTGCGGCCGAATGGCTGCCCGGCCAGGTGCAGGCGTTCGTGCACGGCGAGGCCGAGGCCGTCATGCGGCAGCTGCGCCCCTACCTGCGCAAAGAACGCGGCGTCGCGCCGAAATGGCTGTCCGTCTCCGGGTATTGGCGGCGCGGTCGCACCGAGGAAGGCTTCCGCGAGTGGAAGCGCGCGCTGGCCGCCGAAGGCGCCTGATCGGCGCGCCGCACCTGCGGAACCGGCGGTGGGGTTGCCCGCGTCGTGGCGCCCGGCCGAGACAGCAGGGCGCCGCAGCTCCGCGGCGGGTCGGCCCGCGCTCAGGTGATCAGCGCTGCCAGCTTGCTCCGAAGATGCGCCCGCTCGACCGTGTTATCGGTGAGCAGCAGCGCTGCCTCGTAGGCGGCGACCGCCTCGTCGACCCGGCCCACCTCGGCCAGGAACGCCGCCCGGGCCGCATCGAGATAGCCGTAGGTCGCCAGGGCGGGCTCCGCGCCGAGCGGCCGCAGCAGCGCGAGCGCCCGCTCCGGATCGCCGCCGAGGCCGACCGCGATCGCGTGGTTGAGCTGGGCGACCGGTGACGGCCACACCCGCAGGAGCAGCCGGTACAGTCCGATGATCTCGGGCCAGTCCGTCTCGGCCCAGCTGGGTGCCTCGTCGTGGACGGCGGCGATCGCGGCTTGCAGCGTGTACGGATCCAGGTGCGGCAGCGCCTGTTTCACCAGGGCGATGCCCTCGGCGATCGCCACGCGGTCCCAGCGGGCGCGATCCTGGTGCTCGAGGGTGCGCAGCTCGCCCGCCGCGTCCACCCGCGCGGCCCGGCGCGCGTCGGTCAGCAGGATCAACGCCAGCAGCCCGGTGGCCGACGGGTCGTCGGGGACCAGCGCGCGCATCATCCGCGCGAGCTGGAGTGCGCGCTCGACGAGATCGGCGCGGACCAGCTGCTCGCCCGCCGGTGCGGTGTGGCCGGTGGTGAACAGCAGATGGATGACCGCGCAGATCGCATCGAGACGCTGGGGCAGCTCGCGCACCGACGGCACCCGGTACGGGATCGCCGCCACCGCGATCTTGCGCTTGGCCCTGGTGATCCGCGCGGCCATGGTCGACTCGCTGACCAGGAACGCCCGCGCCACCTCGGCGGTGGTCACACCGCAGACCAGCCGCAGTGTCAACGCGATCTGGGCCTCGGGCGCCAGCGCCGGGTGACAGCAGGTGCTGATCAGGCGCAGCCGATCGTCGGGGATCGCGGGGTCGTCCAGTTCGGCCAGGGCGAGGTCGGCGGTGTCGTCGACCTGCTCGTCGACGACGAGGCGGGGCAGCGCCCGCCGGAACGTGCTGTCGCGGCGCAGCAGATCGAGACCGCGGCGCCGGGCGACCGTCGTCAGCCAGGCGCCGGGCTTGGCCGGGACACCATCGGTGGCCCACGCGGTGAGCGCCGTCGCGTAGGCGTCCTGCACACACTCCTCGGCCAGGTCGAAATCGCGGACCAGCCGCACCGTCGCGGCGAGCACGAAGGCCCACTCGCGACGGTGCGCCTGCTCGACGGCCGCGGCCGCCGTCGTGGTCACGGCTGCGGGAAGACCTTGATCGGGCGGACCTCGACGCCGCCCTCCGGCGCGGGCACCTGCGCGGCGATCGCGATCGCGGCGTCCAGGTCGGGGGCCTCCAGCAGGTAGTAGCCGCCGAGGGCTTCCTTGGCTTCCGCGAACGGCCCGTCGGTGATGACGACCTCGCCGTCGGCGGTGTGACGGATCGAGGTGGCGGTGCCGGTGGGCTGCAGGGCCTGGCCGCCGAGGTTGGCGTCACCGGCGAGCTGCTGGAAGGTGCGGTGGGCGGCGAGCATGTCGTCGAGTTCGGTGGGGGACAGGGCGGCGTAGGCGGCTTCGTCGCCGTAGATCAGGACCAGATACTGGCTCATGACGGTGCTCCTTCGGATGAGGGCTGCCCGCTCGTCGGGTAGCCGTACTCACCCGACGAGCGGCAGCGGCCGCGATCGACAGCCTCACCGAAGATTCTGCGCCGATTTCCTCCAGGCGTGACCGCCCTCAGGCCACCGGGTTCGGCCGCGGTTCCACCCGGCCGCCCGCGGGCACGGCGAACGAGGCGCCGTGGCGCACACCGGTCGCCGGGTCGGTGACGTCGAGAACGTAGAACCAGTCCATCTGGGTCTGGGTGGGCGTCACCTCGAGCACGCCGAAGCCGTGCGAGTCGAGTTCGGTGTAGCGCAGGTGATGGTTGGCCGCCTTGATGGCCTCCTCGGCCGCCACCGACGCGGTGCGGGCGGGCACCTTCAGCAGGTCGCCGACGCTGGAGGAGGTGACCGAGGGGATGACGAACTCCGCGCCCACCGTCGCTCCGCCCGGGTAGTTCGCGGCATCCAGCGGCAGGTCGGCGGCCCAGGAGGTGTGGATGTCACCGGTCAGGAAGACGACATCGGCCACGTTGTCCTCGACGATGGTCCGGAACAGGGTGCGCCGGTCGGCGGTGTAGCCGTCCCACTGGTCCCCGTTGACGGTCAGGCCGCCCTGGGGCACGCCGATCGCCTCGGTGATCGCCTGGGTGGTGGCGGGCTCGAGCGGCGGGAACACCAGCGGCGCGATCATCACCGAGTTGCCGATCAGCTTCCAGCGGGCGGGTGAGGAGCTCAGACCCGCGGTCAGCCAGTCCATCTGGGCGCGGCCGGTGATGGTGCGCGCCGGATCGTCGGCCTGGCGCCAGCCCGCGCCGGGACCTGCCTCGTGGTCGCGGTAGCTGCGCAGGTCCAGCATCGACAGTTCGGCCAGCGTGCCGAAGCGCAGGCGGCGATAGATCTGTACGTCGGTGCCGGTGCGAGCGGCGCGCACCGGCATCCACTCCAGGTAGGCCTGCGCGGAGGCGGCCCGGCGGGCGCTCCACGGACCGTGCACGGCGGGGTCGTGGTTCTCGGAGCCCTCGCGCCAGGAGTTGTCGGCCGACTCGTGGTCGTCCCAGGTGCAGATGAACGGCACCGACGCGTGCAGGGCCAGCAGGTCGGGGTCGGTCTTGTACTGGCCGTGCCGGGTCCGGTAGTCGGCCAGGCTGACGATCTCGTTCGCCGGCTCGTGTCCACGCACCGCGCCGTTGCGGCCGGTGTACTTGCCGCGGGCGTATTCGTAGATGTAGTCGCCCAGGTGCACCACCGCGTCCAGATCGGTGCGGGCGGCCAGATGCCGGTAGGACCCGAACCAGCCGGCTTCCCAGTTCGAGCAGGAGACCAGGCCGAGGCGCAGGCGGTCGACCTCGCTGTCGGTCGCGGGCGCGGTGCGGGTGCGCCCGACCGGCGAGGTCTCGCCGAGAGCGGTGAAGCGGTAGTAGTAGTCGGTGGCCGGCGCCAGGCCGGTCGCGTCGACCTTGACGGTGTGATCGGCGTCGGCGGTCGCGGTCACGGTGCCGGAGGCGGCGATCCCGGCGAAGGACTCGTTCGCGGAGATCTCCCAGCGCACCGTCGCGGGGGCGCCGAGGCCGGAGCCGGGGACCGCGTCCTCGGCCACGCTGACCCGGGTCCACAGGATCACCGCGCCGGGCAGCGGGTCACCGGAGGCGACACCGTGGCGGAACACCGCGCCCGCCGCGTGGGCCGTCGCGGTGCTCGCGAACACCGCCGCGGCCGCCGCCGTCCCGCCTTTGAACAGGGTGCGCCGGGCGAACTGCCCTGTCGCGGAGGTGATGACGCCGTTGTTTTCGACCACGAGGAGCGATCTCATCCCACCGACGGGGTGACGCGCAAGTCCTGTTCGTAAAGTTGGTCAATCGTTCAACTTTGTGGCGGGTCACCTGCGCCGTCCCGGACCTGTCCGACCGCCTCGGTACCCTGCTGGACGTGAGCGAGAGCCTGTTCGACGTGCCCGGAGAACCCGCCGCGCCCGAGCACGGTCTCGACGCGGTGATCCGGCGCGATTCCGGTGCGCCGCTGGCCGTCCGGATGCGGCCGCGGTCGCTCGACGAGGTGATCGGTCAGCAGCACCTGCTCGGGCCGGGATCGCCGCTGCGCCGCCTGGTCGAGGGCTCCGGGGCGGCGTCGGTGCTGCTCTACGGCCCGCCGGGCACCGGCAAGACCACCCTGGCCTCGCTGCTGTCGCAGGCCACCGGGCGCCGTTTCGAGGCGTTGTCGGCCCTGTCGGCGGGCGTCAAGGAGGTCCGCGCCGTCATCGACGTCGCGCGGCGCAGGCTGACCGTGGGTGAACAGACCGTCCTGTTCATCGACGAGGTGCACCGCTTCTCCAAGACCCAGCAGGACGCGCTGCTGGCGGCGGTGGAGAACCGGATCGTGCTGCTCGTCGGCGCGACCACCGAGAACCCGTCGTTCTCGGTGGTGTCGCCGCTGCTGTCGCGCTCGCTGGTGTTGCAACTGCAATCGCTCACGCCCGACGACATCCGCCAGGTCCTCGACCGCGCGATCACCGACCCGCGCGGGCTCGATGGGCAGTACACCGTCGCCGAGGACGCGCTCGACCACATCGTCCGGATCGCCGGCGGTGACGCGCGCCGCGCGCTGACCGCCCTGGAGGCCTCGGCCGAGTCCTCGCTCGACGGCGTCGTCGATGTGGCACTGGTCGAGGCCAGCGTCGACAAGGCCGCCGTCCGCTACGACCGGGCGGGCGATCAGCACTACGACGTGATCAGCGCGTTCATCAAGTCCATCCGCGGTTCCGATGTCGACGCCGCCCTGCACTACCTGGCGCGCATGCTCACCGCGGGTGAGGACCCCCGCTTCATCGCCCGCCGGCTGATGATCCACGCCAGCGAGGACATCGGCATGGCCGATCCGATGGCCCTGCAGACCGCCACCGCCGCCGCCCAGGTGGTGCAGCTGGTCGGCCTGCCCGAGGCCAAGCTGGCCCTGGCCCAGGCCACCATCCACCTCGCCACCGCGCCCAAGTCCGGCGCGGTGACCTCGGCGCTGGGCGCGGCCATGGCCGACATCGCCGCGGGCAAGGCGGGCGCGGTGCCCCCGCATCTGCGCGACGGCCACTACGCCGGCGCGGCCGCGCTGGGCAACGCCCAGGGCTACAAGTTCCCGCACGACGCCCGTGACGGCGTGCTCGCCCAGCAGTACCCACCCGACGACCTGGTCGGCACCGACTACTACGCGCCCACCGACCACGGCTTCGAACGCGAAGTGGGCCCCCGCGTCGCCAAACTGCGCCGTATCGTCCGGGGGACCTAGCCCGGCCGCGTCGTCGACAGCGAGCGGCGCCGATCCGCCGATGGACGAGTATCCGGCCGGATCGTGTCGACGGTGAACGGCGCGGTCCGCCGGCAGGCGAAGTGCCCGTGCGGCGGGCTCCGGCGGATCAGTCGACGGCGAACGGCGCCGACCCACCGACCGACCAGATCCGGCGCAGCCTGCCCCCGACGGCCTCCATCATGTCGATGCCGCCGTGCTCGGGTTCCCCGGATCGCTCGGAATGCCAGCGGACCGCGAAGGTGCCGGAACCTTCGGCATCGAGCGTGCCGGTCGCGGCCGAGTCGACGACGAAGCGCACGTCCGGCCGCTGTGCCCGGAATCCGGTGACGAAGGCGGTCACGTCGGCGGGACCGCGCAACCCGTCGGTGGCCTCGCGGGTAGTGGCGGCGAAACGGAGCTGGAAGTCGTCGGTGAGCAGCGCCCGGGCGAGATCGGGGTCGGTGTTCCAGAGTGCGGTCCAGCGGGCGGCGAGCTGGTCGGCGACGGTCGGTGCGGTGGTGGTCATGGGTTGCTCCCCGGTGAAGTGGCCGCCCCGGTGACGGCCCGCGCTGTCCAGGATTCAGTCCGTCCGCGACAACGGTGTGTCGGTGATCGGGGTCACATCGATCAGTCGCCCGTCGCCGGTCGGGATGGTCGACAGGTCGATGCCCCGGTCCACCGCCACGTCGTCGAGCACCTGCGCGCGCACCACGCGATCGAGCCGGAATCCGCGCAGTCCCGACCGCATCCGGCACCAGGCGTAGAGGAACCAGTGCTCGCGGCCCGCCACGAACGCGAGCGGCTCGACCTCGCGCTCGGTGGGCGCGCCCAGCCGATCCAGGTACTCGATCCGCAGCACCCGCCCGCCGAGGAGGGCGTCCAGGATCGCGGGCGACAGGACGGGTGCGGGCGCGACCGGGAAGAACCGCACCCGCTCGACCAGCGCCGTGGCCCGCAGCCGGTCCTGCTCGGGCAGCACCGCCACCACCTTGTGCACCGCCGACAGCGCGGCCGCCGCGAACGGTGTCCCGGCCAGCCGGGGGAGCGCGACGGCCAGTGCGGTCGCCTCCGCCGCGGTCAGGCTGACCGGCGCGAGCGTGCGGTGCCGGTCGAGGGCGTAGCCGCCGGCGCGGCCCGGCACGGTCCGGATCGGCAGCCCCGACTGTTGCAGCGCGGCGAGATCGCGCTCGATCGTGCGGGTCGACACCTCGAAGCGGGCGGCCAGCTGACGTGCGGTGCGCGGCCGCGGACTGTAGGCGCGCAGCTCTTCGGCGAGGGCGTAGAGCCGCTCGGTCTTGGTCACGTTCGGATTGTCGCCGAGACCACCGACTCCGGCGCAAAACCGGTGGATTGCAGGCGGTAAGCTGGACAGCTGTGCAGACCCACGAGATTAGACGGCGTTTCCTGGACCATTTCGTCCGTGCCGGACACACCGAGGTGCCCAGCGCCTCGCTGATCCTGGCCGACCCCAACCTGCTGTTCGTCAACGCAGGCATGGTCCAGTTCGTGCCGTATTTCCTCGGTCAGCAGACCCCGCCGTACGCCACCGCGACCAGCGTGCAGAAGTGCGTGCGCACCCTCGACATCGAGAACGTCGGCATCACCACCCGCCACAACACCTTCTTCCAGATGGCGGGCAACTTCAGCTTCGGTGACTACTTCAAGCGCGAGGCCATCACCCTGGCCTGGACACTGCTCACCAGCAGCGTCGAGGACGGCGGCTACGGCTTCGATCCCGAGCGCCTGTGGGTGACGGTCTACCTCGACGACGACGAGGCCGAGCGGATGTGGCTCGAGATGGGCGTACCCGCCGACCGCATCCAGCGCCGCGGTATGGCCGACAACTACTGGTCGATGGGCATTCCGGGCCCGTGTGGTCCGTGCTCGGAGATCTACTACGACCGCGGCCCCGAGTACGGCGTCGAGGGCGGCCCCGAGGCCGACGAGGACCGCTACATCGAGATCTGGAATCTCGTGTTCATGCAGAACGAGCGCGGTGCCGGCATCGGCAAGGACAACTTCGAGATCCTCGGCCCGCTGCCCAAGCAGAACATCGACACCGGCATGGGCGTGGAGCGCGTGGCGTTCCTGCTCCAGGGCGTGGACAACGTCTACGAGACCGACCTGATGCGTCCCATCATCGACAAGGCCGAGCAGCTCACGGGCCGGTCCTACGGTGTCGAGCACACCGACGACGTGCGCTTCCGCGTCATCGCCGACCACGCCCGCACCGCAGCGATGCTCATCGCCGACGGCGTGAACCCCGGCAACGACGGCCGCGGCTACGTGCTGCGCCGGCTGCTGCGCCGCATCGTGCGCTCGGCCCGCCTGCTCGGCGCCGAGAAGCCGGTGATGGGCGAGCTGATGAAGATCGTCTCCGAGCTGATGTCGCCGTCCTACCCGGAGCTGGCCACCGATTTCTCCCGCATCGAGACCGTCGCGGTGGGCGAGGAGACGGCCTTCCTGAAGACCCTGAACACCGGCGAGACCCTCTTCGACAACGCCGCCACCGCGGTGAAGTCCAAGGGCGGCAAGCAGATCACCGGTTCGGACGCCTTCGCGCTGCACGACACCTACGGCTTCCCGATCGACCTCACCCTCGAGATGGCCGCCGAGGCGGGTCTGTCGGTGGACGAGGAGGGCTTCCGCTCGCTCATGGCCGAGCAGCGCAAGCGCGCCAAGGACGACGCCCAGGCTCGCAAGCACGCGCACGCCGACCTGACCGTCTACAAGGAACTGGTCGACCGCGGCGCCACCGAGTTCACCGGCTTCGACGAGCTCACCTCCGAGGCCAACGTGCTGGCCCTGATCGCCGACGGCGTGCGGGTGCCCGTCGCCCAGGCCGGGTCCGACGTCGAGGTCATCCTCGACCGCAGCCCGATGTACGCCGAGTCGGGTGGTCAGATCGCCGACCGTGGCACCATCACCGCCTCGGGCCTGAAGCTGCGCATCAACGACGTGCAGAAGATCGCCAAGAAGCTGTGGGTGCACAAGGCCACCGTCGAGCAGGGGCAGATCACCGAGGGCGATGTCGTGCTCGCGCAGGCCGATCCGGCCTGGCGCCGGGGCGCTACCCAGGGCCACTCCGGCACACACATGGTGCACGCCGCGCTGCGGCAGGTGCTCGGCCCCAACGCCGTGCAGGCCGGTTCGCTGAACAAGCCCGGCTACCTGCGGTTCGACTTCAACTGGCAGGGTGCGCTGTCGGAGCAGCAGAAGGCCGACATCGAGGCCGTCTC
Source organism: Nocardia sp. NPDC087230 (assembly GCF_044744725.1). Classification (NCBI taxonomy): domain Bacteria; kingdom Bacillati; phylum Actinomycetota; class Actinomycetes; order Mycobacteriales; family Nocardiaceae; genus Nocardia; species Nocardia sp. NPDC087230. The sequence goes on from NZ_JBIUYV010000003.1 coordinate 317,748, forward strand.
CAACGATGCCGTCGGCGCCGACTTCCCGGTGAACACTTTCGTCACCGACCTGCCCAAGGCCAAGGAGATGGGCGCGATGGCCCTCTTCGGCGAGAACTACGGCGACGAGGTGCGCGTCGTGGAGATCGGCGGCCCGTTCTCGATGGAGCTGTGCGGTGGTACGCACGTCGAGCACTCCTCGCAGATCGGCCCGATCACGGTGCTGGGCGAGTCCTCGGTCGGTTCCGGCGTGCGTCGCGTCGAGGCGTTCGTCGGCCTGGATTCCTACAAGTACCTGGCCAAGGAGCGCGCGCTGCTGGCCGGTGTCGCGTCCGCGCTGAAGGTGCCGTCGGACGAGGTGCCCGGTCGGGTCGAGCAGCTCGTGGAGCGGCTCAAGGTGGCGGAGAAGGAGCTCGAGCGCACCAAGGTCGCCGCGGTGCTGTCCTCGGCGGGCACCTTCGTCGAGCAGGCCGAGCGGGTCGGCTCGGTGTTGCTGGTCGCCGCCGCCGCGCCCGAGGGCGTCGCCGCGGGCGACCTGCGCACCCTGGCCACCGATATCCGCGGCCGGTTCGGCAGCGAGGCCGCGGTGGTCGTGCTGCTCGGCAACACCGACGGCAAGGCGCCGTTCGTGGTGTCGGTCAACAAGGCCGCCCAGGATCTGGGCTTCAAGGCGGGCGACCTGGTGGCCAGCTTCGGCCCGAGCATCGCCGGTCGCGGCGGCGGCAAGCCGGAGATGGCGCAGGGCTCCGGTTCGGATCCGTCGGGTATCCCGGCCGGTCTGGCCGCGGTCCGTGCCCGGGTGGCCGAACTCGCCGGCTGATGCCACCCACCGCAGGTCCAGCCGAACAGGAACCGGCCGACCGACCGGATCCGGCGACCGACCCCGGTAGGGGCCGCCGGATCGCGATCGATGTCGGCAGCGTCCGGATCGGGGTCGCCTCGAGCGACCCCGACGGAATTCTCGCGACCCCGGTGGAGACCGTGCCGCGCGCCAAGCCGTCGAAGTCCGGCGGGCGCGCGGCGGGTCCGCCCGCCGACATCTCGAGAATTGCCGATATTGTGCGGGAGTACGAAGCCGTCGAGGTGATCATCGGGCTGCCCCGCACCTTGCGCGGTGAAAACGGCACGGCGGCGGGTATCGCATGTCGGTTTGCCCGGGAGTTGCGCCGGGTGATCGACCCGATTCCGATACGCCTTTCCGACGAACGTTTGACTACGGTGTCTGCTGCACGTGCGCTGCGCGACAGCGGAGTTCGCGCACGTGGCCAGCGGCAGGTGATCGACCAGGCGGCAGCCGTGTCGATTCTGCAAGGATGGTTGGACGAGCGGAGTTCGGTGTTGAAGGACGCAGCAGACGCGAGCGTGGTCGGAGACGATGCATGACCGACCGATGGGCCAGGGCCGAGGAACGCTACCGGGCGCGGGAAGCTGATCGGCGCTATCCCCGCCGCGACGACTGGGGCCTGGACGCCCGCGAGGCGCGCGAGGAGCCGCAGCCGGCCGGTCCGCCCGGCTGGGACGACGATGACGACACCAACGTCATTCCGCGCTACGAGGACGAGCTCTACGACGCCGAGCCCGAGCCCGTGGCTCCGCCGCGCCGGGTCGGCCAACGGGCCGCTCCGGTGGGCCGCGGCGCGGGTGGACGCAACCCCGCCGACCGTGGCCGGGGCACGCCGTCGTCCGGACGCGACAAGCAGCCCGCGGGCCGCGGCAAGGCGGCGTCGGGCCGCAAGCGGTCGCGGATCGCCTCGCGCAAGGCCGCCGAGCGCAAACGGCGTCGCCGCAACCTCTGGGTGGTCGGTGCGCTGCTGGCCGTCCTGATCGTCTCCGCGGCCGGTTTCGCCGGCTACAAGCTGATGAGCCGGTTCGCCCCGGCCGAGGACTTCGCCGGTCCGCCCGGGGCGCTGGTCGTGGTGCAGGTGCATCCCGGCGACACCGCCTCGCAGATCGCCGGTGCCATGCACGACCGTGGCGTGGTCGCCAGCCCCGAGGCCTTCTACGAAGCGGCCGTGCGCAATTCGGGGATGAACAACGTGCAGCCCGGGTACTACGCGATCGGTGTGAACAGCCCGGCCGCCACCGCCGTCGCCACGCTGGTCGGCGGGAAGTCGCGGGTCGGCAACGTGACCGTCTCCGAGGGCAGGCTGCTGCACGACAAGCACGACGCGAACACCGGCGGGCGCTACGACGGCATCTACCGCAAGGTCGCCCAGGCCAGCTGCTACGGCGCCGAGCAGAAGTGCGTGACCTACGAACAGCTCGACGCCGCGGGCGCGAGCACGGACCTGGCCGCCCTCGGTGTGCCGGACTGGGCGATGAAGGGCGTGCGGGAATCCCCGGACCGGTCCCGGCAGCTGGAAGGCCTGATCGCCGCTGGCACCTGGGATTTCGATCCCAGCGGGACTCCGCAGCAGATCCTGCGCCAGCTGGTGACCTCGAGCGTGCAGCGCTACGAGTCGACCGGCCTGCTGCAGTCGGGCGCCACCACGGGCCTGACGCCGTATCAGACCCTGGTGTCCGCGTCGCTGGTGGAGCGGGAGGCGAAGCCACAGGACATGAGCAAAGTGGCCAGGGTGATCGTGAACCGGCTCAAGGTCGATCAGATGCTGCAGTTCGACTCGACGGTCAACTACACCCTCGACACCACCGAGGTGGCGACCACCAACGCCGACCGGGCCAGGGAAACCGCCTGGAACACCTACGCGATGCGCGGCCTGCCCGTGACGCCGATCTCGGCACCGTCACTGGACGCGTTGCGGGCCATGGAGAATCCGGAGCCGGGCGCGTGGCTGTACTTCGTCACCGTCGACAAGGAGGGCACCACCCTGTTCACCGACAGCTACTCCGAACACCTGCGCCTGGTCGCCCAGGCTCAGCGCAGCGGCATCCTCGACAGCTCCAAGCCCTACGGTGGCTGAGTCGCGCAAGGCGGCGGTGCTCGGCAAGCCGATCGCACACTCACGGTCGCCGCAGCTGCATCTGGCCGCCTACCGCGCGCTCGGGCTGGACTGGACCTACGAGCGCGTCGAGTGCACGGCCGAAGAGCTGCCGGGACTGGTCGACGGGCTCGGACCGGAGTGGGTCGGGCTCTCGGTGACCATGCCGGGCAAGGAGGCCGCGTTGGCCCGCGCGGACACGCGCACCGACCGGGCGGTCCTGGTCGGCTCGGCCAACACCCTGGTGCGCACCGAGGCGGGCTGGCTGGCCGACTGCACCGATGTGGACGGGGTGCTCGGCGCGCTGCGCGGGGGCGGCGTCGACCGGGTGCGCGAGGCCGTGGTGCTGGGCGCCGGTGGCACCGCCCGGCCCGCCCTGCTGGCGCTGTCGGAACTGGGCGCGGAATCGGTGACCGTGGTCGCACGCGACGCGGGCCGCGCGCGTGACGCGCTGGAACTCGCCGAACGTCTGGGCCTGGCCGTGTCGACGATCGGCTTCGAGGCCGAGGCCCTCGCCGCCGTCTGCGCGACGGCGAGCGCGGTGGTCAGCACGATTCCCGCGACGGCGGCCGCCCCGGTCGCGGCCCAGGTCGCGGCGGCGCCGGTGGTGCTGGACGCGATCTACAACCCGTGGCCGACCCCGCTGGCCGAGGCGGTGGCCGCCGCCGGGCACACCGTCGTCAGCGGCCTGCAGATGCTGCTGAACCAGGCCTTCGGTCAGGTCGAGTTGTTCACCGGGCAGCCCGCGCCGCGCGCGGCGATGGCGGCCGCGCTCGACGAGGCCCTGCCCTCGGTCTGATCGCCTTATCGCCGGAATTGATACCTGTTCTAGTTTTTTCCGGTTAAGGTGTTGCACATGACCGCTTGGGTGTTACGAGCCACCGTCCTCGGCGCGCTGGTCGTCGGCTTACGGCTGCTGCTCGGCTTCGCGATGGCGTTCTGGCCGACCTACGGCATGATCTGGCGGGTCGCCTGCCTCGTCGTGATCGTCGGTGTCGTGGTCGTCTGGGGGATGCGCGACGGCCGGTCGGGCACCACCGATGATCTCACCGTGCGCTGGCTGGCCGCCGGGGCCGTGGCCGGTCTCGCCAGTGGTGCCGTGTGCCTGATCCTCGATCAGGTGCCCGGCGTCGAACTCGGCGACTCCGGCGCGCTGTTCGAACTGACCTCGGCGGCGTCGTTCATCATGCTGCTGATCTTCCTGCCCGGGCTCGCGGGGGTCGCCTTCGGTCGCCGCCGCGCGCGGCGCACCCCCGAATCCCCTTCTCCCACTACGCAACCGGAGTTCGCTCCGGCAGTCTGAGTCCGTTGGTACTGTGCCCGGCGAGCGCGCTCGCCGGGCACAGTACCGTTCAGAGCAGGATCGGGCCGCCGGTGGACGCCTCGCGCGCGATCGCGGAGTAGGCCGCGGCCAGCAGCGACGGATCGGGACCCTCGAGCCGGCCCGGCTTGGCCAGCCCGTCGAGCACCACGAATCGCAGCACACCCGAACGGGTCTTCTTGTCGGTCTGCATCGCGTCCATCAGCTGCGGTAGCGCGTCACCGTCGTAGCTGACCGGCAGGCCGACGCTCTCCAGGATGGTGCGGTGCCGGTCGGCGGTGGCGTCGTCGAGGCGACCCGCCAGCCTGCCGAGCTCGGCCGCGAACACCAGGCCGACGGAGACAGCGGCACCGTGCCGCCAGCGGTAGCGCTCGCGACGCTCCACGGCGTGCCCCAGGGTGTGGCCGTAGTTCAGGATCTCGCGCAGGCTCGACTCCTTGAGGTCGGCCGCCACCACGTCGGCCTTGACCTGGATCGCGCGCCGGATCAGTTCCGGCAGCACGTCACCGGTGGGATCGAGCGCGGCCTCCGGGTCGGCCTCGATGAGGTCCAGGATCACCGGGTCGGCGATGAAACCGGCCTTGATGATCTCGGCCATGCCCGCCACGATCTCGTTGCGCGGCACCGTCTCCAGCGTGGCCAGGTCGACCAGCACGGCGCTCGGCTCGTGGAAGCTGCCGACGAGGTTCTTGCCCGCCTCGGTGTTGATGCCGGTCTTGCCGCCCACCGCGGCGTCGACCATCGCCAGCAGCGTGGTCGGCACGTGCACGATGCGCACGCCGCGCATCCAGGTGGCGGCGACGAAGCCGGCCAGGTCGGTGGCCGCGCCACCGCCGAGGCTCACGATGGCGTCGTTGCGGGTCAGCCCGATCCGGCCGAGCACCTCCCAGCAGAACCCGGCCACGGCCAGATCCTTGCCGTCCTCGGCATCCGGGATCTCGATGCGGTGCGCGTCGATCCCGGTGTCGGCCAACGCTTTCCGGACCACCTCGGCGGTCTCGGCCAGCGGCGGCTGATGGAAGATCGCCACGGTCCGCACGGCGTTGCCCGCGGTGACCGCCTCGACGAGATCGCCGAGCAGCCCGCGTCCGATGATCACCGGGTACGGGTCGGCGGTGCGGACCTGGATGGTGGTCGGCTCTGTCACGTGCGCTGCTCCGATTCTTTCTGGTCGTTGGTCTTGCGTCGGCCGCCGCGTCGCCGCGGCCGGTTGCGCCGTGTGCGCTCGCCCTGAGCGGTCGAGCGGTCCGCGTCGCCGGTCTGGCCCGATCCGGAACGCTGTCCGGTCGGCACGGGGGTGCCCGCGCGCTGACCTGCCGGGCGATCCGGTGACGCCGCGGATTGCGTTGCCTGGTCGCCGCCGGTGGCGCGCGTCGCCGTCTTGCCGTCGGCGTCGCGATTCGTGCCCGCGGCCGAGCGGATGCGGACCCCGCCGCGACGGGACCTGGTACGCCGGGAGCGTCGAGTGCCGGTCGTGCGGGCTTCGCCCTGCGCTGTGCCCGCGTCACCGCTCGACCCGGCGTCGGCGGATCGGGTCGCCGCCGACGCGGTCCGGTCGATCGTGGCCTGCTCGTTCGCCCGGCGCGCGGCCGCGGCGCGTGCCCTGGCGCGGCGACGCGCCCGCGACCGGTTACTGCCGATTCCGGGCCTGCTGGTGGCCGAACCCGAAGCGGCGGTACCGGATCCGCCGGCGCGCTCGGCGTCGAGATCGGTACGCACCGATTCCAAGCCCAGCTTGGTGAGGATCATCCGCACGACCCGGCCGGGGCTGCGCCCGTCGGTTCGCACGCGCACGGTGGCGACCTCGCGGTAGAGCGGGCGCCGGATCCGCATCAGCTCCCGGTACTTGGCACCGGGATCGGTGCCGTTGAGCAGCGGGCGGGCATTGCTCGAGCCGGTGCGCCGAAGTCCTTCGGCCACACTGATTTCCAGGTAGACCACGGTCGCGGTGCGCAACACCGCGCGGGTCCGCGCCGACAGCACCGACCCGCCGCCGAGCGACACGACACCCTCGTGTTCGAGCACGGCACGCCGCACCACCAGCTCCTCGATCCGCCGGAACTCCGGTTCACCGTCGTTGGCGAAGATCTCCGGAATGGAGCGGCCGGTTTCGGCCTCGATTCCGGCGTCGGTGTCGTAGAGCTCGACCCCGAGCTCCCTGGCGAGCTTGCGTCCGATGGTCGACTTCCCCGACCCCGGCGGCCCGACCAGCACCACCCGGGCACGGGGTACGGTCACCGCCTCGGTATCGGCGCTCGCGTCGGCGTCGCCGGTCGCATCGGTGGCACTGCTCGCGGCGGCCTCAGCGATCGCAACGGTGGCACTGCGGTCACCGGTCGAGTCGGCGGCGCGGGTGCTGGTCGCGTCGACGGTGCCGACCGCGTCAGCGGAGCCGACGGCTCGGTCGGCCTGCCCGCCGGTGTCGACAGTCGATGGGGGACCCGCGTCGTTGTCCTCCGCGGCCCCCTCCTGTCCCGGCCCGGTCACGGCGTACGGCTGTCCGCGGGCACGTGCGGGCGGTTGCCGATCCGCTCGAGGTAGCCGGTGATGTTGGCGAGGGTCTCGGTCAGCGAGTCGCCGCCGAACTTCTCCAGCGCGGCCTGCGCCACCACCAGCGCGACCATCGATTCCGCGACCACACCGGCCGCGGGCACCGCGCACACATCCGAGCGCTGGTGGATCGCGACGGCTTCCTCGCCGGTGGACATGTCGACGGTCGACAGCGCGCGCGGCACGGTCGAGATCGGCTTCATGGCGGCGCGCACCCGCAGTGCCTCACCGTTGGTCATGCCGCCTTCCAGACCGCCCGCGCGGTTGGTCGAGCGCAGCACACCGTCAGGCCCGGGACGCATCTCGTCGTGGGCCTGGCTGCCACGCCTGCGCGCGGTCTCGAAACCGTCGCCCACCTCGACACCCTTGATCGCCTGGATGCCCATGAGAGCGGCGGCCAGCCGGGAATCGAGCCGCTGCTCGCCGCTGATGAACGAGCCGAGCCCGATCGGCAGACCGGAGACGATCACCTCGACGACACCACCGAGGGTGTCGCCGTCCTTCTTGGCGGCCTCGATCTCGGCGATCATCGCCGCCTCGGCGTCGGCATCGAACGCGCGCACCGGGCTGGCGTCGATGGCGTCGAGATCGTGCGGGCCGGGGATGACGCCGGTGGTGTTGGCCGCGGTGCCGATCGACACCACGTGCGAGATCACCTCGACGCCGAAGGCCTGACGCAGGAAGTTGCGGGCGACCGTGCCGGCCGCGACGCGGGCCGCGGTCTCGCGGGCGCTGGCCCGCTCGAGCACCGGACGAGCGTCGTCGAAATCGTACTTGAGCATGCCGGAGTAGTCGGCGTGACCGGGGCGCGGACGGGTCAGCGGCGCGTTGCGCGCCATCCCGGCGAGCGCGTCCGCGTCGACCGGGTCGGCCGACATCACCTCGGTCCACTTGGGCCACTCGGAGTTGGCGACCTCGATCGCGACCGGACCACCCATGGTCCGGCCGTGGCGCACGCCACCGACCAGGGTGACCTTGTCGGCCTCGAACTTCATCCGGGCGCCGCGCCCGTAACCGAGCCGACGGCGCGCGAGCTGTGCGGAGACATCGTCCGATGTCACCTCGACTCCGGCGACCATCCCTTCCAGGAGGGCGACGAGAGCGGGACCATGGGATTCTCCGGCAGTTATCCAGCGCAACACGCCGACCATCTTCCCATGTCGACACGCGTGGTCGGGAACGTGGGCCGACGTGACGAGCGGCACGTCGCCGCCGCGCCGGGCCGCGCGGTGGCGGCCACCGCCTGGATGGCGCAGCGTCGAGGCGGTGGCCACCGGCACCGGGGCGCCGACGCCAGGTCGGTGATCGGCCCGGCGCGTCGCGGTGGCGCTCATGCCAGCGCCATCGCGGTGACGGTGGCCAGGCACATGGCCGGACCGTGCGGCACCGGTCGCCACGACGGTATCGACGGCACGCTGTCGCCCCCGCGACCCAGAGCCGCCCGCAGCCGCTGCCCACCGAGCACGCCCACCGCGATCGCCGCCGTGAGCGCGGGCGCGGCGATGGCCGCCCACACCCACGCCGGCGGTCCCGCGAGCGCGGCGGCGGCCCCGAGACCTACCGCCAGTTTCACGTCACCGGCGCCGAGCGCGGTGGGCGAGAGCAGGTGGGTCACCAGGTACGGCATCGTCAGCAACGCGGCCCCGATGACCGCGGTCGCCAGATTGCCCGTGTGCCAGGCGTAGAGGAATACCGCCGCCGCGCCGACGCCGGTGAGGGCGTTGGGCAGTCGGCGGGCATGGATATCGATGACACCCAGCAGCAAGCACCAGGCGATGAGCAGGCAGAACGCGGCAGTGGTCATGCGTTCGATCGTGCGCGGCGGCGGCCGCCCGATCGAGGCCCGATCGGCGAATGTGGACAACTCGGCGCGATGTGGACAACGCGGTGTCCAGTCCCGCCGGGAGCGGACGCGCCGATGGCGGGAAAGTGCGGCGTTCGGTGCCGACGTGTCGGTCGTCGAGCGGTAGCGTTGACACATGTGTGCTGATACCCCGCGTCCTGATCACGCGGCACGGCGTGGTGCTCTGCGGAGCCTGCTGGTGGAGAACGGCGTCGACGCGCTGCTGGTCACCGATCTGGTCAATATCCGCTACCTGACCGGGTTCACCGGATCCAATGCCGTGCTCCTGGTGCACTCCTGGGACATGCGCGGCGCCGAGGACCGCACCGTCATCGGCACCGACGGCCGCTACTCCGCGCAGGTCGCCGCGCAGGTCCCCGATCTGAGCGCCGAGATCTCCCGGGCCACCGCGCGGCGGATCATCGAGCTGGCCGGTGAATGGCAGCTGGGCCGGATCGGCTTCGAGAGCCATGTGGTGACCGTCGCCGAGCACACGTCGTTCCAGCAACTGCGCACCGGACTGCAATTGGTGCCGACCAACGGCCTGGTCGAGCAGCTGCGCATGGTCAAGGACGAGTACGAGATCGCCCAGCTGCGCGCGGCCTGCGCGGCCGCCGACGCTGGCCTCGCGAGCCTGCTCGAGCGTGGATCGATCCGGCCGGGGCGCACCGAACGGCAGGTCGCGCGCGACCTCGAGTGGGCGATGTTCGAACACGGCGCCGACGCCGTCTCGTTCGAGACGATCGTCGCCGCCGGGGTGAACTCGGCGGTTCCGCATCACCGCCCGACCGGTGCGGTGCTGGCCACCGGCGACTTCGTCAAACTCGATTTCGGCGCGGTCGTCGACGGCTACCACTCCGACATGACCCGCACCCTCGTGCTCGGCACCCCCGAGGACTGGCAGCGCGAGATCTACGAGCTGGTCGCCCGCTCCCAGCGGGCCGGGCGTGAGGCGCTGAAACCGGGCGCCGGGACCGCCGAGGTCGACGCCGCCGCTCGGGTCGTCATCGAGGAGGCTGGCTACGGCGCGCAGTTCGTGCACGGCCTCGGACACGGGGTCGGGCTGCAGATCCACGAAGCGCCCGGAGTGGCGAAAACGAGTACCGGTACACTACTTGCTGGCGTGGCGGTGACCGTCGAACCTGGTGTGTACCTTCCCGGCCGCGGCGGGGTCCGGATCGAGGACACGCTCGTGGTACGCGAGGCGGGCCCGGACCTGCTCACCCTCACCAGCAAGGACCTGACCGTCGTCGAGTGACGCCGGTCCCCAGAGACCGCAGTAAACGAACGAGGAGATCCGAGGACAGTGGCGGACACCAGCGACTTCAAGAACGGCCTTGTGCTGAAAATCGACGGTCAGCTCCAGCAGATCGTCGAATTCCAGCACGTCAAGCCGGGTAAGGGCCCCGCGTTCGTGCGGACCAAGCTGAAGAACGTCGTGTCCGGCAAGGTCGTCGACAAGACCTTCAACGCCGGCGTCAAGGTCGAGACCGCGACCGTCGACCGGCGCGACATGACCTACCTGTACCACGACGGCACCGACTACATCTTCATGGACGGTGACACCTACGATCAGATCTCCATCCCGGAGTCCACCATCGGCGACGGTGCGCGCTTCCTGCTGGAGAACATGGGCGTGCAGGTGGCCGTGCACGAGGACGCGCCGCTGTTCGTGGAGCTCCCCGTCACCATCGAGCTGGTCGTGCAGCACACCGACATCGGCCTGCAGGGTGACCGCTCCACCGGCGGCACCAAGCCCGCCACCCTGGAGACCGGCGCCGAGGTTCAGGTCCCGCTGTTCATCAACACCGGTGACAAGCTGAAGATCGACTCGCGCGACGGCAACTACCTCGGCCGCGTCAACGCCTGATCGTGACGGACTCCCCGGCAGACAAAAAGGGCTCGTTCAAGAAGCTCGGCGCACGCCACAAGGCGCGCCGCCGGGCCGTGGACCTGCTGTTCGAGGCGGAGGCGCGTGACGTCGACGTCTCCGATCTGCTCACGGAACGCGCCGAGCTGGCGACCCGTGACCAGAGCGTGGCTCCCGTGCACGCCTACACCTCGGTCCTGGTCGAAGGCGTCGCCGACGACCTGGACCGGGTCGACGGCACCATCGAGGGCTACCTGCAGGACTGGACGCTGTCGCGCCTGCCCGCCGTCGACCGGGCGATCCTGCGGATCGCGGTGTGGGAGCTGTTCCACGCCACCGATGTTCCCCCGGTGGTCGCGGTCGACGAGGCCGTCGAGCTGGCCAAGGAACTGTCCACCGACGACTCGCCGTCGTTCGTGAACGGTGTGCTGGGCCAGGTCGTGCAGGTCGCGCCGCAGGTGCGTGCCGCCGCGGCGGCCACCAGGGCCGCGCGTCCCGCGCCGGAGGATCGGTCGTGACGAACAAGTACCTCGTGATGGTCATGCGCACGCCGGCGTTCGATCAGTCCGTGGTCGAACCGCACCGCGCGTTCCTGCAGGAGTTGCTCGCCGAGGGACGGCTGCAGGAGAGCGGCCGGTTCACCGACGGCACCGGTGGCGCATACGTCGTCCTGGCCGAAAGCCTGGACGCCGCAACGGCTATCGCGCACGCCGATCCGGTTCACACCACCGGGGCGTCGGAGCTGACGATCTACGAATGGGAGATCGCCGTCTCGGCGTGAGACCTTCCGGCGACAGCCGCGCATCCCACCGGATGCGCGGCTGTCGCCGTTCCGGCCACTTCCGATGCGAATCATCGGGACATGCCGGAGAATGCAACCAGCATCGAACGCCGTCGGATCGGCGGGCTGGGGGAGACCGTGAGTGAACGACCATCACTGAGCAGCTGGCACCTGACCCGGGCGCAGTTGCTCTGGGCCGCACTCGGTTTGGCGGTCGTCTTCGCCATCCTGATCATGGCGCGCGGCAGCGTGCGCGAGATCTTCAAGGTGCAGCCGGATTTCGTGCTCGGCCTGTCGCTGTCGATCAGCACGATCTTCTTCACCAAGGCGTTCTCCCGGTCGGGCATCGCCTCCGCGGTGCATCACATCCACGAACCGCGCGATCCGAATGTGCTGGCCGCCTTGGACTCCGCAGTCGACCAGCGGCTGCACGCGATGGGATTGCACGAGAATGTCGCCCTGCTCAGCCGGGATATCGCGGTGGCGAGCAAGCGGATCAACGAGTTCTACGACCTGCAGGCGATGGAGCCCCGCTTCCACACGACGGCGCCGCTGTTGCGAGTGGCGCTCACCGATCTCGACGACGCGCTGGCCATCGTCAGCCGGGTCGCCGACCGGATCGGCACCACCGAAACCACGCGGGTGTACCGGATTCCGGAGGCGACCAGGTCGCACCTCAACGACGCGCTGCGCGATGTCATGGAGGCCTCGGCCCGGCGCAACGAGACCTACGAGGCATTGCGCGCGCAGGTCGCCGGTGAACCGGTCGATGATCTGTGGGGCCTGTTCGCGGTGCTCACCTCCGACACCCTCAAGGCGCAACGCGATCTGGAATCGCTGGTGAGCAAGACGATCCAGTCGGTGCCCGCCGACCGCATCGCCGTCCTGCAGGGGTATGTCGCGGCGTCGCTGAGCCGGCTGGAATCGGTCGGCGACCTGATTCGCGCGCGTGGCCTCACCACACCGCCCGCCCTCCAGATCATCGCCGAGGATCTGCGGCGCGCGCAGGCCAAACTCACTCGCGCGCAGGAGGCGGAGGGCGACCAGCACGCCACGCCCGCGGCGCCGGTGGCTTGAGCCCGATCCCGACGGCCTCCGCCGGTGGGTGTACGGGAAACCGGCGGAGGCACGACCGACGCTGGGTGGCGTGGTGTCGGGTGTGCGCTGGGCACGCGAATGATCTTGCAACCTCGAGTGCGCTCGAGGTCAAGCCGGTTCAACGATCGGCGTGGACCAGCGGCGCGAGGAACCCGGTGACCTGCGCTGTCGAGGGCAGGCCCAGCCTGCGGCCGAGGACATCGGGAGCGTCGGCGACGGCGCGGCATCGATCGGGGTCGGTGTTGGCGGGATCGGCGGAGTAGCGCTCGCCGACCATGATCGCGCGCCCTGCCTCCCGTCCGGTGCGCAGCTCGTAGACGGTGATCTCGTAGGTCGCCCGGAACAGATTGACGGTGCGTCCGATGGGAGCGCCCGGCGCGGCCGGGAGCTGACAGGTCTGGACGAGATCGCCCAGGCTGGTCTGCCGCATGCAGGCGATGAGCTGGACCGAGGACGTGTCGCTGGGATTCCACGCCGGCGAATCGCTGGCCCCGACGATGGTGGCGAGCTCACCCGAGAGATAGATCGGGCGCGCACCGTCGCGCTGGTACTCCGCGGCGTTCGGGAACGGCTTGCGGTCACCGCACATCCGGTCGTAGTCCGCCATCTCGAACCGGCTCGCCTGCACCGCGGTGATGGCGAAGAACCCCGCCCCGAACAGGGCGATGAACAGCAGCAAGCCGATTCCGGGACCGATCCGCAGTCGCCGTCGCTCGCGGGGGCGGCGCTCGCGCACCGGAGTATTGCGCCAGCGTTCGAGCAGGGACGGCCCGCCGGACCGGTTCGATGCCCGTGCCCGCGTGCGATTCGACGCGACCGGACGAGCTGGTGTCCGCCCCTGGTCGACCCAGTCGCTCCAGTGTTCGGAATCGTCGAACCGGTCGGGGTGCCGGGGGAAATCGGGCTCGTGCGGTGCCGACGACGACCATGCCGCGGCCGCGGCGGTACCGGTTGCGACGGTGCCTGCCGCGATGGCGTAGCCGGGTGCCGCGACTTCCGGATCGTCGGGATCCTCGTCCTCGGACCAGGGTTCGTCGTCGTAGGCCTCCTCGTCGTCGGTCGACGACAGCTCGGCTTCGTGCGGAATCCCGGTATTCGCGGCGCTGCTCGACGAGGGGGAGCTGCTCGGAGATTCGATGACCTGCGCTACCTCCGGTTCGGCGAACCGATCGTCGGTCGACTTGACCAGCGACACAGCATTTCCCGCACCTTCGCTGGTCGGCAACGCTGCGGCGGAGTCCGTCCGGGGGACGGATTCGTTCCGCTCCGCCACGCCGGTAGCCGTTTCGACGGGTGACGGATCATCCTCGGCTGCGCCGCCACTGCCGGAAACCGCGACGCTCGCTTCCTCCGCGGCCGATCCTTCGCTCACCGCCCCGACCGATCCGTCGCCTGTGCTCTCGGGCAGATCGACACCCTGTCCGTCGGGGTCCGCGCTGTCGGGCCCGGTGCGGGCGACCAGCGCAGACCCTGGCGCAGGGGCGGTTTCCGCGCTGGGGGCACTGTCCGGCGCGGAAACGGGAGTTCCGGTTTCGTCGGAAGAGTCCGCCGCGGGCAACTCCACCGCCCGCTCCTGCTCATCCGCTGTGTCCTCGGAAAGCTCGGCCGAGTCCGCTGTGCTCGGCGACGACGCATCCCGCGAGTCGTCCGCTGTGGCAGTCATACTCACCAACCCCGCCAACGGCGCGGCGGCGCCGATCGAGTTCTCGCCGGGCGTCGGGTCATCCTCGGTGGTCGTGGTGACCACGCTCGGCGCCTGCTCGGCGGATTCCTGCTGGGATGCCACCGCATCCGCGTCCGGCGCCCCGTTCGACGGCCACGGCCGATGCGTGAGCCGATCGATCGCCGCGAGGAATCCGGGAGTGCTCGCCTGCGCCACCCGGGTACCCGCCCGCGACGTGCCGCCTGCCCCCGCGCCTGCGGCGCCGTCGTCGGCCTGCCCGAGCCCGACCGAGGTGGGCGCCGGCTTGCTCGTGGTCGACGGGGCGAGCCGCGCCGGAAATCCCTGGTCGGCCAGGGCGACCCGGGAGGGCAGCAGGCGGCTGAGGTTCAGCGCCGCGAACACCCGGCGCACATCGTTGACGCTGAGCCGGACCGTGCGCCCGGTCTCGGCGTGGAAATAGTCGCGCAGGGACGAGGCATCCTCGCGTTCGATCAGCACCGCCCGGTACCCATCGGCGATGCGAGCCTCCTCGAGGGTGATCTGGGCGCCGGGCTGGGGGACCAGCGCGACCACCGCGTTCACCCACCCGAAGATCCCGGACTGCTGCAGCAGATTCTTGGCGGCGAACACCTGCCTGCGCACCTGGACGAACGGATTGGGCACCCGCACCGCGTGATAGAGCGCGGCTTCCTCGCCGTCGACCGTCCACGGACCGTTGGGCGGGGTGGCGAGCACGCCGTCCTGGCGTGCGGTGAACCCCTTCACCTCCACCACGGTGGCGCCCTGGGGCGTGCACACCAGGGCGTCGACCTCGACCGATCCGCCCCGGCTTTCCGGCACATGGCAGCGGAAGATCGCCACGCCCCCTACCTCGGACGCGGCCCATTCCCGGATCGCCGCCGCGACGATCTCTTCTGCGCCTTCGAGTTCGGTTTCGTCCGCGACAACGACGATCACCACGACCCCCTGAGCAACCGATTGCGGACCCCTACCAGGATACGACCTCCGTCGGCGACATCGAAACCGAATCTTGTTGCCGAGCAACAGGATCGGCAATATCGATTACCGCTCTCACCGAGCACCGCCGGAGGCGGGCCGGGCGGTGGCGTCGGCGGGGGACGGCGAATCCCATTCCCGCGGTGGGCGGGTCACCTGACCTGCGACAACGGCCGTTCCCGTCGGCCGGTGCACGGCGAGAAAGCCGAACGGCCGATCGATGTGCACGGCGGTGACGGTCGCCCACCGTTCGACAGGTGCGCTGCCGGTGCGCATCGCGACGGCGGTGATCGCGGCGGCCTCGAACCCGGCCGCGTCGAACCGGGCCATCACGTGCTGCCCGGCCGTGCTCACGGCCAGCGGGTAGTCGGAGATCCCGGGCAGGCGCGCGGACTCCACGCTGCTCGCTGCGGCCAACCCGAACAGCTGGGGGTGGTCGGTGAGGTCGTGTGCGCTGCGGACCTCGAACGGCGGGAGCTGGAGGTCGACACTGTCCCCGCCGAAGGTCTTGCACCGCGTCACCGTCAGGCACGGGGCCGTCGTATCAGGAGTGGGCGTGCCCGGTGCGGAATTCTCGTCGTCGAGCGCGGCCAGGCCGACGGCCAGTGCCTGCCGCGGCCCCTGTGTGCCGATCAGCAGGTGGACGTCGAGATCGCCGGTGCCGGTGACCATCACCCGGGTGACGTCGCCGCCGAGGACGGTGACGCTGCCGTCGGCGTGGCTGCGCCGGGACAGCCCCGGCCCCTGATGTCCCTGCCGCGGCCCGGATTCCGGGGACCACCGGATCAGCTGGAACGGCCGCACCCAGCGGGTCCGGGCGACCAGGGCCGTGGCCAGTGCGAAGGCCGTCGAGGCGTCCACGGTGACCGGGAACTTCTCGATCAGGCCGCCTGTGCGTTCGCTCGCCCAGGCGTCGAGGGCGGCTCGGTCCAGCAGCGTGCCCGCGGTACCGGCGGGCATGCTGCGGACCCATGCGTCGCGCAGGGTGATCCCGGGTCGTACCCACGCGCCGGTCGCCACCGCGATCTCGGCCGAGGAATCGAGCGACCGCAGCAGCGCCAGCCCGGCCGCGTGTGCCGACTCGGCCGAAACCCCTACCGCCGCCGTCAGTTCCACTCGAGCTGCCCCTTGTGCCGCCCCCGCCAGCACCGCGAGCAACGGCCACGCACCCGCCCCCGACACCAGGGCATCATCGTCGGCGAAGGTCGTAGTCCATCGTGCGGTCAGCGCATTCGACGAACGAACAGGCAACGCCAATCGACTCCCCATGCCCGGAATCCTACGACCCCGACCGGCTCACCGACCGCCGCCGTCTGCCTATCGGCCACCCCGGAGGCCGATTCGCGCGGGGTTGTCCGTCGACGACGCCGGCGTGCTTCCTACGGCCGCAGCAGGATCGTGCCGAGGGCGCTTCGCTGCTCGAGCATGCGGTGAGCCGTCGCGGCCTCGGTGAGCGGCACGACGGAGTCGATCGCGACGGTCAGTTGTCCTCGCGCGGCGGCGTCGAGGGCGGCCGCGCGCTGACGTGCGACCTCGGCGAGCCAGGCCGCGCCCGCGCAACCGGTGAGGGTGAGTCCGCGCAGGATGAGGTCGACGGCGGTGAGCTGGGTGGGCAGGCCGGCGAGCCAGCCGTAGCTGAGGATGCGGCCGGTGCGCGGGGTGATCAGGTCGAGCAGGGGTGTCACGGAGTCGCCGCCGATCGAGTCGAAGACGACATCCACGGTGTCGGTGGCCAGGGTGGCGCGGAGCTGATCGGCCCAGTCGGGGGCGGTGTGATCGATCACCTCGGCGGCGCCGTGGGTGCGGGCGAGGCGGGCCTTCTCGGTGCCGCCCGCGGTGGCGACGACACGGACCCCGGCCGCCGCGCACAGCTGGGTGAGGACGCTGCCGACGCCGGTCGCGGCTGCCTCGACCAGGACGGTGTCGCCCGGGGTGAGCGCCGCGGTCGCGACCAGGGCCAAGGCGACCGAACCCGGCATCTGGGTGGCGGCGGCGCGATCGGTGCTCAGGCCGTCGGGGATGACGGTCAGCGCATCCGCCTCGGCCGCCACGAGTTCGGCGTACGCGCCGAAACCGCTGGTGGCGGCGACGACCCTGGCGCCGAGCAGTGCCGAATCCACGCCGACGCCGACTTCGGTGACCGTGCCCGCCGCCTGGAAACCGAAGACCTCGGGCAGCGGGGCGGGGAAGGGGAACGTCCCTGCTCGCACCAGGGTCTCCGGGTAGAGCACCGGGATCGCCTCGGCGCGGACGAGGACCTGCCCGGCGCCCGGTCGCGGTGCGTCGACCGCGCGGGGCACCAGCACCTCGGGTGCGCCGGTCTCGGTCATTACGATTGCCTGCATCAGAACTCCATAAGTTGACTGCCGGTCCAGATATCCGAACGATATGGACCGGCGGTCAACTTGTCAACGGATCGGCGGCCGCCGAGGAAGCGATGTCATGACAGGCCCACGCCCCACCGAACGCGCCGACGCCGCGCGCAACCGTCGAGCGATCCTCGACGCCACCGCCGCGCTGCTGGCCGAACACGGCGCGGCGGGGGTGACCATGGATCGGGTCGCCGCCGCCGCGGGCGTCGGCAAGGGGACCATCTTCCACCGCTTCGGCAGCCGTGCCGGCCTGCTGTACGAGCTGGTGGCCGAGGGGGCGATCGCGTTGATGGCGGCTGTGACGAGCGGGCCGCCGCCGCTGGGTCCCGGCGCCCCGGCGACCGACCGGCTACTGGCCTTCTTCGACGCGATGACGAGCATGGTCACCGACGACGTCGAACTGATCGCGGCCTACCGGGCCATGCCCCCGCACCCTCGCAGCGCGGAATTCCACGCGTTCTGGGCCGAGCACATCACCACCCTGCTGCACGAGGTACGCCCGGAGATCGACGCCGAGACGGTCGGCGCGCTCCTGCTGTCGACCCTCGGTGGGGAACTCGCGCAGCAACTGGCCAGGGCGGGCGAGGTCGACCGGTTGCGCGCGGGGGTGCGAGAACTGGTGCGTTCGGTGCTGATCGCAGCGTAAGCCTGGCGGCGCGGTCCATGCCGCCGAGGAGGCGTCGTCAGCGCACGTTGTGCGGGCGGAACTGGATGCTGATGCGCGGTCCGACCGGTCGCGTGGTCTTGGGGACAGCGTGCTCCCAGGTGCGCTGGCAGGCGCCGCCCATCACCAGCAGATCGCCGTGTCCGGCGGTGAATCGCACGCTGGCCCCGCCGCCGCGTGGGCGCAACAGCAGTGCGCGAGGCGCGCCCACGGAGACGATCGCGACCATGGTGTCGTGGGTGGCGCCGCGACCGATCGTGTCGCCGTGCCAGGCCACGCTGTCGCGGCCGTCGCGGTAGAAGCACAATCCGGCGGTGCGGAAGGGTTCGCCGAGTTCGGCCGCGTAATGGCTGCTCAGCGCGTCGCGCGCGGCGACGAGAATTCGGTCGGGGAGCGGATCGTGCTCGCCGAAGAACGAGACGAGCCGTGGCACGTCGACGACCCGGTCGTACATGGGTCTGCGTTCGGCGTGCCACGGCACCCGCTCCGCCAACCGGTCGAACACCACACTCGCGCCGCTCAGCCAGCCGGGGAGGACATCCACCCAGGCCGTGGCGTCGAGGCGGGTGCGCCGGATCGTCTCGATCGAACCCAGCGCAACCGCATCACCGTCGAACAGTGAACCTTGCAGGGGCAGCGACATGTCGACAGTCTAGCGCGCGTTCGAACGTATGTTCGGTCAGTGCCAGTATTCGTGCCGCGTGCCATCGGTGTCGGCGACGAACACGATCGCGTCGGCGCCCGCGAGCCCGGCGGGCTCGAACGGCAGGTGACCGGGCACGATCGGCTCGCCCACGCCGATCGAGGCCGGGAGCGCGGCGCGCAGCGCGGACGCGGGGAACAGCGCGCGGCGGTGCGTGGCCGCGGCCAGCTCGCCCTGGAGGGTGCCCGGGAGGCTCTTCGGGTTCGCGTCGGTGGCTACGAACGCGTAGCTCTCGCCGAGGCTCATCGCGACGAGCGCGCCCGCGCCACACCAGTGCGCGTCGTCGCCGCCCATGGTCAGCGTGGATCCGGCGCGCTGCAGGTGCACGTTGTGCGCGAAGACCAGGGCCGGTCCCCGGTGCTGCTCCGCGGCGACGATCGCGAGCAGGTTGTCGGCCATCATCTCGGCGCGCACGCTGAGCAGGGTCGCGATGCGATCGGCGCCGGGTGTGGCCACGGCCGCGTGGTAGCGCAGCAGGCCGAGGGCCGTGCGCGCGTTGGCGAGGGCGAGGTCGTAGCCGGCCGGGTCGGCGGGCCGCAGCGCCGGTGCCGCGCGGCGCAGCGCGCTCACGATGTCGTCGGCCACCACGCGCAGCGCGCGGGCGCGGTCGGAACCGCCGATCGAGGCGGCGGGGTCGTACACGGCCGCCGGGTTCGTCCAGTCGGCGTCCTCGCCCAGCAGGGTCTCGAGGTCGCGCAGGGCGGCCGGTCGCAGTGGTTCGGGCAGATACCCGCCGGCCGCGGTCAGGGTAGGGCGCGGGCTGGGGACGTCGGTCTGCTCGAGCGGCGCGTCGAAGCCGTAGAAGCGCAGACGGTCCGCGGGGGGGCGGCCCGCGTTGTAGCTGCGCAGCCATTCGACGAGTTCGCGATTGCCGGGCACGGCGCCGAAGCGGTGGCTGAATCCGGTGGCGAGCACCGTCTCGAGGTCGGTGGTGGTGGCCCCGTTGATGTAGTCGTCGACGATCGCGGCGGCGAACAGATCGGACTCCAGCGCGATCGACCGGAATCCGCGCTCGGCCAGCTGCGCCAGGAGTTCGTTGCGCAGCAACGGAAATGCCGCGATCCCGTGGGTGGGCTCGCCGAGTGCGAGCAGGACCGGCGGTTCGGCACGGCACGCGAGCAGATCGTCGACGGCACGACCCAGGCTCGCCGCGTCGTCGAGTTCGCGTGCGAGTTCGCGGGGCGTGGTGGCGGTAGGCATGAACACTCCTTGATCGGCGGGCATGCCTTCGACAGTATCGTTGAAGGTTCGAGTGAAGCTTTCGCGGATTTTTACTGGTGAAAGCCGAAAAAAGCCTCAAAGGAGGGGTGTCTTGCGGCCGATCGATCTGGCCAGGGAACACGGCTTGT
The DNA here is from genome assembly GCF_044744725.1 of Nocardia sp. NPDC087230. Lineage (NCBI taxonomy): Bacteria > Bacillati > Actinomycetota > Actinomycetes > Mycobacteriales > Nocardiaceae > Nocardia > Nocardia sp. NPDC087230. The sequence goes on from NZ_JBIUYV010000003.1 coordinate 337,876, forward strand.
CCGCCCAGGCGATCCGCAACTACGACGAGGCGGGAATCCTCGGACCCGCCGACCGCGGCGCGTCCGGCTACCGCCGCTACACGCCCCGGAACGCACAGGCGCTGCGAGCCTTTCTCGCTTTGCGTGGGGGACACGGGCATCAGCAGGCGGCCGCGATCCTGCGGGCCGTCCACCGGGGCGATCGTGAATCCGCGTACCGGCTCATCGACGGCGCGCATGTCGCGTTGCTCGACGAGCGCGCCACCCGCACCGAGGTCGCCACCGCGCTGGGGAGTCTGTCGACCACCGCGCCCGCCCCGATCGCCGGTCGAGCGCTGAGCGTGGGCGAGCTCGCGCGCCGGATCGGAGTGCATCCGGCGACCTTGCGCACCTGGGAAACCGCGGGCATCCTGCGCCCCGACCGCGACCCCGCAACGGGCTATCGCCACTACGAGGCGGCGGGAGTGCGCGACGCCGAGATCGCGCGCCAGCTGCGGCGCGGCGGCTATCGGCTGACCCAGGTCGCGCAATTCGTCGCGTCGCTGCGCGCGGCGGGTGGGGCCGCCGCGCTGAGCACGTTTCTGCAGGACTGGCAGGACCGGCTGACCGCGCGCAGTCGGCACCTGCTCGCCGGTGCGGCCCAGCTCGACGGCTACCTCCGCATGCTCGACGAGCCGCAATAGCGCGTGGTGATCGGCGAAAGCCGGAGTGGGCGAACCGAAGACGTTCCTCGCCCCTTCCAAGGTATAGCCGACCGGGGGGCTTGCGGCAAGACCCCGGTCGTCCTGCAGAATCGCTCCTCGACGTTCGGACCGGCGAAAATGGGAGTGACGCACGTGCGTGAAATGAAGACCGACGTGATCGTTGTCGGCGCCGGACCTGCCGGACTGATGCTCGCCGGGGAGCTGTCCCTGGCCGGGGTGCGCCCCATGGTGCTCGAGCGGCGCGCGGAGCCGGGCACCGCCCACAAGGCCAGTGGCCTCGGCGGCCGGATCCTGGACCTGCTGCGCTACCGCGGTCTGCTCGACCGCTTCGCCGCCGTCGGCAGCCCGATCCCGGCGCCGATCTTCCCGTTCGGCGGTATGCACGTCGACTTCACCCCGCTGGCGGACGGGCCGATGGACGCGATGGGCATTCCGCAGGCGCGGGTCGAACAACTGCTCGCCGAGCGGGCCGTCGAACTCGGCGCCGAGATCCGCCGCGGACACGAGGTGACCGCGCTCGACCAGGACGACGACGCTGTGACCGTCGAGGTCACCGGACCGGACGGGCTGTACCGGGTCCGTGCGCAGTATGTGGTCGGGTGCGACGGCGGGCGCAGCCGGATCCGGGAACTGGCCGCGATCCCGTTCCCCGGCAACACCTTTCCCGAGGTCAACCGACTCGGTGTGGTGGCGCTGCCGGACTCGGTCGCCGTCCTCGACGACGGCGGGATCGATGTGCCCGGCCTCGGTCCGATTCGGCCCGGCTTCACCAGGACCGAGCGCGGGGTCTTCGCGATCGGTCCGGTGCGGGCCGACGAGCGGGTGATGTTCTTCCAGACCACCGAGGACGACCTCACCGAATACGACAACGACGATCCGCTGACGCTCGCCGAACTCGGTGCCAGCGCCCAGCGGGTCCTGGGCGCCGAGCTGCCGCTGGGCGCGCCGGTCCGGTTGTCGCGCTACCAGTTCCAGGCCCGGCGGGCCGAGCGCTACCGGGCAGGCCGGGTCCTGCTCGCCGGTGACGCCGCGCACCTGCTGCCCGCCACCGGCACGGCGCTCAACGTCGGCATGCTCGACTCGGTCAACTTGGCGTGGAAGCTGGCCGCCACGGTGCGGGGCACCGCCCCGGCCGGACTGCTCGACACCTACCACGACGAACGCCACGCCGCGGCGGGCCGGGCCCTGCAGCAGACCCGTGCTCAGGCCGCACTGCGCCGCGGTCAGGACGAGGCCGCCGACGCCCTGCGCGCGGTGTTCCAGGAACTGTTCGCCGACGAGCCCGCGCTGCGCAGGCTGGCCGGCATGATCTCGGCCGGCGACGTCCGCTACTCGGTTCCCGGCACCGATCCGCACCCGTTGGCCGGCGCCTTCGCGCCCGATCTCCCACTGCTCACCGAACAGGGCACGACCTGTGTCGCCGAACTCCTGCATGCCGCACGGCCGGTCTTCCTCGACCTCGCCGACCGCGCGGACCTGCGGAAACTCGCCCTTGCCCGCGAACCTCGGATCGTGATCGTCACGGCCGAGACCGAGGACCGGCCCGCCGACGCGCTGTTGCTGCGGCCCGACGCCTACGTCGCCTGGGCCGCGGGCATCGACGAATCCGCCGATGTCGCGACACCCGCGCTGCGCGCCGCGCTCGACACCTGGGTCGGTCTGCCCTGACCTGGCCGTCGCGGATCAGCGGACGACGGTGGTCGCCTGCTGGATCCGCGACAGCTTCTCGGGATTGCGCACCACGTAGAGGCCGGTGATCGCACCCTCGTCGAGCCGGAGGGTGACGATGCTGTCGAGCTTGCCGTCGAGCCGCAGGAGCAGGGCGGGCGCGCCGTTGATCTGGGTCGGCTCGGTCGACACCACCCCGGGGAACCGGGGCAGGCCGCCCGCCATCAGCCGCGCGACCTTGTCGGCCCCCACGATCGGCCGCACGACCGCCTTGACCACGCCGCCGCCGTCGGCGAGCAGCACCACCTCGGGCGCGAGCAGGTCGAGCAGTCCCTGCAGGTCGCCGGTCTCGACCGCCCGCGCGAACGCCGCGAGCGCGTCGCGGCTCTGCGTCGAGGACACCGGGCCACGTGGCCTGCGCGCGGCCACGTGGGCCCTGGCCCGGTGCGCGATCTGGCGCACCGCGGCCGGGCTCTTGTCCACGGCTGCGGCGATCTCGTCGTAGGCCAGGTCGAACACCTCGCGCAGGACGAACACGGCCCGTTCGATCGGCGCGAGCGTCTCGAGCACCAGCATCATCGCCATCGAGACGCTGTCGGCCAGCTCGACGTCCTCGGCGACATCCGGCGCGGTGAGCAGTGGTTCGGGCAGCCACGGCCCGACGTAGGTCTCCTTGCGCCTGCCGAGGGTGCGCAGCCGGGTCAGTGCCTGCCGGGTGGCGATGCGGACGAGATAGGCGCGCGGATCACGGATCTCGGCCTGCTCGACGTCGGCCCAGCGCAACCAGGTCTCCTGTAGCACGTCCTCGGCGTCGGCGGCCGAGCCGAGGATCTCGTAGGCGACCGTGAAGAGCAGGTTGCGGTGCGTCACGAAAGCCGCGGTGGCGGCATCGGTTCCGTCGCTCATGGATGGTCCTGTCTGTCGGTGCCGGTCATGCCCATGAGACGCCGCCGCCCGCCGGGGTGTGACAGTGGGGTCGGTCACGCTCCGGTTCCGCGTTGAAATCCGTCCCCGGCTGTGGATTACTCCGGGAATGGATGCGATCTCGACGACCGAGCGGCCCGCCCGTACCGTCCTGCCCGGCTGGTCGGTGCCGCTGGTGTTCGTCGTCGGCGCGACCTCGCAGTATCTCGGTGCCGCCCTGGGCGTGTTCCTGTTCGACACCACCGAACCCGCGACCGTCGCGTGGCTGCGCGCCGCCGCGGCCGGGCTGGCGTTGCTGGCCTGGCGACGACCGTGGCGCAGCCGGTGGACCCGGCGGGGGATCGCGGTGGCGGCCGGGTTCGGTGTCGTGACGGTGTCGATGAACATCGTGTTCTACGAGGCGATCGCGCGGATTCCGCTCGGTACCGCCGTCGCCATCGAGTTCCTCGGCCCGGTGGCCGTGGCCACACTCGGCTCGCGGCGGGCCAGGGACGTGCTCGCGGTCGCGCTGGTCACCGTCGGGGTGCTGCTGCTGGCCGGGGTGCAGTTCGATGTCGAGCCGGTCGGGGTGGGGTTCGCGGTCGCGTCGGCGGTGCTGTGGGCCGCCTACATCCTCGTCGGCAAGCGGGTGGCCGACGCCGGTGACGGCCTGGACTCCCTCGCCGTCGGCATGGCGGTCGCCGCGGCCCTGCTCGCGCCGTTCGTCCTGATCCCGCAATCGGCGATCGACCCGTCGGTCTTCGCCGATCCCCGCACCTGGCTGTTCGGGCTCGGCGTCGGCGTGCTGTCGAGCGCGGTCCCGTACGCGCTGGACCAGGTGGTCCTGACCGCGGTCGGCCGGGCCCGCTTCGCTCTGCTGCTCGCGCTGCTCCCGGCCACCGCCGCCGTGGTCGGCGCGGTCGCGCTGGCCCAGCGCCCGACTGTCCCCGAGCTGACGGGTATCGCCCTGGTCATGCTGGCGCTGACGGTCAGCGCGCTGCCCACCCGGCAGACCGCCCCGGAACCGCCCGCCCCGCTGTAGCGCTCCGTCAGGAGATCTTCGCGAGAATGTCGACCGCGACAGCCGTCGCGGCGGTGCGCATGTCGTCGTCGGACAGGTCGAGGTCGCCCATCATCGACACGCTCCAGCTGATCGCCAGCAGCGCCTGGCGGGCGTGATAGACGTCCAGTGGCGCGTGATCGGGGGCCGTCATGAGATCGGCCAGCACCCGGAACTGGTACCGCAATCCCGCGCCGAATCCGAGATCGCGGAAGGCGGGCTGGTTCTCGTGCCAGAACCGCACCATGTCGCGGCCCAGGCTGTGCAGCAGGTCGCTGTAGCGGCGCAGGATCTGTTCGGCACGTTCGGGTCCGGGGGGAGCCTGCTCGGCCCAGGTGACGATGTCGTCGATGCCGCGCCGCAGGTCGTCGGAGAGACTGACGACGATGTCCTCCTTGGTGCGGAAGTGGTAGTACAGCGCCGCTTTGGTAACGCCGAGGCGTTCGGCGATCTCGCGCAGCGACGTCTTCTCGTACCCGCGTTCGGAGAACAACGCCATCGCCACCGCGCGAATGCGTTCCCTGGTATCGCTTCGACGTCCGTCCACGGGGCTTTCCTTTGCTTGACGACCGGCTAGGAGGAGCTTACCGTCGATTCGTGACCGAGATCACTAGCCGGTCGTCAAGTTAGTTGTGAGGAGGGGCACCATGACGAAGACCCACGCACCCGCGGCCGGAGCCGCGCTGACCGCCCTCGGCGTCGCGCTGATCAGGGCCCGCGAAACGCGCAGGCCCGACCGGCTCTACGGCGACCCGCTCGCCGCGGCCTTCGTGGACGCCGCGCGCCGCGACTTCACCCGCACCGACGAAGGCGCGGCACGGTGGGCCCGGGTCGAGTCGCTGGCCGAGGCGTTCTTCGAGGGCCGTTCGGCCGGGGTGCGGCTGGCCGACGACCGGGTCGCCGAGGTCGTCGCCGACGGCGTGACCCAGCTAGTCCTGCTCGGCGCCGGGCTGGACACCCGTGCCTACCGAATGGAACTGCCCGCCGACGTCGTCGTCTTCGAGCTCGATCTGCCGGAGTTGTTCGCCTTCAAGGAGCCCGTGCTGCGCGCGGTCGCCGCGCGGCCGACGGCGCGACGGGAGGTGCTGCCGCTGGATCTGCGCGCGGACTGGGCGACTCTGCTGCGCGAGCGCGGTTTCCGCCCCGACCTGCCGACGCACTGGGTCGACGAGGGCGCGCTCCCGTATCTCCCCGTCGCAGACCACGTCCGGGTGCTGGAGACGCTGAGCTGTCTGTCCGCGCCGGGCAGTCGCTTCGGCCTGAGCCGCTTCGCGGTCGACCCCGAAGCACCGCACTATGCCGAGCTGCGTCGCCTGGTCTCCGGCGACGCGGCGGCGCCCGGCTCACGGGACGACACCGCGCGGCCGGGGGAGCGCTGGCTGATCGAACACGGCTGGCGCACCGAGTTCCGCGCCTGGGACGACCTGGTCGCACCGCTCGGACGCCCGGTGGCGGTCGGTGATCCGCAGGTCGGCGTGGTGCTCGCGGTGCGCGACTGATCGTGGTTGACCCTGACGTAGCGTCAGGGTCGACGATGCGGGTATGAACACATCGTTTCCCGCTTTCGAGATCAGCCCCGTCCCCGTTCCCGGCCCGGATGCTGTGGTGCCCGAACCGTTCCGCGGGATCTACGGCATGCCGATGTTCGTCACCGTCCCGACCAGGGACCTCGCCGCGTCGGTCGATTTCTGGGTCCGTGGGCTCGGCTTCTTCGACCTGTTCACGGTGCCGGGTCAGCTGACCCACCTGCGCCGCTGGGCATTTCAGGACGTGCTGCTGGTCCCGGGGGACCGTCCGGCCGACGCGCCGACCACGACCGTGAGTTTCTCCTGTGTGCTCGCCGAGATCGACGGCATCGTCGCCGCCTGCGAGGCGGTGACGCCCGGCTGCACGGCCGGGCCCCGGGTCATGCCGTGGAATTCCGTCGAAGTGGAGGTCCGTACCCCGGAGAACCTCCGCGTCATCATGACGGCGGCCCAGCAGTGGGACCCGGACAGCCCGGCGGCCGCGCATCTGCGCTCGATCGGCATCGAGTCGCCTGAGCGATGACGAGCGCCGGGCACGGCACACTGGAGGCCGTGTCCGAACCGCTCACCGTCGGCGTCGCGGCGGAACTGCTCGGCGTCACCACGCGCACGCTGCACCATTGGGACGCGGTCGGGCTGGTGCACCCGTCCGACCGCACGTCCGCCGGTTATCGCCTGTACACGGCGGCCGACCTGGTCCGTGCCCAGCGCGTGGTCGTCTATCGCGAGCTGGGCGTGCCCCTGGACGAGATCGGCGCGCTCCTGGACGCGCCAGCCGCCGACGCCCTGGCCACCCTGCGCAGGCAGCGCGACGCCCTGCACGCCAGGATGCGGCGGTTGTGGCGCACGACCGAGGCGATGGACCGGATGATCGAGGCCAGGGAGTCGGGCATCCGGCTCAGCCCCCAGGATCAGGTCGCGATCTTCGGCGGCGACTGGCAACCTTCCTGGGTCGCGCAGGCCCGCGAGAAATGGGGCGACACCCCGCAGTGGACCCAGTACGCCGAACGCGCGGCCGACCGATCGGCGCAGGACTGGCAGCGCATCGCCGAAGACACCGCCGCCCTGCACGCCGACTTGGCCGATGCCCTCCGCGCGGGCGTCGCGCCGGGCAGTGCCCGCGCCGACTCGCTGGCCGAACGGCATCGCGCGTCGATCGCCGTGTACTTCGACTGCACGCACCCGATGCACGTGTGTCTCGGTCGCCGCTACGTCGGCGACCCGGAGTACACGGCCTTCTACGACGCCATCGAGCCCGGCCTGACCAGCTGGCTGAGCGCGGTCATCGATGCCAACGCCAGGGCGCACGGCGTCGATCCGGAGACGGCTACCTGGGACTAGTTCGTCGCCGAACGAGCTGTCACAGTGATGATCCGGCGGCGAGCCGAACGATGCGGCGGGCAGGATCCGCTCGACGCACCTCATTCGGCGAACCCGAACAGCGGCACCGCGAGCACCAGCGCGGCGAGCGCACCCACGTCGATCCGTGCCACCCGCAGCGTCCGCGCATCGAGGGCACGGGGACCGATCGCCATCGTGAGCACAAGAAACGAACCGGTGCTGAGGATTCCGGCCGCGATGGTCACCGGCCGCGCCGACGGCACGAACGCGCCGACGATCAGCCCGATCCCGACCAGCGCGAGCAGCACGGCCCGATGCCGCAGCAACAACTCGAGATCCCGGTTCGGCACGTCTGTGCCGTAGGCCGTCGCTGCTCGCCCCGGCGCGATCGCGACCACACCCGGCAGCACATGCACCAGCCCCACGACCACCAGCAACACCGCGCCGACGACCTCCGCGACCATATATCCACCCTCTCCTCCGACACCGTTCGTGCAAGCATGGCGTTATGGGCGCAGCACCACTTCCGGAAACGTGCCGTCCTGCGCCGACGGTGTGGCTGTGGGCCGGGCACGCGATCTACCGGGGGCCGTCGCTGCGGCTGGACCGCCACTGCGGGTCGGTGGGCTGCCTGGCGGTCGGGCTCGACGGGCCGTTCACGATCGACGCCGACGCGATCGGCACCCGAACGTTGCGCAGCGTTCTGGTGCCGCCACGCACACCGCACCGGATCGTCGCCGACGGGCGAATGCTGTTCTGCTACCTCGATCCCGGCTCACCGCGCGCCGCGGGCTGCCGGAGCCGGATGCGCGCGGACACCGGTGGTTTCGGCATCGCCCACGTCGACGAGTCGACACTGATCCGGCTCGCCGAGGGTGACACCGCCCCTGACGATCTCCTGGACCTGGTGTCCGGAACGGCAGGCCCTGACCTCGATCCCCGGATCGCCGCCGCGACCGCCCTCCTGTGCGCGCACCCAGCTGCGGATCTCTCCGCCGATCAGCTCGCCGCCGCGGTGCATCTGTCGAAATCGCGGCTGCTGCACCTGTTCTCCGCCCAGGCGGGTACCAGCTTCCGGCGGTACCGGGTGTGGGCGCGCATGCTCGCCGTCGGCCGGGCGGTAGCCGAGGGCGCCGACCTCACCACCGCCGCGGCCGACGCCGGATTCGCCAGCCCGTCGCATTTCAGCGACACCTTCCACGCCCTGTTCGGGCTCACCGCCGCCGACCTGCTGGGGTCCGGGGTCCGGATCGTCGTCGAGGATCCGGGCTTGCTTCTCCCCCGAGGGGAGACGGCACGCTGAGCGTCATGGACGACGACACCCTGTTCACGATCGGCGACGTGGCCGCCCGAACCGGCTTGACGGTCAAGGCGATCCGTTTCTACGCCGACCGCGGCATCGTGGCGCCGACCACCCTCAATCCGGCGGGCCACCGCCGCTACGACACCGCCGCCCTCGCCCGCCTGGAACTGGTGCGCACGCTGCGCGCTCTCGGCATCGACCTCGCCACGGTGCGCCGGGTGCTCGCCCGCGAGGCCTCGATGACCGAGGTCGCCGCGACCCACGCCGACGCGCTCGAGGTCGAGATCCGGGCGTTGCGGGTCCGTCGAGCGGTGTTGCGCGCGGTGGCCGCCCGGGAACCGACCCCACCGGAGATGGATCTCATGCACCGACTCGCCACCCTGTCCGCCGCCGAACGACACCGCCTCATCGAGGACTTCGTCGACGACACCTTCGGCCGCTACGCCGCCAACCCCGCCATGGTCGAGCTGGTCCGCGCCGCGGTGCCCGAACTACCCGACGATCCGTCGCCCGATCAGCTCGCGGCCTGGATGGAACTGGCGGAACTGGTGCGCGACACCGACTTCCGTGACGCGGTGCGGCGCATGGCGGCCTACCAGGCCAGGGAACGTGCCGCGGGCGACACGACCGGCCTGCACCACGAACTCACCGAAGCGGTCCGTACCGAGGTCGCAGCAGCCGTCGACGCGGGTGTGGCTGCCGACAGTCCGGCCGCGCGACCGGTGCTCGACGCGCTCACCGCCCGCTACGCGAGCACGTTCGAGCGCCCCGACGACCCGGCGCTGCGCCGATGGATCCTCGAACGCCTCGCGGTCGCGAACGATCCACGTGTGCACCGCTATTGGCGGTTGCTGGCCGTGGTCAACGGCTGGCCGGAACAGCCGGACCTGACGCCGGTGTTCACCTGGTTCGCCCAGGCTCTGCAGGCGGCCACCGCCTGATTGCCGCTCGCCGACTGTGACCCCGCGCCACGGTCGGCGAGCAGGCTCAGCCCTGCGTCAGATAGTTGTAGACCTCGTGGATCGTGATGGTGGGTTCCGCGCTCATCCCGACCTCCCGACTCAGCGGCCGGAGGGTGGTCTCGGCGAACTCCTGGAACTGGCCCGCCGACTCCCACACATCGGTGACATGGAATCCGTCGTCGGTCTTGCGCGCCACGTGGAAGACCATCCCTGGCCCGCCCGCCCCGCCGTGCACGAAGCCCATCTTGTCGAGCACCTGGTCGTACTGATCGAGCGTCGCGCCGGTGAAATCGAGTTCGACGACTACAGCCATGACGTCATCTCCTTGCCGAAGGGTCGTGCGGAAGTGCGCACGGGATCGCTCGCCGCCACGGCGGCCGAGCTGGAGTGGAGCGACTGTCGGGCCCGGCTCGTCGACGAACGGGGTCGGAGAGGATCGCCGCGACCCGGCGCTCCGATCGGGCCACGCTGTGCGCTGAGCGTCAGCACCACCCCGCGCGAACGGCTGTGGCGCGCGTCACAGTGTAGTCGGCGCCCCGGGGGCCGACAAGCACCCACACGTGTTCGCGCGGCCCCGGGCGATGCCCGCGCACTTCGACTGGCACGACGTGGACTCGTGGCCCGATCCGTGAACGTCTCGACGACGCCGGACTCGCGGCCTTGTGCGCACGACTGTCGGTGTGGTTCGGGCCCGCCACCGACCAGGGCGCGGACGGCTCGTGAATACCGTCACGTGCTGTCTCGGCCGGGCGGCGCAGCCGAGACGTGAAACCCCAGCGCTCACTGGGCTTTCTGTCGGTGTGTGATCGGCGACGCACCGCCCCGGGCCGCGTGGGGCTTCGTGGCCGCGCTCACAGGCGGGCCTACCTGGTCAAAGGCCGGTCAGGACGCTGATAGGGTGGAGCGCGAGTTAGACATCCTTTAACGGACCGTCCGGTGAGGCGGGGAAGGAGGTCGGCATGGCTGTGCCCGAACGGGCGGCCAAAACCGGCGCGGGCGAAACATCGCAACGGCACACTCCGGAGTGGGTGGCAGCCGGGCGCGAGCTGTTGTCGCCCTCGGACGTGAATCGGACCGTCGCGCGCATCGCCCATCAGATCATCGAGAAGACCGCCCTGGATTCCGGCGACGCCGACGCACCGCGGGTGGTTCTCATGGGTATCCCGACGCGCGGCACCACCCTGGCCAACCGGCTCGCCGCCAAGATCGAGGAATTCTCCGGCGTGCGGCCCGCGCTGGGCTCGCTCGACATCACCCTCTACCGCGACGACCTGCGCAGCCGTCCGCACCGCCCGCTCGAGCGCACCTCCGTGCCCGACGGTGGCATCGAGAACGCCCTGGTGGTCCTCGTCGACGACGTGCTGTTCTCCGGCCGCACTGTCCGCTCGGCCCTCGACGGCCTGCGTGACCTCGGCCGCCCCCGCGCCGTCCAGCTCGCCGTGCTCATCGACCGCGGCCATCGCGAACTGCCGATCCGCGCCGACTACGTGGGCAAGAACGTGCCGACCTCGCGCGCCGAGGACATCTCGGTCCTGCTGACCGAACACGACGGACACGACGGTGTGTATCTGCACCAGGAGGCGCAAGCGTGAAGCACCTGCTGACGGTCGCCGATCTCGATCGGGGCACCGCCACCGAACTTCTCGACGAAGCCGAGCGCTTCGAACAGGCCCTGCTCGGCCGCGAGGTGAAGAAGCTCCCGACGCTGCGCGGCCGCACGGTGATGACGGTGTTCTACGAGAACTCGACCCGCACCCGGGTGTCGTTCGAGGTCGCGGGCAAGTGGATGAGCGCCGATGTGATCAACGTGAGCGCGTCGAGTTCCTCGGTCTCCAAGGGCGAATCGCTGCGCGACACCGCGCTGACCCTGCACGCGGCCGGCGCCGACGCGCTGATCGTGCGCCACCCGGCCTCCGGCGCCGCGCACCAGATCGCGCGCTGGATGGAGCAGTGGGCGCGCGAGGAGAACCGCGCCGCGCCCTCGATCATCAACGCCGGCGACGGCACCCACCAGCACCCCACCCAGGCGCTGCTCGACGCGCTGACCCTGCGCCAGCGCCTCGGCGACATCGAGGGCAAGCGGATCGTGCTGGTCGGTGACATCCTGCACAGCCGGGTGGCCCGCTCCAACGTGATCCTGCTGAACACCCTCGGTGCCGAGGTCGTGCTGGTCGCCCCGCGCACCCTGCTGCCGGTCGGGGTCGAGGCCTGGCCGTGCCGGGTCGCGACCTCGCTCGACGCCGAACTGCCCGGCGCCGACGCGGTCATGATGCTGCGGGTGCAGGCCGAGCGGATGAACGGCGGCTTCTTCCCGTCGGCCCGCGAGTACTCGATCAACTACGGACTGTCCGAGCGCAGGCTCGGCCTGCTCGGCGACGACGCGGTGGTGCTGCACCCCGGTCCGATGCTGCGCGGCATGGAGATCGCCTCGGCGGTCGCCGACTCGCCGAAAGCGGCGGTCCTGCAACAGGTGACGAACGGAGTGCACATGCGAATGGCCGTGTTGTTCCGGCTGCTCGTCGGCACCCAGGAGGTGGCGGCGTGAGTGAACTGCTGATCAAGAATGTCCGGCCCTACGGTGAGGGCGAGCCGGTCGACGTGCTGGTGCGCGGCACCGTCATCGCCGAGATCGGCGGCGGCATCGCGGCGTCGGCCGAGGCCGAGGTGATCGACGGCGGCGGCCAGATCCTGCTGCCCGGCTTCGTCGACCTGCACACCCACCTGCGCGAGCCCGGCCGCGAAGACACCGAGACCATCGAAACCGGTTCGGCCGCGGCCGCACTCGGCGGCTACACGGCGGTGTTCGCGATGGCCAACACCAATCCGGTCGCCGATTCGCACGTCATCACCGATCACGTGTGGCGACGCGGCCAGGAGGTCGGCCTGGTCGACGTGTTCCCGGTCGGCGCGGTCACCGTCGGGCTCGAGGGCAAGCAGCTCGCCGAGATGGGCACCATGGCCGCGGGTGTCGGCCAGGTGCGGATGTTCTCCGACGACGGTCACTGCGTCTACGACCCGCTGATCATGCGCCGCGCGCTGGAGTACGCGAACTCCCTCGGCGTGCTCATCGCCCAGCACGCCGAGGAGCCGCGCCTGACCAAGGGCGCTGTCGCGCACGAGGGCCCCAACGCCGCCCGCCTGGGTCTGGCCGGCTGGCCGCGCGCCGCCGAGGAGTCGATCGTCGCGCGCGACGCGCTGCTGGCCCGCGACGCCGGCGCCCGCGTGCACATCTGCCACGCCTCCACGGCGGGCACCGTCGAGCTGGTGAAATGGGCCAAGTCCCAGGGCATCTCGATCACCGCCGAGGTCACCCCGCACCACCTGCTGCTCGACGACTCGCGCCTGGAGACCTACGACGCGGTCAACAAGGTCAACCCGCCGCTGCGCGAGTCCGCCGACGTGACCGCCCTGCGCCAGGCGCTGGCCGAGGGCGTCATCGACTGCGTCGCCACCGACCACGCCCCGCACGCCGAGCAGGACAAGTGCTGCGAGTTCGCGGCGGCCCGCCCCGGCATGCTCGGGCTGGAAACCGCGCTGTCCATCATCGTGCAGACGATGGTGCGACCGGGTCTGCTCGACTGGCGCGGCGTCGCCCGGGTGATGAGCGAGAAGCCCGCCGCGATCGTCGGCCTCGACGACCACGGCCGCCCGATCGCCGTCGGTGAACCGGCCAACCTCACGCTGATCGACCCCGACGCCGAGTGGACGGTGCACGGCGCCGAGCTGGCGAGCATCTCGAACAACACCCCGTTCGAGGACATGACGTTCCCGGCTCAGGTGTCAGCCACCGTGCTGCGCGGCCGGGTAACTGCCCGCGAGGGCAAGGCGGTCGGGATCTAGGGAGGCCAGGAACGTGGAAAGAACTCTGTGGGTACTGGGGTGTCTGGCCCTGTTCCTCCTGTGCCTGTGGCTGATGTACCGAGCCTGGCAGAAGAAGGCCGCGCGGCAGCAGGCACGCATCGGCGAGCTGCCGACGGTGCCCGCCGAGCTGGGCGCGCAACTACTGGAACCGACCACCGGCCTCTACCTGGGCAGCACCATCGCGCCCAGCTGGCAGGACCGGATCGCGGTCGGTGACCTGGGATTCCGGGCGACCGCCGAACTGACGCGGTTCGAACGCGGAATCCTGCTCGAACGCGACGGGGCGACGGTGATCTGGATTCCGCAGGAATCCGTGGTCGCCGTGCGGACCGAACGCGGACACGCGGGCAAAGTGATGACAGAGAATGGTGTGCTGGTAATTCGCTGGACACTGCCGACCGGAACCGAGATCGATACCGGATTCCGGGGCGACGACAAGACGGTGTACCCGGCATGGACCGCGGATGCGACCAGGGCGACGACGGGAGACGACGAATGACGAAGACAAAGGCAGCCCTCGTGCTGGAGGACGGCCGCGTGTTCCGCGGTACCGCCTTCGGCGCCGAGGGCCAGACCCTGGGCGAGGCGGTGTTCTGCACCGCGATGACCGGGTACCAGGAGACCCTGACCGATCCCAGCTACGACCGCCAGATCGTGGTGGCCACCGCCCCGCAGATCGGCAACACCGGCTGGAACGACGAGGACGACGAGTCGGGCAAGATCTGGGTCGCCGGCTACGCCGTGCGCGACCCCTCGACGATCTCCTCGAACTGGCGCGCCACCGGCACCCTGCAGGACCAGCTCGACAAGCAGAACGTGGTCGGCATCGCCGGCATCGACACCCGCGCGGTCGTGCGTCACCTGCGCACCCGCGGCTCGATGAAGGCGGGCATCTTCTCCGGCGCCGCCCTCGCCGACGACGCGGAACTGCTGGCTCGCGTGAACGGTCAGCCCTCGATGCTCGGCGCCGACCTGGCCGAAGAGGTCAGCACCGACGGCATGTACACGATCGAGCCGGTGGGCGACCACCGCTTCACCGTGGTCGCGGTCGACCTGGGCATCAAGACCAACACCCCGCGCATGTTCGCCGAGCGCGGCGTGCGCACCCACGTGGTGCCGTCGAACACCTCCCTCGACGACATCCTGGCGCTGAACCCCAACGGCGTGTTCCTCTCGAACGGCCCCGGCGACCCGGCCACCCAGACCGGCGCGATCGCGCTGACCCAGGGTGTGCTCGAGCGCGGGATCCCGCTGTTCGGCATCTGCTTCGGCAACCAGATCCTGGGTCGGGCCCTGGGCCGCCAGACCTACAAGATGAAGTTCGGCCACCGCGGCATCAACATCCCGGTGGTCGAAGCGGGCACCGGCCGCATCTCCATCACCGCGCAGAACCACGGCTTCGCCCTCGAGGGTGAGAAGGGCGAGGTGTTCGACACCCCCTTCGGCAAGGCCGAGGTCTCCCACATCTGCGCCAACGACGGCACCGTCGAGGGTGTGCGACTGATCGACGGTCGCGCCTTCTCGGTGCAGTACCACCCCGAGGCCGCCGCAGGCCCGCACGACGCCGCATACCTGTTCGACCGTTTCGCCGGTCTCATGGAAGGAGCCTGATGCCTCGCCGCGAGGATCTGAAGCACATCCTGGTGATCGGCTCTGGCCCGATCGTGATCGGCCAGGCGTGCGAATTCGACTACTCCGGTACCCAGGCGTGCCGGGTGCTGCGGTCCGAGGGACTGCGCGTATCGCTGGTGAACTCCAACCCGGCGACCATCATGACCGACCCCGAGTTCGCCGACTCCACCTACGTGGAGCCGATCACCCCCGAATTCGTCGAGAAGGTCATCGAGAAGGAGCGTCCCGACGCCATTCTCGCCACCCTGGGCGGCCAGACCGCCCTCAACACCGCGGTCGCGCTGCACGAGCGCGGGGTGCTGGAGAAGTACAACGTCGAGCTGATCGGCGCCGACTTCGACGCCATCCAGCGCGGTGAGGACCGGCAGAAGTTCAAGGACATCGTCGCCAAGGTCGGCGGCGAGAGTGCCCGCAGCCGGGTCTGTTACACCATGGACGAGGTCCGCGAGACCGTCGCCGACCTGGGTTTCCCGGTCGTCGTGCGCCCCTCGTTCACCATGGGCGGCCTCGGGTCGGGCATGGCCTACAACGACGAGGACCTCGACCGTATCGCCGGTGGCGGCCTCGCCGCCTCGCCGACCGCGAACGTCCTGATCGAGGAGTCCATCCTCGGCTGGAAGGAATTCGAGCTCGAGCTCATGCGCGACGGCCGCGACAACGTGGTCATCGTCTGCTCGATCGAGAACGTCGACCCGATGGGCGTGCACACCGGTGACTCGGTCACCGTCGCCCCGGCCATGACGCTCACCGACCGCGAGTACCAGAAGATGCGCGATCTGGGCATCGCGATCCTGCGCGAGGTCGGCGTCGACACCGGCGGCTGCAACATCCAGTTCGCGGTCGACCCGAAGGACGGTCGCCTGATCGTCATCGAGATGAACCCCCGCGTCTCGCGCTCCTCGGCGCTGGCGTCGAAGGCCACCGGCTTCCCGATCGCCAAGATCGCCGCCAAGCTGGCCATCGGCTACACCCTCGACGAGATCGTCAACGACATCACCGGTGAGACCCCGGCCTGTTTCGAGCCGACCCTGGACTACGTCGTCGTCAAGGCGCCGCGGTTCGCGTTCGAGAAGTTCCCCGGCGCCGACGCCACCCTGACCACCACCATGAAGTCGGTGGGCGAGGCGATGTCGATGGGCCGCAACTTCTCCGAAGCGCTGGGCAAGGTGTTGCGTTCGCTCGAGACCAAGGCCGCCAGCTTCTGGACCCTCGACGACGGACAGTGGGCCCCGCAGGATCCCAGCGATCCGGCGTCGGTGCGCGACGCCATCGAGGCCATCCTCGCCGACCTGCGCGTGCCCACCGAAGGCCGCATCTACCAGGTCGAGCGGGCGTTGCGCTTCGGCGCGAGCATCGAGGAAGTCGCACTGGCCTCCGGTGTCGACCCGTGGTTCGTCGCCGAGGTCGCCGGCCTGGTCGCGCTGCGCCAGGAAGTGCTCGACGCGCCGGTCCTGGACGAGGACCTGCTGCGCCGCGCCAAGCACTACGGCCTGTCGGACCGTCAGCTCGCCGCCCTGCGGCCCGAGCTCGCGGGCGAGTCGGGCGTGCGCTCGCTGCGCCACCGCCTGGGTGTGCGGCCGGTCTACAAGACCGTCGACACCTGCGCCGCCGAGTTCGAGGCCAAGACCCCGTACCACTACAGCTCCTACGAGCTGGATCCCGGCGCGGAGTCCGAGGTCGCGCCGCAGCGTGAGCGCGACAAGGTGATCATCCTGGGCTCGGGCCCCAACCGCATCGGCCAGGGCATCGAGTTCGACTACTCGTGTGTCCACGCGGCGCAGACCCTCTCGGCCGCGGGCTACGAGACCGTCATGGTCAACTGCAACCCCGAGACCGTCTCCACCGACTACGACACCGCCGATCGCCTCTACTTCGAGCCGCTCACCTTCGAGGACGTCCTCGAGGTCTACCACGCCGAAACCGAGTCGGGCACCGTCGCCGGTGTGATCGTGCAGCTCGGCGGACAGACCCCGCTGGGCCTGGCGCAACGGCTGACCGACGCGGGCGTGCCGGTCGTCGGCACCTCCGCGGCCGCGATCGACCTGGCCGAGGACCGCGGCGAGTTCGGTGACGTGCTCGTCGCCGCCGGGCTGCCCGCGCCCAAGTACGGCACCGCCACCACGGTCGAGCAGGCCAAGAAGATCGCCGCCGAGATCGGCTACCCGGTGCTGGTGCGCCCCTCCTACGTGCTGGGCGGTCGCGGTATGGAGATCGTCTACGACGAGACCTCCCTCGAGGGCTACATCTCCCGCGCGACCGAGCTCAACCCCGAGCACCCGGTGCTGGTCGACCGCTTCCTGGAAGACGCCATCGAGATCGACGTCGACGCCCTGTGCGACGGCGAGGAGGTCTACCTCGGCGGCGTCATGGAGCACATCGAGGAAGCCGGTATCCACTCCGGTGACTCCGCCTGCGCGCTGCCCCCGATCACCCTGGGCCGCAGCGACATCGAGGCCGTGCGCCGCTCGACCATCGCGCTGGCCAAGGGCATCGGCGTGAAGGGCCTGCTCAACGTGCAGTACGCCCTCAAGGACGACATCCTCTACGTGCTCGAGGCCAACCCGCGCGCGAGCCGCACGGTGCCGTTCGTCTCCAAGGCGACCGCGGTGCCGCTGGCGAAGGCCTGCGCGCGTGTCATGCTCGGCGCCACCATCGCCGAGCTGCGCAAGGAAGGCATGCTGCCGCCCGAGGGCGACGGCGGCCACGTGCCGCTGGACGCGCCGGTCGCGGTGAAGGAAGCCGTGCTGCCCTTCCATCGGTTCCGTCGCGCCGACGGCTCCGGCGTCGACTCGCTGCTGTCGCCGGAGATGAAGTCCACCGGCGAGGTCATGGGCATCGACGCCGACTTCGGCACCGCCTTCGCCAAGAGCCAGGCCGCCGCCTACGGCTCGCTGCCGACCGAGGGCACCGTGTTCGTCTCCGTCGCCAACCGCGACAAGCGCGCCATGGTGTTCCCGATCAAGCGCCTGCACGATCTGGGCTTCCGCATCCTCGCCACCGAGGGCACCGCGGAAACCCTGCGCCGCAACGGCATTCCGTGCGAGCAGGTGCGCAAGCACTCCGACCCGGAAGCCACCGACCCGGCGACCGGCATGCCGGAGGCCTCGATCGTCGAGCAGATCCGCGACGGCGAGATCGACATCGTGTTCAACACCCCCTACGGCAACTCGGGCCCCCGCGTGGACGGCTACGAGATCCGCACCGCCGCGGTGGGCGCGAACATCCCGTGCATCACCACCGTGCAGGGCGCGGCCGCGGCGGTGCAGGGCATCGAGGCGAGCATCAACGGCGGCATCGGCGTGCGCTCGCTGCAGCAGCTGCACTCGGTGCTGCGGGGCTGACATGCACAGCTTCGGTCACCGGTTGCAGCACGCCATGCGGGAATTCGGCCCGCTGTGCGTCGGCATCGACCCCCACCCCGGCCTGCTCCGGGCGTGGGGGCTCACCGAGGACGTCGACGGGCTCGAGGCGTTCGCCGAGATCTGCGTCGAGGCCTTCGACGGCCGCGTCGCCCTGGTCAAGCCGCAGGTCGCGTTCTTCGAGACCTACGGCTCGGGCGGTCTCGCGGTGCTCGAGCGGACCATCGAGGTCCTGCGGGCCTCTGGCACCCTGGTGCTGGCCGACGCCAAACGCGGCGACATCGGTTCCACCATGGACGCCTACGCGCACGCCTGGCTCGGTGACGGCCCGCTGGGCTCCGACGCCGTGACGGTCTCGCCGTATCTCGGGTTCGGGTCCCTGGACCCGGCGCTGAGTCTGGCGCAGGCCAACCATCGCGGCGTGTTCGTCCTCGCGGCGACGTCGAATCCCGAAGGCGCGCAACTGCAGCGGATCACCGCCGCGGACGGCCGCACGATCGCCCAGACCATGGTCGACGAGGCGGCGGCCCGCAACGCGGGCCACGGCTTCGGCTCGGTCGGCGTGGTCGTCGGCGCGACGCTCACCGAGGCGCCGGACCTGTCGGCACTCAACGGCCCCATCCTGATGCCCGGGGTCGGCGCGCAGGGCGGGGGAGCGGACTCCATCCGCGCCCTGGTCCCCGCGGCGAACCTGACGGCCGTGGTGCCCAATGTGTCGCGCGAAGTTCTCAACGCGGGCCCGTCGGTGACGGCGCTGTGCGACAAGATGACTCAGCTGCAGGAGGAGTTCGCCTTCCTGCAGGCCTGACGGCAACGAGGGGCCGGGGTGGCGAAATGCTGCCCCGGCCTCGTCGTTTCCATCGCGTCCCGCGATCAGGCGAGGCAGTAGGTCGCGGTGACCGTCGCGAACAGCGACAACGCGTCCGACGACGCCGCCGAGCCGAGGACCATCGTCAGCGAGCGGCCATCGGTCGACCGGAACGCATACGAGACGTATCCGAGCAGCTCACCGCCGTGCCCCCACAGCTCGTCACCGCACGGTGGGGCGAAACGCTGCAGGCCCAGACCGTAGTGGAAACCCATGCCCATCGGGACGGTCTCGCGCATCCGGTCCAGCGAGGCGGGGCTGATCAGCCGCCCGCCCAGCAACGCGGCGTAGAACGCATCGAGATCGGCTGTGGTGGAGAGCATCTCGCCTGCGGCCCAGTCCAGCGACGGGTTCATCTCGGTCACGTCCACGCGGCCCGCGCCGTCGATGTCGCGATATGCGGTGAGGGCGGGTGCGGGGAGGCGGGGGTCGTCGCCGGGCACGGTGGTGGCGGTCAACCGCAGGGGAGTGAGAACGCGGTTGCGGATCTCGTCGCCGTAGCGGTGGCTTGTCACGTGCTCGATGAGCAGGCCGAGCGCGATGTAGTTGGTGTTCGAGTACCGGAAGCGGGCGCCCGGCGCGAAATACGGGTCGTGGCGCACCGCGGTGGCGAGCAGATCGCGGGGCGCGTGACTGCGAAATCGATCGTCGCCGCGCCACCGGTTCGTCGACAGGCCGGGTTCCTTCATGTAGTCGTAGAGCCCGCTGGTGTGATTCATCAACTGCCGCACCGTGATCCGGTTTCCGTCGGGAATCGGGTCGGGTAGCTGTGCCGCGATCGAACCATCCAGGTCGACCTTGCCTTCGTCGACCAGTTGCAGCACCACGGTGGCGACGAAGGTCTTGGTGATGCTGCCGATCCGGAACCTGCTGTGTGGGTCGGGCGTGGACTGCCCGGTGCCGCCGTACTGCCACTCCCGTTGCCGTTCCCCCTCGGAGATCCGAAGCACGATGTCGGTATCGGTCCACCGCGCCGCGGCCTCGACCGTGTCCCCGACCACCCGCCAACGCGCCGTCACGAGGACGGTGGCGGCCACCAGCACGGCCGTCAGCACGGTGCCCAGAACGACCGCAGAGGCACGAAACAGTTTCTGTCGCATAGGGTTCGACGCTAGGGGCGCTCCGTGCCGCCAACGAGGGTGCAGGCCCCGCGACCGGGGTGCGGAAAACCCCACCCCTCGACTGCGGTCGCACCCCGCCGACCGGATGGTTGGCGCTACTGATCGCCGAGCGCCGGGTTCCTAGCGTCGAAAGCATGGAAACGACAGGCACTTCGACCGAACTGACCGGCATCGCGGGATGGGCGGTCCAGTTGATGGAACAGCTCGGCGGACTCGGCGCCGGCATCGCCATCGCACTCGAGAACCTCTTCCCCCCGCTGCCCAGCGAGGTGATCCTGCCGCTGGCGGGGTTCACGGCCGGCCGCGGCCGGTTCGGCCTCGCCGAGGTGCTGCTGTGGACGACGCTCGGTTCGGTCCTCGGCGCGCTGGCCCTCTACGGCCTCGGTGCCGCCCTGGGCCGCGACCGGCTGCGCCGCATCGTCGACCGGCTGCCCCTGCTGCGCCTGTCCGACCTGGACCGCACCGAGGACTGGTTCGCCCGCCACGGCGACAAGGCGGTGTTCTTCGGCCGCATGATCCCGATTTTCCGCAGCCTGATCTCGATCCCGGCCGGTGTCGAACGGATGCCGGTGGGGCGCTTCACCGTGCTGACCACCGCGGGCAGTCTGCTGTGGAACGCGGTCTTCGTGTTCGCGGGGTACTTTCTCGGGGAGAACTGGCACGTCGTGCAGACCTACGCCGGTGTGCTGCAGAAACTGGTCATCGCCGCGGTGCTCGTGGCCACGACGTGGTTGCTGGTCAGACGTCTTCGTGACCGACGCGCCCGGATCGACGTCCGATGACGACGGCTACCGCACCGCCGATGTCGGGGCGGCGGGCCGAGACCGTCGTGTCGCCGCCGTTCGCCCCGTACGGTGCTGTGACCGTGCGGCGGTCATCGATGTGGCCGGGGCACGGGAGGATCGGGTGATGGGTTCTTCTCCGGCGCGAGCATCGCGCGGCGCCGCGGCGATCGCGGGGTATCTGCTCGGCGTCGTCACCGCGCCGCTCGACCTGCTCGGTGTGCTGGCCGCGCCGGTCGCGATGCCGGTCACCGACCGGATCGTGGCGGTCGAGCGGTGGCGGGTGACGCGGCTGCTCGGTGTTCGCGCGACCGCTGCCCCCGGGGGCGCGCGGGCGGCCGGATATCTGGCGGTTCGCGCGGTGATCGGGTCGGTCGGGGCGGTGGTGCTCGCGCTGTGCGGTGCGGGCGTCGTGGTTGCGGCGGCCCTGGTGTACGGGGCGAGCACCGGCGCCGCGGTGGCGATCGTCGATGCCACCGCACCGGGGCAGATCACCTGGACGACGGTGGCGGTGGTCGTGCTGCCCGGCGCGGTGCTGTGTTTTCTCGGGGTGCAGGGGCTGGTCGGAGTGGTGCGGGCCGAGGCGTGGGCGCTGCGGCGCAGCGTGCGGCCGGGCTCGGGCGAGCTGGCCCAGCGAGTGGCGCAGCTGACCACGACCCGGGCCGAGGTGGTCGACATCATCGACGACGAGCGCCGCCGCATCGAACGCGACCTGCACGACGGCGTACAGCAGCGCGTGGTCGCCCTGTCCATCCTGCTCGGGCGGGTGGAGCGCGAATCCGACGGCGCCGCCAGGGCCGAGCTGCAGCGGCGCGCGATCACCGAGACCGGCCACATCCTCGACGAATTGCGTGAGGTGTCGTGGCGCATCTACCCGGCGATGCTCGCCCGCGACGGACTCCACGCCGCGCTCGAGGCCCTGGTCGATCGGACCCCGCTGCCGACCCGGCTCGACTACGCGCTCACCGAGCGTGCCCCGCACCGGGTCGAATCGGCCTGCTACTTCGCCGCCAGCGAGGCGATCACCAACGCGATCAAACACTCCGGGGCCGCGGCCGTCGCGGTCGGCGTCGAGCGCGACGGGCCGGTCGTGCGCCTGCGGGTGCGCGACGACGGCATCGGTGGCGCCGACCCCACCGGCCACGGGCTCGCGGGGATGGTGACCCGGGTCACCGCGATGGACGGCACGATGAGGGTGGACAGCCCGCCGGGCGGCCCGACGACCGTCACCGTGGAGGTTCCGTGCGAATAACCCTGGCCGAGGATTCCGCGCTGCTGCGCGAGAGCCTGGCCCAGTTGCTGACCGCCGAGGGCCACGAGATAGTGGACTCCGTCGGCACCGCGACCGAGCTGCTCGCCGCCGTGCGGGTCCGGCCGCCCGATCTGGTCATCGCCGATGTCCGGATGCCTCCCGATCACGTCGACGAGGGCATCAGAGCGGCACTGGAGATCCGCCGGGACCAGCCGGGTATCGCGGTCCTGGTGCTCTCGCAGTACGTCGAGCGCAGGCACGCCGCGGAATTCCTGACCGGCACGGGCGGCATCGGCTACCTGCTCAAGGACCGGGTCGCCGCGATCGGCGCGTTCCTGGACGCCGTCGAGCGGGTCGGCGCGGGCGGCACCGCCTTCGATCCGGAGGTGGTGCGTCAGTTGCTGCTGCGCAATCGCGCCGATGCGCCGCTGCACCGGCTGACCGAGCGTGAGCGCGCGGTGCTCGAGCTCATGGCGCAGGGCCTGAGCAATGCCGCGATCTGTCAGCAGCTGTTCGTCACTCGTAGCGCCGTCGAGAAGCACATCAACGCGATCTTCACCAAGCTGGACCTCCCCGCGGGCGAAGCGCACAACCGGCGCGTTCTCGCGATCCTGCAGCACCTGCGCGCGGGTGCGGTCGACGCCTAGCCGGTGCTCGTCGCGGTCAGGCGTGCGCCGCGGCGGGAATCCGGCCGCGCCACCAGCCCAGCGCGCCGACACCGAGCGGCACCAGCAGGGTGAGGAACCCCGACAGCGGCATGTACGCCAGCCCGGCGACGGTCGTGACGGCGAGGGCGACGAGGACCGGCACCGGGACGAAACCGCGAGCGCGCTCCAGCTCGATCATGGC
The DNA here is from genome assembly GCF_044744725.1 of Nocardia sp. NPDC087230. NCBI lineage: Bacteria > Bacillati > Actinomycetota > Actinomycetes > Mycobacteriales > Nocardiaceae > Nocardia > Nocardia sp. NPDC087230. The sequence goes on from NZ_JBIUYV010000003.1 coordinate 361,046, forward strand.
CAGGCCGAGTCCGATGCCGACCACACCGAACAGGGTGAACCAGAACGACAGTTCGGTGCCCTGATCGCCGGCCGCGAGCAACGCCACCCCCATGATCGTGTGCACGGTCGCGATGAACACCAGGGCGGCCCCAGCCAGCGGAAATCTAGTTCTTGAATTCATGTTCATAAACTGTGCCACTAGGCTGAGCCGGTGGCAAGACCCCGTCTCTTCACCGACGACCAGGTGCTCGACGCGGCCCGTGACCTGCTGGTCGATCCGGCGATCATCCGGCCCGCCATCGCCGCGATCGGCAAGGCCGCCGGCGTGCACACCGGGTCGATCTATGTGCGATTCGCCTCACGTGACGAACTGCTCGCCCGGCTCTGGCTGCGCTCGATCCGGCGTTTCCACGAGGGCCTGCTCGACGCGCTCGCCGGGCCGTCGCCGCTGCTGGCCGCGGCGACCTACCTGCCCCGGTACTGCCGCGAGCACCCGACCGAGGCCAGGGCGATGAAGATGTTCCATCGCGACGAACTGCTCGCGGTCGGTCCCGACGAATTGCGGCACGAGATCGCCACGGTCAACGACGCCATGAACGCCGCCCTGCTGGCCGCGGTGGTCACCGAATTCGGCACCGCCGACGCCGAGACCACCGCCGTCGCGGAGGCCGCGGTGAAGGCGATTCCGTACGGCCTGGTGCGTGACTACATCGCCCGCGCGGCGCCGATTCCGGCGTGGATCGACGAGGTCACCGCGACCGCCACCGGCGCGGTTCTGGATCGTTTCCATTCCCGATCTTGACGACACACTGTGCGAAATCCTGCGACACGCGGGGATTTTCCGGAAACCCGCTGGTCGCGCGCCACCGGGTTTGCGGGGCCTGTGACCGCCACGGGCGCAACCGAATGGCTAACATCGCCCATATCGGCATAACCGCAGGTGGGGATGCATTTTGTGAATTCGGCGGTACGATCGGGGCGGAAGAATCGCCGGTCACCGCATCGGGCCCGCGCGCCCCATACGGCATGCGTAATCCGGCCCTGACCTGGGGGTCGGGTTCGCAATCGGCGGGCGTCGTGGGTACGGTCGCACAGACCGTCCGGGTAACCGGCGGTAGATCTAGCAATGAACGATGAGACGGAGGAACCGTGGCCCTTCCCCAGCTGACTGACGAGCAGCGCGCCGCTGCTTTGGAGAAGGCGGCTGCCGCTCGCCGTGCTCGGGCGGAGCTCAAGGAGCGCCTGAAGCGTGGCGGTACCAACCTGAAGCAGGTCCTCACCGACGCCGAATCCGATGAGATTCTCGGCAAGATGAAGGTCTCTGCGCTGCTCGAGGCTCTGCCGAAGGTGGGCAAGGTCAAGGCTGCCGAGATCATGACCGAGCTGGAGATCGCCCCCACCCGGCGGCTCCGTGGCCTGGGCGACCGTCAGCGCAAGGCGCTGCTGGCTCGCTTCGACTTCGACGCCTGATTCAGGTGGTCGAACACACGCGGAAGGGTCGGCTGGTTGTACTGGTCGGCCCCTCGGCCGTGGGTAAGTCCACGGTCGTGCGGTGCGTGCGGGAACGCCTGCCCGAACTGGTTTTCAGCGTGTCGGCGACGACCCGGGCCCCCCGGCCCGGGGAAGTCGACGGCCGGGACTACCGTTTCGTTTCCCGAGCCGAGTTCGACGCCATGATCGAGGCGGACGAACTGCTCGAATGGGCAGACATCCACGGGGGGTTGCAGCGCTCGGGCACCCCCGCGGCCCCGGTGCGCGAAGCGCTGGAGGCCGGACATCACGTCCTGCTCGAGGTCGATCTGGCCGGTGCGCGATCGGTTCGGCAGGCGATGCCCGAAGCACTGCTGGTGTTTCTCGCACCGCCGAGCTGGGAAGAACTGGTCTCGCGCCTGCGGTCACGCGGCACCGAGACGCCCGAGGTGATCGAGCGCAGACTCGAGACCGCCCGGGTCGAATTGGCGGCCTGTGACGAGTTCGACACGGTCATCGTGAACAGCGAGGTGACGACTGCCTGCGAGCAGTTGGTATCGTTATTCGTTAGCACAAATTCGAGTTCTTGACCCACTAACCCCGCAGGAGCCTCCCCTAGTGAGTACGGACACCGCAGCCGCGCCCGCGTACGACACCCCGATCGGCCTCACCAACCCGCCGATCGACGAGCTGCTCGAGCGCACGTCGTCCAAGTACGCCCTGGTGATCTACGCGGCCAAGCGCGCGCGTCAGATCAACGACTACTACAACCAGCTCGGTGACGGCATCCTCGAGTACGTCGGCCCGCTCGTCGAGCCCGGCCTGCAGGAGAAGCCGCTGTCGGTCGCCATGCGTGAAATCCACTCCGACCTGCTCGAGCACACCGAGGGCGAGTGACAATCTCTTTTCCGGAGGCGTAGAGACCATGCGGATCGTCGTCGGGGTCGGCGGGGGCATCGCCGCCTACAAGGCGTGTGCCCTCGTTCGCCGGTTCACCGAGACCGGCCATCAGGTGCGGGTCATCCCCACCGAGTCGGCCCTGCAGTTCGTCGGTAAGGCGACCTTCGAGGCACTGTCCGGCCAACCGGTGCACACCGGTGTGTTCGCCGATGTGCCCGAGGTGCCGCATGTCCGGATCGGCCAGGAGGCCGATCTCGTCGTCATCGCCCCCGCCACCGCGGATCTGATGGCGCGCGCCGCACAGGGGCGCGCCGACGATCTGCTCACCGCCACCTTGCTGACGGCTCGATGTCCGGTGCTGTTCGCGCCCGCGATGCACACCGAGATGTGGGAGCATCCGGCGACGGTGGCCAATGTCGCGACGCTGCGAGCGCACGGCGCCAATGTCATGGAACCCGCGTCGGGCCGGCTCACCGGCACCGACACCGGTCCGGGCAGGCTGCCCGAGCCGGAGGAGATCTTCGGCCTGGCCTCGCTGCTGCTCGAACGCCCCGACGCGCTGCCCCGCGACCTGACCGGTCGCCGCGTGGTGATCACCGCCGGTGGCACCAGGGAACCGCTCGATCCCGTGCGTTTCCTCGGCAATCGCAGCTCGGGCAAGCAGGGCTACGCCCTGGCCCGGGTCGCCGCCCAGCGTGGCGCCCAGGTGACGCTGATCGCGGGCAACACCATCGAGCTCGCGCCGCCCGCCGCCGTGGACCTGGTCCACATCACCACCGCCGACCAGCTCAAGACCGCGGTCGACAAGCACGCGCTGGGCGCGGACGCGGTGATCATGGCGGCCGCGGTCGCCGATTTCCGTCCGACCCATGTGGCCGCTGCGAAGATCAAGAAGGGCGCAGACGAGCCCGACGTGATCCCGCTGACCAAGAACGAGGACATCCTCGCCGGCTTGGTCGACGCCCGCACCGACGGCAGGCTCGCCGGCACCGCGATCGTCGGCTTCGCCGCCGAGACCGGGGACGACAACGGTGACGTGCTCACCCACGCGCGCGCCAAACTGGCCCGTAAAGGCTGCGATCTGCTCGTGGTCAACGCGGTCGGGGAGGGCAAGGCGTTCGAGGTGGACACCAACGACGGCTGGTTGCTCGGCGCCGACGGCACCGAACAGGCCCTCGATCACGGGTCCAAGGCGCTGCTGGCCAGCCGGGTGCTCGACGCGCTCGTCCCGCTCCTGCGCTGACCGGGTACGGTCGCCGATAGCTTCGCGAGATCTGTTGCGCTGCAAGGATCGTCGCGCAGTGTACGGCGTGTGGACGCCGTCCGTGGGCGCCTTCGCCGGTTCGGTGAACAGTCCGGGACAGTCTGTGTGCACTGCGCCACCTCGTCGGTGGTTTGGAATAGTCTGAGAAGAAGGGTTGTGCGGTAGCACCGAGAAGTTACCGTCACAAGCCGACACGAGTAACCCGTTGAGGGAGAGGGAATAACTGTGCGTACGACAGGTAGTCGGCTATTCACCAGTGAGTCCGTGACCGAGGGGCATCCGGACAAGATCTGTGACGCGATCAGCGATTCCATCCTCGACGCGCTGCTCGCGGCGGACCCGCGCAGCCGGGTCGCGGTGGAGACCCTGGTGACCACGGGTCAGGTGCATGTCGCGGGCGAGGTCACCACCTCCGCCTACGCCGACATCCCGCGGATCGTCCGCGAGAAGGTCCTCGAGATCGGATACGACTCCTCCGCAAAGGGTTTCGACGGAAACTCCTGTGGTGTGAACATCGCGATCGGTGCCCAGTCGCCCGACATCGCGCAGGGTGTCGACACCTCGCACGAGGCGCGTGTCGGCGGTTCCGACGACGAGATCGAACGGCAGGGCGCCGGTGACCAGGGCCTGATGTTCGGCTACGCCACCACCGACACCCCCGAGCTGATGCCGCTGCCGATCGCGCTCGCGCACCGGCTCTCGCGCAAGCTCACCGAGGTCCGCAAGTCCGGCGTGCTGCCGTACCTGCGTCCCGACGGCAAGACCCAGGTCACCATCGAATACGACGGTGACAAGCCGGTCCGGCTGGACACCGTGGTCATCTCGACCCAGCACGCGGCCGACATCGACCTGGACAACCTGCTGGCCCCCGACATCCGGTCGAAGGTCGTCGACGCCGTCATCGGCGATCTGAACCTGCCGACCCTGGACACCTCCGACATCCGCCTGCTGGTCAACCCGACCGGCAAGTTCGTGCTCGGTGGCCCGATGGGTGACGCGGGCCTGACCGGCCGCAAGATCATCGTCGACACCTACGGCGGCATGGCACGCCACGGTGGTGGCGCGTTCTCCGGCAAGGACCCGTCGAAGGTCGACCGCTCGGCCGCCTACGCCATGCGCTGGGTCGCCAAGAACGTCGTGGCCGCCGAGCTGGCGGAGCGCGTCGAGGTGCAGGTCGCGTACGCGATCGGCAAGTCGGCGCCGGTCGGCCTGTTTGTCGAGACCTTCGGCACCGAGAAGGTCGATCCGGCCCGCATCTCCGCCGCCATCTCGGAGGTCTTCGACCTGCGTCCGGGCGCGATCATCCGCGACCTGGACCTGCTGCGCCCGATCTACGCGCCGACCGCGGCCTACGGTCACTTCGGCCGCACCGACGTCGATCTGCCCTGGGAGCACACGGACCGCGCCGACAAGCTGCGCGCGGCCGTCGGCCTGTAAGACCCACCGCCCGCGTGGCAGCGGACGACACGACGACAGCAGCGGGACACCCGATCGCTCGGGTGCTCCCGCTGCTGTCGCCTGCGCACCTGGACCGCGACTTCGACTATCTGGTACCCCCGGAACTGGACGAGATCGCGCAGCCGGGGGTTCGGGTCCGAGTCCGGTTCGCCGGCCGCCTCGTCGACGGGTACCTGCTCGAACGTCTTCCGCACAGCGAGCACACCGGCAAGATGGTGAAGCTCGAACGCGTCGTCTCCCCGGAGCGCGTCCTCACCCCGGAGATCCTGCGGCTGGCCACCGCCGTCGCCGCCCGGTACGCGGGCACCCGCGCCGATGTCCTGCGCCTGGCCATCCCGCCCCGCCACGCCCGTACCGAGACCGGCGGAACCAAGAAGTCCACTGCCGCAACAGAATCCGCGCTCGACGAAGCGGAACCGGCTGCTGCTGAAGCCGATTCGCCGGCGGACGGCCCGTCGTCACCAGCGGCGGGTCCGGGCGATTGCGTCGAAAAGGATTCGCCCGCAGCGGTTCCGGACGCGGTGGCGAGCGATCCTGTCGATACCACCGCGTGGAACAGGTACCAGCACGGCGGCGCCTTCGTGGCCGCGCTGAGTGCCGGACGCGCACCCCGGGCGGCCTGGCAGGCGCTGCCCGGGGAGGACTGGGCGGCGCGGCTGGCCGAGCTCGCCGCGACCGTGGTCGCGAGCGGTCGCAGTGCCGTGCTGATGGTGCCGGATCAGCGCGACCTGGATCGGCTGCTCGCCGAATGCGTTCGGCTGGTGGGGGATTCGGCCGTCGGGCTGTCGGCCGGGTTGGGGCCCGCCGCGCGGTATCGGCGGTGGCTGGCGGTGCTGCGCGGACAGGCGCGCGTCGTCGTCGGTACCCGCGCGGCCGTCTTCGCGCCCGCGCGTGATCTCGGACTGATCGCCCTCTGGGACGACGGTGACGACACCTACGCCGAGCCGCGGGCACCGTATCCGCATGCCAGGGAAGTGGCGATGCTGCGCGCCCACGAGACCGGCGCCGCCTTCGTCGCGGCCGGTTTCGCCAGGACCGCGGAGATCCAGGCCGTCGTCGAGTCCGGCTGGGCGCGAGACCTGCTCGCCGAACGCCAGGTGCTGCGCGAGGTGATGCCCCGGATCAGCGCGCCCGGCGACACCGACTTCGCGCTGGAACGCGACGCGCTGGCGCGGGCGGTCCGTATGCCCGGTGTCGCGTTCGCCGCCGCCCGCGCGGCGATCAAGGAGAACGCCGCGGTCCTGGTCCAGGTGCCCCGGCGCGGCTATGTCCCCTCGCTGGCCTGCGCGAAGTGCCGGACCCCCGCGCGCTGCAGGCACTGCAACGGGCCGTTGGCGTTGCCACAGTCGAGCACGGGTGAAGCCGCGAGCCCGCAGTGCCGCTGGTGCGGCATCACCGAGGCCGCCTTCCGCTGCCAGGCGTGCGGTGCGCGCGCACTGCGCGCGATGGTCATCGGCGCCGCCCGCACGGCCGAAGAACTCGGCCGCGCCTTCCCCGGTGTCCCGATCCGTGGCTCGGGTGGCGGGGAAGTGCTCGACAGCGTCGAACCGGGTGCGCAGGTCGTGGTCGCGACCGTCGGCGCGGAACCGCTGGTGCGGGGCGGCTACGGGGTCGCGCTGCTGCTGGACGGCTGGGCCCTGCTGGGACGGGCCGACCTGCGCGCGACCGAGGACACCTTGCGTCGGTGGATGGGCGCCGCCGCGCTGGTCCGCCCGCGCGGGCAGGTGATCGTGATGGCCGAGCCGTCGCTGCCCACCGTGCAGGCGCTCGTGCGCTGGGACCCGGTCCATCACGCCGCCGCCGAGCTGGCGGCGCGCGCCGAGGTCGGCTTCCCGCCCGCGGTGCGGCTGGCGGCGATCGACGGCACCACCGCCGCCATCGCCGAATTGCTCGAGGCCACCCAGCTGCCGGACCGGGTCGACATCCTCGGACCGGTGCCGCTGCCGCCGACGGCCCGCAAACCCTTCTCCGGCTCCGACCAACCGGCCGAGGTCGAGCGCATGCTGCTGCGGGTGGGCCGGACCGAGGGCGGTCCCCTCGCCCGGGCGCTCACGGCGGCTCAGGCGGTGCGCAGCTCGCATCGGTCCGACGCGCCGTTGCGGGTGCAGATCGACCCGGTCGACATCGGCTGACGGTCGGGTCGGAGGCGCCCGGCGACAGCGGTCGGCCTGGTCGTCGCGCGCCTGCCGCAGTGGTGGTCCCGAACCCTGTCCTACCATGACCTCGGGTGAGCAGAGAGGATCGTGGTGGAGTTCTTCACGACACGCGACGGGACGTACGTGGCGAACGATCTGGCGGTGAGCCGCTGGTCGCCGAATCAGCTGCACGGCGTCGCGGTGTGCGGCCTGCTCGCGCTGGAGGCCGAGAAGCACAGTCCGGGAACGGGATTCGTCCCGGCGCGGCTCTCGGTCGACCTGTTCCAGCAGGTCACCCGGGACCCGATCACGCTGCACAGCGCGGTGGTGCGGGCGGGCAATCGCATCAAGGTCGTCGATTCCTGGCTCGTCCAGCAGGACCAGACGCGAGCCAGGGCGACAGTGACCTTCCTGGCCGCCGCCGACGACCCGCCGGGAACGGTCTGGCAACCGCCACGGACGCTGCCGGTCCCGACGGAACGACGCGACGATCCGCGGGGTGCCCTTCCACTGTTCAAGTCCGGTGACGGCGACTGGATCACCGACTTCGGCGCGGCGCGTGACGCCGAGCGCAAGGTCACCTGGCAGAACCTGCCGCCGCTGGTGGCCGGGGAACCGTTCACCCCGTTCCAGCGGGCCGCCGCCACCGGCGACCTCACCAACCTCGTCTGCCACTGGGGTTCGCGCGGGGTCGGCTACATCAACGCCGACATGACGCTCACCCTGTCCCGCCTGCCGGTGGGCCCGGAACTCGGCATGCAGGCCCTCGACCACGTCGGCAACGCCGGTGTCGCGGTGAGTACCGCGACGATGTACGACCGCGAAGGCCCGCTCGGCACCTGCGTGATCACCGCCGTGGCCAACGACCGGCGCCGGTCGGCCCCCGCGCACCGTGGCGAACCGGTGCCCGCGACCGCTGAGGGCTGAGACCGGCACCGATGAATTCGGGGTGCCCGCGTCGTCTGCACTGACGACGGCGCACGCCCGCGCGTCCCCGAACCGTGCCTGGAGGCCCCGTGGCGACACCTCTCTCCCGCGACGAGCTGTGGGCGATGACCCACGCCGAACGGGCGGCCCTCGCCGACGATCTCGCCGGTCTGGACGACGCGCAGTGGACCCGGCCGTCGCTGTGCGGGACCTGGGTGGTCGAGGAGGTCGTCGCCCACCTGACCGCCGCGGCGAGCATCGGGCGACTGCGCTGGCTGGCCAGTGTGCTCGGCGCCCGCTTCGACTTCGATCTGCACAATGCCCGGCGGCTGGCCGAGCACCGCGGGGCCACACCCGCCGAGACGCTCGCCCGGTTCCGATCGATCGCCACCAGCACGACCGCGGCGTCCGGGCACACCGCGGCCTGGCTCGGCGAGGTCGTCGTGCACGGTCAGGACATCCGGCGTCCGCTCGGGCTGCCCACCACCCCGACGACGGCCGCCGCCACCGCGGTCGCCGACTTCTACGCGAGCCGCGATTTCACCGTGCCCAGCCGGACCACCATCGCCGGCCTGCGCCTGGACGCCACCGACGGGCCCTTCGCCACGGGCGCCGGGCCGCTGGTCACGGGTCCGACGATCGCGCTGGTGATGGTCATGGCGGGCCGCAGCACCTACGCCGACGACCTCACCGGGCCCGGCCTGCCGACGCTGCGAGCCCGCCTGGCCGAGAAGCCCTGAGCGGGCTTGGACCCTGCTCAGAGATACAGCGCGCGCTGCCGCAGCACCCACTGCGCGTACGAGGTCGCCGGGCGACCGAGCACCCGCTCGATATCGCCGCTGACCTCCTGCTCGGCCGTGGTCGGCGTGCCCAGGATGGTCAGCGTGTGGTCGGCGACCGCCTCCGGCATGAAGCGCAGCATGTTCGCCTTCGCCTGCGCGGCGTCGAGTTCGACGAAGCTGATCGGCTCGTCGACGGCCGCGGCGATCGCGGCCGCTTGCTCTCGCGGGGTCACGAGCGCCGGACCGGTCAGCGTGTAGGCGCGTCCGGCATGCCCATCGGCGCGCAGGGCGACGGCGGCGACCGCGGCGATGTCGCCCGGGTCGACCGCGGGCAGGCCGACCTCGCCGAACGGCGCGGCGACGGTGCGCGCGGTGCGCACCGGCTCGATCCAGGCATAGGTGTTGGAGAAGAACGCGCCCGGCCGCAGCACGGTCCAGGCGAGGTCGGACTCCGCCAGCGCCCGCTCGAACGCGATGGTGCGCGCGTAGCCGGCGGAGTCGGGCCGGGTCACCGCGCCTTGCGAGGACACGAACACCACCCGGCCGATACCGGCCGCGGACGCGGCCTTCAGCAGCTGAGCGGGCTCGGGCCCGGTCATCAGCTGCTCGCCGGTGATCAGCAGGAACAGTGCGTCCGCGCCCTGGAGCGCGGGGGAGAGGCTGTCGAGGTCGCCCAGGTCGGCCACGACGTGCTCCACCCCCGCGGGCAGGTCGACGGGCGCGGCGCCACGCGACACGGCCCTGACCCGCTCACCCGCCTCGGCGAGCAGGCCGACGAGCGTGCGGCCGATATTGCCGGTGGCACCGGTGACGACGATCATGAGAACTCCTTGAGTTAGTTGGCTGACTAACTCACCGTAGCAACGATCGACGGGGCTGTCTATAGTTAGTTGCATGACTGACTCAGTGGCGCAGGGGCGGCCGAAGATCGGGAAGCGGGAGCGGCTCGTGGCGGCGGCCGCGCGGGTCTTCTACGAGCAGGGCGTCGAGAAGACGACCATCGCCGACATCGCCGCCGCGGCCGACGTGCCGGTCGGCAACGTCTACTACTACTTCAAGACCAAGGATCAGTTCGTCCAGGCCGTCATCGACACGCACGCGGGGGTGCTGGCGGAGATCGTCGCCGGGATCGAGCCGCTGCCCGGCCCGGCCGAGCGTTTGAAGGCGATGGTCGCGAGCTGGGTGGAGCAGCGCGATCTCGCCGCGCGCTACGGCTGCCCGACCGGCTCGCTGGCCGCCGAACTCGACAAGCGTCCCGATGCCTTCGGCGGCGAACCGGCACGGCTGATGAGCCTGCTCATCGACTGGGCCCGGGGGCAGTTCGCCGAACTCGGCAGGCCCGACGCCGCCGAACTCGCCGTCGCCTTCGTCGCGGCATATCAGGGAATCTCACTGCTCGCCAACACCTTCCGCGACCCCGGCCTGATGGTGACCGAGGGCGCGCGGTTGGCGCGCTGGATCGACGAGCTGGCCGGGCGGGGCTGAGCTCACCCGGCGGGCTGCCAACCCGAGCACAGCAGATCGATCGTGGTGATCCGGTCCTGAGCGGTCGTCAGGAACGCCCGCTGCTCGGCGATCCTGGCCGCGCCGGGATCGTGAGTCGGCCGCATCCGGACCAGCCAGTGCAGGGCGAGCTTGTCGCCGCGGCGTTCGTGACCGGCGTCGACGACGGCGAAGTCGTCCGGTCCGCCGAACCAGCCGCGGAACCGGTCGATAGTCGCGGCCGGGCCCAGCGCGTCGAACGGGCCGGGCGGGATGAGGCCGTGCAGGCGCACTTCGGGAGCGAGGCAGGCGGTCATGGCGGTGAAGTCGCGCCGGATCAGTGCGGCGAGAAACGCGTCGGCGACCGGGGATTCGGTCGACTTCGGGGGGAGGGTGGAAGCAGTCATCTCGGAAGTGTCGGCCCCACGCACCGGTCGGACATCGGGTGATCACCCGATCTTCGCGGGTTGATCCTCGTCCGGCAGCAGACCGTGGCGCATCGCGAACACCGCGGCCGAGCCACGGCTGTGCACCCCGATCTTGGTGTAGATGTGCTCGATGTGGCTGCCCGCGGTGCGCCAGGCGCGGCTCCGTCATGGTGATTTCAGAGGACCCCTTGCGCTCGATGCATTGTCGATATATCGTCGATAACGTCAAGAACAACGAGAGAGCCTGAGGAGGCTGTCATGCACAACGCAGAGAATCGAGAATTCGGACACTTCGGTCGCGGTCGTGGACCCGGCCCCGCGGAATTCGGTCCCGATCGGCGGCAGTTCCGCCGGGGCGGGCGACACGGGCACGGTCCCGAGTTCGGGCCGGGCTTCGGCCCCGGGTTCGGCCCGGGTTTCGGTCCCGGCTTCGGTCGTGGACGCGGCCGCGGCGGCCGGGGCAGGCGCGGTGACGTGCGCGCCGCGGTGCTGCTGCTGCTCGTCGAGCGGCCCATGCACGGCTACGAGCTGATCCAGCAGATCCGCGAGCGCAGCGACGACATCTGGCGTCCGAGCCCGGGGTCGATCTACCCCGCCCTGGCCCAGTTGGAGGACGAGGGACTGGTGCTCATCGAGAAGGTGGCCGGTCGCAAGACCGCCCAGCTCACCGGCGAGGGCAAGGCCTATGTCGAGGCCAATCGCGAGGAACTCGGTGACCCGTGGGCCGAGGTCAAGCAGGACGTCGGCGCCCAGGCGCTGGATCTGCGCGGCCTGGTCGGGCAGGTCATGGGCGCGGTCGGTCAGGTCGCCCAGGTCGGGACGGCGGAGCAGGCGGCCAAGGCCGCCGAGGTGCTCACCGAGACCCGGCGGGCGCTGTATCGGATCCTCGCCGAGGACGATGTCACGCCCGGGGACGACCCCCGATAATTCAGGGCACTCATACCCTCTTCCCGGGGGTGCGAAACCTGTGCGGACGGTGTAATTCTTTGGGATATGGAACAGCCGCGGCGCAGGTGGGTTTGGGGAACGGCACAAAGGCGACGAACGGGCGCGATCGCCTTAGCCGTGGCCGCGGTGTTCGCGGCGACGCTGACCTCGCCCGCCGCCGCCGAACCGGCCGGATACCGGCCCGCCCTGGTGCCGAACGAGCCGGGTCCCCGGCAAACCGACCATCTCGCCGCCGCCCGCTACCTCGACACGCATCCCACCGCGGTTCCGTTGGGGGTCAACAACTTCGGCTGTAAGCCGACCGCCGACCATCCGCGTCCGGTGGTGCTCGTGCACGGTACCGACTCGAGCGCGTACTCCGATTGGGCGGGTATCGGTCCGCAGCTCGTGGACGCGGGCATGTGCGTGTTCGCGCTCAACTACGGCGGCGCGCCGGGCGCCGACACCTACGGCACCGAGGACATGCGGGTCAGCTTCGCCCAGCTCGCCGCGTTCGTCGACGACGTGCTGGCGGTCACCGGGACCACGAAGGTCGACCTGGTCGGCTTCTCCCAGGGCGCCACGGTCAGCCGCTACTACGTCAACAAGCTCGGCGGGGCGGCGAAGGTCGGCACCTGGGTCGGCCTCGCCTCGCCCAGCTACGGCGGCGTCATGTACGGCCTGGTCCCGGTGGGGCAGGCGGTGCCCGGGATGATGGACGTCTTCGCCGAGGTCACCTCGACGGCGGCGGTCCAGCAGGCGCAGGGCGAGCCGCTCATGGTCGAGCTCAACGCGGGCGGCGACACCGTGCCCGGCGTCCGCTACGTCACCGTCGGCAGCCGCGTGGACGAGATGATCCAGCCCTTCAACAACATCGCCCTGCACGGCCCGGGCGCGGAGAACCTGGTCCTGCAGGATCTGTGCGCCGACGACCTGACCGGACACTTCCACATGGTCTACGACCCGTTCGTGCAGCAGCTGCTGCTGCGGGTGCTGGATCCGGCCCACGCGCCGGCGCCCGTGTGCACACCGGTCGCGCTCGGCACCGGCATTCCCCAGGTGATCATCGCCGGGAACTCCTGACGACCACGCCGGGCGGGAGCATCGGCCGCGGTCACTAGAATGGGACGACCGCACTTCGTCCAGCCGGGAGCCGCCGCGTGACCATTCAGCCCGTTCGCCTGTTCGGCGATCCGATTCTGCGTTCCCGTGCGGATGCGGTCACCGAGTTCGGTGCCGAACTCGGTCAGCTCATCGCCGATCTCACCGAGACCATGCACGACGACGGCGGGGTCGGGATGGCGGCGCCGCAGATCGGGGTCGGGCTGCGGGTGTTCGTCTACGACACCGGCGACGCCGCGGGCCACGTGGTGAACCCGCAGTGGTCGGCGATCGGCGACGAGGAGCAGGTCGGGCCGGAAGGCTGCCTGTCGATCCCCGGCGTGCGTTACGACGTGCGCCGGGCGTTGCGGGTCGAGGTCTCCGGCGTCGACAGCGCCGGTGCGCCGGTCGAATTCGAGGCCGAGGGGCTGCTCGCGCGGTGTGTGCAGCACGAGACCGATCACCTCGACGGCGTGCTGTTCGTCAGCAAGCTCGAGCCCGGCGACCGGAAGGACGCGATGCGGACCATCCGCGAATCCGACTGGTTCCGCAACGGCGTCACCGTGCGTGAGTCCAGCGGTGTCGGCGGTGGCCGCTGATGCGCGTCGTCTTCGCAGGCACCCCCGAACCCGCGGTGCCGTCGCTGCGGCGGCTCATCGACAGCGATCGGCACGAGGTGATCGCCGTGGTCACCCGGCCCGATGCCGTCGCCGGTCGCGGTCGCAAGCTGCTGCGCTCGCCGGTCGGTCAGCTCGCCGACGAGCACGGCATTCCGGTACTCACCCCCCGCAAGCCGGCCGACCCCGAGTTCGTCGCCGCGCTGACCGAGCTCGCGCCGGACTGCTGCCCCGTGGTCGCCTACGGTGCGCTGCTGCCCCAGCAGGTGCTCGATATTCCCGCCCACGGCTGGATCAACCTGCACTTCTCGCTGCTGCCCGCCTGGCGCGGCGCGGCACCGGTGCAGGCGGCGATCGACGCCGGTGACGACATGACCGGCGCGTCGACCTTCCGCATCGAGGCCGGGCTCGACACCGGCCCGGTGTACGGCGTGATGACCGAGAAGATCAACGTCACCGACACCGCGGGCGAGCTGCTCGGTCGGCTGGCCGAGGGCGGCGCGGTCCTGCTGGAGCGGACCCTCGACGGAGTGGAAGACGGGACGCTGCAAGCGATTCCGCAATCCGCCGACGGCGTGTCCTACGCGCCCAAGGTGACCGTGGAAGCGGGCCGGATCCGGTTCGACGAGCCCGCACTGGCCATCCACCGTCGCATCAGGGCCGTCACCCCGGCGCCCGGCGCGTGGACCGAGATGAACGGACTGCGGCTCAAACTGGGCCCGGTCGAGATGGTGGAGGAAACCTTGCCCGAAAGCGAGATCGAGGTGCGCAAGTCCGGCGTCTTCGTCGGTACGTCGACCACAGCGATCCGGCTCGGGCAGGTCCAGCCACCCGGTAAGAAGATGATGAACGCCCTCGACTGGGCCCGCGGCGCGCGCCTGGCACCGGGTCAGGTGATCGGATGAGCGCCTCCGATCGCCGGCGCCGCCGGGAAGCCGACGCCCGCGGCGGCACGACGCCCCGGGACGAGAAGAAGGTCGCCGGCAAGGACGTCGACGGCGGCTGGGCGGCGCGTGCCGCCAAGGGCGGCGGGACGGTCCGCGCGGGCGGCGCAGCTCCGCAGCGCACCGGCGGTGCGCGCTGGGCGGACGCTCGCGGTGAGGCCGCCGACCGGCGGTACGGCGGTACGGACGACCGGCGCGAGAGTGCCAGTGGGCGTGGCGCGAGCGACTGGCGTCGGGACGAGCGGGGCCGGGGCTCGAGCGGCAGCGACGAGGGCACTCGTGGCGCGGGCGACCGGCGGCGTGGCGCGGGCGATTCGCGCGGTGGCGGCGAGAGGGGTCGTGCGAGCGATCTCCGGGGTCGCGGTGGCGATCGGAGTCGTGGGGACGGCGGGCGCGCGTCTGCGGATGATCGCGGTGGCGACGGCACACGGGCGAGCGGTCGCGCCGACGATCGGCGTGGTCGGGACGACCGATCGGGTGGTCCGCAAGGTCGTGGTGGTGCGACCGGCGGTCGGCCTGCCGGGGATCGCGGTGCGCGCGTGACGGATTCGCGCGGTGGCGCCGGGGATCCTCGTGGGGGCGCGGGGCGCGACGGTGGTGCTCGCACGGGTGGCGATGCCGCGCGTGGTGGCAAACGGCCGGCGAGTGAGCGTGGCGGTAGCCAGGCCGGGCGAGGTACCGAGCGCAGGCGTGAGGATCGGCCGGATCCGAGTGTGCCGAGTCCGCGCAAGCGGCGCGGCGAGCCCGTCGATCCGGCGCGCGAAGTGGCCCTCGATGTGCTGCGCGCGGTACGTGATCGCGATGCCTACGCCAACCTGGTGCTGCCGAAGCTGTTGCGCGAGCGCAAGATCAGCGGACGCGATGCCGCGTTCGCGACCGAACTCACCTACGGTGCGAGCCGGTCGCAGGGGCAGCTCGACGCGGTGATCGCGGCGTGCGCCGGCCGCCCGGTCGCCGAGATCGACGGGCCGATCCTCGACATCCTGCGCTTGGGCGTCTACCAGCTGCTGCGCACCCGCACGAGCGCGCACGCCGCGGTCGACACCTCCGTCGACCTGGCCCGCGCCGAATTCGGCCAGGGCCGTGCCGGTTTCGTCAACGCGGTGCTGCGCCGGGCGGGGGAGAAGACGGTCGAGCAGTGGGTGGCCGAACTGGCGCCCGCCGATCCCGTCGGCGGTCTCGCCTTCGAATACGCCCATCCCACCTGGATCGCCCAGTCCTTCGCCGACGCGCTCGGCGCGCGGGCGGGCGAGCTGGGCGCGCTGCTGGCCGCCGACGACGAGCGCCCGGTCGTGCACCTGGTCGCGCGGCCCGGTGAGATCACCGCCGAGGAACTCGCGCTGGTCACCGGCGGCGAGGAGGGCCGCTGGTCGCCGTACGCGGTGTACCTCGACGGCGGCGACCCCGGTCAGCTGGAGCCGGTCCGCGAGGGCATCGCGGCCGTCCAGGACGAGGGCAGTCAGCTGGTCGCCCTCGCGCTGACCAGGGCGCCCCTGGACGGCCCGGATCAGGGCCGCTGGCTCGATCTCTGCGCGGGACCGGGTGGCAAGGCGGCGCTGCTGGGCGCGCTGGCCGCGATCGACCTGTTCACCGTCGACGCCGTCGAACCGGCCGAGCACCGGGCCGAACTGGTCCGCAAGTCCACCCGTGGGCTGCCGGTCACCGTGCATGTCACCGACGGCCGCGACAGCGGGCTGACCCCAGGCTACGACCGTATCCTCGTCGATGCGCCGTGCACGGGTCTCGGCGCGCTGCGCCGCCGTCCGGAAGCGCGCTGGCGGCGCACCCCGGCCGATGTGCCGGAACTGGTCACCATGCAGCGCGAACTGCTCGCCGCCGCCTGGGACCTGCTGCGCCCCGGCGGGGTGGTCGTGTACTCGACCTGCTCGCCGCATCTGGCCGAAACCGTCGGCGTCGTCGGCGATTTCGTCCGCCGCTCGGGCGCCGAGCAACTCGACACCCGCGAGTACCTGCCCGGTGTCACCGATCTGGGCGACGGCCCGTCGGCACAGTTGTGGCCGCATCGCCACGGCACCGACGCGATGTTCCTCGCGGCCCTGCGCAAACCGCTCGGCTGACCCGGCGCCGCCGACGCGGCGGTGTCGACATCACGCCAGGTACCCGCTGCGCTGCGTCGCCGCGGGCCGCGCTGCCTTCGTCGGAGTTGGACCCGGCGACGGGCAGACACGCGACATTCGTCCAATCGTCGCGCCCCGCGGCGGCGCAGAATCGGTGCATGGCGATGACATGGGAACAGGTGGTCGCGGTGGCGACGGCGCTACCGGGTGTCGAGGAAGGCACCTGGTGGCGCACTCCGGGACTGAAAGTCGGTGGCAAGGGCTTCGCGCGGTTACGCGTCGAGGCCGAGGGCGGCCTGGCCCTGCTGTGTGAACCGGCCGAGAAGGAAGCGCTGCTGGCCGCCGGCGACCCGGCGTTCTATACGACACCGCACTACGACGGGCATCCGTTCATCCTGATCGATCTCACGGCGGTCGATCCCGACCAGCTCGCCGAACTCGTCGACAGTGCCTGGTGGCTGCGGGCGCCGGCCCGGATGCGGCGCGAACGGCAGGGCGCGGCGGGGACGTCGTTGTCCCGGCGCGACGGGTAGCTCAGTCCCGTTCGGACAATTCGCGCAGGCGGGCAAGGGTTTTCGCGAGGATGCGCGAGACGTGCATCTGGGAGATTCCCAGCTGGGCGGCGATCTGGGTCTGGGTCATCGATTCGAAGAAGCGCATCGTCAGGATGCGGCGCTCGCGTTCGGGCAGCCCGGCCAGCAGCGGACGAACCGCGATGTACTCCTCGACCCGGTCGAACTGCGATTCCTCCTCGCCCAGGGTGTCGAGCAGCGACGCGTCGCTGTCGCGACCGACCGACGCGGCATCGATCGAGGTCGGCTGATACGCGTTGCCCGCGATGACCGCCTGGGTGACCTCGTCGGGGTCGACCTCGAGCTCGGCCGCGATCTCCTTCGCGGTGGGGGAGCGGCCCAGCCGTTGCGACAGCTGGTCGACCGCGGCCCCGATCCGGAGGTGGGTCTCCTTGACCCGGCGCGGGACCCGCATCGCCCAGGTGTTGTCGCGGAAGTAGCGCCGGACCTCACCCATGATCGTGGGCACCGCGAAGGACAGGAAGTTCGAGCCGCGGCTGAGGTCGAACCGGTCCACCGCGTGCACCAGGCCGACGCGCGCCACCTGCGACAGATCGTCGAACGGTTCGCCGCGACCGCTGAACTTCCTGGCGATGTGGTCGGCCAGGGGGATGCAGCGGTTGATCAGCGCGTCACGCGCCACCGCGTGCTCGACGCTGCCGGGCGTGGTCGCCGCCAGCCGCTCGAACAGGACGCTGACGTCGTCGTATCCAGAGACCGGTTCCTCGGTCTCGGTGTCGTCGACGGTGTCCTCGGCGGGGTTCTCCGGTTCGGTGACGGTGTCGGCGCGGGTCTCCTGGTCGGGCTTGTGGTCTTCGGTGGTGTCTTCGCCGTGCACTACGCCTTCCCCCGGACCCGACGGAATCGGACCGTCGTCGGATAGCCGGACACGGCCGCGTCGAAGCCCGCCTGATCGGCGGTCACCTCGTCGCTGAGCGTGCGCAGCACATGCCAGCCGAAGCTGCGCTGGTCGGGCATGCCCTCGGCCGCGGCCACCCCGTCGACGCGCACCAGCAGTTCGGTGTCACCGACGACGAATTCGCAGGTGAGCGCCGAATCGGGCGCGGCGATCGCGATGAGCGTCGAGCAGACCTCGTCCACGGCCAGGCGCACGTCGGCGACCTCGTCGAGGGTGAAATCGCTGAGTAGGACCAGGGTTTCGGCCAGCCCGCGCAGGATCGGCAGCTGGTTCAGTGATGCTGCTACGCGAATCTCCACCGGGGCGCTGAACAGCCCTTGTTCCGCCGAAAAATTGGTCACCCTATGGAGGCTACCCACATCCCGGCAGGGCAATCACCATTTGGTCGCTACACTTGCGCGCTGTGTCCACACCGACGTTCACCCGCCCGGCCGCGCCGATGATCGCCCCGTCCATCCTGTCTGCGGACTTCGCGAATTTGGCCGCCGAGGCCGCCGCTGTCGAAGGATCCGACTGGCTCCACGTCGACGTGATGGACGGCCATTTCGTGCCGAACCTCACACTCGGCCTGCCCGTCGTGCAGAGTCTGCTCAAGGCGACCGACATCCCCTTCGACTGCCACCTGATGATCGACGACCCGGGCCGCTGGGCGCCGGGCTACGCCGAGGCGGGCGCCTACAACGTCACCTTCCACGCGGAGGCGACCGACGACCCGATCGCGGTGGCCCGCGACATCCGCGCCGCGGGCGCCAAGGCCGGGCTCTCGGTCAAGCCGAACACCCCGATCGAGCCGTACCTGGAAATCCTCAAGGAATTCGACACCTTGCTCGTGATGAGCGTCGAACCCGGCTTCGGCGGGCAGTCGTTCATCCCGGGCGTGCTGGAGAAGGCGCGGATCGTGCGCAATCTCGTCGACGCGGGCGAATTGCGGCTCGTCGTGGAAATCGACGGCGGCATCAATACCGACACCATCGAACAGGCCGCCGCGGCCGGCATCGATTGTTTCGTCGCCGGCTCGGCCGTCTACAACACCGCCGATCCCGGCGCCGCCGTGCAGACCCTGCGCAGCATGGCGACGTCGGCTTGGCTGTAGCGCGCGAATCCGGTCAGAGGGAGCGGAGTTTGCGGGTGCCCAGCGCCCGCGCCGCGTCGATCACGGCGTGCAGCGGGGGCCGGTTGTCGGCGGCCTCCGGAGCCTGCACCCAGGTGCGGTAGCCGGTGCGCTCGTCGTCGGGCGAGGGCAGCACGATCTGGCTGCCGTTGCACGCGACCGTGGCGTAGAGCCGGAACAGCTCGGCGGAGGCGGTGGCGGTCAGGGTCTCGGGGCGGCACGGGCCGGTCAGGAACGTCCAGCGCCTGGCCCGTGGGTGGTCGACCACCGGGCCCGCGATCGCGGCGCCGCGCAACCGGGCCTGCACCCGCTCGCCGAGATCACCCGGCATGGTGACCGCGCCGTAATGCGCGCCGATCTGGAGCAGAATGCGACGGGAGTCCGGATCGATCGTCGCGGGCAGGTGGAGTTCCCGCCGATAACGGACGCAACGAATTTCCAGCGTGGAATCGACCAATGTGCTCACGCGGCACCCCCACATCTTTCGAACCTGTTGTGACCCACAGTGTTGTCTGACTTCCTGGAGTGGTGGACTATCCCTGGGTCGAACTCCCCGCGGCCTGGCCGCAGGTCGGATGCGCCACCGACCTGCCCATGATCATCAGTTGAACGGCAAGAATCGGTGACGTAACAATATTGCGTCAATGGCATCCGCGGCGCAAGCATTCGAATCACCGTGTTTCGAGTTCGGAATTCCGGGGTAAAAGCCAGGTTAGAGCCGTCGAGTGAATGGCCGGGACCGGTTCGCCGAAAATTCGATTGAACGATTACCGCCGGAATGATTAACGGTGGGGTTGCGTCATGTCGATGTCTGTTTGCCGACCGTTCGATGCGCCGCCGCTCGTTTTCCCGGACGTGATCATGCTCGAGGTCTGATTCGACCCCGACCCGTCGGGGCTCACGGAGCTCGCCACTAGGCTGTGCGCGAGCGGGTACCGCCGGGAATAGCGGCCACGCACCTGCTGTTGGGCCCAACGGGTACGGATGACGCGACAAGGGAGTGCAGGCATGTTCACAGGGATCGTCGAAGAGCTGGGCGAGATCGTCGCCACCGAACAGCTGGCCGACGCCGCCCGGTTGACGATCCGCGGCAAGCTGGTGACTTCCGATGCCGGACACGGTGATTCGATCGCCGTCAACGGTGTCTGTCTGACCGTGGTCGACGTGGTCGACGGCGACAGTTTCACCGTGGACGTCATGGCCGAGACGCTGAACCGGTCGAGCATCGGCGCGCTGGTCGCCGGCTCCCGGGTCAACCTCGAGCGGGCCGCGGCGCTCGACAGCCGCCTCGGCGGTCACCTCGTGCAGGGCCACGTCGACGGCACCGGCACCGTCCTCTCGCGGACCCCGTCGGAGAACTGGGAGGTCGTGCGGATCTCGCTGCCCGACGCGATCGCGCGGTATGTGGTGGAGAAGGGCTCGATCACCGTCGACGGCGTCTCCCTCACCGTCTCGGGCCTCGGCATCGCCGACGAGCCCGCCGCGGACGGCAATCGCGACTGGTTCGAGGTGTCGCTGATCCCGACCACGCTGGCGCTGACCGTGCTGGGCACCGCCCCGGTCGGCACCATGGTGAATCTCGAGGTCGATGTGATCGCCAAGTACGTGGAGCGACTCGCCCAGCGCGGATGACCACCAGGCGGCATGCGGTCATCGGAACCACCGATCGCACGTCGTAATGTGGTATCCGATGCGAATCGAGGCCGGCAGGCCGAGAAACACGCGGCCCCGGCCGCCAAGATTACGGAGCAAGCAGACGTGACCAGGTTGGACAGCATCGAGCGCGCGGTCGCCGATATCGCGGCCGGTAAGGCTGTCGTCGTCGTGGACGACGAGGATCGTGAGAACGAGGGCGATCTCATCTTCGCGGCCGAGAAGGCCACCCCGGAGCTGGTCGCGTTCATGATCCGCTACACCTCCGGTTACATCTGCGTGCCGCTGACCGGCGACGACTGTGACCGCCTCGGCCTGCCGCCCGCCTACGCGATGAACCAGGACAAGCACGGCACGGCCTACACCGTCTCGGTCGACGCGCGCGAGGGCATCACCACCGGCATCTCCGGCGCGGACCGCGCGGTCACCATGCGGCTGCTGGCCAGCGCCCAGGCCAAGGCCGACGAGTTCACCCGGCCGGGTCACGTGGTGCCGCTGCGCGCCAAGGACGGCGGCGTGCTGCGTCGCCCCGGCCACACCGAGGCCGCGGTCGATCTGGCCCGGATGGCCGGACTGCGCCCGGCGGGCGTGATCTGCGAGATCGTCAGCCAGAAGGACGACGGCCACATGGCCCGCACCGACGAGCTGCGGGTCTTCGCCGACGAACACGACCTGGCGATGATCTCGATCGCCGACATGATCGCCTGGCGGCGTAAGCACGAGAAGCACGTCGTGCGGGTGGCCGAGGCGCGGATCCCGACCGCGCACGGCGATTTCAAGGCGGTCGGTTACCAGAGCATCTTCGACGAGGCCGAGCACGTCGCGCTGGTGCGCGGCGACATCGCCGACGGTGAGGACGTGCTGGTGCGCGTGCACTCCGAGTGCCTGACCGGCGACGTCTTCGGTTCGCTGCGCTGCGACTGCGGTCCGCAGCTGGACGCGGCGCTGGAGATGGTCGACGCCGAGGGCCGCGGTGTCGTGCTCTACATGCGCGGGCACGAGGGCCGCGGCATCGGCCTGATGCACAAGCTGCAGGCCTATCAGCTGCAGGACACCGGCCGCGACACCGTCGACGCCAACCTCGATCTGGGCCTGCCCGCCGACGCGCGCGACTACGGCACCGGGGCGCAGATCCTGGTCGACCTCGGCATCCGGTCGATGCGTCTGCTCACCAACAACCCGGCCAAGCGTGTCGGGCTCGACGGGTACGGCCTGCGGATCACCGAGCGGGTGCCGATGCCGCTGCGCGCCAACGCCGAGAACCTGCACTACCTGCGCACCAAACGGGATCGGATGGGCCACGACCTGATCGGCCTGGACGACCTGGATCTGGGCGAAACCGCGCAGTGATCACCACGCACACTCCCGAAAGGCGACAACGATGAGCGGCACGGGTGTCCCGTCCTTCGCGCTGGCCCAGGCCAAAGACCTCAAGCTCGGCATCGTCGCCTCGCGCTGGCACACCGAGATCTGCGACACCCTCGTCGCCAACGCGCAGCGGGTCGCGAAGGAAGCCGGCGTCGAGCAGGTGACCGTGGTGCGCTGCGCCGGTGCGATGGAACTGCCGGTGGTCGCCCAGGAACTGGCCCGCACGCACGACGCCGTCGTCGCGCTGGGCGTGGTGATCCGTGGTGGCACACCGCATTTCGAGTACGTGTGTGACGCGGTGACCGCGGGCCTGACCCGGGTGTCGCTGGACGCGGCCACTCCCGTCACCAACGGTGTGCTGACCACCAACGACGAGGAGCAGGCGCGCGACCGCGCCGGGCTGCCCGGTTCGGCGGAGGACAAGGGCGAGCAGGCCTGTGCCGCCGCCCTCGACGCCGCGCTCACCCTGCGCGCGCTGCGATCGGCGTGACCGTGCCGGTGGTGCGGACCTGGCGGCGCGGTTCGGGTGCCCCCGAACCGGAGTCGGCCTGGGAGTTCGAGGTCCGTCCGCGCCGGGCGATCCGGACCTCGGTGGTCGTCGCGATCGTCATCCTGGTCTTCTTCACCTTCGGCGGTCTGCTGCTGCGCACCGGCTCGACCGGTGTGAATTTCCGCTTCGCCGACCAGATCGCGATGATCCTGATCGGCGTGCTGGGCGCGGCCGCGGTCCTGCTGCTCACCCGTCCCCGGGTGCGCGCGGGCGCCGCGGGCGTCTCGGTCCGCAACATCCTCGGTGACCACGAGTACCCCTGGTCCTACATCCGTGGCGCGTCCTTCCCCGACCGCAAGTCCTGGGCCCGCCTCGAACTGGCCGACGACGACTACGTCCCCATGCTCGCGATCCGCTCCAACGACAAGTCCCACGCCGCCGACGCCATCGAACGCCTCCGCGAACTCGGCGCCAAGTACGCCGCACCCGGCACCGACCCGGCTCGGTAGTCTCGCGGGCATGACGCCCGCGCAGGTCCTGGCCGCCGCCTTCGCCGACGACCCACTGATGAGCTACCTCTGGCCGGACCCGGCACGCCGCCGAAAAGCGTTGCCGCTGCTGTGGGAATCGCGTCTGGCCTCCCGTCGCCGGCACGGCGCGGTCGACCTCGCCTACGCCGACGACGGCTCCGTCGCCGCCGTCGCGATGTGGGAGCCGCCCGGGGTGGAGTCGACCCTCGCCAAGCGGATCACGCTGCTGCGTGCCCTCGGCCGGAGCCTGCCCAAGGCGCTGCCCGCGCTGCGCAGTATCGACGGCACCCGGCCGCACGAGCCGCACCTGTATCTCGCGACCATCGGCACCCGCCCGGATCGGCAGGGTCGTGGGCACGCGGCCGAGCTGATCCGGCGGCGCATGGACAGCGCCGCCGGGCCTGCGTTCCTGGTGGCGACCCGGGCGTCGAACGTGCCGTTCTACGAGCGGTTCGGCTTCCGGGTGACCGACCCGGTGCGGGTGGCCGAGGTCGAGCTGTATCCGATGGGGGCGCGGCCTTAGCGGGTGTCGCCGAGGACGGCGCCTTCGCGGCGGGGGTCGGCGCCGCCGATCCAGCCGTCCTTGCCGTCCCGTTGCAGGGCGCTCAGGCCGCTCGATTGCGGTGCTACCGAGACCTGGTGGCCCATCGCGCGCAGGCGCTGGACGAGGGGGTCGTGGTCGCCGTTGTCGGTGGCGTCGATGGCGGGGTGTTCGCCGCCGATGCCGGTGACCGGGGTGTTGCCCGCGCCGAAGGAGACGCCCGAGACCGCCTGCTGGGGGTCCAGGCCCCAGTCCAGGGTGTTGATCAGGGTCTTCACCACGAACTGGATGATCACCGAGCCGCCGGGGGAGCCGGTGACCAAGGTGAGGTCGCCGCGGTTGCCCGCGTCGTCGCGGTCGAAGACCAGGGTGGGCGCCATCGAACTGCGCGGGCGCTTGCCGGGCTGCAGGCGGTTGGCCACCGGGGTGCCGTCCGGGTCGAGCGGGTCGGCGGCGAAATCGGTGAGCTGGTTGTTGAGCACGAAACCGTCGACGAAGTGGAACGAACCGAACGCCGACTCGACCGTGGTGGTCATGGCGGCGGCGTTGCCGTACTTGTCGACGACGGAGATGTGGCTGGTGCCGTGCTCGGGCGGCTGCGGGCCGTTGCCCAGCGGGACCGGCCCGAGGTCGCCCGGCTTCGCGGTGCCCATACTGCGCTGCGGGTCGATCAAGGTGGACCGCTGCTTGAGGTACTGCGGATGCACCAGCGAGAGCACCGAATTGCCCGGCAGTGGAACGAAATCCGGGTCGGCGACGTACTTGTTGCGGTCGGCGTAGGCGAGCCGCTCGGCCTCGGAGATCAGGTGCACGGCCTGCGCGTCGGGCCGACCGCCGTCGGCGTCGAGGTCCTGGGGGCGCAACGACGGGATGTCGAAGTTGGCCAGGATGCCCAGCGTGGCGGCGACGGTGCTGCCGCCCGAGGACGGCGCGGGCATGCCGCACAGCTCGAACTTGCGGTAGCCGGTGCACAGCGCGGTGCGCTTCTTGGCCTGGTACCCGGCCAGATCGCCGGCGGTCAGCAGGCTGGGCGTGCGCCCGCCCGCGGTGCTGCCCGCCGCCTCGACGATGTCCTGGGCGATGGCGCCGCTGTAGAACGCCTGCGCGCCGTCGCCCGCGATCGCGGACAGCGTCTTGGCCAGGGCCGGGTTGGTCAGGACGGTGCCGGACTTCTTCGGCGAGCCGTCCGCCTCGAGGAAGTACCCGCGGGCGTCCTCGTCGGCGGCCAGGTCCTTGGCCGACTCGGCGATCTGGCCCGCCAGCCGGGGACTGATCTCGAAACCGCTGTCGGCCAGGCTGATCGCCGGGTCGAACAGTTCCTTCCACGCGGTCAGCCCGTGGTCGCGATGGGCGAGTTCGAGCATCCGCAGCACCCCGGGCACTCCGATCGAGCGTCCGCTGGCCCGGGTGTTCGGGGCCGGTTCGGTGCGGTCGGTGTCGCTGACCCAGCGCAGGTAGTTCTCGGTGGCCGCGGCGGGCGCGGTCTCGCGGCCGTCGTAGGCCTCGACGGTGCGTGACTTCGCGTCGTAGTGCACCAGGAACGCGCCACCGCCGATGCCGGAGGCCTGCGGCTCGACCAGCCCGAGCACCGCCTGTGCGGTGACCAGCGCGTCGGCAGCGGTGCCGCCGTCCCGCAGTACCCGGCACGCGGCCTCGGTGGCCAGCGGGTTCGCGGTGGAGACCGCGTAGGTGCGGGTGCGCACCGCGGTCATGCCCGAGCGGTAGCCCGACGCGATCTCCGGGTTCGTGCTGAGGTTCTGCGTGGTCGGGGCGTTCGTCGCCGGAGCGGCCGAGACGGGCGTACCGTTCGGCGTACTCGTGCACTCGGCTGCCGCGGAGTCCTCGGACGAGCAGCCCGTCAGCAGACCCACCGTGAGAAGTCCGGCCGCCGCGGCCCCGATCCACGTCTGTCGCCTTGGCGTCATCCTGGCAGCGTAACCCCGCGCGGCCCGGCCCGGCCGATTATTTCCCGGTGACGGGCACGCGAATGTTCGGTTGACGAACCAGTTTCCGCCCGGCGACCGGTCGCGGGCTCGCTACCCTGGCGACATGGACATCGACGCGGTGCTGTTCGACTTCTCCGGCACGGTCTTCCGCCTGGAGGACGATCGGACCTGGGCCGACGAGCTGATCGGCGACGACGGCACCCCGTTCGACGTCGCCGCGAAAGCCGAAGTGCTGCGCCGGATGACGGCCCCCGTCGAGCAGTTCATGACCTTCGACGCGGCGGGTCAGCATGCCTGGGACCACCGCGATCTCGACCCGGCCCTGCACCGGCACGCCTACCTCGAGGTGCTGCGCGGCTCCGGTGTCCCCGACACCCAGGCCACGCGCCTGTACGACCGCCTCATCGACCCGCTGGCGTGGACCCCGTACCCCGACACCGGCCTCGTGCTGGAAGCCCTGTCCGCTCAGGGCATTCCGATCGGCATCGTCAGCAATATCGCCTTCGACATCCGCCCCGCCTTCGCGAAACACGGCTGGGACGCACTGGTCGGCGCGATGACGCTGTCCTACGAGGTCGGCGCGATCAAGCCGAACGCCGCGATCTTCCGCGACGCCACCGACCGGCTCGGCGTCGACCCGGAACGGGTGCTGATGATCGGCGACAGCGCCGAGGCCGACGGCGGCGCCGCCGCGCTGGGCGCGCGGTTCGCCCTCGTCGAGCCACTGCCGACCGCTGACCGTCCGCGCGCCCTGATCGCGGCGCTCAGCGCCCACGGCATCGGTCTCGACGGCGCCGCGACCACCTGATCGGGGCGGGGCCGGCGAACCACCGCGGTACGACGGTCACCGGGAGCGCGCGTCCGCTCAGCGCTCGCGGGTGAACCAGGCAGAGGCCGTGGGACGCAGCAGCAGGGCGACGATCGCGCCGTTGGCGACGATGCCGACGGCACCTGGTGGGAGCCCGGTGAGGATCCCGGTGCACGAGACCAGCCCGGCCAGCCCGGCGACGCCGATCGCGGCCTTTCTGACGAGGTCGCCACCGCGTCCGAACAGCACCGCCAACGGGACCAGCGCGAACGTCGGCAGGTAGCCCGCGATCAGGACGCCGAGTGAACCGTGGGTGCCGAGCGCGACAGTGACCGCGATCAGCACGATGCCGACCAGCGTCGCGACGCAGGCGATCAACCGGGCACCGCGCACGCTGCCCGGCATCACCCCGGCCGGGGTCGCCTCGTCGTCGAACAGGTCGTCGGCGGGGAGGGTGGGCGCGTTGGTCATCGAAGGTCCTTTCCGGCACGGAGTCCGGGCCTCCACGCTACACAGCGCGTGCGCCCGGCCGGCCCACCGCCGGTGCGCGGTCGGCGGTGCCGGTCTGTCGGACGCGCTCGCTAGGCTGGATGGGTGGCAGATCCCGCGACGTACCGGCCGGCGCCGGGCACCATTCCCGTCGAACCCGGTGTCTACAAGTTCCGGGACGTGCACGGGCGCGTCGTCTACGTCGGCAAGGCCAAGAGCCTGCGCAGCCGGTTGAACTCCTACTTCGCCGACGTGTACTCGCTGCACCCGCGGACCAGGCAGATGGTGACCACGGCCGCGAGCGTCGAGTGGACCGTGGTGTCCACCGAGGTGGAGGCTCTGCAGCTCGAATACAACTGGATCAAGGAATTCGATCCGCGGTTCAATGTCCGCTACCGCGACGACAAGACCTATCCGGTGCTCGCGGTGACGCTCGACGAGGAGTATCCGCGGCTGTTCGTCTACCGCGGCGCGCGCAAGAAGGGCGTGCGCTACTTCGGTCCCTACGCGCACGCCTGGGCGATCCGCGAGACCCTCGACCTGCTGCTGCGCGTGTTCCCCGCGCGCACCTGTTCTAACGGAGTCTTCAAGCGGCACAACCAGATCGGACGACCCTGCCTGCTCGGCTACATCGACAAGTGCTCGGCGCCGTGCGTCGGTCGGGTCACCGCCGGCGAGCACCGCCAGATCGTCGACGACTTCTGTGACTTCCTCTCCGGCAAGACCGACAAGATGGTGCGCGCGCTGGAACGGCGTATGCACGAGGCCGCCGACGACCTGGACTTCGAGACCGCGGCCCGGCTGCGCGACGACGTGCAGGCGCTGCGGCGCGCGCTGGAGAAGCAGGCCGTGGTCCTGGGCAGCGGCACCGACGCCGACGTGATCGCCTTCGCCACCGACGAACTCGAAGCCGCCGTCCAGATCTTCCACGTCCGCGACGGGCGGGTGCGCGGCCAGCGCGGCTGGGTGGTCGACAAGTCCGGTGACGCGCTCGATGTCGCCGAGTCCGGCACCGAACTCGCGGCGCTGGTCGAGCAGTTCCTCACCCAGTTCTACGGCGAGCAGGCCGCGCTGGCCGACCAGAACGCCGACGGCGACGTGGTGGTGGTGCCGCGCGAGGTGCTGGTCCCCGAACTGCCCGCCGACGCCGAGGAGATCCAGGACTGGCTGAGCAGGCTGCGCGGCTCGGCCGTCTCGCTGCGCGTGCCGCAGCGCGGTGACAAGAAGGCGCTGGCCGAGACCGTGCAGCGCAACGCGGGCGAGGCGCTGGCCCAGCACAAACTCAAGCGCGCGGGCGATCTGACCTCCAGATCCCAAGCGCTGCAAGATATCCAGGATTTCCTCGATCTCGACAGCGCGCCCCTGCGGATCGAGTGCGTCGACATCAGTCACGTGCAGGGCACCGATGTCGTCGCCTCGCTGGTGGTCTTCGAGGACGGGCTGGCCCGCAAGTCCGACTACCGGCACTACGCGATCAAGGAGGCGGCGGGCGACGGCCGCTCCGATGACGTCGGCAGCATCGCCGAGGTGACCCGGCGCCGCTTCGCCCGGCTCGCCAAGGACCGGCAGCAGGCCGTCGACGTCGAGGTCGACGACGCCGACGAGCCGACCTCGCGCCCCGGTGTCGATCCGACCACCGGTAAGCCGCGCCGCTTCGCCTATCCGCCGAACCTCTACGTCGTCGACGGTGGCGCGCCGCAGGTCGCCGCGGCCGCCGAGGTGCTCGACGAACTCGGCATCACCGATGTCGCGGTGATCGGCCTGGCCAAGCGCCTCGAAGAGGTGTGGGTGCCGGGCGAACCCGACCCGGTGATCATGCCGCGCAACAGCGAGGCGCTCTACCTGCTGCAACGCGTGCGCGACGAGGCGCACCGCTTCGCGATCACCTTCCACCGCAGCAAGCGCTCGCGCCGGATGACGGCCTCGGCGCTGGACTCGGTGAAGGGACTCGGTGAGGCGAGGCGGACCGCGCTGGTCACCCACTTCGGTTCGGTCGCCCGGATCAAGGACGCGACTGTCGACGAGATCACATCGGTGCCCGGCATCGGGGTCTCCACGGCGAAAGCAGTGCTGGAAGCGCTGAACAGCCCGTAGCCGAGGAGGGGCGGATCGCAGGACGCAACATTGCGAGTGCCGTACGTTGTGTGTCTGCGCCCGATACCCGAACCGGTGCGGGATGATCGAAAGGCACCCAGAAACGGATCCGGTAGGACATGACACGCGTCGAATCGAACAATAATGCGGGGGCGGTACCCGGACAGGCCGGGGCGGTCTCCGATACACAGCAACCAGTAGAAGTGGTCATCGTGACCGGCTTGTCCGGCGCGGGCCGCGGCACCGCCGCGCGCGTATTGGAGGATCTCGGCTGGTACGTCACCGACAACCTGCCGCCCGAACTGATCGGGCGGATGATCGAGCTGGGCGCCGCCGCCGAACCACCGGTCCGGCGTCTGGCGCTGGTCATGGACGTGCGCAGCCGTTTCTTCACCGGTGACCTCTCCGGTGTCACCGAGCAACTGCGCTCGGCGGGCATCCGGACACGAGTGCTGTTCCTCGAGGCCTCCGACGACGTACTGATCCGGCGATTCGGTTTCGCCCGGCGCAGGCATCCACTACAGAGCGACAGCCCCGACGGCACCCTCTCGGCCGGTCTGACCGCCGAGCGGGTCCGGCTCGCGGCGGTCAAGGCGGCGGCCGATGTCGTCATCGACACCACCGAGCTGTCGATCCACCAGCTGCACCGCAAGCTGGAGGAGGTCTACGGCGCGGGCGCGCCCGCCGCGCTGCAACTGACCGTGCAGTCGTTCGGGTTCAAGTACGGTGTTCCACTCGACGCCGACATGGTGTTGGATGTTCGATTCCTGCCCAACCCGCATTGGATTCCCGAACTGCGGGAACACACGGGTCAGGAATCGGTGGTCAGCGACTACGTGTTGTCGAGGCCGGGTGCGCAGGACTACCTGCAGACCTGCCACCATCTCGTCGACCTGACCACGACCGGATACCGCCAAGAGGGGAAGCGATACATGACGGTGGCAGTGGGGTGCACCGGCGGCAAGCATCGCAGCGTCGCGATCGCCGAGGCACTCGGTGAGCGCATCGGCGCCGATACCGGGCACGCGGCCGTGGACGTCGTCCGCGTCGTGCACCGGGATCTGGGGCGCGAATGAGCGGATGGGAAGCCGACCCAGCCGTCGTCGCGCTGGGCGGCGGACACGGGCTCTACGCGACCCTGACGGCGGTCCGCAGGCTGACCAGGCGGATCACCGCGGTCGTCACCGTGGCCGACGACGGCGGGTCTTCGGGCAGGCTGCGCGGCGAACTGGGCATGCTGCCGCCGGGCGACCTGCGGATGGCGCTGGCCGCGCTGTCCGAGGACGCCGACGGCGTGTGGACGACGACGGTGCAGCACCGCTTCGGCGGCACCGGCGCGCTGGCAGGCCATTCGGTGGGCAATCTGATCCTGGCCGGCCTCACCGATGTCCTCGGTGATCCGGTGGCCGCACTCGACGAGGTGGGCAGACTGCTGCGGATCACCGGCCGGGTGCTGCCCATGTCGCCGGTTCCGCTCGACATCGAGGCCGAAGTCTCGGGCCTGGAATCGGATCCGCGGATCGGGCGCAGTGTGCGGGGCCAGGTTGCGGTGGCGACCACGCCGGGTAAGGTCCGGCGGGTGCGGCTGATTCCGTCCGATCCGCCTGCCAGCCCCGAGGCCACCTCGGCCATCGAGCACGCGGATGTCGTTGTGCTGGGCCCGGGTTCATGGTTCACCAGCGTCATCCCGCATGTGCTGGTGCCGCAACTGCACGACGCGCTGGTACACACCAGGGCACGCAAGGTGCTCGTGTTGAACCTGGCCGCCGAGCCGGGCGAGACGGCCGGCTTTTCCGCCGAACGTCACCTGCATGTATTGTCCCAGCACGCACCGGATTTCGCGGTCGACGAGGTGCTCGTCGACTCGGCGTCGGTGCCCGAGGGGCGGCAACGGGAACATGTGGCAAGAGCCGCCGAACAGTTGCGCGCACGGGTAACGTTCTGCGATGTCGCCGAGCCGGGAACGGATCGGCATCATCCCGGAAAACTTGCCGCCGCACTGGATCAGCTGATCCGGGCGCCGCGGCCGCAACTGGCAGGGCTTCGAGTCGAGGGACGGCACACGGGATCGGATGTGCGTTCCGGGTCGGTGGGAAAGGAGCGCGTCTCGTGGCGATGACAGCCGAGGTGAAGGACGAGCTGAGCAGGCTCGTGGTGTCGCAGGTCAGCTCGCGCAAGGCGGAATTGTCGGCCCTGCTGCGATTTGCGGGCGGTCTGCACATCGTCGGGGGCCGGGTGATCGTCGAGGCCGAGGTGGACATGGGTTCCATCGCGCGGCGACTGCGCCGGGAGATCTTCGAGCTCTACGGGTACGGCTCCGACGTGCACGTGCTCGGCGCGGGAGGGTTGCGCAAGACCTCCCGCTACGTGGTGCGGGTGTCGAAGGAGGGTGAGGCGCTGGCCCGCCAGACCGGTTTGCTCGACGTGCGCGGACGCCCGGTTCGCGGCCTGCCCGCCCAGGTGGTGGGCGGCAGTATCGGTGACGCCGAAGCGGCCTGGCGCGGAGCGTTTCTCGCGCACGGCTCGCTGACCGAGCCGGGCCGGTCCTCGGCGCTGGAGGTGAGCTGCCCCGGCCCGGAGGCCGCGCTGGCCCTGGTCGGTGCGGCTCGTCGGCTCGGCATCACCGCCAAGGCTCGTGAGGTGCGCGGCACCGACCGAGTCGTGGTGCGCGACGGCGAGGCGATCGGCGCCCTGCTCACCCGGATGGGCGCGCAGGACACCAGGCTCACCTGGGAAGAGCGCCGGATGCGCCGCGAGGTCAGGGCGACCGCGAACCGGCTCGCCAACTTCGACGACGCCAACCTGCGTCGCTCGGCGCGGGCGGCCGTCGCCGCGGCCGCGCGGGTGGAGCGGGCGCTGGAGATCCTCGCCGACGACGTGCCCGACCATCTGGCCGCCGCGGGCAGGCTGCGGGTCCAGCACCGGCAGGCCTCGCTCGAGGAGCTGGGGCAGCTGGCCGAGCCGCCGATGACGAAAGACGCGGTGGCGGGCCGGATCCGGCGCCTGCTGTCGATGGCTGATCGGCGGGCCAAGGACCTGGGTATTCCCGACACCGAGTCGGCGGTGACGGCGGAGCTGCTCGACGACGCGTAACCCGGGCATTCGCCGTGCGCTGTGGCGAATCCGACGTTTAGGGCAGAGCGGTCATACATGACCGCTCTGCCCTCTATTCTGTGGTTCCCGCAGGCAGGGGGCCGGGAACCTCACAAATCGCAGGTGGCTGTCGTGAAGCCGGTGTCGGCTACTACTGTGGTTCCCGTCGGAATGAATCCGCTTGAAAGCTGAGGAGCGATAACGTGACTGTCCGGGTAGGTATCAACGGCTTCGGTCGTATCGGACGTAACTTCTTCCGTGCGGTGGAGGCGCTGAAGGCTGTCGGCAAGACCGATATCGAGATCGTCGCGGTCAACGACCTCACCGACATCAACACCCTCGCCACGCTGCTGAAGTACGACTCCATCCTGGGTCGGCTGCCGCAGGACGTCTCCGTCGACGGTGACGTGATCGTCGTGGGCGAGCAGCGCATCAAGGCGCTGGCCATCAAGGAGGGCCCGTCGGCGCTGCCGTGGGGTGACCTGGGTGTCGACATCGTCGTGGAGTCGACCGGCATCTTCACCGACGCCGCCAAGGCCAAGGGCCACCTGTCCGCGGGCGCCAAGAAGGTCATCATCTCCGCGCCGGCCTCCGGCGAGGACATCACCATCGTGATGGGCGTCAACGACGACAAGTACGACGGCAGCCAGAACATCATCTCCAACGCCTCGTGCACCACCAACTGCCTCGGCCCCATCGCCAAGGTCCTCAACGACGAGTTCGGCATCGTACAGGGTCTGATGACCACCATCCACGCGTACACCCAGGACCAGAACCTGCAGGACGCGCCGCACAAGGACCTGCGTCGCGCCCGCGCCGCGGCCCTGAACATCGTGCCCACCGGCACCGGCGCGGCCAAGGCCATCGGCCTGGTGCTTCCCGAGCTGCAGGGCAAGCTCGACGGCTACGCGCTGCGCGTTCCGGTCCCGACGGGCTCGGTCACCGACCTGACCGCGACCCTGGCGAAGCCGGCCACCATCGACGAGATCAACGCCGCGATGAAGGCTGCCGCCGAGGGCCCGCTGCAGGGCATCCTGAAGTACAACGTGGACCCGATCGTGTCCAGCGACATCGTCACCGACCCGCACTCCTCGATCTACGACGCCCCGCTGACCAAGGTCATCGGCAACGAGGTCAAGGTCGTGTCCTGGTACGACAACGAGTGGGGCTACTCCAACCGCCTCGCCGACCTCATCGGTCTCGTCGGCAAGTCGCTCTGACCGCGATGACTGTTCAGACACTGCAGGATCTCCTGGCCGAGGGTGTCGAGGGCCGGGGCGTGCTCGTGCGCTCCGACCTGAACGTCCCCCTCGACGACAACGGACAGATCACCGACCCGGGCCGCATCATCGCCTCGGTGCCGACCATCCAGGCGCTGGTCGAGGCCGGCGCCAAGGTGGTCGTCATGGCCCACCTGGGCCGCCCCAAGGGCGAGCCGGACGCCAAGTACTCGCTGGCCCCCGTGGCCGTGAAGCTGGCGGAGCTGCTGGGCCGCAACGTCCAGCTGGCCGGTGACGTGGTGGGCTACGACGCGCTCTCGCGTTCGGAAGGCCTCACCGACGGCGACGTGCTGCTGCTGGAGAACGTGCGTTTCGACGCGCGCGAGACCAGCAAGGACGACGCCGAGCGGGCGAAGCTGGCGGCCGCCTATGTCGAGCTGGTCGGCGACGACGGCGCGTTCGTCTCCGACGGTTTCGGTGTGGTGCACCGCAAGCAGGCCTCGGTCTACGACGTCGCCCAGCAGCTGCCGCACTACGCGGGCACGCTGGTGGCGGCCGAGGTCGAGGTGCTGCAGAAGCTCACCCAGGACCCGGCTCGTCCCTACGCCGTGGTGCTCGGCGGCTCCAAGGTCTCCGACAAGCTCGCGGTCATCGAGGCGCTGGCCCCCAAGGTCGACACCCTGGTGATCGGCGGCGGCATGTGCTTCACCTTCCTTGCCGCACAGGGCCTTTCGGTGGGCACCTCGCTGCTGCAGGAAGAGATGATCGACACCTGCAAGGATCTGCTCGAGCGCTTCGGCGACGTGCTGCACCTGCCGGTCGACATCGTCGCGGCCGACAAGTTCGCCGCCGACGCCGATGCGAAGACCGTCGCCTCGACCGAGATCCCCGACGGCTGGATGGGCCTGGACATCGGCCCCGAGTCGGTGGCCCGGTTCTCCGCGCTGCTGACCGAGGCGAAGACGGTGTTCTGGAACGGCCCGATGGGCGTGTTCGAGTTCGAGAAGTTCGCCGCGGGCACCCGCGGGGTGGCCGAGGCCATCGTGACCGCGACCGGCAAGGGCGCGTTCACCGTGGTGGGCGGCGGCGACTCGGCGGCCGCCGTGCGCACGCTCGGCCTGCCCGACGACGGCTTCTCGCACATCTCCACCGGTGGTGGCGCGTCCCTGGAATATCTGGAAGGCAAAGAGCTGCCCGGTATTTCGGTGCTGGAGGGCTGAGCGATGGCACGTAAGCCGCTCATCGCGGGCAACTGGAAGATGAACCTCAACCACCTCGAGGCCATCGCGCTGGTGCAGAAGGTGGCCTTCGCGCTGCCGGAGAAGTACTTCGCCAAGGTCGACGTGTCGGTGATCCCGCCGTTCACCGACCTGCGCAGTGTGCAGTCGGTGGTCGAGGGCGACAAGCTCCTGCTCACCTACGGCGCGCAGGACGTGTCGGTGCACGACTCGGGCGCCTACACCGGTGAGATCAGCGGGTCGATGCTGGCCAAGCTGGGTTGCACCTTCGTGGTGGTCGGGCACTCGGAGCGTCGTCAGTACCACAACGAGGACGACGCGACCGTGCTGGCCAAGGCCAAGCAGGCGCTGAAGAACGAGATCACCCCGATCGTCTGCATCGGTGAGGGTCTGGGCATCCGCGAGGCGGGCACGCACGTCGAGTACAACCTCGAGCAGCTGCGCGGTTCGCTGAAAGGCCTGACGGCCGAGCAGATCTCGCAGGTCGTCATCGCCTACGAGCCGGTCTGGGCGATCGGTACGGGCAAGGTCGCCTCGGCGGCGGACGCGCAGGAAGTCTGTGGCGCGATCCGGGCCGAACTGGCCGAGCTGGCCTCGCCGGAGGTCGCCGCGGGTGTCCGCGTGCTCTACGGCGGTTCGGTCAACGCCAAGAACGTCGGCGAGCTGGTCGGTCAGGCCGACATCGACGGCGCGCTGGTCGGCGGCGCTTCGCTCAAGGCGGACGAGTTCGCCACCCTGTCGGCGATCGCCGCGGGTGGGCCGCTGCCCTGATCGGGTAGAGCTACGCGCAGGGCCGGAAACCGACGAGGTTTCCGGCCCTGTGTCGTTCGCCGCTACTGCGCGTGCAGGACCAGGCCGTTGCCGTTGTCGTTGCGCAGGGTGAGGGTGTCGCCGTCGATGGTGGCGGTCGTGCGGCCGTCGAGGGCGCGCAGCACGCTGCTCTCGACCTCCATGACCTCCGGCGCGCACATCATCTTGGTGGTGGCGATCGCGAAGTTCACCGCGTCGCCGGGGCCGACGCCGGCCGTGCCGGTCATCCGGTTGCAGCCGGCCATGCCGTTGACGGTGCCGCCCTCGCCGATCGTCAGGTTCGGGCTCACTTCGTCGAGGGTGGTGGAGCGGACCTGTCCCTGCGGCGTGATCAGCGTGGTGACCACCCAGGTGGTGCCGGTCAGCGGCTTGTCCGGGGTGACGATCTTCTTGTCGGTGAGATGGACGGTGACCGACGTGCCGGTCAGTGTCAGTTTGTCGCCGTCGAGGCGCCAGGCGGGGGCGGACTCCAGGAAAGTGTTCTGCCAGGCGTCGGCGCGGCCGCGCTCGCCGGCGCACGCCATCATGGTGCCCGCCAGCGGGGACGTGCGCAGGACGTGGTCGCTCAGGTCGACGGTGCCGCTGCTGGTGTTGCAGCCGGAGTTCGCCGAGATACGGCCGTCGGCGAAGGTCAGCGTCATCGGGCCGCCGCCGGGGATCGTGTCGCCGTCGACCTCGGTGGAGATATACGTGTGTCCCATCGGGGTGGCCGTGTCGTCGGGTGCCTTCGGCTCCTCGGCGGACGAACAGGCCGTGGCCGCGGCGGTGGCGAGCACACAGAGCGCGGCGAGACGGATCAGTGTTGCCGACATGCCGCCCATCGTACGGCTCGGGGTGCGGCGAATCCGTCGTCCGACCGCACCGGGTCGCGCACCGTTGCGCACCCGTTCCCGGTCGTTCGCCAGGGATATGCTCGGCGGGTGAGCAGCGTGGCGGCCGAACCGGTGTCGACGTGGGCGCCGTTGCGGTCGCCGGTGTACCGGGCGCTGTGGATCGCGCAGCTGGTGTCGAATCTGGGCACCTGGATGCAGACGGTCGGCGCGCAGTGGATCCTGGTCGACGCGCCGAACGCGGCGGCCCTGGTGTCGTTCGTGCAGACCGCGCTCGCGCTGCCGGTGATGCTGCTGTCCATCCCGTCCGGGGTGCTCGCCGATCTGGTCGACCGGCGCAGACTGCTGATCGGTGCGCAGACCGGCATGGCGCTGGCCTCGCTGACCCTCACCGTGTCCACCGCGACCGGACACACGACGCCCGCGGTCCTGCTGACCCTGCTGTTCCTGCTCGGCTGTGGACAGGCGCTCACCGCGCCCGCCTGGCAGGCGATCCAGCCCGAGCTGGTGCCGCGCGACCAGATCACCTCCGCGGCGGCGCTGGGCAGCATGAGCGTCAATATCGGCCGCGCGGTGGGGCCCGCGGTGGCCGGTGTGATCGTCTCGATCGCCGGGCCGACAGTGGTCTTCGGGTTCAACACCGTCTCGTTCGTCGGCATCGTCGTGGTGCTGCTGATGTCGACGTGGCCGACGCGGCCGCGCATCCTGCCCAGCGAACGTCCGCTCGCGGCGCTACAGGCGGGCACCCGGTTCATCCGCGCGGCGCCCGCGATCCGGCGGGTGCTCTTTCGCGCCATCCTGTTCATCGCGCCGGCGAGCGCGGTGTGGTCGCTGCTGCCGGTGATCGCGCACGATCGGCTGGGCCTGGCCTCCGACGGCTACGGCTTGCTGCTCGGCGCGCTCGGACTCGGCGCCGTCTGCGGCGCGCTGGCGCTGTCCCGGCTGCGGGTGCTGTTCACGCCCACCCAGCGGCTCGCGCTGGCGGCGGTGCTGTTCGGACTCGGCGCGGTGGCGACCGCGCTGGTGCCCAGCGTGCCGGTCGTGCTGATCCTGCTGATCGGGGCGGGGCTGGCCTGGCTGCTGGCGATGTCGACGCTGAACTCGACGATGCAGCTGCTGTTGCCCGCCTGGGTGCGGGCCCGCGGGCTGTCGGTGTACATGCTGGTGTTCATGGGTGGGCAGGCCATCGGCTCACTGCTGTGGGGCCTGGTCGCCGGCGCGTACGGTGCGGTGGCGGCGCTGCTGATCGCGGCGGTCCTGCTGGCCTGCTGCGCGGTGAGCACGGTGTGGTGGCCGATCCGGCACAACGTGGAGGAGATCGACCTCTCCCCGGCGGCCTTCTGGCCGGAACCGCAGCTCGTCGTCGAACCCGACCCGGAGGACGGCCCGGTCCTGGTGATGCGCGGCTACGACGTGCCGCCCGAGGACGTCGCGGTGTTCACCGAGTCGATGGCGCTGGTCGGGCGGTCCCGCCAGCGCACCGGGGCGATGGAATGGCGGCTCTACCGTGATGTCGGCACCGTCGACCGATTCGTCGAGGCGTTCGTCGTGCGGTCGTGGGCCGAGCACATGCACCAGCATCGGGTCCGCCTGACCGCGCGCGACGAGGAGATCGAGCTGATGGTCGCGGGCTGGTCGGCCGGGGCGCAGACGGTCTCCCACCTGGTCGCGGTCGAGCCTGGTTAGACCCACCGCCCGTCGACCCCATAGGATGGTCGCCATGTCGCTGTTCCTCGATATCCTCCTTGTGATCACCAGCGTGCTGTTGGTGCTGCTGGTGCTGCTGCACCGCGCCAAGGGCGGCGGCTTGTCCAGCCTGTTCGGTGGCGGCGTCCAGTCGAGCCTGTCCGGCTCCACCGTGGTCGAGAAGAACCTCGACCGCATCACGATCTTCGTCGGCCTGGTCTGGCTGATCGCGATCCTCGGCATCGGCCTGGAGATCAAGTTCGCCTGAGTTCGCCCGAACTCCGCGCTCGACCCTGCCGCCACGCACCGCGTGACGGCAGGTTTTCGTCTGCGCCGAGGTCGTCAGCGCACCGACCAGACGACCCGCTGTGCCGCGGCCTCGATGGCGTCCTCGCTCAGCAGGACCGTGTCCGCCGCCGGGCCGAGTGGAACGAAGCTGTCCGCGCTGGTGACGCGGGCGAGCGTGCCCTGGAATCCCGCGTCGACGAGGGCCGCGAACACCGATTCCGACACCCCGCCGCTGCGGCGGGTCTCGTCGGCGACGAGCACGCGTCCGCTCGCCTCGGCGTGGTGGAGTAGGTCGGCGACCGGGAGCGGATTGAGCCAGCGCAGATCCAGGACCCGCACCCGGATCCCCTGCGCGGCCAGCCGATCCGCGGTTCGCAGGCTCATCGGCACCCCGTTGCCGAAGGTGACCAGGGTGAGATCGGTGCCTTCCCCGTAGCCGCGGGCGCGGCCGATCGGGACATGGTCGGATGTCGGTGCGGCGAGCCAGGATTCGTCGCCGGGATGCAGATCCCGGGTGTGGTACAGCGCGATCGGCTCGACGAACAGGCATACGCGGCCGTCGACCCTGGCGGCGGCGACACAGGTCCGCAGCATCGCCGCCGCGTCGTCGGCGCGGGCGGGTACGGCCAGCACGACGCCGGGGATGTCCCGCAGCGCCGCCAGGGAATCGTCGTTGTGGAAGTGGCCGCCGAAGCCCTTCTGATAGGCGAGCCCCGCGATCCGTACCACCATCGGATTGCGGTACTGACCCTTCGAGAAGAACGACAGCGTCGCCGCCTCACCCCGGATCTGATCGGCGGCATTGTGGACATAGGCCAGGTACTGGATCTCCGGAATGGGCACGAAGCCCGCCAGCGCGGTGCCCAGCGCGGTCCCGAGGATGCTCTGTTCGTCGAGCAGCGTGTCGAAGACCCGGCGCGCGCCGAACCGTTTGCGCAGCCCCTTGGTGACGCCGTAGACCCCGCCCTTGCGACCGACGTCCTCGCCGAAGACCAGCACGTCGCGATCGCGGGCCAGCAGTTCGCCCAGGGTGTGGTTGATCGATTGGGCCAGCGTCATCGGTGGCACCGGTGAATCGGCGTGGCCCCGCAGCACATCGG
The DNA here is from genome assembly GCF_044744725.1 of Nocardia sp. NPDC087230. Classification (NCBI taxonomy): domain Bacteria; kingdom Bacillati; phylum Actinomycetota; class Actinomycetes; order Mycobacteriales; family Nocardiaceae; genus Nocardia; species Nocardia sp. NPDC087230. The sequence goes on from NZ_JBIUYV010000003.1 coordinate 400,326, forward strand.
CCCGGACCGCGTCGGGGGTGGCGGGCGCCAGCGGCGCGGTGACCGCGCCCGCCGAGCTCAGGCGGGGTTCGCGCACCACCTTCTCGGCCGTCTCCCGCACGACCCCGCCGATGCGGTCGTAGCGGGCCAGCAGGTCGGCGGTGTCGGCGATCCCGGCGGACACCAGGTAGCGGGCGGTGCCGAGCAGCGGATCGCGGGCCAGGTCGGCGGCGATCTCGGCCGGGCGGCGATAGGCCGCCTCGACATCGGAGCCCGCGTGCCCGCCCAGCCGCACCGTGCGCAGGTGCAGGAAGACCGGCACCCGCCAGGTCCGCGCGAGATGCACCGCGTCGTCGGCGGCACCGAGGACGTCGGGCAGCTCGCAGCCGTCGGCGGCGAGGTAGGTCAGGCCCGGCCGGGGACCGTAGTCGCGTTCGATCCAGTCCGGCGGTGTCGGCACGCTGATGCCCAGACCGTTGTCCTCGCAGACGAACACGATCGGCATCGGCACGCCCTGGTGCGACGCGTGCACGGCGGCATTGATCGCCCCCGCCGCGGTGGAATGGTTGGCCGAGGCGTCACCGAAACTGCACACCACCACCGCGTCGGCCGGCCACGGGCACGCCACCTCCTGGCGCGCGGCCCGATCCAGCGCGAAGGCCAGACCGACGGCGCGCGGTAGGTGCGAGGCGATCGTCGAGGTCTGCGGGATGATCGCGGCCTGCTTGCTGCCGAAGACCTTGTGCCGGCCACCGGAGATGGGATCGGCGGCCGCGGCGACGACACCGAGCAGCACGTCCCGGATCGGATCGAGGCCGATCACCCGGCGGCACCGCTGCACGAAGAAGGCGCCGGAGCGGTAGTGCAGCAGGGCGGGGTCGTCGACGCGCAGCGCCGCCGCCACCGCCGCGTTGCCCTCGTGTCCCGAGGATCCGATGCTGTAGTACCCCTGCCGGGCGGCGCCGAGCCGGCGCGCGGTCAGGTCGAGATGCCTGCTGGTGACCTGGGATTCGAAGATCTCGATCCCGACGGCCGCGTCGATCGCCGGCGGCGCGTCGGTGCGCAGCGGGACCGTCAGCTCCGTGAGGGCGGTACGGAACGCCGCGTCGAGGTCGACCGGCCCGCTCATGGTCGAACCCGACCCGAAGCGGCGACTCCACGAATCTCGCGCATCGTCAGCACTCCTCGCTCGAGTCGAGTCGACGTCCGTTCCGCCGGCCTGCCCAGGACTCCGATGCTAGGCGCTCCGGTGGTCGAACCAGGGCGTTCACGCGAGGTCGACCGGTGGATGTCGTGGTCGCGGCACCAGCACCTGCCGTCGGTGTCGTCGAACGGGCTCGGCTCGGCGATCGGGCCGCCTGAGCGGGCGCTACTGCTCGGCAGGCGGCGGTGTCTGCTCGCGGGGGACGACCCACAGGGCCTCCGCGAGGGCGCAGAGGTCGCCGTCGCGGGTGGAAAGGGCAACGCCCACCGTGTGTTTGCGGCCCTCGCTGCGGATCGCCCAGGCGTGGGTGATGTACTCCGCCCCTGCCGGGACCGGCCGGAATCGGGTGGCGGTGAGGGCCGCGGTGACCGCGCCGCGGGCCATCTTCTGGAACGTCCAGGCGGCGATGCCGCCGGGGCAGTCGAGAGCGGACCAGACGATCTCCGGTGGCAGTTCGCCGGAGTCGTCGGCGAGGCTCAGGTCGGGTGTCCACGCGGCGGCGACCATCGGCCGGTCCGGGACCGGCCAGGGGAACAGACGCAGACCGTGGCCGGGGGAGCACTCCACACCACAGCCGAAGCAGTCGGTGACCGGGCGGTGCGGGCTCGCGAGCGCGGCGTCGGCCGCGCGCTTGGCCGCCGACCAGGACGGGCCGGGCGGCGCGGTGATGTCGAGAGTGGCGGGAGCGGCCTGAGCCAGGACGGCACCGGCGGCGTCGGTCAGGATCGCGTGTCCCGGTTCGGCGGTGGGCAGGGCGATCGGCGTCTCGATCGGGACCGCGCGGCGGAAATCGACGCGCACGGTATCGGCGCCGGAGCGGCGGGCCAGCAGTCCGGCGACGTAACCGCCGAACGCCACCTGCGGATAGCCGTGCACATGGGCCGGAATCGTCACCGTCTCGGTCTGGATCATGCTGATGGTCACCCTTTCGGCCGTGGAACACCCCCGACGATATCGATGTGTCGTCGGCGCCGGCAGGCAGGGTGCGCACGCGAAAGGGCCGGGCCCAGCGGGACCCGGCCCTTCGGCGACGCGATTACTCCTCGTCGAGGAGCAGGTCGGCGGCGGCGGCCTCGTCGACGACCCAGGTGGTCGATTCGATGCCGACCGCGCCGGCCGACGGGACGTCGTCGGGGGAGGCCCCGTTGACGGCGGCGGCGACCGCGGCCGCCTTACCGACCCCGCTGACCACCAGCATGACGTGGCGGGAGCGATGGATCGCCGGCAACGTCAGCGAGACCCGGGTGGGCGGCGGCTTCGGGCAGTCGTGAACCGCCACAACGTAATCCGTGGTCTCCCTGATCGCCGGGGAATGCGGGAACAGCGAGTTGATGTGCCCCTCGGGACCCATGCCGAGCACGGTCAGGTCGAACTCGCCGCGCTCGTCGAGCTCGGTGTGCACGATCTGCGCGTACGCGGCCGCCGCGGCCTCCGGGGAGCCGTAGGTCCCGTCGGACGGGGCGATCGGGAACACGTGCGCGGGGTTCAGCGGGACGAAGTCGAGCAGCGCCTGCCTGGCCTGCAGCTCGTTGCGGTCCGGGTCGCCGTCGGGCACGAAACGCTCGTCGCCCCAGTAGACGTAGAGGGTCGACCAGTCGATATCGCCCGGGTTCTGCCGGACCCGCTCCAGCAGCCGGATGCCGTCGCTGCCGCCGGTGAGCGCCACCGAGGCGGTGCCGCGCTCGGCCTGGGCGGCGACGATCACGTCGACGAAGCGCTCGGCCGCGGCATCGGCCAGACCGTCGGGGTCGTCGTGGACTTCGATGGTGTTGGCGGGGAATTCGGCGCCGAGCTCGTCGTGCACGTCGATGTGGTCACTCATAGGTCACCTTCTCGATTCCGGCGAGCGCCTCGGCGTAGATCTCGTCGGCGTCGAGCCGGCGCAGTTCCTCGGCGAGGCAGTCGCGAGTTTCCCGGCGCGCCAGCGCGATGCGCTGGTCGGGTTCACCGGTGCGGGTCAGCGTGGCGGTCCTTCCTAGTTGCGGTCGGCTGATGGCGATCGAATCCGTGCCGCGGTGCAGTTCCACCCGCAGCTCACCCGTCTTGCGGACGACGGGACAGTTCAGTCGCGCGGCCAGCCAGCCCGCCAGGGTGTCCAGCGCGGGCTCACTGGCCAGGCCCGACACGGTCACCGAGGTGACCGGTTCGAACGGCGGCTCGTCGAGCGCGGCGGCCAGCAGCGCCCGCCAGTAGGTGATCCGGCTCCACGCCAGATCGGTGTCGCCCACCGCGTAGGAGTAGCGGCGCTTCTTGATCGCGGCCTGCGGATCGGGCGCGAAGGTGGCGTCGGTGATCCGGCGCTTGGCCAGCTTGCCCACCGAGTCCATCGACGGGAACTCGGGCGCGCCGCGCGGCCACCATGCCACCACGGGGGTGTCGGGCAGCAGGAACGGGGTGACGACGCTGCTCTCGTGGTTCACCAGCGGACCCTGCAACCGCAGCACGATCACCTCGGCCGCGCCGGCGTCGCCGCCGACCCGGATCTGGGCGTCGAGGCGGGTGTCGGCGTCGCGGTCACCGCGGGCCAGCACGATCACCCGGCAGGGGTGCTCGCGGCTGGCGTCGTTGGCGGCGTCGATCGCGTCCTCGGCCTCGGAGGAGTCCAGGGTGCAGACCACCAGGGTGAGCACCCGGCCCTGGGTGATGACGCCGTTGGTCTCGCGCAGCTGCACCATCTTCTTGGCCACATCGACCGTGGTGGTGTCGGGCATGTCGACGATCACGGGCGCCGCCACTCCCGCCCGCTGCGCGCGAGCATCTCCTCGGCCGAGATCGGACCCCAGGTGCCGGCCTCGTAGGGTTCGGGCTTGCCCTCGGCCGCCCAGTGCGCGAGCACCGGATCGAGGATGCGCCAGGACAATTCGACCTCCGCGTTGACCGGGAACAGCGAGGGCACACCGAGCAGCACGTCCAGGATCAGCCGCTCGTAGGCCTCGGGGGAGGATTCGGTGAACGCCTCGCCGTAGCTGAAGTCCATGTTCACGTCGCGCACTTCCATGCCCGAGCCCGGCACCTTGGAACCGAAGCGCAGGGTGATGCCCTCGTCCGGCTGCACCCGGATGACCAGCGCGTTCTGGCCGAGCTCCTCGGTCATCGTCTGGTCGAAGGGCAGGTGCGGGGCGCGCTTGAAGATCACCGCGATCTCGGTGACCCTGCGGCCCAGGCGTTTTCCGGTGCGCAGATAGAACGGGACACCGGCCCAGCGGCGGTTCTCCACGTGCAGGGTGATCGCGGCGTAGGTCTCGGTCCGCGACTGCGGATCGAAACCCTCCTCCTCGTGCAGGCCGACCACGTGCTCGCTGCCCTGCCACCCCTCGGTGTACTGGCCGCGCGCGGTCGTCTCGTCCAGCGGCTCGACGAGTTTGGTGGCCGAGAGCGCCTTGATCTTCTCGGTGGTCAGCTGCTGGGGCTCGAAGGAGGTGGGTTCCTCCATCGCGGTGAGCGCCAGCAGCTGCAGCAGATGGTTCTGGATGACGTCACGGGCGGCGCCGATGCCGTCGTAGTACCCGGCGCGTCCGCCCAGGCCGATGTCCTCGGCCATGGTGATCTGCACGCTGTCGACGTAGTTGGCGTTCCAGAGCGGCTCGAACAACTCGTTGGCGAAGCGCAGCGCCAGGATGTTCTGCACCGTCTCCTTGCCGAGATAGTGGTCGATGCGGAAGACCTGCTCCTCCGGGAACACCCGGTTGACCAGCGCGTTGAGTTCCTTGGCGCTGGCCAGGTCGTGGCCGAAGGGCTTCTCGATCACCACCCGGCGCCACGGCAGGTAGCCGTCGGCGTCGGTGCCGGCGGGCTGGGCGAGCTTGTGCTCGGAGAGCTGGTCGAGCACCACCGGGAACATGTTCGGTGGGATCGACAGGTAGAAGGCGTAGTTGCCGCCGGTGCCGCGGGTGGCGTCCAGGGTGCGCAGGGTGTCGGCGAGCGTCGCGAAGGCGGCGTCGTCGTCGAAACTGCCCTGGACGAACCGCAGCCCCTCCGCCAGGTGGTCCCAGACCTCCTGGCGGAAGGGGGTGCGCGCGTGCTGTTTCACCGCGTCGAGGACGACGGCGGCGAAGTCTTCGTCGGCGTAGTCGCGCCGGGCGAAGCCGACCAGGGCGAACCCGGGCGGCAACAGGCCCTGGTTCGCGAGGTCGTAGATGGCCGGCATCAGCTTCTTGCGGGACAGATCTCCGGTGACACCGAAGATCACCATGCAGCAGGGGCCCGCGATGAAGGGAACCCGTTTGTCTCGTTCGTCGCGCAGCGGGTTATGCCACAGCCCCGCCTGATCCGTCGATGCTGTGCCGGCCATCGGGTCAGTTGCCCCCCGCCGCCGCGGAGTTCAGCTCGCCGGTGGTGGCTTCCAGCAGTTCGTTCCAGGCCGCCTCGAACTTGTCGACGCCCTCGCGCTCGAGCAGGGCGAACACGTCGTCGAGGTCGATGCCGACCGCGCTCAGGTCGGCGAAGACCTGCGCGGCCTCCCCGGCCAGACCGCTGAGGGTGTCGCCGCGCACCTCGCCGTGATCGGCGAAGGCCTGCAACGTCTTCTCCGGCAGCGTGTTCACGGTGTTCGGGCCGACCAGCTCGGTGACGTAGAGGGTGTCCGAGTAGTCCGGGTTCTTCACGCCGGTCGAAGCCCACAGCGGCCGCTGCCGGTTGGCGCCCTGCGCGGCCAGGTGGTTGTAGGTGGAGGTGTGCGCCCCACCGTCGAACACGTCCTGGTACTCGGCGTAGGCGAGCCGGGCGTTCGCGACGCCGGCCTTGCCGCGCAGCGCCAGGGCCTCGGGGGTGCCGATGGCCTCGAGACGCTTGTCGATCTCGGTGTCCACGCGCGAGACGAAGAACGAAGCGACGGAATGGATCTTGGCCAGGTCGTGGCCGCCGATCTTGGCGTTGCGCAGGCCGTCGAGGTAGGCGCCCATCACCGCGCGGTAGCGCGGCACCGAGAAGATCAGCGTCACGTTGACGCTGATGCCCTCGCCGATCACCGCGGTGATGGCGGGCAGGCCCGCCTCGGTGGCCGGGATCTTGATGAACAGGTTCTTGCGGTCGACGATCTTCCACAGCTCGATGGCCTGGGCGACGGTCTTGTCCGCGTCGAAGGCGAAGCGCGGGTCGACCTCGATCGACACCCGACCGTCGACACCGTTGCTGGCCTCGAACACCGGGGCGAGCACGTCGCAGGCGGCGCGCACGTCGTCGGTGGTCATGGTGCGGATCGCGGCGTCGGCGTCGGCGCCCTGAGCGGCCAGCTCTTTCAGCTGACCGTCGTAGTCGTGGCCCTGGCTCAGCGCGGCCTGGAAGATGCTCGGGTTCGTGGTGACACCGACGACGCTGCGGGTCGCGATCAGGTCGGCGAGATTGCCGGACTTGATCCGATCACGGGACAGGTCGTCGAGCCACACCGAGACCCCCGCGGCCGAGAGCGCGGCGAGATTCTCGTTCTGTGCCATTGGTTTTACCCCTTCACCTTGTCGGTCGAACGCAGCGCGGCGGCGACGACGGCATCGGCGGTGATACCGAACTCGGAGTACAGCTTCTTGAAGTTGGCGGAGGCGCCGAAGTGCTCGATCCCGACGACCTCACCCGCGTCGCCGACGAACCGGTGCCACGGCATCGCGATACCGGCCTCGACGGCCACCCGGGCGCGCACCGAGGGCGGCAGCACCTCGTCGCGGTACCCCTGCTCCTGCGCGTCGAACCATTCCACGCACGGCATCGAGACCACACGGGTCGGGATGCCCTGCTCCTCCAGCGTAGTGCGCGCGGCGACGGCGAGCTGGAGCTCGGAACCGGTGCCGATCAGGATGACCTGCGGGGTGCCGGTGGAGGCCTCGGCCAGGATGTAGCCGCCCTTCTTGACACCCTCGTAGCTGGTGCCGGCCAGGGTCGGGACGTCCTGACGGGTCAGCGCCAGCGCGGACGGGCCGTCCTGGTGCGGCGCGTCGTAGGTCGCGAAGTGCGAGGTGTGCTCGTCGGAGTCGCGCTCGAGGATGGTGCGCCAGGCGTGCACGGTCTCGTTGGCGTCGCCGGGCCGGACCACGTTGAGGCCGGGAATCGCGCGCAGCGCGGCCAGGTGCTCGATCGGCTGGTGGGTGGGGCCGTCCTCGCCGAGACCGATGGAGTCGTGGGTCCAGACGTAGATGGCGGGCACCCGCATCAGCGCGGCCAGGCGCACGGCCGGGCGCATGTAGTCGGAGAACACCAGGAAGGTGCCGCCGTAGGGGCGGGTCGGGCCGTGCAGCGCGATGCCGTTGAGGATCGAGCCCATCGCGTGCTCACGGATACCGAAGTGCAGGGTGCGGCCGTAGGGCTGCGCCTTCCACATGCCGGTCGAGATCGACTCCGGACCGAAGCTCGGCTGGTTGGGCATGGTGGTGTTGTTGGACTCGGCCAGGTCGGCCGAACCGCCCCACAGCTCCGGCAGCTCGTCGGCGACGGCGGCGAGGAACTTGCCCGACGCCTTGCGGGTGGCCATGCCCTTCGGGTCGGTCTCGAAGGTCGGCAGCGCCTCGACCCAGCCCTGGGGCAGCGCACGGGCCTGCAGGCGGTCGAACAGCGACTTGTTCGACGGGTTGGCCTCGGCCCACGCGTCGAAGCTCTGCTGCCACTTCGCCTTCGCCTCGGCGCCGCGGCCGAGGGCCGCACGGGTGTGCTCGATGACGGCCGGGTCGACGTCGAAGGACTTCTCGGGATCGAAGCCGAGCGCCTTCTTCACGGCGGCGACCTCGTCGGGGCCCAGCGCCGCGCCGTGCACGCCACCGGTGTTCATCTTGTTCGGCGCGGGGAAGCCGATGATGGTGCGCAGGATGATGATCGACGGCTTGCCGGTCTCGGCCTTGGCCGCCGCGATGGCCGCCTCGATCGCCACGACGTCCTCGCCGCCCTCGACGATCTGCACGTGCCAGCCGTAGGCCTCGTAGCGCTTGGCGACGTCCTCGGTGAAGGCGATGTCGGTGTCGTCCTCGATGGAGATCTCGTTGTCGTCGTAGATCACCACGAGGTTGCCCAGCTGCTGGGTGCCCGCGATCGAGGAGGCCTCGGCGGTGACGCCCTCCTGCAGGTCGCCGTCGGAGGCGATGGTGTAGATGAAGTGGTCGAACGGGCTGGTGCCCGGCGCGGCCTCGGGATCGAACAGGCCACGCTCACGGCGGGCGGCCATCGCCATGCCGACCGCGGAGGCCAGACCCTGCCCCAGCGGGCCGGTGGTGATCTCGACGCCGTCGGTGTGGCGGAACTCGGGGTGGCCCGGGGTCAGCGAGCCCCACTGGCGCAGGTTCTCGAGGTCGGTCAGCTCCAGGCCGAAACCGGCCAGGTACAGCTGCACGTAGAGGGTGAGGCTGGAATGCCCACAGGAGAGCACGAACCGGTCGCGGCCCACCCAGCGCGGCTCGGCCGGGTCGTGGCGCATGGTGCGCTGGAAGAGCGTGTAGGCGACCGGCGCGAGACTCATCGCGGTACCGGGGTGCCCGTTGCCCGCCTTCTGCACCGCGTCGGCGGCGAGCACGCGGGCGGTGTCGACGGCCTTGGTGTCGAGGTCCGTCCAGTCGCTGGGGTAGTTCCGCTGAGTGAGGGCGCGAATGTCGTCTGTGACTGACACGACCGTGGTTCTCCTGACCTAGGTTTCGTCGACGGCGATACATGGCAGCGGCGATGGGTGTCTGATGCGGATCGCACGCGGCCGGGGGTGCGTACCGATGTACATCCATACCCTAGTGGTGGTGCTCGGTGGGACCGGCGCGAACCCTGGTTGTGAGTCTAGTGCCGACCCGGGCGTCGTCTCCCGGTGTGGGCGGCATCGATCGGCGCGCCGGACGGTGGCGTGTCCGCGGTGCCGTTCACCTGCATGTCGATGCCGGTTCACCACCGGGTGGGGCCGCCGCGAGGCCATCGACGGCGCAGTGACCGCGCCCACGGTGGCGGGGCCCTGGCGTGGAGCGGCACCGGCGTGGGTCTACCATCGTCTGTAGTAGTGGCCGCGCCGCAGCCGCGCGCTGCTCGTTCCAATGCCGGATGCGAAGCACAGCGTGCGAGGAGAAACAGTGCGGATCGATCCCCAGCCGGGTAGTAGCGGTGCGCACAATTCCTCGACGGCACTGGCCGATCGCCTCACCGGAGACGGTCTCGTCTCCAAGGTACTGCGCAAGCCGCTGGCCTACATCGCGCTCACCAAGCCGCGCGTCATCGAGCTGTTGCTGGTCGCCACCATCCCGACCATGCTGCTGGCCGATCGCGGCACCGTCGACATCCGGCTGATCCTGGTCACCCTGTTCGGTGGCTGGATGGGCGCGGCCAGCGCCAACACCCTCAACTGTGTCGCCGACGCCGACATCGACAAGGTGATGAAGCGGACCGCGCGACGCCCGCTGGCCCGCGATGCGGTGCCGACCAGGCACGCGCTCGTCTTCGGTGTGGCCCTGGGCGCGATCTCGTTCGCGTGGCTGTGGTGGCAGGCCAACCTGCTCAGCGGCGTACTGGTCGTCGCGACGATCCTGTTCTACGTCTTCGTCTACACCAAGGGCCTCAAGCGCCGGACCTCGCAGAACGTGGTCTGGGGCGGCGCCGCGGGCTGCATGCCCGCGCTGGTCGGCTGGTCCGCGGTCACGGGCACCATCGGCTGGCCCGCGATCGTGCTGTTCGCCGTCATCTTCTTCTGGACGCCGCCGCACACCTGGGCGCTGGCGATGCGCTACAAGGAGGACTACCGCGCGGCGGGCGTGCCGATGCTGCCGGTGGTCGCGACCGAGCAGGTCGTGACCAAGCAGATCGTCATCTACACCTGGCTGACCGTGCTGGCCACGCTCGCCCTGGTCCCGGCGACCGGTGTCATCTACGCCGCCGTCGCGCTGGTCGCGGGCGCTTGGTTCCTGCTGATGGCGCACCAGCTCTACGCCGGGGTGCGCCGCGGCGAGTCGGTGAAGCCGCTGCGGCTGTTCCTGCAGTCGAACAACTATCTGGCCGTGGTGTTCTGTGGTCTGGCCGTGGATTCGGTGCTCGGCTGGGACACGGTGGGCTCGTTCATCGGGCTGTAGCTCTCTCGGAGGAACGGCGGCCGGGCAGTGACTGCCCGGCCGCCGTCGTTGTCGGTCCACCTCGGGCTCACCAGCGGCGGGCGAGATGTCCGTCCGGGCGGATCAGCACCGACGTGCCGGGGGCGGATCTCGACCGTGCGCACGGGGCACGTGCGGAGGGAGGCGCTGTTCGCCGCGAGCCCGGACGGCGGCGGTGTGCCCGCGGCCTCGGTCGTCGGCGCGAAACGCAGCAGCGTGCCCGTGGCGTCCGCGAGCGGTGCGTCCGGCGCGCGATCGCCTGCGACGAACGGACCCCGGTCGGTGGGGGAGCGGTAGGAGATGCCGAGCTGGCGGGTCTCGGGGCCGCGGCGCATCGCGTCCTCGTCGCCGTCGACCAGCTTGTCCAGCAGCTCGGTGCTCAGGCCGCGGACCCGGGCCGCGACGGTGCGGCGTTCCGGCTCGTAGGTGTCGAGCGGGGCCGGGTCGCCCGCCAGCGCCGCCGCCAGTTTCCAGCCGAGGTTGTCGGCGTCCTGGACCCCGGTATCGAGGCCTAGGCCGCCGGTCGGCGGACGTGGGCGGCGCCGCCCGCGAGCAGGATCCGGCCGTCGCGCAACCGCGCGGCGAGGCGGATGTCGGTGCGCCACACCGTGACCCAGGACAGATCGGTCAGGGTCAGGGTCAGCGCGGGCGCGTTCCGGTCGGCCAGCTCCTGGGCCGTGTGCCTAGGGCAGCAGGACCAGCGAACCCGTGGTCTTGCGGGCGGCGAGATCCCGATGGGCCTGGGCCGCGTCCGCGAGGGGGTAGGTCGCGCCGATGCGGAAGGTCAGCGTGCCCGCCGCGATGGCGTCGAAGACATCCGTTGCGCGCCACAGCAATTCGGTGCGGGTACGGGTGTAAGCGCCCAGGGACGGACGGGTCAGCCACAGGGAACCGGCGGGATTGAGGCGCTGCGGGTCGAACGGCGGGACCGCGCCGCTGGCCGCGCCGAACAGGGCCAGCGTGCCCCGTACCCGCAGCGATGCGAGGCCGGCTTCGAACGTGCTCGCGCCGACGCCGTCGTAGACCGCGGCGACGCCCTCGCCGTCGGTGAGTTCGCGGACCCGTGCGGCCAGGTCGTCGCCGTAGCGCAGGACCTCGGCGGCACCCGCCTCGCGGGACAGCTTCTCCTTGTCGTCGGTGGAGACGGTGGTGATCACCCGCGCGCCCTTGGCGGCGGCCATCTGGGTGAGCAGCAGGCCGACCCCGCCCGCGCCCGCGTGGATCAGCACCGGGTCGCCCGGCTCGGGCCGGAACACCGATTCCACCAGGTAGTGGGCGGTCATGCCCTGCAGCAGCGCGGCGGCCGCCACGGTCGTGTCGACGCCGTCGGGTACCCGCACCGCCACCGCCGCGTCGACGGCGACCCGGTCCGCGTAGCTGCCCGGCGCCGCGGCCCAGGCGACCCGGTCGCCCACCGCGAACTCGGTGACCTCCGCGCCGACCGCCGTCACGACACCGGTGCCCTCCGAGCCCGGGATATAGGGCGTGGCCTGCGGGTACTGGCCGGTGCGGAAGTAGATGTCGATGTAGTTGACGCCGACACCCCGGGTGTCGACCAGCAGCTGACCGGGCCCGATCTGCGGATCAGCCACCTCGACGTACCGCAGGACCTCGGGACCACCGTGCTCGGAAACCTGAATCGCGCGCATGAGTCTCCTTTGTACACCCCGTGTTCGACGCCACTCGGGGGTGGACTCGCGACTACCGGCCGGTAAACTCTCGGCCATGAGTGCTACCACCGCCGCCCCGGTCGCCGTGAAGGTGCCTGCCGAGGTCGAGAAGTCCGTGGCCGAGTTCGTCGCCGAGCACGGCGGTTCGGGCACGGCCGTGCTGCAGTACCTCGGCGAGCAGGGCGTGCGCATCACGCTGGTCGGCGCCGACGGCATCCTCGGTGACCGGGTGGTGGCCGACCTGGCGACCGCGAAGGCCCTCGTCGAGCGGGTCGACGGGCTCACCGCGACCGACGAGTGGAACCGCGAGCTGGTCTCCGTGGTGACGCCGACCGCGTCGCACTGGAAGAAGATGGCGGGCTGGGTCGCCCATCAGACCAAGTTCCCCAAGGCGCGCAACTGGAAGCTGTTCGCCGGCGCCTGAGCCCGGCACGAACGCACGACAGCCCGCGATCCTCGGATCGCGGGCTGTCGTCGTCGTGGGAGGTCAGTGCGCGGCGGCCGGGGACACCGCGGCGGGTGCGTCCACCGTCTCGCGGATTCGCAGCGCGGCCCACAGCGCGGCGGTGGCCGCGGTGCACGCGGCCGCGCCACCGACGTGGAGGGCGACCAGCGCGGCGGGAACGTCGGTGAAGTACTGGACGATGCCGACGAGGGACTGCGACAGCACCAGGCCGAGCAGCACGTACAGGCGGGTGCGGATCGCCGGGGTGATGCCGACGGCGAACAGGCCGAAGGCCAGGCCGATCAGCAGCGCCAGATAGCCGACGAGCAGCTGCGAGTGCAGGTGCACCAGCGTGACGATCTCGACTTCGAGCCGGGCGACCGGCCGCTCGATGCTCTTGTCACCCGCGTGCGGGCCCGCCGCGGTGACCAGGGTCCCCGCGATCAGCACGCCGGCGAGGGCGACGCCGCTCAGCGCGGTGAGCCAGCGCAGGGGAGTGGGGACCTGGACGGTGTCGATGCCGTCGTCGGGCTGGCCGATCTTGGCGTACAGCACCACCGCCAGCCACACCATCACCATCGAGGCCAGCAGGTGCACGGCCACGGTCCACCACAGCAGGCCGGTCCGCACGGTGATCCCGCCGATGATCGCCTGCACGACGGTGCCACCGGGCATCAGCCACGCGTAGACGAGGACCTCGCGCCGCCGCCGCGCCCTGACCACGGCGAGCACGATCAGCGCGGCGCACAGCGTCACCGCGAAGGTGAGCATCCGGTTGCCGAATTCGACGGTCTGGTGCAGGACCGGCACCTCCGACACCCCCACCGGGGTGAAGCTGCCGGGGAAGCACTGCGGCCAGGTCGGGCAGCCCAGGCCCGAGGCGGTGACGCGCACGACGGCGCCGGTCACCGAGATTCCGGCCTGACTGAGGATCACCGCGAGCGCGATGAGCCGCTGCACCCGCAGCGAGGGGAGCGGCAGCCGGTCGACGAGGCCAACGAAGGCGCGATACAGCACGTCACGATGGTACTGGCCGCGAAATCCCGACCGATACCAGGGCTACTACAGTGCGTCGTTGATCACTCAGCTGAACCGAAACAGGCGGGTCGCGAGCCAGCCGCACACCACGCCCCACACGGCGAGCACCGCGACTCCGAACCAGTCGACCACGCCCGTCAGCGCCGACTCCAGCGCGAACGCCAGCGCGCCGGAGGGCACCAACCGCACGAGCACCGTGAGCACATCGGGCAGCGAGTCGCCGACGAGCACCAGGCTGGCGACGCCGAGCATGATGAACCAGAGGATGTTGGCCAGCGCCAGCACGACCTCGGCCTTGAGCGTCCCGCCCAGCAGCAGGCCCATCGCGGCGAAGGTCGCGGTGCCGAGCGCGATCACCAGCGCGCCGAGCGCCAGGCCGCCGATGCCCGGTCGCCAGCCCAGGGCGACGCCGATCGCGCCGAGCAGGATCGCCTGCAACACCACGACGATCAGCACCGCCGCGCACTTGCCCGCGATCACGCCCCAGCGGGGCAGCGGGGTCGCGCCCAGCCGCTTGAGCGCGCCGTAGCGCCGGTCGAAGCCGACGGCGATGGCCTGGCCGGTGAACGCGGTCGACATCACCGCGGTCATCATGACCATCGGCACCACCTTGTCGACCCGGTGCTCGCCGAGCTCGCCGAACGGCAGTAGCGTGAGGCCGATCAGCAGCGTGATCGGGATGAACATGGTGAGCAGCAGCTGTTCGCCGTTGCGCAGCAGCAGCTTCAGTTCGAGGCCGGTCTGCGCGAGGAGCATCGCGCGCCGGGCGGCCGGGCGCGGGGCGGGGGCGAAGGTGCCGGGCCGGAATCGGCCGGTGGTCTCGGTCATCCGCGCAGGTCCCGTCCGGTCAGTTCGAGGAAGACGTCCTCGAGGCGGCGCTGATCGATGCGGATGTCGGTGGCGAGCACGTTCATCCTGGCGCACCAGGCGGTGACGGTCGCCAGCACCTGCGGGTTGATCTCGCCCTCGACCAGGTAGGTGCCGGGTGTCGTCTCCCGGGGCGAGAAGCCTTCCGGCAGAGCCGATTTCAGCAGGCCGATATCGAGTTTCGGTGGCGCGCAGAAGCGCAGCTGGCCGGCGGCGCCGTGCGCGGTGACCTCGGCGGGCGTGCCCTGGGCGACGATCTCGCCGTGGTCGATGATCACCAGCTGGTCGGCGAGCTGCTCGGCCTCGTCCATCATGTGCGTGGTCAGCACGACGCTCACGCCGTCGCGGCGCAGGGCGTCGATCAGCTCCCACACGATCAGGCGCGCCTGGGCGTCCAGACCGGCGGTCGGCTCGTCGAGGAACACGATCTCGGGCCTGCCGACCAGCGCGCAGGCCAACGCCAGCCGCTGCTGCTGGCCGCCGGACAGGCGGCGGTAGGGCGTGCGCCGGTTGTCCTGCAGGCCGAGGGTGGACAGCAGCCAGTCGGGGTCGATCGGGTCGGCGGAGTAGGCGGCGACCAGGTCGAGCATCTCGCCCGCCCGCGCGCCCGGATAGGCGCCGCCGCCCTGGAGCATGACGCCGATGCGCGGGCGCAGCTGCTCGGAATCGGCGAGGGGGTCCAGGCCGAGGACGCGGACCGTGCCCGCGTCGGGACGCACGAAGCCCTCGCACATCTCGACGGTGGTGGTCTTGCCCGCGCCGTTGGGACCGAGCAGCGCGAACACCTGGGCCTGTTCGACATCGAACCGCAGGCCGTCGACCGCGGTGGTCTCGCCGTAGCGCTTGACCACGCCGTCGACGCTAACAGCGGGTCCGGAGCGACTTGTCACGATGTCACACGGTAAGCCGTGCCCTCCTGTGACGGAGCCGACACCCCCGGCTGAGCCCGCCACGGCAGGGAGTGCCGGGTGAGCGCGAAGAACAACGCGAAGCAGACCGCGGCGGCCAGTGCGGCGCCGATGATCTGGAAGACCTGGAACTCCGCGCCGCGCGGCATCACCAGCATCGAGACGACCGCGGAGAACGCGACGGCGGGGACGCGGAACACCGGCTGGGTGGCCCAGGCGGCCAGCGGCACGATCGCCCACAGCAGGTACCAGGGCTGCACCACCGGGAACAGCAGCACGATCGCGCCGAGCGAGACGCCGAGCGCGCCGACCGGATGCAGGCGCCCGGTGCCGGTGGCGACGAGCATGCGCACCGTGATGTAGGCCGCGACCGCCGCCGCGATCGGACGGGTGATCGACAGCAGCGCGGTGGTGTGGTCACCGAGGCCGAGCAGCACGCCGCCGAAGCCGGTGATGATGCCGATGACGGTCGGCAGCGACATCCAGCTGCGCACCGCGCTGGCGGTGTTGAGGGTGAAGATCCAGCCGAAGCCCAGGCCGCTGACCGAACTCACGAACAGTGTTGTCACCCCGGCGATCACGCCGAGCAGCAGCGCGGCCTTGACGACGGCTTTGAGATCGCCGCCCCAGCGGCGGGCGAGTGCCATCCCGACGAAGCCGAGCGCGATGATCGAGGTGAACTTGATCGACGACGACAGCGTGATCACCACCGCGCCACCGATCAGCAGTCCGTAGGCGCGGGCGTCGAACGGCGCGAGTCCGGTCTCGGTCAGCCGGTCGGGTGTGCCGCCTTCCCCGTAGATCGCGCGCAGCATCAGCTCCACCCCCGCCAGCATCAGACCGAGCATCAGCGCGTCGTTGTGCACGCCGCCGACCAGGTGGAACAGCACCAGCGGGTTGGCCGCGCCCAGCCACAACGCGCTCACCGGGGCGACACCGCAGCGCACCGACAGCCGCGGCAGCGCCCACACGATCAGGGCCACGCCCGCGAGCGCGAGCAGCCGGTGCACCCACACTCCGGCGATGATGTTGTCCCCGGTCAGTTCCGCGATGCCGCGGCCGATCCAGAGAAACAGTGGGCCGTAGGGCGCGGGGGTGTCGCGCCAGATGGTCGGCACATTGTTGGTCAGGACGTTGTCGATGCCGAGACCGGCGACCGGACCCTCCAGATACGGGTCGATGCCGCGCGCGGCGATCTCGCTCTGCGCCAGATAGGAATAGACGTCGTTGCTGAACATCGGCGGCGCCACGCTGAGCGGGATGATCCACAGCAGCAGCGTGCGGTCCAGCTGCGATCGGGTCAGCCGGTGCACCGGCGACCCGGCCAGGCCGCCGACCGCGAAGCGGCCGAGCAACAGCCACGCCCCGATCACCAGCACGGTGCCGAACATGCACATCGCCAGCGAACCGGTGTGCGCTCGCGCGAAGATGCCGAGCACCCGCATGCCGGAGACGGGGTTCTGGTGGACGGGCTGCGCGCCGATGCCCAGCGCCGCGATCGCCATGAGGACCGCGCCGGTGGCGCCCATCAGGCGGATGCGATCCAGCTGCGCGCGCTCGCGCCGATCGAGCCCGGGCACCTCGTTCTCGTCGCGGTGCAGCACCGCGACGGTGTGATCGGGCGTCGACACATCGAGCCCGAGAGCTCGCCTCCCGAACGCCAGTGTCTTGCGCGCCGCGCCCTCCAGTACCGCCACGGTGAGCGAGCCTAGTGTGACGCGCCGCGACCGGTGGCGCTCCGGTCGGGGCCGCGTCGGCGACCAGCGCGGATCGGGGCGGCTAGCGCGGCGCCGGCGCCTCGGTGCCGGGGGCCGACACCTGGATGGGCACGGCCGGGATGTCGCTGCGCACCGTCAGCGTGGCCGCCACGATGACGGCCACACACGCCACCGCCACCGCACCGAGCGACGCCCACCCGATCCGCCGCGCGGCCTCGGGCGAGCGCGCCGACAGCCATTCGGGCACGAACAGGATGCCCAGCGCGGCCAGCGTGCCCGCGGCCAGTCCGCCGAGGTGACCCCACAGCGAGATGCCGGGCAGCGAGAAGCTGATCAGCACGTTGACGCCGATCACGACCAGCATCGGCGTCGGGCTCTGGCGCAGCCGGATCAGCGTCACGGTGACCGCGCCGAACAGGCCGTACACCGCACCCGAGGCGCCCGCGGTCGCGACGACCGTGTCGGACAGGGCCATCACCGCGGCGGAACCGCCGAGCAGGGAGATCAGGTAGACACAGCCGAACCGCACCCGGCCGAGCACCCGCTCGAGGTCACGGCCGACGACATAGAGCGCGAACATGTTGACCAGCAGGTGGATCGCGCCGTAGTGCAGGAAGCCCGAGCCGAGCAGACGCCACCATTCGCCGTCGGCCACCAGCAGCGGGACCAGCACGAACTCCCGGAACAGCGCCGAGCCGCGATAGTTGTCCATCGGGCTGCCCGCCTGGGCGGCGGTCACGAGATAGACGAGCACGTTGACCGCGATCAGCCCGTAGGTGATATACGGGACCGCGGCGGCCCCGGCCGCGGCGCCGCCGACGGTGCGCACCTGGCGCACGTCGCGTCGGCCCTGGCGCACGCAGTCCACGCAGTGCTGACCGACGGCGGCGGGCTGCAGGCACTCGGGGCAGGCGGGCCTGCCGCACCGGGTGCACGCGAGGCCGGTGGGGCGGTCGGGATGGCGGACACACGTCGGTGCGGGCGGGTTGGACACCTCGTCATCGTGCCACGGCCCCGGCGCCCTGTCGGGCCGACCGCGACGCGACAGGGCGCCGGGGCGCGACACCGGTATTGCGTAATTCGGCGGGCATCGGAACGGTCGTCGGTCGTGTGCGATGGGTCACCCCGGTGGCGCGGTCCGGCGCGTGCGCGTGGTCCGCACCAGCGGTTTTACCCAGCGGTTGCGGTGTCGGACGATCTTCATCGCAGGTCAGGGCACCCTTTGTCAGGTGACCCTTATTAGATTTAGGGAAGCAATTCCGCCACACTGGTGTTGTGAAAACCGTGGGTTTGCGGACAGACGTGGACGGGACCGGTCGTAAGACGACCGGCGCCCGGTCGTCCGCCGGTCCAGCGGCGACCGCGCAGGAAGGGCACACCAGGGCGGCCATCGTCCAGTTGCTGCTCGAAGACGGCCCGATCACCGCGACCGCGATCGGCGCCGCGCTCGGGCTCGCGCCCGCGGGCGTGCGCAGGCATCTCGACGCGCTCATCGACGCCGGACAGGCACGGGCGAGCCGGTCGGCGCCGTGGCAGCAGAAGGGCCGCGGCCGCCCGGCCAAGCAGTACCAGCTGACCGCGGCGGGCCGGGGCAATCTCGGCCACGCCTACGACGATCTGGCCGGCGCGGCGATCCGCCAGCTCGGCGAGATCGGCGGCGAGGCGGCCATCGCCGAGTTCGCGCGCAAGCGGGTCCGCACCATCGTCGACGGCATCGAGCCGGCCGCCGAGCACACGGCCCCCGTCATCGAGGCCAAGGTCGAGGAGATCGCGGAAGCGTTCGCCGAGGCCGGCTTCGCCGCCACCACCCGCCAGGTCGGCGCCGGTGTGCAGATCTGTCAGCACCACTGCCCCGTGGCCCACGTGGCCGAGGAGTTCCCGCAGTTGTGCGACGCAGAACTGGACGCTTTCCGGGACCTGCTCGGCACCCACGTCCAGCGACTTGCGACCATCGCCAACGGCGATTGCGCCTGCACCACCCACGTACCGCTGGTCGCGCTCCCGAAAACAGCTTCCACCCCATCCGCCGCACAGCCCGCGGCGGGACGAACGAACGACTCCGGAAGGAGTGCCGAATGACGACGACCACCGACCAGGTGCAACCGCTGACCCAGGACGAGACCATCGCCTCGCTGGGCAACTACGGTTACGGCTGGGCCGATTCGGATGTGGCCGGTGCCAGCGCGCAACGCGGCCTGTCGGAGGCTGTCGTTCGCGACATCTCGGCCAAGAAGAGCGAGCCGGAGTGGATGCTCGACATCCGCCTCAAGGCCCTGCGCATCTTCGATCGCAAGCCCATGCCGAACTGGGGTTCCAACCTCGACGGCATCGACTTCGACAACATCAAGTACTTCGTGCGCTCGTCGGAGAAGCAGGCCGAGAGCTGGGAAGACCTGCCCGAGGACATCAAGAACACCTACGACAAGCTGGGCATCCCCGAGGCGGAGAAGCAGCGGCTGGTCTCCGGTGTCGCCGCGCAGTACGAGTCCGAGGTCGTCTACCACTCCATCCGCGAGGACCTGGAGAAGCAGGGCGTCATCTTCCTCGACACCGACACCGCGCTCAAGGAGCACCCGGAGATCTTCCAGGAGTACTTCGGCTCGGTGATCCCCGCCGGTGACAACAAGTTCTCCGCGCTCAACACCGCCGTCTGGTCGGGTGGCTCGTTCATCTACGTGCCGCCGGGCGTGCACGTCGACATCCCGCTGCAGGCCTACTTCCGGATCAACACCGAGAACATGGGCCAGTTCGAGCGGACGCTGATCATCGTCGACGAGGACGCCTACGTCCACTACGTCGAGGGTTGTACAGCCCCGATCTACAAGTCCGACTCGCTGCACTCCGCGGTCGTCGAGATCATCGTGAAGAAGGGCGGCCGCTGCCGCTACACGACCATCCAGAACTGGTCGAACAACGTCTACAACCTGGTCACCAAGCGGGCCAAGGCCGAGGCGGGCGCCACCATGGAGTGGGTCGACGGCAACATCGGCTCCAAGGTCACCATGAAGTACCCGGCGGTCTGGATGACCGGCGAGCACGCCCACGGCGAGGTGCTCTCGGTCGCGTTCGCCGGCGTCGGCCAGCACCAGGACACCGGTGCCAAGATGCTGCACCTGGCCCCGCACACCTCCTCGACCATCGTGTCGAAGTCGGTGGCGCGTGGCGGCGGTCGCGCGTCGTACCGCGGTCTGGTCCAGATCAACAAGGGCGCCCACGGCTCGAAGTCGACCGTGAAGTGTGACGCGTTGCTGGTCGACACGATCAGCCGCTCCGACACCTACCCCTACGTCGACATCCGCGAGGACGACGTGACCATGGGCCACGAGGCGACCGTCTCCAAGGTCTCCGAGGATCAGCTGTTCTACCTGATGAGCCGCGGTCTGACCGAGGACGAGGCGATGGCGATGGTGGTGCGCGGCTTCGTCGAGCCCATCGCCAAGGAACTGCCGATGGAATACGCGTTGGAACTGAACCGGCTCATCGAGCTGCAGATGGAAGGGGCCGTTGGCTGATGTCGTCGCTCGAGACGCCGATTCAGAATCCGGGCGCCGGTGCCGCGGTCAACAAGGGCGAGGTCTTCACCTCGTTCGACGTCGACCAGTTCGAGGTGCCGTCGGGCCGTGACGAGGCGTGGCGGTTCACCCCGCTGCGCCGGCTGCGCGGCCTGCACGACGGCACCGCGGTGCGCGACGGTCGGGCCACCGTCGAGGTGAGCGAGGTCGCCGGTGTCACCGTGGAGACGGTGGACCGCACCGACGTCCGCCTCGGCCAGGCCGGTACCCCCGCCGATCGCGTCGCCGCCCAGGCCTACTCGGGCTTCGAGTCGGCGACCGTGATCACCGTCGGCCAGGAGACCGAGGTCTCCGACCCGATCACCGTGACCGTCACCGGTCCCGGCGAGGGCAAGACCGCCTACGGCCACCTGCAGGTGCGCCTGGACAACTTCGCCGTCGCCACGGTGGTCCTCGACCAGCGCGGCAGCGGAACCTACGCCGAGAACGTCGAATTCGTGCTGGGCGACAGCGCCAAGCTGACCGTCGTCGCCGTCCAGGAGTGGGCCGAGGACGCCGTGCACGCCACCGCCCATCATCTGAAGCTGGGCCGCGACGCCACCGTGCGCCACTTCGCCGCCACCCTCGGTGGCGACCTGGTGCGTCTCACCGGCACCGTGCGCTACGCCGGTCCCGGCGGCGAGGCCGAGCTGTTCGGCCTGTACTTCGCCGACGCGGGCCAGCATTTCGAGCAGCGCCTGCTGGTCGACCACGCCGAGCCCAACTGCAAGTCCAACGTGCTGTACAAGGGTGCGCTGCAGGGCGATCCGAAGTCCCCCAAGGGCGATGCCCGCACCGTGTGGGTCGGCGACGTGCTCATCCGCGCGGCCGCCGAGGGCACCGACACCTACGAGGCCAACCGCAACCTGGTGCTCACCGACGGCGCGCGCGCCGACTCGGTGCCGAACCTGGAGATCGAGACCGGCGAGATCGCCGGTGCCGGACACGCCAGTGCCACCGGCCGTTTCGACGACGAGCAGCTGTTCTACCTGCGCTCGCGCGGCATTCCCGAAGACGTCGCCCGCCGTCTGGTGGTGCGTGGCTTCTTCCACGAGATCATCCAGAAGATCACGGTCCCCGAGGTCCGGGAGCGGCTGGAGGCGGCCATCGAGGCCGAGCTCGCCACTGTCGGCATCTGACACCCCTCATACTCCCCACGAAGGAATTCGAATTCGATGACCACCTTGGAAATCAAGGACCTGCACGCCGAGATCACCACCCCCGAGGGTGAGTCCAAGCAGATCCTCAACGGCGTGAACCTGACCGTGAAGTCCGGCGAGACGCACGCCATCATGGGCCCCAACGGCTCGGGCAAGTCGACGCTGTCCTATGTGATCGCCGGTCACCCGAAGTACACCGTCACCCAGGGCACCATCACCCTCGACGGTGAGGACGTGCTGGAGATGTCGGTCGACGAGCGCGCTCGCGCCGGCCTGTTCCTGGCCATGCAGTACCCGGTCGAGGTCCCCGGTGTCTCGATGTCGAACTTCCTGCGCACCGCCGCGACCGCGGTCCGCGGCGAGGCCCCCAAGCTGCGCACCTGGGTCAAGGAGGTGAAGGAGTCGATGAAGGAGCTCGAGATCGACTCGGCCTTCGCCGACCGCAGCGTGAACGAGGGCTTCTCCGGTGGCGAGAAGAAGCGCCACGAGGTCCTGCAGCTGGGCCTGCTCAAGCCGAAGATCGCGATCCTCGACGAGACCGACTCCGGCCTCGACGTCGACGCGCTGCGCATCGTCTCCGAGGGCGTCAACCGCTACAAGGAGCGCGAGAACGGCGGCGTGCTGCTGATCACGCACTACACCCGCATCCTGCGCTACATCAAGCCCGACTTCGTGCACGTGTTCGTCAACGGCAAGATCGTCGCCGAGGGTGGCTCCGAGCTGGCCGAGGAACTCGACGCGAACGGCTACGTGCGCTTCACCTCCGCCACCGCTGGAGCCTGACGACGATGACCGCTGTGTCTCTCTCGGGTCCCGCCCTCGACGTCGCCCGGATCCGGGCCGACTTCCCGATCCTGAACCGCACGGTCCGGGACGGGAAACCGTTGGTGTACCTGGATTCCGGGGCGACCTCGCAGCGTCCGCTGCAGGTGCTGGACGCCGAGCGTGACTTCCTGCTCACCCGTAACTCGGCCGTGCACCGCGGTGCGCACCAGCTGGCGGAGGAGGCGACCGACTCCTACGAGGACGCCCGCGTCGCCATCGCCCGCTTCGTCGGTGCCGACGCCGGGGAGATCGTGTTCACCAAGAACGCGACCGAGTCGCTGAACCTGGTGGCCAACGCTTTCGGTGACGACCGATTCCCCTACAAGGTGGGCCCGGGCGACGAGATCGTCATCACCGAGCTCGAGCATCACGCGAATCTCGTGCCGTGGCAGGAACTCGCGCGCCGCACCGGCGCCACGCTCCGGTGGTACGGCATCACCGACGACGGCCGCATCGACCTGGATTCGCTCGAACTGTCGCCCGCGACCAAGGTGCTCGCGTTCACCCACCAGTCGAACGTGACCGGTGCGGTCGCGCCGGTGGCCGAGCTGGTCCGCCGGGCCAAGGATGTCGGCGCGCTGGTCGTGCTCGACGCCTGCCAGTCGGTGCCGCACATGGCGGTGAACTTCCGGGAGCTCGGCGTGGACTTCGCCGCGTTCTCCGGCCACAAGATGCTCGGCCCGATGGGTGTGGGTGGACTGTACGGCCGTCGGGCGCTGCTCGAGGAGACTCCGCCCTACATCACCGGCGGGTCGATGATCGAGACCGTCACGATGGAGCGGACCACCTACGCGCCGCCGCCGCAGCGCTTCGAGGCGGGCACGCCGATGACCTCGCAGGTCGTCGGGCTGGCCGCCGCGGTCCGCTACCTGGAAGACCTCGGCATGGACGCGATCGCCGCCCACGAGCACGCGCTGACCGGCGCCGCGCTCGACGGCCTCGGCGCGATCGAGGGCGTGCGGATCATCGGGCCGACCGAGAACGTGGACCGCGGCGGCGCGGTGTCGTTCGTGGTCGACGGTATCCACGCCCACGACGTGGGTCAGATCCTCGACGACCAGGGTGTCGCGATCCGGGTCGGGCACCACTGTGCCTGGCCGCTGCACCGCAAGTTCGGCGTCGCGGCGACCGCGCGCGCGTCGTTCGCCGTGTACAACACCCTCGACGAGGTGGACGCGCTGGTGCAGGCCGTGCGGAAGGCCCAGAGCTTCTTCGGCGTGAGCGCAAGCGAGGGCCGATGATCAGACACTGTGGAGTTGCATAAGTCATGCGCATGGAGCAGATGTACCAGGAAGTGATCCTGGACCATTACAAACATCCCCACCACCGCGGGCTGCGGGAACCGTTCGGTGCCGAAGTGCACCACGTGAACCCGACCTGCGGTGACGAGGTGACCCTGCGCGTGCACATCGACGACGCGGGCGAGGTCGCCGACGTCTCCTACGACGGGCAGGGCTGCTCGATCAGCCAGGCCGCCACCTCGATCCTCACCGATCAGGTGATCGGGCTGCCGGTGCAGCAGGCGCTGAAGGTGGTCGACTCCTACAGCGAGATGATCTCCAGCCGCGGCACCGTCGACGGTGACGAGGACGTGATCGGCGACGGTATCGCCCTGGCCGGTGTCGCCAAGTACCCCGCGCGCGTGAAGTGCGCGCTGCTGGGGTGGATGGCGTTCAAGGACGCCGTCGTGCGGATCGCCTCGGCCGAAGAAGTGAAGCCTGCCATGGGAAATGGGGAAGCGTGATGAGTGAGACACCGGCTGTCGAAGCCACCGAGGCCGCCGCTCCCGAGGTGGAGCTGACGCCCGAACAGGCCGAGCACCTCGAGAATCTCGAGGAGGCCATGCGCGATGTCGTCGACCCCGAGCTCGGCATCAATGTCGTCGACCTCGGCCTGGTCTACGGCATGTCCGTCGACGACGACAATGTCGCCACCCTCGACATGACGCTGACCTCGGCGGCCTGTCCGCTGACCGACGTCATCGAGGACCAGTCCCGCAACGCCCTGGTGCGCAGCGGCCTGGTCGAGGACCTGAAGATCAACTGGGTCTGGATGCCCCCGTGGGGCCCGGACAAGATCACCGAGGACGGCCGCGAACAGCTGCGCGCTCTCGGCTTCACGGTCTAGCGAACATCGCGAAAAGGTCCGGATTCCTTGGGAATCCGGACCTTTTTCGGTCTCTGCGCCACCGTCGAAATCGCCGCTGTGGGCCGATATGTGGTTGCGGTCGAGGGCGGGGCGAGCATTATGGAGGAATGGCCGAGTCGAGCAGGAGCATTGTCGCCGAACGCGGTCGACACGCGCTCGTCGGCGGCCTCGCCGCGGTAGTTCTCGCGCCGGTGGCGGCCGCGACGACCGCTGCTGTCTATCGATTCCCCGTGCCGCTCGTCGGCTATACCCGTGGAATCGGTGGCGCCCTGACCGCGGCGGTCGGCAGCCTCTTCTACCTGGTACTCGGCGGCGCTGTGGTGCTCGCGGCGGCGGGCGCGCTGGGTGCGCTGCTGATGACATGGGCGAATCCGGCGCCGACCCGGCGGACATATCTGCGAGCGGGCGCGGCCGGCGTGTGCGCGGCGTTTCTGGGTGCGCTCGGACTGGCGCTGCTGGAATTCGTCGTCGGGCCCTGGTGAGTTCGCGCGGTGATGTCTTCGTTTGTCGCGCTGTGATTTTGCTCAATGGTATTGGATGTACGCCGGTGTTCGGCGATGATCTGGGGGCTCCGGATTTCCGGGGCAGTTTCCAGAGGAGAATTGTTCGATGAGTTTCTTGGGTAAGGCCGGTCTCGCCGTGGCGGCGCTCGGCCTTGCGGCGGGTTCGGTCTTCGGCGCCGGTGCGGCGAACGCGGAGACCCTGCACGCGGCGATCTCGTTCAGCGACGCGGAGTGGGCCTTCGCCTACAGCGTGAACAAGCCGAGCGCCGAGGCCGCCGCCGACGAAGCGCTCGCCGCTTGCGATTTCGCCGACTGCCACATCTGGGCCTCCTGGGCCAACGGTTGCGGTGTCATCGTCGAGGGCGACGGCGGCGCGATCGGGGTCGGCACGGGTGCCACCAGCCGTGAGGCGGAGACCGCGGCCTACGCCACCCTGGGCGAGCTGGAACCGCGGGCGCTGCTGGCGAACACGGGTTCGGCCGCGCTGAGCGGGGCTCACGTCGTCAAGACGATCTGCACGGCCAACGCGCGCTGATCACCGCATCACCGAAGGGCCCGGATCCGCAGGGATCCGGGCCCTTCGCGGTGGGTGGGCTTAGACCGGCTCCGGCTCCGGCTCGGTGAGCGAGGCGATCCAGGCGCCGATCATGTCGGCGGTGTGGTCGATGACGACCTCGCGATCGAGGCCGTCGTCCTCCATCTCGACCGAGCGCAGCGCGGTGGCGAAACCGGCGTTGAGGACGACGAAGGCCATCGTGTCGACATCGATGTCCTTGGTCGGGCCGAGCAGGTGGATCAGGTAGAGCTTCATGATCATCCGCAGCCGGGGCTCGAATTCCGGGATGCCGCTGCCGTAGAAGTGCAGATCGGCCACCAAGGCCCGCACCAGGGGGCCGTTGGCGACAAGGATCTCGACGGCGATCCGGATGACCTCGGCGACGGCGTCGCGCGGCGGCTTGTCGGCGGAGACCGTGAGCAACCGCGCGTAACGGTCCTCGACCTGCAGGAACAGGCTGTCGGTGAGCTCCTTGACGATCTCGTCGCGGTCGGTGAAGTACCGGTACAGGGTGCCGATGCTCATGCCCGCCTCGGCGGCGATCCGGTTGGTCGAGGTGTTGCCGATACCGCGGGTGCCGAAAAGATGAGCGGACACGGTGAGAATGCGGGTGCGGGTTTCCTTCGCCCGATCCTGCTTGGGGCGTTTGCGCTGCTTATCGGCGTGCGGTGGCATTCGGGGACCTCGGTCGAAAGAGGAGTAGAAGGTGAGCAGTTGCTCATCCTAGAGTCATGATCACGGAGAAACCGGAGTGTAGGCCATCACAGGGGCCGGGCACTACGGCAGCTGAACCACCGCCGGCCCCGCCGACGCGGTGTGGAAGGAGTCGACGATGATGACGATCCCCGTGGACGGAGCCCCGATGTGGCAGCCGCTGCGCGATGTCCGGACGCTGTCGGGCACGCTGGTGAGCCACTTCGTCGAGACCGTGGCCACCTGTCGAACGCTGCCCGGCGACGCGATCTCCGGTGACGTCACCGCGGTCACGCGATTGTGCCTGGAGATCGTCGGCGGGATGCTCGACGGTCGCGACGAGACCGAGCGGCTGAACCGGCTCTCGGTCGCCGCGGCGGGCTGGGCGCGCGAGGGTGTGCCGATCGACGCCATCCTGCACGCCTTCCACGAGGGTGTGCGGCTGAGTTTCGACGCGGTCTTCGACGCCGGCGCCGACGACGACCGGGCGAGCCTGCTCGACGGCTTCCGCCGGGCGGTCGCGATCTCGGATCAGCTGTGCACCACCGTGACCCGTGCCTACATCCGTGAGCACCGCGATGTCGCGGGCGAGCACCACACGGCCGTGCACACGCTCACCTCGGCGCTGCTGGCGGGCCAGTCGACGGTCACCATGGCGCGCGAGTGCGGGATCGCCGTCGCCGACGCGTATTCGGTGCTGGCGCTGTCGATCCGGCGCCGCGGCGAGGCCGCCGACCCGCGGGTCGACCGGGCCGTGGTCGCCCGGCGCGCACTGCGCCGGGTGCAGGCGGCGCTGGCGCACCACGGTGGCGACCAGGTGTTGTCGCTGCTGTCGGTGGACGGTGGAACCCTGCTCGTCCCGGCCGAGCTGATGGACACCACCGCCATCGACGCCCTGATCGCGACGCTGTCGCGCGCGGCCGATGTCGACGTCACCGGCGCGCTGGTCCCAGCGACCACCGAGGAGATCCCGGCGGCCGCCGAGCGCGCGCACGAGCTGCTCGACATGGTGGAACGCCTCGATTGCGAACCCGGCCTCTATCGCTTCGGTGACCTCGCCCTGGAGTATCAGCTCACCCGTCCCGGTCCCGGCCGGGCCCGCCTCGGCGAGCTGCTCGCGCCGCTGGACGACCACCCCGAACTCTTCGAGACCCTGCGGGTGCACATCGCCAACAATATGAATCGCAGGCGCACGGCCCGCCTGCTGCACATCCACACCAACACCGTCGACTATCGCCTGCGCCGCATCGCCCAGCTGACCGGCCTGGACCCGGCCCAGGGCTCGGGCCTGTGGCAACTGCGCTCGGCGATGATCGCGCGCAGCTTCCACACCGGCCCCACCGTGGAAGCGCGCCTGGCCTGACCGGAAACCGGTGGCGGAGGCCGACTCCCCGATATATGGTTCACTAGACCAAAACCGGGGAGGGATCATGACCGTCGACACCGTCGACCAGCTGCGCCAGGCGATCGAGCAGGGTGCGACACCGAAGTACCTGGCGTTCTGGGGGCACACCCCACGCCCCGACGGCACGATCGGTGCGAGCTGCCTGAGCCAGTGGTGGCCCACCGATTTCGTCGTCGACGGCACCGCGTTCCGCAGCGCCGAGCACTACATGATGTGGCGCAAGGCGCTGCTGTTCGACGACGAGCGCACCGCCGCCCGCGTGCTCGAGGCCAACCATCCCAGCGTGGCCAAGAAGCTGGGCAGACAGATCCGCGCCTTCGACGACACCGTCTGGGAGCGCGCCCGCTTCGAGATCGTCGTCGCGGGCAGCGTGGCCAAATTCGGCCAGGACGACGACCTGCGCGCCTATCTGCTCGGCACCGGCGCGCGCGTGCTCGTCGAAGCCAGTCCGGTGGACCGGATCTGGGGCATCGGGCTGGCCGCCGACGACGCGCGCGCCACCGATCCGGGCCGGTGGCAGGGCCTCAACCTGCTCGGTTTCGCTCTCATGCGGGCGCGGGACGTGCTGGCCGCGGCGAGCTAGGCGGGAAAGCTATTTCTCGATGGCGCGTGCGGCGGTTCATGATTGGTTCGGCTTCGACTACGAAGCCGACTTTTCGATGGGGAGATTCACTGATGTCTGTTATGGGCAAATATGCCCTGGGTGTGGCCGCCATGTCCGCGGTGGCCGCGTTCACCGTCGTGAACGCGGGCTCGGCCGCGGCGGCCGAGAGCGGGGTGGCGATCGCCGAGGCGCCGGGTTACACGGCCGTCTCGCGCGACGGTGGTTTCCAGGCCGCCGCCGGTGATCTCTACGGCGCGCTGGCGTTGTCGTCGAAGGAAGCCGTGGTCGCCTCGGCGGTCAACTACGGCAGCTGGGCGGCCGCGAGCCAGGCCGCGCTGGCCGAGTGCGGCGTCTGGGACTGCCAGATCGTCGTCGAGTTCCGCAATGCCTGCGGCGCCGTCGCGCAGGGTGCCGACTACCGCTTCGGCTGGTCCTGGGATCACTCCCTGGCCGCGGCCGAGCGCTCGGCGATCGATGTGCTCGGGATCAGCGCACCGCCGGCCCCCCCCCGGGGTGCGCCCCCGCCGCGCGGGCCGGGCGTAAGCTGGCCCGCCCGCCCGGCCACCTACTCCCCACGGCGCGCACCGGGGGGGCGCCCCTTTGGGGCCCCCACCCCGCTTTTCTTCGTCGCCGATATTCTCAGCGCCGCAATACCTTCCGGGCCAGCCAATTGCCGAAGAACTGCACGCCCTGCACGCCGGCGATGATGATCAGCGTCGCCACGATCGTGACTTCCCAATCGAATTGCTGATAGCCGTAGACCAGCGCGAAATCGCCGAGGCCGCCGCCGCCGACCGTGCCCGCCATGGCGGAGATGTCCACGATCGAGATCACCACGAAGGTGTAGCCGAGGATCAGCGGCCCGAGCGCTTCCGGAATCAGCAGCGTGAGAATGATCCGCAGCGGACCCGCGCCGACCGCGCGCGCCGCCTCGATCACTCCCGGATCGACCGTCACCAAGTTCTGTTCGACGATCCGGGCGATGCCGAACGAGGCCGCGACGATCATCACGAACAGCGCCGCCTCGGTGCCGATCGTGGTGCCGACGACCTCGAGGGTGACCGGACCCAGCGCGGCCAGCAGGATGATGAACGGGATCGGGCGCACGATGTTGACCAGCACGTTGAGCACCAGATAGAGCGGCGCGTTCGCCAGCAGCCCGCCTTTGCGGGTGGTGTAGAGCGCGGTGCCCAGCGCCAGGCCGATCACCCCGGCCACCACGAAGGTCACGCCCACCAGATAGACGGTGGTCCCGATCGCCTCGAACAGCGTGGGCCGCAACTTCTCCCAGTTGGTCTCCATCAGCGCGCCCTCCGCTCCAGGTCGGCGACCACGCGGTCCACCGCGTCGTCGGGACCGTGCAGCGCTAGGGTGATGCTGCCGAAGGTCTTGTCCTGCAACGTGCTCACCCCGCCGTAGACGATCTCGAAGCGCACGTCGGCCGTGGCCGCGGCGGCCAGCGCGGCGCCGATCCCGCTGTCGTCGTCGACGTCGACGGTGACCAGCCGGCCACCGTGCAGGTCGCGCAGCCGCTCGAGTTCGGCCGCGTCGGGCCGGTTGTGCAGCACGGTGGCCACGAACGAGCGGGTCGACGCGGCCCGCGGTGCCGCGAAGACATCGAAGGTGGGCGACAATTCGACGATCCGGCCTTCGGCCAGCACCGCCACCCGGTCGGCGACCGCGCGGATCACCTCCATCTCGTGGGTGATCACCACGATGGTCACCCCGAGCTCGGCATTGATCTTCTTCAGCAGCCGCAGCACCTCGGCGGTGGTCTCCGGGTCCAGCGCCGAGGTCGCCTCGTCGGCGAGCAGCAGCGACGGCGAGGTCGCCAGGGCACGAGCGATGCCGACGCGCTGCTTCTGACCGCCGGAGAGCTGATCGGGATAGGCGCGCGCCTTGTCGGTGAGGCCGACGAAGTCGAGCAGCTCGGCGACGCGCGCCTTGCGTTCGGCGCGCTTCCAGCCCGCGACCCTGAGCGGATATTCGATATTGCCCGCGGCCGTGCGCGACCGGAACAGGTTGAACTGCTGGAACACCATGCCGATATCGCGGCGCAGGGTGCGCACGGCCGACTCCCGCACCCCGGTGATCGGGGCGCCGGCGACGGTGATCGTGCCCGAGGTGGGTTTCTCCAGGGCGTTGATCAGCCGGACCAGGGTCGATTTGCCCGCTCCGGAATAGCCGATCACGCCGAAGATCTCGCCCGCCTCGATCCGCAGATCGACGTCGTCGAGCGCGACGTGCCGCTCGGCGCCGCGCCCGAAGACCTTGGTGACCGAACGGAATTCGACGGCGGCGTCGGGTGCGCTCACTTGTTCGCGCGGATGCCCTGCTGCACCCGGTCGAGGATCTGCTCGAGCTCGGCGCCCGGACGGGTCACGGCGACCGCGGTGTTCTTGGTGACCTCCGCGTGCGCGGCGGCCACGGCCGGGTCCTTCCAGATCTCGACCAGCTTCAGGTAGGTCGGGTTGGTCTTGTCCTCGGCCCGCGTGACGATCACATTGATGTACGGCTCGGCGGACGGGTTCTTCGGATCGTCCTTGTACAGGGCCGCCTGCGGGTCGATGCCGGAGCGGTCGAGGAAGGTGTTGTTGATCACCGATCCGTCGACCGAGGCCAGCGACAGCGCGGTCTGCGCGGCGTCGACCGGGGTCACCTTCACCTTGGAGGCGCCCTTGTCGATGTCGGCGGGGGTGGGCTGGGCGGAGGAGCCCGTCAGCTTCAGCAGTCCGGCGGCCTGGAGCACGAACAGCGCGCGGGCCTGGTTGGTCGGATCATTGGGGATCGCGATCTCACCGCCGGCCGGGATGTCGGCCAGTGCCTTGTGCTTGGTGGAGTACAGGCCCAGCGGCACGATGTAGGTCGAGCCGATCGGGGTCAGCGTGTCCGAGCTCGCCACGTTGTACTGGCCGAGGAATTGCAGGTGCTGGAACAGGTTGACATCGATCTGTTTCTGCGACAGCGCGGCATTGGGCTGCTTGTAGTCGGAGAAGTTGGTGATCTTCAGCGTGATGCCCTGCTCCTTGGCCTTCTGCTCGAAGACGTCCCAGGCCTTGTCCTTGTCGGTGGTGCCGATACGCACCACCGTGCCGGACTCGGTGTCGTCCGAACCGCACGCCGTGAGGGTGAGGGCCGCGGTTGCTACCAGGACCGGGATCGCCAGTACCCGACGGAATTTCACTTGATACTCCCGAATTGCTCGCTGAGGGTGAACCCGGTCATCCAAGCCGTGGTTCGTACGCGGAAACAACGGTTTGCGTTGCCTCGAGCGAAACCCTCGCTAACTCTTGGACGTGCGTCTAGTTTGCGGACGATGCGATTCCTGCGCCGTCTGCTGGTGCTCCCGGTCCTGGTCACGCCGGCGGTGGGTGTGCCCGCCCCGTGACGCCCTGGTGCCGATCGGGGCGACGGAGATCTTCCCGCTCACCCTGTACCACGATCCGGAGGTCGTCGCGGCGATCCGGGCCGAGGCCGGCTGCGCCGGGATCTTCGAGACCGGCGTGCTGAAGGAGCCCGGGTACGCGGCACTCACCGTCGACGCGGTCGCGGCGCGGGCCGGGGTGAGCAAGGCGACGATCTACCGCCGCTTCGCCACCAAGCAGGAAATGACGTTCGCGGTCGTGGTGCACGGCCTGGACGAGGCCCCGCCCGCCGACACCGGCTCGCTCGAGGGCGACCTGGCCGCGCTCATCGAGCGGATCGGCGAGCAACTCCGTCATCGGCATGCTGCTCGACCGCGCGATCGCCCGGGGTGAGCTGGCTCGTCGCCCCGATCCGGCGATCACGCAGGCGTTGCTGCTCGGTCCGCTGTTCGCGTGGATCGTCGTGCTCGACGAGGACCCCACGCGCGCACCGGAACTCGCGCGCATCGTCGCCCGGATGGTCACCGACGCGCTCGCCGCGGGCGTGGTGCCCACCGCTGCGACCTAGCGGCGGCGAGCACCGCGAGCGCGGCCAGGGCGAACCCGGCCGCGATCGGCGGCAGCGCCGCGGCGCCCCACGTGCCGAGCGCGACGCCGCCGACCAGGCCACCGAGCGAGACGCCGAGGTAGGTGCCGGAGGTGTTGAGCGCCAACGCCTGTGGCGCCAGCGGGCCGGTCAGCGACGCCAGCCGGGCCTGGATCGCGGGCGCGTTCCAGAACGCGGCCGCGCCCCACACCGCCAGGACCGGCAGCAGCGCCGCGATCGGCACCGGACGTACGACCCACGTCACCCCCAGGTATCCCATCGAGACCGCGATCGCGGTGATCCCGGCCGCCAGCGCGCGCCGCGGACCCCACCGGTCGGTCGCCACGCCACCGCCCCACATTCCGGCCATCCCGGCGACTCCGGCCAGCCCGAACGACACCGCACGGGCATCGACGCCCGACCCGGTGACCTCGGTGAGGAACGGCGCGAGATAGGTGAGCATCATCATCGACCCGGTGATCAGCGAGACGTTCGCCAGCAGGCCCACCGCCACGGGTCGCCGACCGAGACTGCGCAGCTGTGCTCGCCAGTCCGGCAACACCCCGTCGGGGCGCTGCCGGGGCAGGGTCGCGAGCAGTCCACCGAGGGCGAGCGCGCCGCCGACGGCCATCGCGGCGAAACTCGCGCGCCAGCCGTACGCGCCGCCGATCCAGGTCCCGATCGGCACGCCGACCGCGATCGAGCCGGTCACGCCCAGCGTCACCACGGCGAGATAGCGGCCCGCCTTGCCGTCGGGCGCCCGCTGGAACGCGGTGGCGAACAACGACGGGGTCGCGGCCGCGGCCGCGGCGGCCGCCACGATCCGCCACCCCATCAGGACACCGAACGACGGCGTCAGCAGCGCGCCGAGATTGGCCGCGACGAAGACACCCAGACAGGTCACGAGCAGTGCGCGACGCGCGACGCGCGCGAGCAGCACACCGGCGACCGGCGCCACGATCGCGACGGTCACGGCGAAGACCGTCACGAGCTGACCGGCCGCGGCCTGACGCACACCGAGATCACGGGCGATCTCGGGCAGGACACCGGCGATCACGTAATCGTCGGTGTAGAAGACGAACGAGGCGGCGAACAGCGCCACCAACCATCGAGGCATAGCAGACTCCCACTGGTACCGAGCTGACTGCGCGCGTCCCGGCGACAGAGGGACGCGCGACAACGGGCAGACAGTGGCCGGCCGGTGTGTTCGGAGCACGACGAACCGCCGTGCCTGTCGGCACGGTGTCGTCGCGTCGGGAACGGCCACCGGCGGACCGGTGGCTAGAGTCTGTCGGCCTCGGTAGCAGTGGTCACGATCGCCAAACTACCGCACCGAAATCCTCGGCGCCGCCGAGTTTTCGGCGCTCAGTCGCCCAGATACTGGTGGACCAGCATCACGGCCATCGAGCCCTCGCCGACGGCGGCCGCCACCCGGCGACCGTTGTAGGCGCGCACGTCGCCCGCGGCGAAGACGCCGGGCACGGTGGTCTCCAGATGCAGCGGCGGCCGGGGCAGTGGCCAGCGCGCGGCGGCGAGCGGGGCGGCCGCGATGTCGGGTCCGGTGAGCAGATAGCCGTTGTCGTCGCGGGCGAACCCGGGGGCGAGCCAGCCGGTGGCGGGGTCGGCGCCGATGAAGGCGAACAGCCAGGTCGCGGCCACCTCCTCGGCGGCGCCGGTACGCCGGTCACGCAGGGTGAGGCGTTCGAGGTGGGTGCCGCCTGCCGCCGCGGCGACCTCGGTGCCGGTGCGGACGTGGATCTCCGGAATCGACTCGATCTGCTCGATCAGGTAGGTCGACATCCGCGCCGCCAGCGACTCGGCGCGGACCAGCAGGAACACCCGCCGGGCGCAGCTGGCGAAGTAGACCGCCGCCTGGCCCGCCGAGTTGGCGCCGCCGACGATGTAGACGTCGGCCCCCGAGCACAGCGGCGCCTCGGTGAGCGCCGAGAAGTAGTAGACGCCGCGACCGGCGAAGTCCGCGATGCCGGGCGCGTCGAGGGTGCGGAAGGTCGCGCCGGTGGCGATGATCGCCGAGCGCGCCGTGACCGTCGTGGCGCCGCAGTGCGCCGTGACGCCGTCGGCGTCGGCCGTGAGCGCGTCGGCGGCCAGGCTGATCACCAGTTCCGCGCCGAACTTGCCCGCCTGGCGACGCGCCCGATCGGTGAGCTGGGCGCCGGAGATGCCGTCGGGGAAGCCGAGATAGTTCTCGATGCGGGAACTCAGCCCGGCCTGCCCGCCGATCGCCCAGCGTTCGAGCAGGACGGTGTGCAGCCCCTCGGACGCGCCGTAGACGGCGGCGGCCATCCCCGCGGGCCCGCCGCCGACGATGAGCAGGTCGTAGCCGCCGGAACTCGGCGTGGTGTGCAGCCCGGCCCAGCGGGCGAGTTGTTCCTCGTCGGCGGGGCGCAGGGCGCGCCCGTCCGGCCCGATCAACACGGGGGTGTCGGCGGCGTCGAAGCCGTGCGCGGTGAGCAGCTCCCGGCCCGCCGGATCGGTGGGGCGCACCCACCGGCAGGCGATCTCGTTACGGCTCAGGAAGGTGCGAATGGCCGCGCACGCGGGCGACCACACCTCGCCGACCACGGTCAGCGCGGCGGAGTCGTGCTCGTCCGGTGCGGTGGGAGCCACCCGTCGAGGATAGGCCCGTTCAGCGGCGCGGGTGCTCCACCGACAGCCTGCCGCGCCGGATCAGATCGTGGCGGGTGGTGGCCGACATCGGCGGCAGCGGCTGTTCGCCGCCCGCCTCGTCGGGGTTCGGGCGCACGAGCAGGGTGACGGTCGCGGCGGGCACGAAGCCGGTGCTGGTCATCAGCGCCGCCGAGGCGCTGTTGCGGTCCTCGACATCGGTGACGATATGGCGGGCGCCGCGCGCGAACAGCGCCTCCGAGCACACGTTCACCAGCCGCCGGGCGATGCCGTGGCCCTGCATGTCGGGCGCGACGGCGATCCATTCGAGGTAGGCCCAGTCGTCGCGGTGCTCGAATTCCATCGAGCCGAGCACGAAGCCGACGACGCGGTCGGAGTCCAGGGCGACCCAGCAGGCGTTGTCGGGGCTGTCCAGATGCTCGGCGACCGCCGTGAGCGACCACGAGGTGTAGGGCTTGGTGGTCGTGTCGAACACCTGGTGGCCGAGATCGAGGACTTGACGCAGATGTCCCAGCCCCATCGGCACGACAGCGATCGAGGAGTCCATGCGGGCCAGTCTGCCCTACGCGCCTTTGCGCGCCGCGGTCTTGCTGTCGGCGGATTTCTTCGGCGCGGCTTTCCGGGGCGCCGCTTTCTTGGCGGGCGCCTTCTTCGCCGCCTTCTTCGCTGGTGCCTGCGCCGAGTCGGCGTCGCGGCGGCCGCTCGCCTCGAGACTGCGTTGCAGCGCGGCGACCAGATCGACGACCTCGGCATCGGTTTGTTCGGCGGGCTCGGCCGCCGCGGTGGACTCCACCTTGCCCGAGCCGCTGGCGATCGCCTCGTCGAGCAGTTTCTGCAATTCGATCTGGTATTCGTCGGTGTATTCGCTGGGATCGAAATCGCCCGACATGGATTCGACCAGCGTCTCGGCCATCTTCAATTCCTGCGGGCGCGGCGCGGGCGCGTCGTCGAGGGCCGGGAAGTCGACGGCACGCACCTCGTCGGGCCACAGCAGGGTTTGCAGCACGAGCACGCCGTCGCGCACCCGCAATGCCGCCAGCCTGGTCTTCTGTCGCAGCGTGAAGTGGACCAGCGCGGTCTTGTCGATGCGCTCGAGGGTGGCGGCCAGCAATTGGTAGGCCTTGGGCGTGGCCGAATCCGGTTCGAGGTAGTAGCTCTTGTCGAACAGCACCGGGTCGATCTGTTCGGAGGGCACGAATTCCAGCACCGGGATCTCGTGCTTCTCCGCCGCGGGGAGTTTCGCGAAATCGGCGTCGGTGAGCACGACCTGGTCGCCGTCGGGGGAGACGTAGGCCTTGTCGATGTCGGAATACTGGACGGAATTGCCGCACACCTGGCAGACACGGTCGTATTTGATCCGGCCGCCGTCCTTGGCGTGGACCTGATGGAACCGAATATCGTGGTCCTCGGTCGCGGTGTAGACCTTGACCGGGACATTGACCAGCCCGAATGCGATCGAGCCCTTCCAGATCGATCTCATTTCCCCATGATGGCCGAGATATCGCCCGGGGGCGAGCGGCCGCCGCCGAACCGGTGCCCGTCCGTGACGCGGCGGTGCTTGAAATCGTCGCGTCTGATCCAATCGACGGGTGCACGCCGAGCTGATCATCTGCGGACTCGGCCCCGCGGGCCGGGCGGTGGCCCATCGCGCCCTGACCCGTGGGCGGCCGGTGACGGTGATCGATCCGCACCCCGACCGCGTCTGGACGCCCACCTATGCCGCCTGGGCCGACGAACTGCCGGACTGGCTCGACCCGGCGGTCGTCGCCGCGACCGTCGACCGGCCGACGGCCTGGGCGCTCGGCGAGCACCGGCTCGAGCGCGCCTATCAGGTCCTCGATACCGCGGCGCTGCAACGATCGCTGACGATCGACGGTGCCGAGGTGATCGCCGATCGAGTCGTCGACCTGGACGCGCGGGCGGGCACGGTGCGCACGGCGAGCGGGATCACCCGAGCCGGCCGGGTGATCGACGCCCGCGGCCTGACCAGATCGGCACGCCGGGCCGAGCAGACGGCGTACGGCATCGTCGTCCGCCGCGACACCCTCGACGCCGACCAGCCGACGCTGTTCATGGACTGGCGGTCGGACAACGGCGCCGGCACCGATGATCCGGCCTCGTTCCTCTACGTCGTCCCGCTCGGCCCGGACACCATGTTGTTCGAGGAAACGTGCCTCGCGGGCAGGCCCGCTCTCGGGCTCGAGGTGCTGCGGCGCAGGCTGGAACACCGCTTGCGCGCCCGCGGCATCGCGGTCACCGGTGCGGAACCGGTCGAGCGGGTGCGCTTCCCCGTGGAAGGTGGCAGGCCGGGCGGTGGCCGGTTCGGGGCCGCGGGTGGCCTGACCCATCCCGCCACCGGGTACAGCGTCGCCGCCTCGCTGCGCGCGGCCGACCTCGTCGTCGCGGGCGGGACTGCGTGGACCGGCCGGGCGCGCGCCGTGGCCGCCCTGCGCCGCGCCGGTCTGCGGGCGCTGCTGGCGCTCCCGCCGCGTGACGTCGCGATCTTCTTCGCCGCCTTCTTCGCGCTGCCCGACACGCTGCAACGGTCGTACCTGTCCGGTGACGACCTGGGCGGCACCCTGGCGGCGATGCGCGCGTTGTTCGCCGCGCTACCTCCGCGCCTGCGCCGCACCCTGGTGATCTCGGTGGCCGGAATCGGGTGAGATCCGGCCCGATCGCGACCGCCCGACGTGCCGGGTGCTGGTGCGCCGAGCACGACGAGCGGTGCTCGCGCGGCGCGGTGTAGCGGACCGGTCGCTGACCCGGATCCGGTGGGTGTGCGCGGGGTCGGCCCGAGGCCCGGCGGCGGCGCCACGAAGTTGCTACCATCGCCGAGCGAACGCGCCCACCCGCCAACAGGATCGGGCCGACGAGGCGGATGGCCGGGAGTTCCCCCAGCCCCGCGCGTCGATGTGCGTGCCGCCCAGTTGCGTGACTAGTTAGGGGAATATCGGTGTTCGAATTCACCAAGCGGCGCAGCCGCTGGGTGCTCGGCGTGTTCGCGGTGCTCGCGGTGGTGCTCGGCGCACTCGGCGCCACGCTGTTCGAGCGGGTGGAGGGCGGCGGATACACCGACCCGGGCAGCGAATCCAGCAGAGCGCTCGAGGTGCTGCGCGAGGAGTTCGGGCAGTCACCGCCGAACCTGCTGCTGCTGGTACAGACGGAGTCCTCGGTCGAGGACCCCGAATCCACTGCCGCGGCAACGGCGCTGGTCGCCAACCTGCAGGAACGCGAGGGCGTCACCGACGTCGCCTCCTACTGGACCACCCACCAGCCCGCGCTGCGCAGTGTCGACGGCAAGCAGGGCCTCATCGTGGCCAGTGTGCTCGGCAGCGAACGCGAGATCGACGAACGCGTCGCCGCGATCGCCGACGAGCTCAGCGGCACCCACGGGACGCTGCAGGTGCGGGCGGGCGGCTTCGCCATGCTGATGCACGAGACCGTCGAGCAGGGCAAGCGCGACATCGCCAAGGGCGAGGCGATCGCCTTCCCGCTCACACTGCTCGCGTTGCTGTTCGTCTTCGGCGGGCTGGTCGCGGCGAGTCTGCCGCTGCTGGTCGCGTTCGTGACCGTGCTGACGACCATGGGCGCGCTGTGGATGCTCACCCTGTTCACGCCGCTCTCGGTGAGCGCGACCAACGTGGCCACCCTGCTCGGTCTCGGTCTGGCCATCGACTACAGCCTGCTGATCGTCAACCGCTATCGCGACGAACTGTCCGAGGGCCGCACCCCGGCCGGCGCGGTGGCGACCACCCTGCGCACCGCGGGCCGCACGGTCGCGTTCTCGGCGCTGACGGTCGCCGTCGCGCTCGCCGGTCTGCTGTTCTTCCCGCTGCTGGCGATCCGGTCGATGGGATACGCGGGCATCCTCGTCGCGGCGCTGGCCGCGACGGTCTCGCTGACCGTGCTGCCCGCGACCCTGCTGCTGCTCGGGACCCGCATCGACAAGGGCCAGCTCGGCTGGTGGTTCCTGCGGGCGCCGCGGCCGGCTCCGGGCGAGGGCGCCTGGCACAAGCTGGCCACCGCGGTGATGCGCAAGCCGATCCCGATCGGCCTGGCCGTGACCGCGCTGCTACTGATCCTGGGCGCGCCGTTCCTGGGCGTGCAGCTGGGCTTCCCCGACGAGCGCAGCCTGCCCGCGTCGATGCCCTCGCGCCAGGTCACCGAGATCGTGCACGCCGACTTCGGCGAGAGCGACCAGAACCCCCTGGTCGCCGTGCTGCCCGAGAGCGCCTACAGCGCGGCGGGAGTGGACGCCATCGCCCGCCGGATGTCGGATCTGACGCACGTGCGCCGGGTCGACACCGCGACCGGCAGCTACGCCCAGGGCGGTCTGCTCACCGGTCCCACCGCGGCCAACGCCCGGTTCCGGGCGGATCGGGCCGTCTACCTGTCCATCGTGCCCGCCACCACCGACAGCGCCGCGCTGTCGGACCTGGTCGGGCAGGTGCGCGCGGTCGAGACGCCGAGCGAGCTGCTGGTCGGCGGCGTACCCGCGGCCAACGTCGACTCCATCACCGCCATCGAGGACGCCCTGCCCTGGGCGCTCGGTTTCGTGGTGATCGTGATGCTGCTCGTGCTGTTCGCGCTCACCGGCAGCGTGGTGCTGCCCGTGCTCGCGGTGGTGCTGAGCGCGCTGAGCCTGACCGCGACCTTCGGCGCGCTGGTGTGGATCTTCCAGGACGGGCACCTGTCCGGGCTGCTCGGCTTCACCGTCACCGGCGATCTGTCCGCCACCGTGCCGGTGATGCTGTTCGCCGCCGCGTTCGGTCTCGCGATGGACTACCAGGTCTTCCTGCTCTCGCGCATCCGCGAGGAGTACGACCGCACCGGCAAGAACGACACCGCCGTCGCGCTCGGCCTGGAGCGGATCGGCCGCATCGTCACCGCCGCCGCGATCCTGATCTCGGTGGTGTTCCTGGGCTTCCTGGCCTCCGACATCACCTTCATGAAGGCCTTCGGCATCGGCCTGCCGCTGGCGGTCATCGTCGACGCCACCCTGGTGCGCGGCTTCCTGCTGCCCGCCGCGATGAAGGTGCTCGGCGACGCCAACTGGTACGCACCGGAATTCCTGCGCCGCCTGCACGATCGGTGGGGCCTGGACGAGGGCGGCGCCGGCCGGTCGCTGAATCACGATGTCCCCGTGCGTGATCCGCTGGGTGTCACCACCGGCAGGCCGGTGGCCGAGACCGAGACCCTGGTCAACGACCCGCTGGCGCGCGCGCAGGCGGCCCGCGCCGAGGAGGGCTTGGCCGCCGCCGGACGGGAGTCCGCGGACTGACCCCGACGTCGTAGTTCCGCTGGGCGGCATCGGTTTCGCGTGGGAAACCGATGCCGCCCTTCGCGTCGGTCAGATGCCGCCGGTGGCGAGCAGGCCGCCGTCGACCCGGACGCAGTCGCCGGTGATCCAGGCGGCTTCGTCGGAGACCAGGAACGCGATCAGCTTGGCGACGTCCTCGGGGACGCCGAGGCGCTTCAAGGGGTAGACGCTCGCGGCGCGGTCCTCGTCGGCCGAGTACAGGGCGTCGGCGAACTTGGTCTTCACCACGCCCGGCGCCACCGCGTTGACGCGGATGTTCGGGCCCAGCTGCCAGGCCAGTTCCTCGGTGAGCCGGATCAGCGCCGCCTTGGAGGCGCCGTAGGCGGAGATCACGCCCGAGGACCGGATGCCGGCCACGCTGGCCACGTTGACGATCGCGCCGCCGTGCTCGGCCATCCACGCCCGGTAGGCCTGCTGGATGTAGCCCAGCGAGGCCACCACGTTCACGTCGAAGATCTTGCCGACCGCGCCCAGGTCGGCGTCCATCAGCGCGCCGTACACCGGGTTGATGCCGGTGTTGTTGACCAGGATGTCGAGCGAACCGAACTCCGCGACCGCGCGGGCCACCGCCTCGGCGCGCGCCTCGGCGTCGCCCGCGTTGCCCGCCAGCGCGCTCACCTGCCCCGGGTGTCCGAGGGCGCGCAGCTCGGTGGCCGCCGCCTCGAGCGGTTCGGGTTTGCGCGCGGTGATCAGCACGTTGGCCCCGCGACGCAGGAGTTCGGCGGCGGTGGCCAGGCCGATGCCGCGGCTCGCTCCGGTGACGAGGGCGGTCCTGCCCAGTAGATCGGTAGTCATGCGACGAGAGTAACCACGCTCACACCGGGCGGCGCCGGTTCGGTCGCCGAGTCCGCGGACGGTAAAATGAGTGGTTCTTGCCGACATCGACGGTGCACGATGGGTCGAATCGGCGCTCACCATTCTTTTTCGACACGAGGAGAAGCCCTGTGATCACGGCGACCGACCTGGAGGTCCGGGCCGGAGTCCGCACCCTGCTCTCGGCCCCCGGGCCGGCGCTGCGGGTGCAGTCCGGCGACCGGATCGGACTGGTCGGACGCAACGGCGCGGGCAAGACCACCACCTTGCGCATCCTCGCGGGTGAGGGTGAGCCCTACGCCGGAAAGATCACGCGCTCCACCGAGATCGGCTACCTGCCGCAGGACCCCAAGGAAGGCGATCTCGATGTGATCGCCCGCGACCGGGTGCTGTCCGCGCGCGGCCTGGACACCCTGATCCGGGACATGGAGAAGCAGCAGGCGCTGATGGCCGAGGTGGCCGACGAGAAGGAACGCGAGAAGGCGATCCGCAAGTACGGCCGCCTCGAGGACCAGTTCTCCTCGCTCGGCGGCTACGTCGCCGAAAGCGAAGCCGCCCGCATCTGCAACAGCCTCGGCCTGCCCGACCGGGTCCTGGGCCAGCAGCTGCGCACGCTCTCCGGCGGTCAGCGCCGCCGCATCGAGCTCGCGCGCATCCTGTTCTCCGCCTCCGACGGCTCGGGCGGGCGCTCGGACCGCATCCTGCTGCTCGACGAGCCGACCAACCACCTCGACGCCGACTCGATCACCTGGCTGCGCGGGTTCCTGCAGAACCACGACGGCGGCCTCATCGTGATCAGCCACGATGTCGAACTGCTCGAGGCCGTGGTCAACAAGGTGTGGTTCCTCGACGCGGTGCGCGGCGAGCCCGATGTCTACAACATGGGCTGGAAGAAGTACCTCGACGCCCGCGCCACCGACGAACAGCGCCGCGTCCGCGAGCGCGCCAACGCCGAGAAGAAGGCGAGCGCACTGCGTCAGCAGGCCGCCAAGCTCGGCGCCAAGGCCACCAAAGCTGCTGCGGCACACCAGATGGTGCGCCGGGCCGAGCGCTTGATGGCCGAGCTCGACGACGTGCGCGTGGCCGACAAGGTCGCCCGCATCCGCTTCCCCGAGCCCGCGCCGTGCAGCAAGACGCCGCTGATGGTGAACAACCTGACCAAGCTCTACGGGTCGCTGGAGATCTTCACCGGCGTCAACTTCGCCGTCGACAAGGGCAGCCGCGTCGTGGTGCTCGGCCTCAACGGCGCGGGCAAGACGACCATGCTCAAGTTGCTCGCCGGTGTCGAGACGCCGACCTCGGGCGGCATCGAACAGGGCCGCGGCCTCAAGGTCGGCTACTTCGCCCAGGAGCACGACACCCTCGACGATCAGGCGACGGTGTGGGAGAACATCCGGCACGCCTCCCCGGACGCGGGCGAGCAGGAGCTGCGCAGCCTGCTCGGCGCCTTCATGTTCACCGGTCCGCAGCTCGAGCAGCCCGCGGGCACCCTGTCCGGTGGTGAGAAGACCCGGCTGGCGCTGGCCGGGCTGGTGTCCTCGGCGGCCAATGTGCTGCTGCTGGACGAGCCGACCAACAACCTCGACCCGATCTCGCGCGAGCAGGTGCTCGAGGCGCTGCGCACCTACGCGGGCGCCGTCGTCCTGGTGACGCACGACCCGGGCGCCGCCGAGGCGCTGAACCCGGAACGCGTCATCCTGCTGCCGGACGGCACCGAGGACCACTGGTCGAAGGAATACGCCGAGCTGATCGACCTCGCCTGAGCCGTCAGGGGCCGGAGGCGGTAGCGCAGCGTCACCACGGAGGTCCCCGGCTCTGGCGCTGTCCTACACCGCCTGAGCCGTCAGGGGCCGGAGGCGGTAGCGCAGCGTCACCACGGAGGTCCCCGGCTCGGGCGCTGTCCTACACCGCCTGAGCCGTCATGGGCCCGTGACGGCGGTGTGTCGCGCGTGAAACGCTGTGTCGGGAGGGAACTCGCGGCACTCGCGTGAGTTTCATCACTGTTTTCGTTGATCACCGACTCCGGAGTGTCTAGCCTGGAATCAGCTGCTCGGCGACTCGGAGGAAGCCATGAGCGACAGTGCGAGACAGGCCGCTAGGTCGGCCAAGGGCAAGACGACGATCGGCAAGGCCGCGCTGGGAAAGGGCACCCGGGTCACGGGCAAGTCCCGCGACCGGTTGCAGTCCCAGCTGAAGAAGCAGTACGAGGC
This sequence comes from Nocardia sp. NPDC087230, assembly GCF_044744725.1. Taxonomy (NCBI): domain Bacteria; kingdom Bacillati; phylum Actinomycetota; class Actinomycetes; order Mycobacteriales; family Nocardiaceae; genus Nocardia; species Nocardia sp. NPDC087230. Next base: position 443,569 of record NZ_JBIUYV010000003.1, read on the forward strand.
GGGCGCGAGCATCCGCTCGCTGGCCAGGGCCACCGGCCGCTCGTACGGCTTCATCCACAATGTGCTGGTCGAGTCGCACGTCGAGTTGCGCGGCCGTGGCGGCGCCAACCGGCGCAAGAATCCGGCCGACTGAGGCGCGCTCACCAGCCGGGGACCGCACCGTCCCCGTGCACGAGCAGGTTCGCCAGGCTGGTGAACAGCGGCAGGCCCGTCTTGATCTCGAGATAGGCGAACTGCCCCTGTGGGTTGACCTCGAGGAAGTAGTACTCGCCGTCGTTGCCCAGTCGCAGGTCGACGACGCCGAAGCTCAGCCCGAGGGCCCCCATCAGGGTGGCCAGCGACTTGCTGACCGAGGCGGGCAGCCGGTCGCGGGCGAAGCCGACCGAGGTGTCCAGCCGGGAATCGACCCGGCCGACGCCGGCCTGGGAATCGATGCGTACCGACCACTCGATGCCGTCGACCCAGACCACCCGCAGATCGCAGCTGGCCTCGACGTAGTCCTGGAACGTGGTCGGGGTCGACCGGATCGAGCCGAGCCTGCTCAGCTCCGGCCGGGTAATGATCCTGGTCTCGGAGAATTCGCCGCGCCCGGTGCCCGTGCGCTTGTATACCACTGGGCCGGAACGGGATTCGACGAAACTGCGGGCTTCGTCCGGATCGTTGGTGATCAGTGTCTCCGGGATGGCGAACCCGGCCCGCTGTGCCGTCTCGAGCTGCACGATCTTGCGGCTGGCGGTGCGCTCGGCGGCCGGATCGTTGATCCAGTACGCCGGGATCGACCACAGCATGCCCTGGAGGAACCCGTCGCATTCGGCCTGGCGGAACTCGTCGTCGGCGGCGCGCACGCCGTGCGGTACCAGACACGGGTGCGGCCTGCGCCACCAGACCGCGCGCACGTCGTCGAGACCGTGGATGTGGGCCAGCGCGCGATTGGTGCCTGCCTTGTCCAGCCGGAAACTGCCTGTCTCCCTGGGGAAGTCGCGCAGATCCAGCCGAATCGGGTCGAGCCCGTGGTGTTCTCGTAACGTGGCGGCCAGCGCATCGGCGTGCAGGTCGTCGGTTTCGGAGACGATGAGCACCGCGTCGGTCGCGCGTTCCATGACCGTGGGCCGTTCAGTCGAGGCTGTCGCAGTTGATGCCGTCGCGGAAGGTGAACGTGGCGCCGGTGACTCCGCCGCGCTCCGCGATCCGCAGCTTGGCCGCCCAGGCGCGGGTGGCCTGGGCCAGCAGGTCGTCACCGAGTGCCTCGGAGGGCTCGGGCGCCAGGGTGATCGGCCGGTCGACCAGTTCCACCCGCATCCGGCGGGTGAAATCGGCGGTCGCGCCGGGCCGGATGTCGACGCGCACCTGCCGTTCCCCCGCGGTGGCGCGGTCTTCGGTGAGCCGCACGACGTCACGCCGGTCGAAGGTCCACGTACCACCGTCGACCCGCACCGAGATGTCGCGCTCGGACTCGGCCACCAGCAATCCGCGCAAGGCGGGGCCCCGATCTCGGGACGACGCGGTAGCGGGGAGGTGGATGGCGTCGGTCATGGGCACTCACTCCGATCTTCTCGTCTGCTCGCGATTTGCCAGAACCCCCGAAGGTGCTACGGATCATAACGCGCGAGCGGGCGTCACCGAGTCGGTTCGCAAGATTTGCGGGGCCTCGGGCAAACCGCCGAGCGGCGCGTGATCGCCTAGCGGGGAGAGAATTTCGGACAACTCGACCAGGGATCACACCGTCGCACCGGCAATCGATCAGCTAACGATGTCGGGTACGCCGACGGCCCGCATCGCCGCGAGATTGCTGAACGATACGGGCCGTGTCGGCTCGGGTTCAGAGGCCGAGGAGCTCCGGGCGTTCGGCCAGAGCGCGAAAGTGCTCGCCGGGGTTGGGGACCAGCTTGCGCTCGGTCAGGTCCATCGCGCCGGCCACCACGGTGATCTCCGCGGACACCGTGCCGTCGAGCTTGATGATCTGGTGGTGGAAGCGGAAGACTTTGCCGCCGTCCCATTCGCAGGTGGCCGTCACGGTCACCTCGTCGCCGCCGCGCAGTTCGCGCCGGTACTTGATCGTCGATTCGAGGACGACCGCGCCGATCCCGCCGGCGAGGAACTTGTCCTGCGGGATCCCCGCCGCCCGCATCAGCTCCCAGCGGGCGTGCTCGCCGTACTGGTGGTAGACGGCGTGGTTGAGGTGGCCCTGGGTGTCGAGCTCGTAGCCGCGGACGAGGACCGGTACGGAGAACGTCATACGGCGTATAACCAGGGGTTTCGCCGCTATTGTTCCCGCGATGGCTGCAATCTGTGCCACAGACTGCTCGGTTCGGTATCGCGGGTCAGCGGCGGTGGGCGTTGCGCTCGGCCCACCAGGCGGGCGCGTCGACGAAGTGGTTGTCGAATTCCTCTTGGGCGGCGACGAATTCGTCGTGCGTCGCCTCGCCGCGGATCAGGCGGTCGAGCAGGCGGAAGTACTCGAAGCGCTGCACGCCGGGCATCAGGGCGATGAGGATGCGCGCGCCGCTGTCGGGGGTGGCGCCGAAGGCGTGCGGCATGTGGCGGGGGACCACCAGGGAGCCGCCCGCGCCGACGGTGTGGATGTGGTCGCCCGCCATGACCTGGAGTTCGCCGTCGGCGACGTAGAACAGCTCGTCGGAGCGGGTGTGGAAGTGCGGCGCCGCGCCGTCGGCGCCCTGCGCCATGGTGACCTCCAGCGTGCTGACGGTGCCGTCGCTGGCGTCGGCGTCGGTGAGCAGGCGCATCCGCACGGACTCGGTGCCGAGGGTCTCCGCGTCCTCGGGCAGGCAGAGGGCGATATCGCGGGCGTTCGTCATGGCTTTTCCATTCGCTGGTTGATAATTCGCTACCGAACTATATCGCAGCGAATAGAATTGCGTCCATGGATGATCCGGATGCCGTCGATGCCATCGCCGCCCAGTGGCGGCGCGAACGCCCCGACCTCGACCTGGCGGCGATGGCCGTCTTCGGCAGGCTCGGCAGGCTGATGACCGTCGCCACGGCCCGCATCGAGGCCGTGTTCACCGCGCACGGATTGCAGCGTGGTGAGTTCGATGTGCTTGCGGCACTGCGCCGTTCGGGGGCGCCGTACGAACTCAACCCCTCGGTGCTCGCCGACACGCTGATGCTCTCGCGCGCCGGGATGACCGGGCGGATCGACCGGCTGGAGACGGCCGGACTGGTCCGCCGGATCGCCGATCAGGGCGATCGCCGGGCGGTGCGCGTCGCGCTCACCGGCGCGGGGCGCGAACTCGTCGACGTCGTCGTCGGCGCGCACATCGAGAACGAGACGCGCATGCTGTCGGTGCTCGATCCCGCCGATCGTGTGGCGCTGGACCGGATCGCGCGCATCATGCTGCGCAGCCTCGAAGGCTAGCCGATCCCGCAACGCGCAACCATCGTCATCGGAGATCCCGCGCACCGCAATCGGTGAGTCGGCAGTGGGTGCACCGACGAAAGAACCGCCGCGGTGTTCCGGAAAACATTGCGGCGGTTCGGGTTCCGGAGCTCAGTCGCGACGGCGGACGGAGGCTTCGACGAGATCGAGGACGGCGGAGAGGTTGTCGTCGGTGTGGCCGGAGGCGATCCGGGCGATCAAGCCGTCCAGCACCAGGTCCAGATAGCCGAGCAGGACGTCGGTGGGGACGTCGTCGCGCAGCGCGCCCGCGGCCTTGCGGCGTTCCAGGCGGGCCAGGGTGGCCGCGGTGAGTTCGGCGGAGCGCTGGGTCCAGCCTGCGCGGAATTCCGGGTCGGTGCGCACCCGGCGCGCGATCTCGAGGCGGGTGCCCAGCCAGTTGAATTCCTCGGGGCGGGCGAGCATGTCGCGCATGACCTGCACGATGCCCTGGTTGGCCGCGACCTCGGCCATGCGCTCGGCGTCGTCCTTGGCCAGGGCGAAGAACAGCGCGTCCTTGTCGCGGAAATGGTGGAAGATGGCGCCGCGCGAGAGGCCGATGGCCTCCTCCAGACGGCGCACCGTGGCGCCGTCGTAGCCGTATTCGGCGAAGCAGCGCCGTGCGCCGTCGAGGATCTGGCTGCGGCGGGCGGCGAGGTGGTCGTCGCTGACCTTGGGCATGAGTCCTCCGACTGACGATACATCGACCCCCGCCCCGGAGTGCGGAGCGGGGGTCGATGATGAATTGGCTTGTGGCCGAGCAATGGTGGATGAGGTCCGAGCAGGAACCCACCCCGTCGGGAGCGAGCCCGACGAGCGATGTCCGGGGCCGCCCCGCCGCCGGGCACTCGAAGCGCATGCGCCGCAGGCGCGAGTCTCGAGTGTCCGGCGGCGGGGTCACGAGGCCCCGGACCCCGCCGCGAAGCGACGCATGATCTCAGCCGCGGATCATGTTGCGCAGGACGTACTGCAGGATGCCGCCGTTGCGGTAGTAGTCGGCCTCACCGGGGGTGTCGATGCGCACGACCGCGTCGAACGTGGTGACCTTGCCGTCTTCCGCGGTGGCGGTGACCTTGACGGTCTTCGGGGTGACACCCTCGTTGAGGGCGGTGATGCCCTCGATGTCGAAGGTCTCGGTGCCGGTCAGGCCCAGCGACGCGGCCGACTGGCCGGCCGGGAACTGCAGCGGCACAACGCCCATGCCGATCAGGTTGGAGCGGTGGATGCGCTCGAACGACTCGGTGATGACGGCCTTGACGCCCAGCAGGCTGGTGCCCTTGGCGGCCCAGTCACGCGAGGAGCCCGAACCGTATTCCTTGCCACCGAGCACGACCAGCGGGATACCCGCGGCCTGGTAGTTCTGCGAGGCGTCGTAGATGAACGCCTGCGGGCCGCCCTCCTGGGTGAAGTCGCGGGTGTAGCCACCCGAGACGTCGTCGAGCAGCTGGTTGCGCAGCCGGATGTTGGCGAAGGTGCCGCGGATCATCACCTCGTGGTTACCACGACGCGAGCCCAGCGAGTTGTAGTCCTTGCGGGCCACACCGTTGGCGTCGAGGTACTGCGCGGCGGGGGTGCCGGGCTTGATCGGGCCGGCCGGGGAGATGTGGTCGGTGGTGACCGAGTCGCCCAGCAGCGCCAGGACGCGGGCGCCCTTGATGTCGGTGACGGGGCTCGGGTCCATCGACATGCCGTCGAAGTACGGCGCCTTGCGGACGTAGGTCGACTTCTCGTCCCACGCGAAGGTGTCGCCCTCCGGGGTGGCCAGGCCCTGCCAGCGGGCGTCGCCGTCGAAGACGGTGGCGTAGGAGTTGCGGAACATGTCCTGGCTGATCGACGCCTTGATGGTGTCGTCGATCTCCTGGGCCGAGGGCCAGATGTCCTTCAGGAAGACGTCGTTGCCGTCGGCGTCCTGGCCGAGGGCGTCGGTCTCGAAGTCGAAGTCCATGGTGCCCGCGAGCGCGTAGGCGATGACCAGCGGCGGGGAGGCCAGGTAGTTCATCTTCACGTCAGGGGAGATACGACCCTCGAAGTTGCGGTTACCCGACAGCACGGCGGTGACCGAGAGGTCGTTGTCGTTGATCGCGGCCGAGATCTCCTCGGGCAGCGGGCCGGTGTTACCGATGCAGGTGGTGCAGCCGTAGCCACCGACGTAGAAGCCGAGCTTCTCGAGGTAGGGCCACAGACCGGCCTTCTCGTAGTAGTCGGAGACGACCTGCGAGCCCGGCGCCATGTTGGTCTTCACCCACGGCTTGGTCGACAGGCCCTTCTCCACCGCGTTGCGGGCGAGCAGGGCGGCGCCCAGCATGACCGACGGGTTGGAGGTGTTGGTGCAGGAGGTGATACCCGCGACCACGACGGCGCCGTGATCGAGGACGAAGTCACCGCGCTCGGCCGAGCGCACCTCGACCGGCTTGGACGGACGGCCGTTGGCACCCTTGGCGGCCGAGTGGGCCGGGGTGTAGGTGTCGTCGGCGGCGTTGGCGGACACGGCGACCGAATCCGACGCGGGGAAGGACTCCTCGCCCGCCTCGTCCAGTGCGGACAGCTCGCCCTGGCCGACGTAGTTGACGATGTCGGAGCGGAAGGCCGCCTTGGACTCGCTGAGCAGGATACGGTCCTGCGGGCGCTTCGGGCCGGCGATGGACGGCACCACGGTGCTCAGGTCCAGCTCCAGGTACTCCGAGTACGCGGGCTCGTTGTCGGCGTCGTGCCACATGCCCTGTTCCTTGGCGTACGCCTCGACGAGCGCGAGCTGCTCGTCGGTGCGGCCGGTCAGGCGCAGGTAGTTGATGGTCTCCTCGTCGATCGGGAAGATCGCCGCGGTGGAGCCGAACTCGGGGCTCATGTTGCCCAGGGTGGCGCGGTTGGCCAGCGGCACCTCGGACACGCCGGCGCCGTAGAACTCGACGAACTTGCCGACGACGCCGTGCTTGCGCAGCATGTCGGTGACGGTCAGCACCACGTCGGTGGCGGTGACGCCCGGCTTGATCTCACCGGTCAGCTTGAAGCCGACGACGCGCGGGATCAGCATGGAGACCGGCTGGCCCAGCATCGCGGCCTCGGCCTCGATGCCACCCACGCCCCAGCCCAGCACGCCGAGGCCGTTGACCATGGTGGTGTGCGAGTCGGTGCCCACACAGGTGTCGGGGTAGGCCTGGCCGTTGCGGACCATGACGGTGGGGGCCAGGTACTCGATGTTGACCTGGTGGACGATGCCCATGCCCGGGGGGACGACCTTGAAGTCGTCGAAGGCGCCCTGGCCCCAGCGCAGGAACTGGTAGCGCTCGCCGTTGCGCTCGTACTCGAGCTCGACGTTGCGCTCCAGCGCGTCGGCGCGACCGAAGACGTCCAGGATCACCGAGTGGTCGATGACCATGTCGGCGGGGGAGAGCGGGTTCACCTTGCTCGGGTCGCCGCCGAGAGTGGTGACGGCCTCACGCATGGTGGCGAGGTCGACGATGCAGGGCACGCCGGTGAAGTCCTGCATGATCACGCGCGCGGGGGTGAACTGGATCTCGACGCTCGGCTGCGCCGAGGGGTCCCAGTTCGCGATCGCGCGGATGTGATCGGCGGTGATGTTGGCGCCGTCCTCGGTGCGCAGCAGGTTCTCCGCCAGCACCTTCAGGGCGTAGGGCAGCTTCTCGGTGCCGGGAACAGCCGAGAGACGGAAGATCTCGTAGGAGTTGCTTCCGACCTCGAGCGTGCCCTTGGCGCCGAAGGTATCAATCTTCGTCACGTCAGCTCCACTCATCTGTGAGGGTGTGCCGCCGGCGGGGCTGTGCCGGCGACTCGCGTCTTCGGAGGGGGTTCGGCGCCGTGAGCGCCGGATTCCTCGCCGTACGAGCCTAACAGTACGCTTGTCCTATGAAATACGCGGGGGCGGTTCGGCGAGCCGTGTGAGCGTGTCCGCGCGCACCGTCGGCTACTGTGCCAGTCGAGCGAGTCGGGGAATGACGCGTTGACGCTCACCCTGCAGTGTTGGATGCCCGTCGCAACGCAGGCGATCGAGGCTCGACAGACCGGATGGAAGATGACCGTCTTGCACACCTTTGCGCCGATGGCCGCCGAACTGCCGCCGAACACCGTGCTGAGCAGTGTCCGGTCCGATCTCGCCGACAATCATGTCGCCGCTCCCAAAGGCGTGAACCAGGAGAAGCTGGCGGCGATCGTCGCCGAGGCGCGATCCGAGGGGATCCCGCTGAGCGTCGTCGTCGTTCCCGGCAACCCAGGCCACGACTCGAGCCTACGTGACCTGGCCACCGAGGTGGGCAAAAGTACGCAGGGCACCGTCGCGGTCTTCAGCGACGACTGGATCGGCACCTACAGCGACGGCATCAGCCGCGTCCGGCTGGAGTGGGCCGAGGACGGCGCCAAATACAAGGGCAACCATCCCGAGGAGGCCGTGCAGGCCTTCGTCACCCGGCTCGAGGAGCCCGAAGGTGTGTCCTGGGGGGTGATCACGGCTGTGCTGCTGGTGCTCACCGCGCTCGTGATCGCCGGTCTGTACCTCGTCAAGGTCCGTCGCGGACCCGAGGGCGAGGAGCGGGATCGGGTCGCTGTGGCGCACCGCGATGCGGGATCCCCCGAGTAACAAGTCTCCCTTTCGTCACATTTCCAGACCTCTGGTCTGTTTTTCGCGTGCAAACCTGTCGCTCGTAAGGCTAATTCCGGGCAATCGGCAAATTACACCCCTGTCATCCTGTGGCAGATGTTTCCTTTGTGAACTATGTGTCGTACGGTTGCGGTGATCGCGATCGTGAAAGCAGTGGTACAGGGGGCATTGGTCGACTTGTGTGGTCGATGGGTGGGCTGATGCACCGGTGGCGTATGTCGAGTCGAGTCACTCGGAGGTGCCGTGCGCGGTGCGGGCAGGCAGGACGAACCAGGGCTATTACGGGTAGCGGCAGGATTGCTGATGGCGCTGGCCGTTCTCGCGAGTGCGGGACCGGTCGCGGCGGTGCCACCGCCGCCCCCCAATCCCTCCGCCGGCGAGATCGCGGGCGCGGGCGCGCAGGTCGACGCGCGGGTCGGCGAGATCGGTGTGCTGATCAACCGCGTCGCCGCGGCCGATCAGCAGCTGCGGGCCCTCGACGACGTACTCGCCGCCAAACGCGAGGCGGTCAACCAGGCGCTGGTCGATCTGCAGACCGCCCGTGACGCCGCCGACGCGGCCGCGGCCGCGGTCACCGATTCCCAGGCGCTGCTGGCCGACGCGGGCGCCAAAGTCGGTGTGGCCCGCCAGGAATTCGATCAGCTCGCGACCCAGGCCTATGTGCGGCCGGTGAACAGTTCGGTCGTCACCTACCTGGCCTCCTCGACCCCTGATGCCGCGATGGATCGCGCGCAGGTGCTGAGCATGGTGTCGAAGAACCAGCGCCAGGTGCTCGACGACCTGCGCCGCACCCAGATCGCGCAGGCCAACCAGAACGCCGCGGCCCGTCAGGCCAAGGCCGACGCCGACAGTGCCGCCGACGCCGCCGAGCAGAAGAAGAACGCCGCCCAGAACGCGGTGGCCGTGGCCAAGTCCGAATACGACAGCCAGACCGTGACCCGCGACAACCTCCAGCGCGATCGCGCCGCGGCGCAGTCCGCCCTCGACGTCGCCCGCCAGACGGTGGCGGGCCTGCAGAGCCAGCGCGAGGTGTTCCTGGCCTGGGACGATCAGCGCCAGGCCGAGGTCACCGCGCTGCTCGCCGCCGCCAACGCCGCCGCCCAGCGCGCGGCCGCCGATCAGGCCGCCCGCGACCGCGCCGCCCGCCTCGGCGAGGGCCAGCGCCCCCACACAGAGCTGGAGTCCACGCCCGCCTCGCCGCGCAAGACCCAGCCGAAACCGACGAAACCACAGGTCACCGGATCGGCCGCGATCGAGACGGTGATCGACCGGGCGATGTCGCAACTCGGGGTCACCTACGCCTGGGGCGGCGGGGACGAGGACGGGCCGACCCTGGGCATCCGCGACGGCGGCACCGCCGACGCGCACGGCGACTACAACAAGGTCGGCTTCGACTGCTCGGGCCTGATGCTCTACGCCTTCGCCGGGATCGGCGTCTCGCTGCCGCACTACAGCGGCTACCAATACAACGCGGGCACCCGCGTCGACGTGGAGGACCGCGAACGCGGCGACATGCTGTTCTGGGGGCCGGGCGGCAGCGCGCACGTCGCGCTCTACCTGGGCAACGGGAAAATGATCGAGGCTCCCGAATCCGGTGACGTCGTGAAGATCTCGCCGGTCCGTGAGGACGGGATCATGCCGTACGCGGTCCGCATCGTCACCGAGTAGGCGCTGCACCGGGTTGTGCGCCTGGGCCGGGTCGGGCACCTGGGGTTGGGCTGCGGACCTTGGATCGGGTTGCGCGTCTGGGGCCGACCTGCGCACCGAGGCCGAGCCAGGACCGGACCCTGATGGCTATTCCGCTCAGGTGGTGTCACCGGGGTCAGGTGGTGGCGACCAGGGTCGCGGAGACGATGACATTGGACAGGTAGCGGCGCTGGGCCGGGTCGAACGCGCCGCCGCAGGTGATGAGGCGCAGGCGGGCCGTGCCGTCGTCGGCGAACACGCGCTCGGTCGGGAACTGCGTCTTGTCCACCGACTCGGTGCGGTCGACGACGAACCGGACGGTGCTGCCGTCGGCCCTGGTCAGCCGGATCTCGTCGCCCGCGGCGAGCTCGGCGAGCCGGAAGAAGACGGCGGGCCCGCCGGTCGAGTCGACGTGTCCGAGGATCACCGCCGCCCCCGCCTCCCCGGGACTGGCGCCCGGCTCGAACCACGACGGGCGCTCGAAGTCCGGGGGCGCGGCGAGTGCCCCGGCCGAGGCGGTCCCGCTGCGCTCCACGCCGGTGTCGAGCCCGATCCGCGGAATCTCCAGCCGGACCGGTGCCGAGCGGCCCAGCGGGGCGGCCGCCGCCACCGCGCCCGGCAGCGCGGTGGCGACGTGGGCGGGCGGCGGTGCGGCCTGCCCCGGAACCCGTGTGGCGGCGGCCCGGAAGAACGCCGCCGCCACACCGACCAGGACCACCGCTACCACGACGGTCCGCCACCCCTGCCTACCGCGCATCGCCAAAACTCGTTCTGCGCCATGCTCGATCGCGCCGTCGACCGCCGCCCGACCTGGAACCACGTCGTTTGCCTGCCTCGGTGTCGTCCGGACCGAGCGGTCGAGTGTCAGCGCGGCCGCGGCGCCGAGCAGTGCCGGAGCGCAGCACTCGAGTTCGTTCGAGCCGGGTGGGGTCGGGATCGGTGGCCCATCGGACCCGGGTGTGGTCGGGCCGCGGACCGGCTGTCGATCGAGTGGTCACGGTCGGGTCCTTCCTGCGCGGCGCTGGTCGCGAGTCACGGCGACGGCGGCGCCGAGCAGTGCCAGCACGCCGAACCCGGCCAGCATGAGCCGGTCGTCGCGCAACCGGCCGCCGGCACCGGTCTCGGGTGCGCCCGAGGGCATGCCGTAGCCGCTCGCGGCGGTCGCTGTTCCCGTGCCGCCGGTTGTGGTGGCGCCGCCGGTGACGGACGCGCCACCGGAACGGCCGTTGTCCGGCTTCGTCGTGTCGCCGGAATTCCCTGCGGGCGTGTCGGACCCGTTCCGAGCGCCGGCGCCCGGAGCCTGTTCGACCGGCGAAGGTGTGCCCTGGTCGCCGGAGGCGCCGGGCCCCTGAGCCGACCCCGACCCTGCCAACGCGCCACCGAGCACCGCGCCACCGACTGCGGCACTGCCGAGTGCGGCGCTGCCGAGTGCGGCGCTGCCGACCGCGGCGCTGCCGACCGCCGCGCTGCCGACCGCGGCGCTGCCGACCCCTGCGCTGCCGGTGCCGAGCAGGAGGGCCAGTGTTGCGATGCTGCTGCCGAGGCCGAGCGCGCTGCCGGTGCCGAGAACCCCGGCGCTGCCCGTCGCCAGGGCGCCCGCTCCCGCGCTGCCGGTGCCGAGCAGCCCTGCCGAGCCGGCTGCTGCGCCGAACCCGCCTAGCGCGCTGCCCGTGTCGAGCAGGGCTGCGAGGGCGCCGAGTCCGGCAACACCACCGGTGGCGGCGCTGCCCGACCCGAGCAACCCCGCCCCGCTTCCGGACGCCGCGCTGCCGCTGCCGAGTGCTCCTGCCGTGCCGCCGGCAAGGGCGCTGCCGGTCCCGAGCAGCTCGGCCCCGCTTCCGGACGCCGCGCTGCCGCTGCCGAGGGCACCGCCCGCGCCCAGTGCGGTGCCGAGTGCTCCCGCAGCGCTGCCCGTGAGGGCGCTGCCGGTCCCGAGCACCTCCCCACTGCCGCTGGCCAGGGCGTCGCCCGCGCCGAGCGCGCTGCCGGTGCCGAGTGCTTCGGAGCTGCCGGATGCCGCTGCGCTGCCGACGTCGGCGCTACCCGAACCCAGCGCGCCACTCCCGGATCCCGCCGCACCGCCGGCCCCCGGACCCAGTCCGAGTTCGGTTCCCGCGGCGCTGCTGCCCGCGGCCGCGTCGGAGCTGCCGGTGCCGAGCGCGCCACCGGCTCCCGAGCCGGTGCCCAGGCCGAGCTCGGTCCCGGCGCCGCTGCCCGTGTCGAGCACTCCCGCACCGGAGCCGTCGGCCCCCAGCCCGAGCGCCGGGCCCGCCGCGCCGGAACCGGTAGCGCCGAGATCCAGGCCCGCGGAACCGGTGTCGATGCCGAGCACGCCGATGCCGGGTGGGGTGAGGGGGTTCGCTACGGCCGCGGGCGCGGCGGCGAGGCCGATCGCCGCCACGGTGGCGACGGCGGCCGACGGCAGCAAATGGCGAGAGAATCGCGAGAGGGGTGGAAACCGCATGAACATCACCTTCTAAGGATCGAAACAATCCGACAGGCCGGTATGGATGCGAAAAGTTGATCGGCTTGCGGAGGTAGTCCATGGAACCGCAACGAGGTCAGTCAAAATGCCGCTGATCTGTGTGTTCAACACCACGCGCGGGCGGATGGCCGCGCCGACCTGGGCGAGTGACCATCGCCGATTCCGGATCGTTACCGGTGGCGCCCCCTGCGAGCGAGATCATGTTGCTGATGATTAGCCACTGTGCTCCGCCGGAATCGGCGCTGCGGCCGGGTGTCCGCGTCGCGCGGGCGACCGGCACGCGACATGCGTAGGGTGACGGGCGTACCGAGCTGGGCTGGGTAATACGACGAATCCGCGTCCGCTCCCGGCCGGTTGCGGCGCGCCGGGCGATTACCTGGAATAGTTGGGGCGGCACGCACAGGACCAAAGCGAAAGCGGGGATGTTGGTGACTTCGACGGAAGGTGTGAGCGGGCCGAAGCTGGCGAAGGACGCCGGTACGGCAACGCCGAGCACCCTGGAGCGTGACGTCCAGACTCTCGAGAAGGCGATCTACGAGGTCAAGCGGGTCATCGTCGGCCAGGATCGTCTCGTCGAGCGGCTGCTCGTCGGTGTGCTGTCGCGCGGCCACGTGCTGCTCGAAGGTGTGCCCGGCGTCGCGAAGACCCTCGCCGTGGAAACCTTCGCCAAGGTCGTCGGCGGTTCGTTCTCGCGTGTGCAGTTCACGCCCGACCTGGTGCCCACCGACCTCATCGGTACCCGCATCTACCGGCAGGGCCGCGAGGAGTTCGACACCGAACTCGGCCCGGTTGTCGCGAACTTCGTTCTCGCCGACGAGATCAACCGCGCGCCCGCCAAGGTGCAGTCGGCACTGCTCGAGGTGATGGCCGAGCGCAAGCTGTCGATCGGCGGCAAGACCTACCCGATGCCCGATCCGTTCCTGGTCATGGCGACCCAGAACCCGATCGAGAGCGAGGGCGTGTACCCGCTGCCCGAGGCCCAGCGCGACCGCTTCCTGTTCAAGGTCGTCGTCGACTACCCCTCGGTCGAGGAGGAGCGCGAGATCATCTACCGGATGGGCGTGACCCCGCCGGAGCCCAAGCAGATCCTCGCGCCCGAGGACATCATCCGGCTGCAGAAGCTGGCGGCCAACGTCTTCGTGCACCACGCGCTGGTCGACTACGTCGTCCGCGTCATCACCGCGACCCGCACCCCCGCCGAGTTCGGCATGCCCGATGTGGCCAGCTGGATCTCCTACGGCGCCTCGCCGCGTGCCAGCCTCGGCATCATCGCCGCCGCGCGCGCCGTCGCCCTGATCCGCGGCCGCGACTACGTGGTGCCGCAGGACGTCGTCGAGGTGATCCCGGACGTGCTGCGCCATCGTCTGGTGCTGTCCTACGACGCGCTGGCCGACGAGGTCACCCCCGAGGACGTCATCAAGCGGGTGCTGCAGACCGTCGGCCTGCCGCAGGTCGCGCCCCAGGCCGTCGGTGGCCAGGCCGCGCCCCAGCAGCCCGCGGTACCCCAGCCGCCCGCCCAGCAACAGCCCGTGCCGCAGCCGGTGAACGGGCAGCAGTCCCAGCCCGCCGGCCACGTCGCGCCCCAGTGAGTGCGCCGGAACCCGTTGTCCGCGTGCCCACCTCGTCCCACGCGCCGCCGTCGTTCCGTGCCGGTGAACTGACCGACCCGAAGCTGGCCGCCGCGCTCAAGACACTCGAACTGACGGTGCGGCGCCGCCTCGACGGTGTCCTGCACGGCGACCACCAGGGCCTGATCCCCGGGCCCGGCTCGGAACCGGGCGAGGCGCGGCTGTACCAGCCCGGTGACGATGTGCGACAGATGGATTGGTCGGTCACCGCCCGCACCACCCATCCGCACGTGCGGCAGATGATCGCCGACCGCGAGCTCGAGACCTGGCTCGTCGTCGACCTGTCGTCGAGTCTGGACTTCGGCACCGGCCGGGTGCAGAAGCGCGATCTCGCGATCGCGGCGGCCGCGGCGATCACCCACCTCACCTCCGGCGGCGGTAATCGCATCGGCGCCGTCGTCGCCACGGGCCAGGACCTGGTGCGCATCCCCGCGCGCAGCGGTCGCCTGCACGCCCAGACCATGCTGCGCGGCATCGCGACCACCCCGCACGCCCGCGACGGCGTGCGCGGTGACCTCAAGGCCGGGATCGAGTCGTTGCGCCGCCCGCAGCGCAAACGTGGTCTGGCCGTGGTGATCAGCGACTTCCTCGGTGACGTCGACTGGCAGCGCTCGCTGCGCGCGATCTCGGCCCGCCACGACCTGCTCGCGGTCGAGGTGCTCGATCCCCTCGACGTCGCGCTGCCCGACGGTGGCGACGTGGTGCTGCACGATCCGGAATCGGGTCGCACCCGCGAGTTCAGCGTCACCCCCACACTGCGTGCCGATTTCGCGGCCGCCGCCCAGGCCCAGCGCGCGCAGGTGCAGCAGGCGCTGCGCAGCTGCGGTGCGCCGGTGTTGTCGCTACAGACCGATCGGGACTGGATCGCCGACGTGGTCCGGTTCGTGTCCACCCGGCGCCACAGCCTCGGCGCCCCGAGCGGGCGGGTGCCTCGCCAGTGAGTATTTCGCATTTCACGGCCGTCGTCTGGCTCGGTTTCCTGGTCGTCGTCGCCCTGCTGGTCCTCGGCTATGTGCTGGTCCAGCGGGCCAGGCACAAACGGATGCTGCAGTTCGGCAACATGTCCGTGCTCGAGCGGGTCGCCCCGTCGCGACCCAGCCCGATGCGGCACGTGCCGATCGCGCTCATCCTCGCCGGCCTGGTGCTGCTGACCGTCGCCGCCGCCGGACCGACCGCAGTGCAGAAGGTGCCGCGCAACCGCGCGACCGTCGTGCTGGTGATGGACGTGTCGCTGTCGATGGAGGCGACCGACGTGGAGCCGAACCGGCTGCAGGTCGCGCAGAAGGCAGGCAAGGAATTCGTCGACGGCCTGACCCCCGGCATCAACCTCGGTTTCGTCACCTTCGCCGGAACCGCGTCGGTGATGGTGTCGCCGACGACCAACCGCGAGGCCGTCAAGCACTCGATCGACAACATCAAGCTGGCCGAGCGCACCGCCACCGGCGAGGGCATCCTGACCGCCCTGCAGTCGATCGACACCCTGGCCGCCGTGCTCGGCGGCGCGGAGACCCCGCCGCCCGCCCGCATCGTGCTGATGTCGGACGGTAAGCAGACCGTGCCCGACGACAAGGACGTCGACAACCCGCGGCACGGCTTCACCGCGGCCCGGCTGGCCAAGAACAAGAACATCCCGGTCTCCACGATCTCCTTCGGCACCGAATGGGGCACCGTCGAGATCCCGGATTCCGACGGCAAGGGTTCGCAGCGGGTGAAGGTGCCCGTGGACAACGCCTCGCTCCAGGAGATCGCCAAGCTGTCCGGCGGTGAGTTCTACACCGCCTCCTCACTGGCCGAACTGCGTGCCGTCTACGACACCCTCGAGGAACAGATCGGCTACGAGACCACCCGCGGCGACGCGAGCAGGCCGTGGCTGCTGCTCGGTATGTTGTTCGTCGCCGCCGGCGTCGTGGTCAGTTTGCTCTATCGTCAACGCCTGCCCTAGCACGCCTCGCCCCGCGTTGTGAGACGTCGCAGTGCCGCGACCCTGACGCGGGGCACACGAACCGGAACAGATAGGTTGGACCCTATGTTGAACGTCACATCCCGCTCGGTCCTGGTGACCGGTGGTAACCGCGGTATCGGTCTCGCGGTCGCCCAGCGCCTGCTCGCCGACGGCCACAAGGTCGCCGTCACGCACCGCGGATCGGGGGTGCCGGAGGGTCTGTTCGGAGTGAAGTGCGATGTCACCGACAGCGAGTCGGTCGACCGTGCGTTCACCGAGGTCGAGGAGCACCAGGGTCCGGTCGAGGTGCTGGTCGCCAACGCGGGTATCACCGACGACACCCTGCTGATGCGGATGACCGAGGACCAGTTCGAGCGCGTCATCGACGCCAACCTCACCGGCGCTTTCCGCTGTGCCAAGCGTGCCAACCGCGCCATGCTCCGCGCGCGGTGGGGCCGGATGATCTTCCTCGGCTCCGTCGTCGGTCTCGGCGGTGGCCCCGGCCAGATCAACTACGCCTCCTCCAAGGCGGGCGTGATCGGTATGGCGCGCTCCATCACTCGTGAGCTGGGCTCGCGTTCGATCACCGCCAACGTGGTCGCTCCCGGTTTCATCGAGACCGACATGACCGCCGAGCTGCCCGAGGATCTGAAGGAAACCGCCAAGAAGTTCATTCCGCTGGGTCGCCTCGGCCAGGCCGAGGACGTCGCCGCGGTGGTCAGCTTCCTGGCGTCGGAGGACTCGCGCTACGTCACCGGTGCCGTCATTCCGGTCGACGGCGGCATGGGCATGGGTCACTGATCCGCTAACGGATTGCCCCGCGCCACCGACAAGGTGGCGGCAACCATACTGATTTCAGGAGAACCGAAAACTCATGGGCGGACTGCTCGAAGGCAAGACCATTCTGGTCACCGGCATCATCACCGATTCGTCGATCGCGTTCAGCGCGGCGGCGGTCGCGCAGGAGCAGGGCGCGAAGGTGATCATCACCGGCATCCCGGAACGGCTGCGGCTGATCGACCGCATCGCCAAGCGCCTGCCGCAGGAGGTGCCGCCGGCGATTCCGCTGGACGTCACCAACGAGGAGAACCTGGGCGCGCTGGCCGACGCCCTGCGCGAGCTGGCGCCCGAGGGCATCGACGGTGTGCTGCACTCGATCGCCTTCGCGCCCAAGACCCTGATGGGCCCGGACGCGGTGCCGTTCCTGGAGGGCCCCGGCCCCGATGTGGCGAAGTCGTTCGAGATCTCCGCGTGGAGCTACGCCTCGCTGGCCCGCGCCGTGCTGCCCGTGATGAACGAGGGCGGCTCCATCGTCGGCATGGACTTCGATCCGCGCGTGGCGATGCCGTACTACAACTGGATGGGTGTCTCCAAGGCCGCGCTGGAGTCGGTGAACCGGTACGTGGCCCGGGAAGTGGGCTACGCCAAGAAGATCCGCTCCAACCTGATCGCCGCGGGTCCGGTGAAGACCCTCGCGGCCAAGGCCATCGCCGGTACCGCGACCGACGACGCCAAGCAGCTGCGTCAGCTCGACGAGTACTGGGACGGCGCGTCGCCGATCGGCTGGGACGGCGCCGACGCGCGCGCGGTCGGCAAGTCGATCGTCGCGCTGCTGTCGGACTGGCTGCCCGCCACCACCGGCTCGATCATCTACGTCGACGGCGGCGCCAGCCACAACATGTGGTTCCCCGAGGGCTTCACCGCCAACTGATGACCGACGGCCTGTTGCTGCTGTCCTTCGGTGGCCCCGAGGGTCCCGAGGACGTGATCCCGTTCCTGGAGAACGTCACTCGGGGCCGCGGGGTACCCCGGGCGCGGCTCGACGAGGTTGCCCAGCACTACCTGCATTTCGGTGGTGTCTCGCCGATCAACGCGCTCAACCGCGACATCATCGCCGCGGTCGAGGCCGATCTGGCCGACGCCGGCCTCGACCTGCCGGTGTACTTCGGCAACCGCAACTGGCATCCCCTGGTGGAGGACACGGTCGCGCGGATGACCGCCGACGGTGTGCGCTCGGCCCTGGTCTTCCCGACCTCGGCGTGGGGCGGGTACTCGGGCTGCCGCCAGTACGACGAGGACATCGCCCGCGCGCGGGCCGCGGTCGGTGCCGATGCGCCGGAACTGGTGAAGCTGCGCCAGTACTTCGACCATCCGCTGCTGATCGCGTCGTTCGCCGACGCGATCACCGCCGCGGTCGCCCGGATCCCGGCCGATCGCCGCGACGGTGTGCGCCTGGTGTTCACCGCGCACTCCATCCCGATCTCGGCCGACATCGCCGCGGGCCCGCCCGCCGACGGCGGCCGCCTCTACAGCAGGCAGGTCGCCGAGGCGGCCCGATTGTGCGCCGCCGCGACCGGTTTCGCCGACTACGACCTGGTGTGGCAGTCACGGTCGGGCCCGCCGCAGGTGCCGTGGCTGGAACCCGACATCGTCGACCATCTGGATGCGTTGCACGGCAAGGGGATCGACGCCGTGGTCGTCTGCCCGGTCGGTTTCGTCTCCGATCATCTCGAGGTGATCTGGGACCTCGACAACGAGGCCGCGCAGAAGGCGGCCGAGCTCGGCATGGCCTTCGCCCGGGCCGCGACGCCGGGCACCGATGCGCGTTTCTCGCGCATGATCGTCGAGCTGATCCAGGAGCGACTCGCCGGGGGACCGGTGCGCGAACTGGGTGAGGTGCCGGGCTACGGCTGCACCGTCGACGGGGCCCTGTGCGCACCCGGCTGCTGCGCACCGGCGTCGCGTCCGGCCCGGCCCTGAACACAACCGGATAAACATTCGCCGGGTCGCCCGGGTCCGGGGAGTAGGCTTTGCGGAGTTGTGCTCGACAGATCGGAGGTATTCCGATGCGTTCGACGATGCTCCACCGCAGCCGGGTGGCTGCCCTGTTCGTGCTGACCGTGACCGCACTGGGCCTGAGCGGTTGCGGCAACGACTCCGGGTACGACGACGCGGGCCCGGTCCCCACCGAACCCACCATCTCGCAGGCCTCGGTGGACGAACTCTGCGGGATCCTCGACGGTCAGCAGGGCACCTGGAAGGCGTTGGGCCCCCGGGTCGCCCGGGTGGCGTTCACCGGCGCGATGAAGCTGTGGACCGTGCAGGACACCACCGCCAACGCCGCGCTCTCCTGGAATCGCCACATCGTCGACACCGTCACCACTCAGACCTGTCCGGTCGTCCGCGACGACACCCTGGTGGTGCTCGACGTCCCCGACCTGAAGGCCGCGCTCGGCGGATTCTGAACCAGCGCTTGCCGCTTCGCCGCACCTGATCGCGGACCGGATAGTCGAGTAGTCGGGTACTCGCGCGTTCCCTCGCCCGCCCGGCGCATTCTCGTCCCACCTGCACGACAGGAGAGGACGATGCGACGCGACCCCGTTCGACCTGATCCGGCCCGAGCCCGCCCCCGGGCCGGCATCCGCCGGCCCACCGGCCGTATCCGCTGCGGCGTGGTACTGGCCGCGGTGGCCGCCGTCGTGTCGCTGTCGGTGGGTTGTGTGCGGCCCGCGGCCGATTCGCGCTCGCCCGGCCCCTCGGACCCCGGTCTCTCGGCGACCGCCGATCAGCAGTCGGCGACCGCACCGGGTGGCCGGTCACCCGGCGGTGAGTCGGCTCCCGACGGCGGCGGGGCCCCGGGCGGTCCGGTCGGTGAGGCCGGTGGTGGGAGCGCACCGGGCGGCCCGGTCGGTCCCGGCGCCCGGCCTCCCGGCGGCGGCCCGGCGCCCGCGAAGAAGCCCGGTGGCAACCAGGCGAAGGGTTCCCCGGTCAAGATCCCGTCCTTCACCGAAATCGGCAGCCCGTTCACCCCGGAGCTGAAGGGACGGATCGAAGCCGCCGTCGCCACGGCCTGCCAGGAGGCCGGACACGACCCGACCTGCCTCGCACTCTCCTTCGTCCTGGGAACCCCGGACGCCCGCGTCTGCACCTTCAGCGGGCTCTCGCCGTCCAACGGAACCGTCGACCCCGGCACCCCGGTCACGGTGCAATTGTCCGGCAGCGAGCCGTGCCCGACCACCGACGACAACGGCGGCACCGGAACCGGTGGCGCAGGCCCGGCCGGCAGCGGTGGTTCCACCGGTGGTGGCGGCGCAGGTAGCGGGACCGGCGGTGACGGAACAGCGGGCAGCGGCGGAGGCGGAGCACCCGGCGGGGAGGGAACGACTGGGGGTGGCGGAACGCCCGGCGGAGAGGGAACGACTGGGGGAGACGAGACGCCCGGCGAGACGACCAGTGGAGGCGGGGCCGCCGGCGGCACTAGCGGCGGCGACGGTTCGACGGGCGGCAGTGCCGGCAACGGCGGGGGTACGAGCGGCGGCGAGACAACCGGTCCCGGCTCGGGGACGACCGGTGGAACGGGCGCCGGGACTTCGGGTGGCGGGCCCGGCGACGGCAGCGGGACCGCTGGAAACACGAGCTCCCGCCTCGGAGACGACACCCTGAACGACCCTGCGGACACCGGCGGCACCGAAGTCTCACCGGCACCGTCCGGCGGTTGAACCGCGAGGCAAAGGAGGACGACATGAGCACAGACACCACCCCGACCGACCCCGGAAACAGCACACACCGGGTAAACGGTGTACCGCGACCCACCCTCACCACGGAGGCCCCTACCTCCACCCCCGCCCCCGCCTCGAACGCGCCTGCGGCGGCCCCCACGAGCGACGCGCCGGTCTCGACCCCGGCCCCGGGTGCCCCGGCCCCGCCGCCCGCCGAGACCGGCCTGTCCCGCCTCGGTCCGATGGTCCGCAATTTCGCCGCGCCGACCACGTTGGTGACCGCGCTGCTGTTCTTCTTCGGGTGGTCGCACGCCTTCTGGTTCTTCGACTACTTCGGCGTGAACTCGACGACGATCGGGTTGACGACGCAGGACTATCTGATGCGGAGTCAGGATTCGCTGTTCATTCCGCTCGCGGCCGGGGCCTGTCTGTTCCTGCTGTATCTGCTGGGACGCAGGGTGTTCCGGGAGTTCGTGGTGCCGCGGCTGAGTGAGGCGCAGCGTCGTCGGCTGGTGGGCGTGACCATGGTGGTCGGGTGTGTGCTCGTGGCCGCCGGACTGGTCAGCATCGTTGTCGCGACCCCGCTGCGGTCGCTGGTCGGGGCGCCGGGGCTGTGTCTGGTCGGTGGTGTCGTGCTGGTCGTCGCCGCGGTGCGGTTGCGGCGGGCCGCGCGCGGTGGTGCCGAACCGGTCGGGGACGTGCTCACCGCGGGGGAGTGGGGTGCGGTGTTCGCGCTCGTCGGGGTCGGCTTGTTCTGGGCGGTCGCGGACTATTCGGCTGCGGTCGGCACCGGACGGGCGATCGAGCAGGTCGCGCAGTTCCCGGACCAGCCCAGTGTCTCGGTGTATTCGGACAAGCGCCTGGGTCTGGCGGCTCCCGGCGTCACCGAACTCACCTGCCCCGCTCCCGATACCGCCTACCACTTCCGCTACGACGGCCTCAAACTCGTTCTGCAGTCGGGGAATCAGTACCTGCTGCTCCCGGAGTCCTGGAATCGGGCGGGCGGGGTCGCCTTCCTGCTGCCGCGCTCGGAGGCCAGCCGGATCGACTTCTTTCCCCCGGGCGCCGTCCCACCCGCCCACGATTGCCGCTGAGCGCGAGGTGAACGGATTCCGAACCGGCGCTTGCCACTTCGGATATCCGCTGCGCTAGCATCTGCGCGCAGACCTTCGAGGGAAGGTGGATGTTCGAGACGGGGGAGGCCCGATGAATCATGCCCACATGCCGGACGGTGTGCTGGCCCGCCGCGGTGGTGGCGGGGGAACCAGCGTCGGGATCGGCCTGCCCGATTGGCTGTGGATCACCATCCTGATCATCGTCGTGGTGATCGTCGCCGTCGTGGTGATCCGCAAGCTCAGCAGCGGCTCGAATGCCGGTGCGCCCCAGCAGATGCCGCCGCAGCAGTACCAGCAGCCACACGGATACCCGCAGCAGCAGCCGTACCCGCAACAGCAGCCGTACCCGCCGCAGTATCCGCAGGCGCAGTATCCGCAGCCATACCCGGCGCAGCAGCCGATGCCGTATCCGCAGCAGTACGCGCCGTACCAGGGACAGCCGCAGTATCAGCAGCCCTACCGGCGCTGACCGCGGCTAGCGGGCGGGCCCGGCGGCGGCGTGTACCGCCACCAGCCGGGCTTCCCTGATGGTGTTCCACAGTGGCCGCAGCAGCGACTCGTGCGCGCCGATCGCGCTGGCCGAGGTCGGCGCGGACGCGGGCTCGTGCTGGGCGACGGTGAGGATCGCGGCCACATGGTCGGCGGTGTCGAGAATGCGCTTGGCGCGCAACGGGATCGAGTCGGGATAGGCGTGCCGGGAGTACGCTGCCAGCTGCGCTTCGATCTGCTCGCGCGGGTCGGCGTCGCCGGTGCCGACGGAGGTGGTGTGCAGTTGCATGAGCGCGTCGGCGGCGTCGCGGACGGACTCGCGCATCGTGTATTCGGCTTCGCCCAGCGACATGTCGGGCCCGGTGACGTGCGGGATGTCGACGCTGTACACGGTCCATTGCAGCGTCTCGTCGTCATCCCACTGCGGGATCAAACCGGTGCCCTGTTCGCCGGGGACCCCGAGCAGCAGGCCCTCCTCGGCGTCGATCGCGTCGGCGGCGAAGGCGGTGCCGACCGGCAGCCCGCGCACGTCACCGGGGGCGGGCAGGACCAGGCGCAGGTGCGCGCCCTCGGGTGCCATCGCTTCGCGGATCACCTTGAGCAGCGGCATGACTCCGGTGCCGACGGACTCGCCCCGCGAGGTCCACGGCAGGTCGGTGCGGCCGCCGGTGACCGGGTCACCCGCGGCCAGCGTGTGTCGTGCCGCCCAGGCGTGCAGTGCCTCCAGGACGTCGTCGGGCGCGCTGGTACCGGCCAGCCAGGAGCCGGCCCACAGCGTCAGCGTGGCACTGGGAGAGCACATAATCATCGAGCATAAAGGTTTGCCCGGGATCGTGTGCGGGCACTGAGGGCCTGTCTGACCTGCGGGTGGACTTATTCCGGCTCGGTGACGAAGTCGATGAGCCGTTCGACCGCGCCGATCAGCGGCGCCTCCAGATCGCGGAACGAGTCGACGGCGTTGTAGACGCGCCGCCACCCCTCTTGCGGTGTTCCCCAGCCCAGGCGCGCGCAGATCCCGGTCTTCCAGTCCTCGCCGCGCGGGACAGTCGGCCAAGCGTCGATGCCGACCGCGGCGGGCCGCACCGCCTGCCACACATCGATGAACGGATGCCCGGTCACCAAGACGTGCGGGCCGAGGCCGGTGGTCAGCTGGGTCTCCTTGGAACCGGTCACCAGGTGGTCGACCAGCACGCCGACCCGGGCGCCGGGGCCCGGCCCGAATTCGGTCAGCTTGCCGCCGAGATTGTCCAGCCCCTCCAGATGCTCGACGACGACGCCCTCCACTCGCAGGTCGTGACCCCAGACCCGTTCGACGAGGGCGGCGTCGTGCACGCCCTCCACCCAGATCCGACTGGTCCTGGCCACGCGGGCGCGCAGTCCCTCGACCCGCGTCGATCCGGAGGCCGACCGGGTCGGCTGTTTGGCCGCCGCGGTCGCCGTCGGCCGTACCAGCGTGACCGGTTTGCCGTCGATGAGGAAGGCCGCCTCGCGCAGCGCGAACAGCCGGACCGCGCCGCGCCCGTCCTCGAGTTTGACGAAGTCGCCGTCGTAGCTGCGATCGAAACCGACTACCGCGCCGCAGAATCCGCTCGCCGCGTCCTCCACGACCAGATCCCGGTCGGCGCTCACCTTCGGCACCGGTGTCTTCTTGGTCCGCCGGTGTCCGGAATAGATGTCGCCGCCGTACATGTCACGCCCACTCACCCGGCCGAGCTTAGAGGCGCGGGCAGGCCGGCGGCGGTAGCGGCGCGCGAAAGCGGTTGGACCCCATGATCGCGGCCGGGGTCGGCGAGGCCGCCCAGAAAGCCGTTATCGCGGCTAGTCTGGGATGGTGGCCGCAATAGTCTGGCTGATCGCGGGCATCGTCCTCGCGGCGGCGGAAATGCTCACCGGGGATCTCACCCTGCTCATGCTCGGTGTCGCCGCGCTGGGCACCGCGGGTATCAGCGCCGCCGCGGACCTACCGCTGTGGGGCGACGCGCTGGTGTTCGGTGCGGTCGCGGGCGTGCTGTTCCTCGGGGTGCGGCCGGTGCTGCGCCGCAAATTCGGTTCCCCGCCCCCGATTCCGACCAATGTCGATGCGCTGCCGGGGAAGTCGGCGCTCGTCCTCGAACAGGTCGCGGCGCATTCGGGTCAGGTGAAGCTCGGCGGTGAGGTCTGGACCGCACGACCGCTGGACCCGACCGAAGTCTACGACGCCGGCGTGACCGTCTATGTGATGAAGATCGACGGCGCGACCGCCGTCGTCTGGAAGGGTCCCTAGCAATGGTTGCCTTGATCGTGGCCGCTGTCCTCGTCCTGCTGGTCGTGGTGGTGGTCTTCAAATCGATCGCCCTCGTTCCGCAGGCCGAGGCGGCGGTGATCGAACGGCTCGGACGCTACTCGCGCACCGTGTCCGGTCAGCTCACATTCCTCGTCCCGTTCGCCGACCGTGTCCGCGCGAAGGTGGACCTGCGTGAGCGGGTCGTGTCCTTCCCGCCGCAGCCGGTGATCACCCAGGACAACCTCACCCTGCAGATCGACTCGGTGGTGTACTTCCAGGTCACCAGCCCGCAGGCCGCGGTGTACGAGATCAGCAACTACATCGCCGCCGTCGAGCAGCTCACCGTCACCACGCTGCGCAACGTGGTCGGCGGGATGACGCTGGAGGAGACCCTGACCTCCCGCGACCAGATCAACAACCAGCTGCGTGGCGTCCTCGACGAGGCGACCGGTCGCTGGGGCCTGCGCGTGGCCCGGGTCGAGCTCAAGTCCATCGATCCGCCGCCGTCGATCCAGGAATCGATGGAGAAGCAGATGAAGGCCGACCGCGAGAAGCGGGCGATGATCCTCACCGCCGAGGGCACCCGCGAATCGCAGATCAAGACCGCCGAGGGCGCCAAGCAGGCGCAGATCCTGGCCGCCGAGGGCGGCAAGCAGTCGGCGATCCTGTCGGCCGAGGGTGAGCGGCAGAGCCGCATCCTGCGCGCGCAGGGTGAACGCGCCGCCTCCTACCTGCAGGCCCAGGGCCAGGCCAAGGCCATCGAGAAGGTGTTCGCCGCCATCAAGAACGGCAAGCCGACGCCGGAGCTGCTGGCCTACCAGTACATGCAGACGCTGCCGATGGTGGCGCGCGGCGACGCCAACAAGGTGTGGCTGGTGCCCAGTGATTTCGGCAAGGCGCTCGAGGGCTTCGCCCAGAACTTCGCCACCAAGGGCGAGGACGGGGTGTTCCGCTACGAGCCGTCGACCGAGGACCATCCGCCGGTGAAGATCGAGGACGACTCCGACGTCGCCGACTGGTTCGAGACCGCGTCGGACCCCAAGATCGAGCAGGCCGTGCGCGCCGCCGAGGCCACCGCTCGCACCCCCGTCGAGGGTTTCGAGCCGCCACGACCGAAAACCGTTGCGCCGGTGGAACCCTCGCCGCTGCCGACACCGCCGCCGATCGCCCCGCAGCAGCAGCCGCCCGCGTCGCGCCCGGACGATCCGTACGGCCGTCCCTGGCAGCCGCCGCACCACGGCTGAGCCGAGCGAGCCCGGCCGCCCCCGCCTGCGCGCGAGTGTGCCGAAAGCCGCCACCGGCCTCGGCGCGCGTGCGACAGTAGCGGGCGTGGGCAGGCGTGTGTCCGGGAACCTCCCGGCGGAAGTGACCAGCTTCGTCGGCCGCGATGACGATGTCGCGACGGCCAAGCAGTTGCTCGCCGGTACCCGGCTGCTCACCCTGACCGGGGTGGGCGGGGTCGGCAAGACCCGGTTGAGCAGGCGGGTCGGCGAGGCCGTGCAGCGGGCGTTCGCCGACGGTGTGTGGCTGGTCGAGCTGGCGCACGTCAGCGACCAGAACCTGGTCGCTCCGACGGTGGCGCGTGAGCTCGGCCTGCGCGATGACACCAGTGCCCCGCTGGCCGTGCTCACCGACTTCCTGGCCGACCGCGATCTCCTGCTGATCCTGGACAACTGCGAGCACGTGATCGGCGCGTGCGCGGCGCTCGCGGACCGGATCATCCCCGCGACGACCGGCCTGCGGATCCTCGCGACCAGCCGTGAGCCGCTCGGCGTCGCGGGCGAGCAGGTCCTGCCGGTGGCGCCGCTGTCGGTGCCCGACCCGGACTCCGGCGAGCTCGACAGTCCCGCGGCCCGGCTGCTCGTCGATCGCGCGAGCGCGGCGAACCCGGCCTTCCGGCGGACCCCGGCCAACGCGGCGACCCTGGCCGCCATCTGCCGACGGCTCGACGGTATTCCGCTCGCGCTGGAACTGGCGGCGCTGCGGATGCGGATGTTCACCCCCGAACAGGTCCTCACCCGCCTCGACGACGCGATGGGTCTGCTCACCACCGGACTGCGGACCGCGCCGCACCGGCAGCAGACCTTGGCCTCGGCGATCCGCTGGAGCTATGACCTGTGCACTCCCGACGAGCAGTCGCTGTGGGAGCAGCTGTCGGTGTTCGCGGGTGGCTTCGACCTCGACGCCGCCGAAGCGGTCTGCCTGGTCGATGCGCCGGACGCGCTGCTGGCCGCGCTGACGGGGTTGGTGGAGAAGTCGGTGCTGGCCTACGGGCCCGGCGGCGACGGCGCAGGCCGGTACTCGATGCTCGAGCCGTTGCGTCAGTTCGCCGGCGAGCGGCTGCGGGCACGCGGCACCGAGTACACGGTGCGCGTCGGCCATCGCGAGTACTACTACCGGCTCGCGTGCCGCGGGCGCACCGACTATTGGAGCGCCACCGACGTCGACTGGTTCCGCGACGTCAGCCGCGAGCACGCCAATCTCCGTGCCGCACTGCAATTCTCACTCGGCGATCCGGCCGGTGCGCGGCGGGCGCTGGAGATCGCGACGGAGCTGTGGCCGTTCTGGGAGCACTGTCACTTCCTGCTGGAGGGCTACCGCTGGTTGTCCGCGGCGCTGGCGAAGGACACCGAGCGCACGGTCTGTCGGGCCAGGGCGCTGGCCGCGAGCTCGGTGATGGCGGCCATGCTCTCCGAGACCGAGACGGCGGCGGAATTCGTGCGGGCCGGTACCGAGATCGCGGTCGAAACCGGGTCGGCCGAAGTGCAGGTCGAGACCGCGATGGCGGGCGCGGTGCTGGCCTTCGGGGCGGGCGAGCTGCATCGGGCGCTGGACATCTCGGTGGCCTCGTCGATGAGCGCGCACGAGTGCGCGCACCCCCAAGTGGAGATGGAGAGCCTGGCCTTCGCCGCGGTCTGCGCGCTGGCCCTGAACGACCCGATCGCCGGTGCCATGGCCGAGCGGCTGCTGGCGGTGACCACCGAGCACGGCTCGCACCTGCTCGGGGGGCTGGCCTACTGGGCGGTCGGCACCCAGCAGTGGCGTGACGGTGATCAGCGGAGCGCGGTCGCGGCGCTGCGCCGGTCGATCGAACTGTTCCAGCTCTTCGATCGGTGCGCCTGGCTCGCCACCAGCGTGGACGGCCTGGCCTGGGCGGCCGCCGCCGACGGCGACCTGGTGCGCGCGGCCCGCCTGATGGGCGTGGCATCGACGGTCCGCCGGGGCAGTTCGCAACGGCTGGCGCACGCGATGACCCAGCTCATCGGTCGGGGAGTGCGCGATCAGGTCCTCGCCGCACTGGGCGAGCGGGAGTTCGGGGCGTGCTTCGCCGCGGGTGCCGCGCTGCCCCTCGACGACGCCGTCGACTACGCGATGGACACCTCGTCGGCGCAGGCCCCGGCCGCCGAACCCGGCGGGATGGAAATACTGACCCGGCGGGAACGCGATGTCGCGCGCCTGATCGCCAAGGGTTACGGCAATCGCCGGATCGGGCAGGAGCTGGTGATCTCGATCCGCACCGCCGAGAGCCACGTCGACCACATCCTCACCAAACTCGGCTTCACCTCGCGCACCCAGATCGCCGCCTGGGCCAGCCGGAACTCCCTCTGACGGTGACACCGTCGCGGTGACACGGGGCAGGCGGTCCCACAGGGCGGGCCCGGCCTGCCACTGAGTGGGACCGAATCCGCGCGCAGTGCAACCCCGTGCCGACAGTGGGGACGGGGGTGACGGGGGAAACATCCGTAGTCGCCGAGCGATCTCCGTAGTTTCCGCGATTCCCGCGCACCACCGGGACGGCACTGTGATGGGGGACACCATCGCTAGGCAAATGAGGTGACCCATGACGGTCGACGTACTCGTCCAGCCCCGGTCCGCGCAGCACAGCGGTCCGCCGCCGTCGTCCATGATCGAGCGGATGACGGCGATCCTGGACGCGTTCGACGGGCCCGACCCGGTCCGCTCGCTGCTCGAGGTGGCCGACCGCACCGGCCTGCCCCGCTCGAGCGTGCACCGCATCATCGATCAGATGGTCCGGTTGCGCTGGCTGGCGCACGCGCCGGGCGGATACCGGCTCGGGACACGGGCGCTCGAGGTCGGCGGGCTCGCGGTCGAGCACAACGAGATCAGGGAGGCGGTGAGTCCGCTGCTGCACGAGGTGTGTCAGCGGACCGGCATGGTCGGGCACCTCGGTGTGCTCGACGGTCCCGAAGTGCTCTACCTGGACAAGGCGGCGGGCCGTTCCCGCGACAGCATCCCCACCCGGCTCGGCGGCCGGATGCCCGCGCACTGCACAGCGGTCGGCAAAGCGTTGCTGGCCACGTTGGAGCCGAGCGTCGTCGAGCTGGCGTTCCGGGAGCGGCTGCCGCAGCGGACGCCCCGCACGATCGGTCGCCGGGCCGAACTGCACCGCGAGCTCGATCGCGTCCGGAGTCATCAGGGGATCGCTGTCGATCGGGAGGAATCGGTCGCCGGTGTCGTGTGCGTGGCGGTGCCGATCCGGGGCCGGGCGCCCGGGGCGGTCGCCGCGTTGTCGCTGTCGGGCAGGCTCGGTGGGCCGCGCGCACCCGGCACGAGCCGGTTGGCGCATATCCTCGTCGACGTCGCCGACGAGGCCGCGCGGGCGGTCTTTCCGCGCTGCGGGCGCCGGCACTAGCCCCCGGGGTCAGTGCGGGAGCGGGAGCAGCTCGACCAGCGTGCCCCGGCCGGTGCCGGGTGGCAGCACGGCCAGGGCCTGGCAGCCGATCAGCCCGGCCAGGTGCGGCGTGTGCGCGGGTCCGGTGCTGCGCCACACACCACCGGTCTGCTGCTGAACGGGAACCAGGCGGGTCGAGGCCCCCTCGAGCACGCCGGCGTCGGAGAGCCGCCCCCACATGGTGGGCCCCGGTGTCCGCTGGGTCAGGGCATCGACCACCGCCGGGCCGATGG
Source organism: Nocardia sp. NPDC087230 (assembly GCF_044744725.1). Classification (NCBI taxonomy): domain Bacteria; kingdom Bacillati; phylum Actinomycetota; class Actinomycetes; order Mycobacteriales; family Nocardiaceae; genus Nocardia; species Nocardia sp. NPDC087230. The sequence continues at coordinate 472,608 of NZ_JBIUYV010000003.1, forward strand.
CGAGCAGCGCCGCGATTGCGGCGAACGGGTTGCCGGGCAGCCCGAGCAGTACGCGTCCGTCGGGCAGCTGGGCGACCAGAGTGGAGCCGCCCGGCCGGATGGCGGCGCGTTCGACCACGATCCGGGCGCCCAGGTCGGCCAGCAGGGTGCGCAGGTGGTCGGCGGCGCCGCGCCCGGTCGCCCCGACCATCACCACCAGGTCGGCGTGGGATTTCAGGGTCAGCCAGGAGCGCAGCAGGTCTTCGCCGTCGGCCAGATGCCACAGGCCGGTGCTCTCGATATCGCAGCAGCGCAGGAACTGGGGCAGCACCGGACCGAGGGAGTCCCTGGTCTCGTTCGCGCCGAGCGGGCCGACCGCGCGGATCTCGTCGCCGGTCATCACGACGTCGGCGCGCAGCGGGCCGCGCACCGTGACGGTCTCGGCTTCGGCGCTCAGGGCCGCCGAGGCCAGTGCGGCCGACACCCGGGTGCCCGCGCGCGCCAGCTCGACCCCGCTGTCCCAGTGCTCACCCTGGCGGCGGGTGTCGTCGCGCACCGGGGCGCCCGGCGCGCGCATCACCACCGGCTTGCCCGAGACGGTCGTCTGCACCACGTGCTCGTCGCGCAGCGTGGCGGTGGTACCCAGCGGGGTGGCGGCGCCGGTCGCGATCCGCACCGCCTCACCGGGCGCGAGCACCACCGAGCAGCCGCGGCCTGCGTAGCGGACCTGCTGGTGCAGGCTCCACCACGGTCCGGGGCCCGCGACGGCGTAGCCGTCCATCGCCGCACTGTCCACGCGGGGCAGTGGCCCGCCGGTCGTGAGCGCGGTGGCCAGCGTGGCGCCGATCGCGTCGGCCACGGGTAGCTCCCTGACCCCGATCGGTCGCAGACGCGCGGCGATCAGTGCGCGCACCTCGGCCAGCCCACATCCCACGGCCGGAACAACCACGCCCGCTCGCGCGCTCACCACCACGTCCAGCCTCCGCCCACAATTCACCGACAATCCGACTCATCGTGCGCATCGGCCATTGCCTGCGATTTTCTGGCCAGTTGCCCCACGATGACGTTGTGCTCACCCGGCGGCAGCCCCGCTCGTGCGGATTCGGACACATCACCCTCGGCGCGATCCCCGGCCGCTCCTCGCGCGCAGCCGTGCCCCCCGGAGCCCGATCCCCGATCGCATCGTAGCGACCCGCCGGGTGGAGCGCCGGGTCGTTCAGGGACGCACGCCCCGGGCGTCCAGGAGCATGCCGAGGTAGCCGAGTTCCTGGCTCTGGGCCTGGGCCATGGCGCGGGCGGCCTGTTTCACCGGCCCGGACGTGAGCAGGGCGTCGGCGGCCCTGGCCATGGTGATCCCGCCCGAGTGGTGGCGGTACATCAGTTGCAGGAACAGGGTTTCGGCGTCGGCGCCGCGCGCGGCCGACAGCGCGTCGAGGTCGGCGGGGGTGGCCATGCCCGGCATCGCCGTCGTCGAATCATGGTGGTGCCCTGGGGAGGTCGCCATCCACGTCATCGGCTGTGCCGACGTCGGAGCCGCGCCCGCGAGCTGGGTCCAGCCGAGCAGGGTGCCGATCTCCACCCGCTGGACGGCGGCGATCTGGTCGGCCATCTTGCGCACGGCCGGATCGGCGGCGGGATCGAGACGTTCGGTGAGGATCAGCGCCTGCTGGTGGTGGGCGGTCATGTCCTGCACGAAGCCCAGCTCGACCGCGTCGAGTACCGGTGCGGGCGTGGCGGTCTCGGTGATCAGCAACGGCCGCAGCGCCGCGCCGAGCACCATCAGGAACACCGCGGCCGCCCCCAGGGCCGCGACCCGCATCGCGCGCCCCACCCTCACGACCCCACGGTCGACTGCTGATCCGCCGGCGGCGAATACACGTCGTTGTCGAGTTGCAGCACCATGAACCCGTTGTCGGAACAGGTGACATAGAGCTGGTCGCCTCGCCACTCCGGCGGCGAGAAACACCAATCGCTCGACATGTCGCCGAACGCGATGTCGCCCGCCCGCGAAGTCAGCACCTGGGCGGGATCGAACAGCCCCTCGGCCATCGCCCGCAGGGCCGCGGGCGCGCTCATCACCGGAACGCCGATGATCGAGGCCAGCGCGTGCGGTGAGTTCCACACCTCCAGGTTGCGGCCGGTCCGCGCGGGCGGGTTGAAGTACGCGATCTCGCGGATCGCCCCCGGATCGCGCACGTCGAACACCCTGATCCCCGACGAGATCCATCCGCACGCGAGCGCTGTCGGATCGTCGGGGCGATCCGCCGCGCAGTAGTGCGATTCGTAGGAGAACGCCGAACCGCCCATCGACGACCCGACATTGGCATCGATGTTGGCCGGCAGATTGATCTCCAGCTTGATCTTCGCCGTGATCCGCGGATCACCGTCGACCGAGACATCGATGAGCTTCACCCCGCCGGAACCGCCTTCGTCGACGGTGAAGACGTGCGGCACACCGTCGTAGGTCACCGGCACGCTGTGCTGGGTGGCCCACCCGTCGGTCCAGAACGTCCGGCCCAGGTGGGGCACCTGCGGATTCGGGTCGCGCCGCTGCACCGCGCTCACATCGAGCACGGTGAAACCGCCGAGCGCGGAGATGTAGAGCCGGTTGCCGTCCGGGCTCACGCCGAGGCCGTGCGCCTCGATTCCGGTCAGTCCCTGCCAGATCACGCGGGGGTGGGCGGGGTCGGTGAGATCGATCGCGCTCAGGAAGCCGGGCGCGATCCCGGAGGCCCAGTAGGTGCGGCCGTCGGGGGAGAAGCCGCCCTCGTGCGTCGTGATCGGCAGCGGCATCAGCAGATTCGAGCCGGTGCCCGGATTGAGCAGTCGCGGGTGCGCGCAGTCGGAGATGTCGTAGACCGACAGATAGCCCGCGCCGATCCCGACCGGGACCCCGGTGCCGACCAGCAGCTTGCGAGTGGTGTTGACCTTCAACGTCTCCCAGGTCCCGGCCAGCATGGCGGGCTCGGCCAGCGTCGCGGTGCGACGCGGGTTCGCCGGATCGGACACGTCGAGCACCTGCACGCCCTGCTGCTCGCTGAGCATGTTGCCGGGGAAGAACGTGCCGACATAGGCGCAGTGCTCGAAGCTGGTGGAGGTGATGCCCGCCCCGCGCCCCTGGTAGTTGCCGACCATCGACATATTGCAGCGGTAGCCCTGCGTGCTGCGGCCACTGTCTCGGTCAGCGGCGGGCACGTCGCCCTGCATTCCCGTCTCGGGAAGCGAACCCGGTCCACAGTCGGCCCGCGGCACCGATGTTCGTCCGACATCCAGGAATTCCTGCACGGCACCGGTGAGATCCGCGAACGGATCCGCCGCCGATCCCGCCGGCACCCCCATCGCCACCAGCACCGCGACCGCGGCCGAAGCCGTGAATCGCAGGACCGTCCGTCCCGACCGTGCGCGCATCGTTGCCTCCCGATCATGCCCTGCGCCCAAACTGACTCAGACAGCAGTCGCTGCTTTGGATGGTAAGTCGGGCGGCCCCTCGGCGCGGGCGATTTCGCCGAACGGCCGCTCGACCGGCGGGTCGGGGTCCCCCACCCCGGTGGGGGAACGCTGTACGGTTGCCTGCGTTACGACTGCGCGTCTGTCAGGGCCGTCTTCCGCGACCGGAAAGGACTCGGATTCCATGTCGAACGATGTCGTAGGCAGGTCCGGAGCCGCGGACGCGGACGGTGGCCGGGTTGCCGGTCGATCGCCGGGCAAGCCCCGGATCGATCTGTTCGTCTTCTGCGCCACCGCGATCGGCGCACTCGCCTTCGTCGCCTGGGGTGTCCTCGACGACGAGAGTCTGGCCTCGGCGGCGGGCACCGCGCAGAAATGGGTCATCACCAACACCGGCTGGTTGTTCGTCCTGGTCGCCACGGCGTTCGTCGTGTTCGTGATCTGGCTGGCCGTCAGCCGCTACGGCCGGATCCCGCTCGGCGCCGACGACGAGAAGCCCGAATTCCGCACCGTCTCCTGGATCGCGATGATGTTCAGCGCGGGCATGGGCATCGGCCTGATGTTCTGGGGTGTGGCGGAACCGTTGTCACACTTCGTGACTCCGCCGCCGCACACCGCCGAACCCGGCACGCCAGCGGCCGCCGAGGTCGCCATGGCCACCACGCTGTTCCACTGGACACTGCACCCGTGGGCGATCTACGCGGTGGCGGGCCTGGCCATCGCCTACGGCACCTTCCGCAAGGGCCGCTCGCAGTTGATCTCCGCGGTGTTCCGGCCACTGCTGGGCAGGCACGCCGACGGGATCGGCGGGCGCGCCATCGACATGATGGCGATCTTCGCGACCCTGTTCGGCTCGGCGGCCTCGCTCGGTCTCGGTGCCCTGCAGATCGGCGCGGGCATGGAGTTCAACGGGTGGATCGACGGCATCGGCAAGATCGGCCTGGTCGCCATCATCTCGGGCCTGACCGTCGCGTTCGTGCTGTCGGCGGTCTCGGGTGTCGAGCGCGGCATCCAGTGGCTGTCGAATATCAATATGGTGCTGGCGCTGGCGATCGCGGCGTTCGTCTTCGTCGCCGGGCCGACCCTGTTCGTCTTGAACATGGTGCCGACCTCGATCGGCGACTACGTGGAGATGCTGCCGACGATGGCCTCCCGCACCGGCGCCGGCGACGAGGCGATGCAAGGGTGGCTGTCGAGCTGGACGATCTTCTATTGGGCCTGGTGGATCTCGTGGACCCCGTTCGTCGGCATGTTCATCGCCCGGATCAGCCGCGGCCGCACCATCCGCCAGTTCGTCACCGGCGTGCTGCTGGTGCCCAGCGTGGTCAGCCTGCTGTGGTTCGCGATCTTCGGTGGTGCGGGCATCGCCGAACAGGCCGAGCACGGCGACCTCACCGAGCCCGACGGCACGGTCGACTCGGACTTCGCGCTGTTCCACCTGCTGGACCAGTACCCGATCACCTCGATCACCACGGTGGTCGTGATGATCCTGGTCGGCATCTTCTTCGTCTCCGGCGCCGACGCGGCCTCGATCGTGATGGGCACCCTGTCCGAACGCGGCAGCATCGAACCCTCCCGCCCGATCGTCATCTTCTGGGGCGCAGCCACCGGCGCCGTCGCCGCGATCATGCTGGTCATCGCCGACTCCGACGACCTGGGCGGCGCCCTCACCGGCCTGCAAGCCCTCACCACCGTGGTCTCCCTGCCGTTCCTGGTGGTGATGGCCGCGATGTGTGTCTCCCTCTACAAGGACCTCCGCGAGGACCCCCTGATCCTGCGCGCCGACCGCGGCATCGAACTCGTCGAGGTCGCCGTCGACAAGGGCACCGAACAACACGAGGGCGACTTCGCCCTGGTCACCGAACCCACCGAGGACGCCGACGAGAAGCCGAGCTAGACCGTTCGCTCGATCCGCGCCTGCGCCGAGGTGAGCTCGGCGCAGGCGCGGCGCAGGCGGTCCCGCAGGATATCGGCGCTCTCGGCCACCGCGGCCTGGGCCCGCACGTAGTCGGCGCGGCCGCCGGGTGTTTCGATGCGGACCGGCTCGTAGCCGAATTCGCGCAGATCGTACGGGCTGGCGCGCATGTCGAGTTCGCGTGCGGTGCAGGCGAGTTCGAAGCAGTCCAGCAGCAGGTCCGACGGGATCAGGGGAGCGAGCTTGAAGCTCCACTTGTAGAGGTCCATGTTGGCGTGCAGGCAGCCGGGTTGTTCCCGCAGGATCTGGTCGGCGCGGGTGAGGGGCTCGGCGTTGCGGCCGACGGCGTCGGGGGTGAAGAAGCGGAAGGCGTCGAAGTGGGTGCAGCGCAGCGACATCGACTCGACGACCGCGTCGGTACCGGCGTGGCCCAGGCGCAGGGGGACCTGCTGGTGGCGGACGTCGTCGGTGCGGTAGACCATCGCCCACTCGTGCAGGCCGAAGCAGGACAGGTGGGTGGGACGCTGGGCGGTCGCGCTCAGCAGCCGTTCGACGAAGGCGATCGTGTCGCGCCGTTTCGCCAGGTAGGCCGGGTCGGCGGTATACACGTCGGCGTCGACCCGGTGGTAGCCGCGAGCGCCCGCGTACTCGCGCGCGTCGCTCAGGGCGATGCCGAACCCGGGATGCCAGCGTCGCAACTGCGCGGGCTTGTGGCCGTAGTAGGTGAACAGGAAGTCGATCACCGGATGGGTGGTGCCCGCCGCCCGGCGTTCGAGGTAGGGCCCGACCAGCTCGTCGAGCCGCTCCCGATGCGCCCGCGCGCGGGCCTGCCACTCGACCGCGGGCAGCACCCGCGGGCCGAGAGCATGGTCCAGGTCGTCATGCGCGCTCACCGGGACATTCTCCCGCATCGGTTCGACGCGGCGGAGCCACCCCGAACTCACGCCGGTGACGGGACTGTTCGCTGGTGACGTCGGCGACGGCCTGCTTGCCCGGAGGGGAGCGGGCACCAAGAGGGGATCAGTCGGTCGCGCCGAATTCCTTGCGGTAGTGCTCGGACAGGGCCGGGAAGTAGTCGTCGAAACGGACGGTGGCCGGGTCCTGGTCGGTTTCGGCGGCGACCAGGCGATCGAGGTAGTAGTCCCAGCCGGGGCCGACGCCCTCGGCCATGGTGGGGTCGGGCACGTTCTGGGCGAAGACGAGGGTGGTGATGCCCGCTTCTTCGGAGAGATCGAGACGGAGCTGCCAGTGCTCGGGGTTGTCCCCGTCGTAGGGCATGGCGGTGGTGATCCGCAGCCGGTGCGGGGCATCGCACTCGTCGATGTGGAAGCGTTCGGCGGGCATCTCGTCCTCGAACAGCATCTGGAACTTCACCTCGCCGGTGGCCGGGTCGCCGGTCCAGGTGCCGAGCCAGCGCGCGAGCCGGTGTGGCTCGGTGACGGCGGCCCAGACGTCCTCGATCGGGGCGCGGAAGGTGCGCGTCCATTCGCAATAGGTGCCGTCGGCGAGATCGCGGCGATGTCCGGTCGCGGTGGGGATGGTCATGCTGTCTGCTCCTTGTCGGTGGCGGTGCCGGTGGTGGCCCGGCGTTCCCGGGTGGTGCGGCGGACCTCGAGGTCGAGACCGTCGAGCGCGTGCTCCGGAATCAGTGGCCTGATCAGGGGCAGCTGCTCCAGGTAGGCCCGCAGCGGGGCCAGGCCCTCGGGGGCGAGGCGATAGTGCCGTTCGCGGCCCTGTGGTTCGGCCTCGACGAGCCCCGCCTCGGTGAGCAGGCGCAGGTGCTTGCTGATCGCGGGCCTGCTGATGGGGTATTCGGCGGCGAGATCGACGACCCGGGCCGGTGCCCCGGCGAGCCGCACGAGCAGGTCGCGACGTACCGGATCGGCGAGCGCCTCGAACACATCCATCCTCTATTGGTAACTCATCTGTTACCAATTAGTCAAGGGCGCGAGTCACGCAGCGCACGAGAAACGGCCCGACCGATGTGGTCGGGCCGTTCCCGAGATGCCTGTTACCGCGTGTCGACGAGCGCGAGATCCGGTGTCACGGAACTCATTCGGCGAGCCGGTGGGTGCCGTCGCGCACGGTGCCGACGAACTCCTCGATCAGATCCTCCAGCGCGACCACGCCGACCGTGTTGCCCCGGCTGTCCACCACCCGCCCCAGGTGACTGTTGGTCCGGCGCAGCCGCGCCAGCGCCTCGTAGAGCGTGGTGCCGGAGCTGACCGTCGGCAGCGGGCGGATGTCGGTGCGCGGGATCTGCGTCTCCGGTCCGGCGGTGTCGTCGGCGACCTTGTCGAGGACATCCTTGACGTGCAGATAGCCGACCAGCGACCCGTCGGCCGCGCGCACCGGATAGCGCGAGAACCCGGTCTCGCCGACCGCGGCCTCGATGTCGCCGAGCGTGGTGCCGTTGCCGCGCAACGGCACCGAGCGCGCCTGCGCCAGCGGCACCATCACATCGCCGACGATCCGCTCCGAGGTGCCCAGCGCCTGCGTCAGCCTGCGGTGTTCCTCCTCGTCGAGCAGCCCCTCCGAGCGGGACTCACCGATCATCTCGGCCAGCTCCACCGTGGAGACCGTCGCGTCGAGCTCGTCCTTCGGTTCCACCCGCAGCATCCGCAGCGAGAGGTTGGCGAGGTAGTTGTACAGCGCGATGAGCGGGCGCGCGATCCGCAACCACATCAGGTGGATCGGCACCAGCAGCAGCGCCGAGCGTTCCGGCCCGGCCAGCGCGATGTTCTTCGGCACCATCTCGCCCAGCAGGATGTGCAGGATCACCACCAGCGTCAGCGCGAGGGTGAACGAAACCGGGTGCAGCAGCTGATCGGGCAAGCCCAGCAGCTCGAACGGGCGCTCGAGCAGATGCGCCACCGCGGGTTCACCGACCCGGCCCAGCAGGATCGAGCAGATGGTGATGCCGAGCTGAGCCGCCGCCAGCATGATCGACAGGTTCTCACCCGCCTCGATGACCGTCTTCGCGTTCTTCTTGCCTTGCGCGACAAGAGCCTCGAGCCGGTCGCGCCGCGCCGAGATCAGCGCGAACTCGGCGGCGACGAAGAAGGCGTTGCCCGCCAGCAGCACGACGGTCAGCACGATGCCGAACAGATCACCCATGGTTGTGCTCCCGTGCCGCGAGGTTCGCCGCGTCGACCGGGATCAACCGCACCCGATCGATGCGCCGGCCGTCCATCCGTTCCACCCGGGCGATCCAGCCGCCGCCGGAACCGCGGGATTCGGGCAGCACCACCTCGTCGCCGGTGGCCGGGATCCGGCCGAGCTGAGTCAGCACGAGGCCGCCCAGCGTCTCGTATTCGCCTTCCGGCGCTTCGTATCCGGTCGCGCGCGACACCTCGTCGATGCGCAGCAGACCCGAGCAGTCCCAGCCGTCGGAGACCCGGCGGACATCGCGCTCCTCCTCGTCGTGCTCGTCGCGCACGTCGCCGAGGATCTCCTCGATCAGGTCCTCCATGGTCACCATGCCGGCGGTGCCGCCGTACTCGTCGACGACCAGCGCGACCTGCATGCCATCGGCGCGCACGCGCTCCATCACGGCGTCGCCGTCGAGACTGGCCGGCACGATCGGGACCGCGACGGCCAGCTTGCTCAGCGGGATCTGCTTGCGCAGATGCGCCGGATGGGTGAACGCCTGCTTGACGTGCACGACGCCCAGCGTATTGTCCAGGTCGCCGTCGATGACCGGGAACCGGGAGTATCCGGTGCGGGCGGAGGCGGCGATGAGGTCGGCGATGGTGTCGTCGCGATCGAGCGATTCGACCTTCACCCGCGGCGTCATCAGGTCTTCGGCGCTGCGCTCACCGAATTCCAGCGAGCGGTCCATCACCTGCGCGGTGCGCTGGTCCATCGCTCCGCGCAGCGCCGAGGTGCGGACCAGCGAACCCAGCTCCTGCGGCGAGCGGGCCGACCGCAGTTCCTCGGCGGGCTCGATGCCCAGCCTGCGCACGATCCAGTTGGCGGCGCCGTTGAGGAACCGGATCAACCATTTGAACATGGCCGAGAACCCGATCATCGGGCCCGCCGTGAGCCGGGCCGTGGCCATCGGCTTGGCGATGGCGATGTTCTTCGGCACGAGCTCGCCGTAGATCATCGACAGCGAGGTCGCCAGGACCAGCGCCACCACCAGGGCGACGCCGTGCGCGGCGCTCGGGCTCAGACCGGCCGCGTCCAGCAGCGGGTCCAGCAGCCGGGCCAGCACGGGCTCGGCGATGAAGCCGGTGATCAGGGTGGTGATGGTGATGCCGAGCTGCGCACCGGAGAGCTGGAACGACAGGGTGTGGTGGGCCTGCTTGACCAGCCGGGAGCGGACGTCACCTTCGCGGGCCGCGGCCTCGACGGTGCTGCGTTCGAGTGCGGTGAGCGAGAACTCGGCGGCGACGAAGAGCGCCGTGCCGAGGGTGAGTGCGACGAAGCCGAGAAGGCTGAGCACGGTCACAACGATGGACATCCTCAGCACCACCCGGGTGATGCCGTGGGGAGATCGGAGGATCGAACGGACGCTGCGGAAAGGAGGACGCCGGGTTGGTCACCCGGCTCCGTAGAGGAACCCTCCTGTGTGGCGCCCTTGGACGCGGGTGACAACTGGATCCTTTCGAGTGGGGAAGAAAGCACTGCCGAGATCGGCAACTCCATAGTAATCGGTCCCCACCGATGATGTGTCAGCGGCGCGGGTGGGCCGACCGGTGGACCGGCGGAAACGACAGCGGCCGATCGGCACCGGCGTGCCGATCGGCCGTGGTCGGTCGGTCGTCACCAGCCGCTGGGCAGCGGGCGGCCCTCCGCGAATCCGGCCGCGGACTGCACGCCGAGCACGGCGCGTTCGTGGAACTCCGGCAGCGAGCGGGCGCCGGCGTAGGTGCAGGAGCTGCGCACGCCCGAGCAGATGTGGTCGATGAGGTCCTCGACACCGGGGCGCTCGGGGTCCAGGCGCATGCGCGAGCTGGAGATGCCCTCCTCGAACAGCGCCTTGCGGGCCCGGTCGAAGCCGCTGTCGGCGGCGGTGCGGGCGGCCACGGCCCGCTTGGAGGCCATGCCGAAGCTCTCCTTGTAGGCATTGCCGTCGCGGTCGACACGCAGGTCGCCGGGGGATTCGTAGGTGCCGGCGAACCAGGAGCCGATCATCACGTTCGACGCGCCCGCCGCCAGCGCCAGCGCGACATCGCGCGGGTGCCGTACGCCGCCGTCGGCCCACACGTGCACGCCGAGTTCCTTGGCCGCCGCGGCGCATTCGGCCACCGCGGAGAACTGCGGGCGGCCCACGCCGGTCATCATGCGGGTGGTGCACATGGCGCCGGGGCCGACCCCGACCTTGATGATCGTGGCGCCCGCCGCGGCCAGATCGCGGGTGCCCTCGGCGGAGACCACATTGCCCGCGGCCAGCGGCACGCCGAGGCCGAGATCGGCCACGGCGCGCAGCGATTCGAGCATCTTGGCCTGGTGGCCGTGCGCGGTGTCGATGACGAGCACGTCCGCGCCCGCCTCGGCCAGCGCCTTCGCCTTGGCCGCCACGTCACCGTTGATGCCGACCGCGGCGGCGACCCGCAGCTTGCCGTTCGCGTCGATCGCGGGGGTGTAGATGCCGGCCCGGATCGCGCCGGTGCGGGTCATCACCCCGGCCAGCGTGCCGTCGGTGTGGGTGAGTACGGCGAGCTGGGCGTGCGCCTCGGCGAGGCGGTCGAAGATCTCGCGCGGGGATTCGTCGACGGGGGCCTGGACGAAATCGGTGAAGGCGACCTCGCGCAGTCGCGCGAACCGGTCGACGTCCGCGCAGGCGGCCTCGGTGACCACGCCGACCGGCTTACCGTCCTCGACGATCACGACCGCGCCGTGCGCGCGCTTGTGCATCAGCGCCACCGCGTCGGACACCGAGTGGTCGGGGTCGAGGGTGACGGGGGTGTCGGCGGTGAGCGAGCGGCTCTTGACGAACGCGATGGTGTCGGCGGCCGCCGGGATCGGCAGATCCTGGGGCAGGACGACGAGGCCACCGCGCCGGGCGACGGTCTCGGCCATCCGCTTGCCCGCGACGGCCGTCATGTTCGCGACCACGAGGGGGATGGTGGTGCCGGACCCGTCGACGCTGGCCAGGTCCACATCGAACCGGGACGCGACATCGGTCCGGTTCGGGACGAGGAAGAGGTCGTCGTAGGTCAGGTCGTACGGCGGCTGGGGTCCCGGAAGAAATCGCACTTGTTCGATGATAGCCGGGTGAGGTCCGCCGTGGGCGGCACCTCAGTGCGCGGTGTCGGCGGCTTCCGGCAGCGGCGCCGCCTGCGTCCGGCACAGCACGACGGTGGCCCCGCACATCACGACGACGCAGGTCACGACCGCCACCAGGCCGAGATCGTCGGTGCGCAGCTGCTCGTTCAGGGCGGTGAGGCCGAGGAAGGCGGCGGCCAGCGGTTCGGCCACCGCCGCGGCCGGCAGGGAGGCCGACAGTGGTCCGGCTTGGTAGGCCCGCTGCTGGAGGTAGAAGCCGAGCAGACCGGCCCCGACCAGCGCCCAGGTCTGCCAGCCGGTGATCACGCTGCCGGGCCCGTCGCCGAACAGGGTGACCACGCGATCGGTGAGGGCGGCGGCCAGGCCGAACAGCGCGCCACCGGCGAGTCCGAGGCACAGCGCCCGCTCGGACGGATTGCGCAGCAGCACCCCCGCCAGCGTCGCGATCGCGACGACGCTCAGCAGAATCGCCAAGGGCACCAGCCACTCTCGCAGCGGCGCGGTCTGCTCGCCCGCGGTCGGATCGCCGATGACGAGGAACAGGACGAGGGCGGTGACGAGCACCAGCGCCGTCGCGGCGGCCCGGCCGGTGATCCGCTGATGGTTCAACCGCGCGGACAGCGGCAACGCGAAGACCAGGGAGCTCACCAGGATGGGCTGGACGACCAATACCGCGCCGAAGGCCAGCGCGAGCACCTGCATGCCGTACCCGCCGGCATCGCCGACGATCGCGGCCCACCACCGCTTGTTCCGCAGCAGCGAACGCACCAGCGACGCGTCGCCGGGGACCGCGGCGGCCGCGCGCTGCTGCGCCACCGACGCCACCGCGAACAGCATCGCGGCGACGACGGCGCACACGATCGCGGCGATCGAACGGTTCGTCACCAGGTCAGTGTGGCAGCCGGACCACGACGTCGGCGGGAGGCGCCCGGCCGCTTCGAGGGGCCGAGCCGGCCGACGGTGTGGACGCGGGCGGCGCCCGCGATGCGACGACGATGCGAACACGTCGTCGGCGCCGGATCACGACGTCGGCGACGGCACCGATCCGACGCGCCCCGAACAGCAGCGTGGCCGAACCGTAATCGGTTCGGCCACGCGATGATTCAGTTTGCCGAGCGGTTGCGGCGGGCCGCCGGAGCGGCCGGACGCGCGGCTCGACGACGCGAATTCGTCGGCGTGTCGCCGCTGCGGGCGTGTCCGCCGGTGCCCGCGGGCTTGCGGCTGCGGGACTCGCCGGTCGGACGTTCCCGGCGCGGCGCGCCGCCGGTGCGGCTGTGGCCCTGCGCGGCCTCGCTCGCCGGTGCGCCACCGGAGCGGGGGCGTCGCGTGCGTCCACCGGTCGCCGACCTCGGTGCGGTGGCCTGCGCCGGCGCGGCCGGGGCGGCCAGCGCGATGCCGCTGGGCTTGCGCGCGCCGGTGATCTCCACCAGCTTGCGGTCGCCGGGGCGGACGTCGACGCCGTCGGTCTGCACGCCTGCCTTGCGGGTCATCGCGGCGACGTCCTTGCGCTCCTCGTCGGTGACGAGGGTGACCACGACACCGTCCTCACCGGCGCGCGCGGTGCGCCCGGCGCGGTGCAGGTAGGCCTTGTGCTCGGCGGGCGGGTCGAAGTGCACGACCAGCGAGACGCCGTCGATGTGGATGCCGCGCGCGGCGACATCGGTGGTCACCAGCACCGGCACCGAGCCGTCGGCGAAGGCCGCCAGCGTACGGGTGCGGTTGTTCTGCGCCTTGCCGCCGTGCAGCGAGCCCGCCGCGACACCGGCGCCGCGCAGCTGCTTGGCCAGCCGGTCGGCGCCGTGCTTGGTGCGCACGAACATGATGGTCAAGCCCTCGCGGGCGGCGATCTCGGTGGCGACCGAACGCTTGACGTTCTTGTCGCGTACGTAGAGCAGGTGGTGCGACATGGTGGTCACCGACGCCTCCGGCGGCGCGGTGGAGTGGGTGACCGGCTGGTGCATGTAGCGCTTGACCAGCTTGTCGACGTCACCGTCGAGGGTGGCCGAGAACAGCAGGCGCTGACCGTCTTTCGGCGTGCGGTCGAGCAAGCGGGTCACCTGGGGCAGGAAGCCCATGTCGGCCATGTGGTCGGCCTCGTCGAGCGCGGTGATCATCACGTCGGACAGATCGGCGGCGCGCTGCTTGATCAGGTCGTCGAGCCGTCCGGGGGTGGCGATGAGCAGGTCGACGCCGCGCGCGAGCCGGTCGGCCTGGCGCTTGATCGGCGCACCGCCGACGACGGAGGCCACGCGCAGGCCGAGCGAGAGCGCGGCCTCGTCGAGCGCGCGTTCGATCTGGGTCGCGAGTTCCCGGGTGGGCACCAGGACCAGGCCGCGCGGGCGGCCCGGCTTGGCGGACGCGCCGGTGAGCCGGGTCAGCATCGGCAGGCCGAAGGCGAGGGTCTTGCCCGAGCCGGTCGGGCCGCGGCCGAGCACGTCACGCCCGGCGAGCGCGTCGCCGATGGTGGCGGCCTGGATGGGGAAGGGCTTCTCGATGCCCGCGTTGCGCAGGGTCTGCACCAGTGCGACGGGCAGACCGAGGTCGGCGAAGGAGGCGTCGGGACGCGGAGAGGAAGACAAAATGGCCTTTCGTTGGGCTGCGCATCGCGCTGGAAGATGACCGGCGCCGATGACCCGGATACGCCGACGGCGTGCACGGGGTGCGGCCCAGCAGGAAGGACCGATCTCCCAGGATAGGCGGGATCGGCGGCGCGTGGGTAAACACGCTGGTCAGGTGACTGTTTGTAGCGAGGATTGTGCGGGTTGGTCCGGCGGCGGCGCGACGCGTCGATCGGGTCCTCGTCAGGCCGGACGCGCGGCGACGAATCGCCAGGTCAGCCCCGGAAGAGGCGGTTGAGCTCCTGTAGCCACGGCACCGCGACCGCGAGGGTCGGCACGACCAGGATGGCCGCCGAACCGAGGTAGGCGACGGTGGCGACTCTCACGTCGCCGGTGCGGCCGGCGAGCCGCTGGATGCGGATCAGCGTGCTCGGTCCGCCCGCGGCGAGCGCGCCCTGCGGTGCGGTCGACTTCGCGCAGGCGACCAGCGCGCGGGCCAGCGGCTTGGGGCCGGTCACCTTGACGGCGGAGTCGTCGGCGAGCAGTTCGATCAGCAGTTTCACCGAGCCGAGCGCGGCCTTGCTGCGGACCACCCGGGGGAACGCCTCGTGCACGGCGGTGAACGCCTCGAGCACGAGGTCGTGACGGGCCCGCAGATGGGAGCGCTCGTGGCTGACGATCGCGGTGACCTCGGCATCGTCGAGGCTGGTCAGCGTGCCTTCGCTGAGCACCACCCGCTGCCGCAGCCCGGGCAGGCAGTAGGCGATGGGTTCGGTCGCGGCGAGCACGCGGATATCGGCGGCGCGGCGGACCGGCCCGCTCTGATCCAGCAGATCGACCAGCATGCGATGCCGGGACCTGCGGCGACGGGTGTGCACGCCGACGCGCACGATGGAGAAGATGAGCCGGGCGCCGATCATCAGGGTCAGCGCGAAGACCAGCACGTAGATCGTCCACAGCGGCAGACCGAGGGCGTCGATCTCCTGGGTGGGGGAGGTGGTCGGCCTACCGTCGGGGCCGGGGACGAGCAGCAGGCTGGCGATGGCCAGCCCGGAGCCGAAGGCGCTGAGCACGGCGGCCAGCGCGATGGCCTGCCACAACACCAGGGCCGCGCGCGGGGACCGATGCACCCAGGTCGCGCGGCTGAGCAGCGCTGGTACCGGCCCTGCGAGAAGCAAGGCGAGACCGGCGAAGACTGCCGCGGTTGCGTTCATCGACTCTGCTCACTGCGTTGTGGGACCAGGGGCGCTCACGTCGTTGTGAGAGCCGCCAGGGAGTCTAGCTGCTCTTCTCGTCGGATTCGAGCTTGGCGAGTGCCTCCCGGAGGGCATCGGCCTCGTCCTTGCCCACCTGTTCCACGAAGTGCACCAGTGCCGCGGCACGGCTGCCCGCCGCGTCGGCCTGCTGCAATGCGTCGACCATCAGGCTCGCGACGAGTTCGTCGCGGCTGTGTACCGGTGCGTATCTGTGGGCACGATCATCGCGCCGCTGCACCACCAGATCCTTCTTCGCCAGCCGCTGCAGCACGGTCATCACTGTCGTGTACGCGAGCTCGCGCCGTGCGGCCAGTGCTTCGTGGACCTGCCGCACCGTCTGCGGTTCGTCGGCCGACCACAACTGGTCCATGACCGCTTTTTCGAGT
The DNA here is from genome assembly GCF_044744725.1 of Nocardia sp. NPDC087230. Taxonomy (NCBI): domain Bacteria; kingdom Bacillati; phylum Actinomycetota; class Actinomycetes; order Mycobacteriales; family Nocardiaceae; genus Nocardia; species Nocardia sp. NPDC087230. Next base: position 488,383 of record NZ_JBIUYV010000003.1, read on the forward strand.
TCGCCGAGTCCTGCCATCCCACAATTTTACGGACTCAACGACAAAGATGCGTACTACAGATTGTCGTAACGGGGGGTTTGCTGGTGTGTCATTCGTCATACCCGTCCGCGCCGTGCACGTGCCGGGTGCCGATCGGGACGATCATCGGCCGCCCCGAGACCGGATCGGTGAGCACGGTCGCGTCGAGTCCGAACACCTCGGCCAGCAGCTCGGCGGTGACGACGTCGGCGGGCTTCCCCCGCGCCACGATGCGCCCGGCCGACATCACCACGAGCTCGTCGCTGTAGCGGATGGCGAGGTTGAGATCGTGCAGCACCATCACCACCGTGCGCCCGAACTCGGCGTGCAGCCGGTCGACGAGGTCGAGCACTTCGAGCGAGTGCGCGAGGTCGAGGTAGGTGGTCGGTTCGTCGAGCAGCAGGATGTCGGTGCCCTGGGCCAGGGCCATCGAGATCCAGGCGCGCTGGCGCTGGCCGCCGGAGAGCTCGTCGAGGGTGCGCTCGGCGAGGTCGGCGATGCCGGTCTGGGCCAGCGCGGCGGCGACCTCGGTCTCGTCGTCGGCCGACCACTGCCGCAGCCAGGACTGGTGCGGGTGCCTGCCACGGGCGACCAGATCCGCGACCGTGAGTCCCTCCGGGGCCACCGGGGTCTGCGGCAGCATGCCGATCACCCGGGCGACGTCCTTGGTCTTCATCGACGAGATGGCCTTGCCGTCGAGCACCACCTGTCCCTCGCGCGGGCGCAGCAGCCTGCCAAGCGACTTGAGCAGCGTCGACTTGCCGCAGCCGTTGGGGCCGATGACGGTGGTGACCACGCCGGGGGCGATGTCGAGGCTGAGCTCGTCGACGATCACCCGCTCGCCGTAGCCGAGGGAGACGCTGTCGGCGGCGAGGCGATGGGCGGGGCTGGTCATGAGAGCGTGGCCTTCCGATTCATGCGGACGAGCAGGTAGAGCAGGAACGGCCCGCCGAGCGCGGCGGTCACGATGCCGACGGGCAGCTCGACGGGAAGCAGTGTGCGCGAGATGATATCGGCCGCCGCGACCAGCCCGGCGCCGGTCAGCGCGGAGGCCAGCAGTGGTTCCCCCGGCGTGCGCAGCGCCATCCTGGCGATCTGCGGCGCCGCGAGCGCCACGAAACCGACCGGCCCGACGGCCGCCGTGGCCACCGACGCCGCCACCACCGCGGCGCCGATGAGCAGCGCCTGCTGGGCCTGGATGCGCACGCCGAGCACCCGGGTCGACTCCTCGCCGAGGCGCAGCGCGGCCAGCGTGCGCGCCGAGACCAGCGCGACGACGGTCACCAGGGCCAATGCGACCACGGCGGGCGCGACCCTGGCCATGTCCGCGGCGTTGAGCGACCCGGTGAGCCAGAGCTGGGCCCTGGCGGCATCGGTGAGGCTGGCCCGGGTGAGCAGCCAGCTGATCACCGACAGGAGTACCGCGTTGACGCCGATGCCGATGAGGACCAGGCGGAATCCGGTGACCCCGCGTTCCCCGGCCCGGCCGCGGCCCCAGGCGAGCAGATAGATCACGACCGCCGTCAGCAGCCCGCCGGTGAGCGCGGCCAGCGGCGCGCCGAGCGTGGCGATCAGCCCCGTGGTCGCGCCGCCGCTGCCGACCAGCACCGCGACGGCGCCGACACTGGCGCCGGTGGTGATCCCGAGGACATCGGGTCCGGCCAGGGGGTTGTGCAGGATCGACTGCATCAGCGCGCCGGACAGGCCGAGTGCCGCGCCGACCACCACGGCCGTCAGCGCCCGCGGCAGCCGCGACTCGATGATGATGAACCGCTGCGACCGGGTGCCACCGCCGCCGAGCACATCGAGGACCCGGCGCAGCGGGATGTGGGTCTCGCCGACGGCGATGTCCAGGCAGAACAGCGCGAAGACCAGCGCCGCGAGCGCCAGCACGGCCCCGAACAGCACCGGTCGCCACACCAGCGACACCGGCCCGATCCGCAGCGCGGGGCGCACCTTGCGCAGGGCGGCGCCCGCGTCGGTGGGCTTGTCCGTCTCGAGTGTGCTCACAGCGTCACCAACTTCTTGCGGCGCACCAGCGCGATGAAGAACGGCGCGCCGATCGCCGCCAGCATCACGCCGACCTGGAGTTCGCCCGGCCGGGCGACCACCCGGCCCGCGATGTCGGCGACCAGCAGCAACAGTCCACCGATGAGTCCCGAGTAGGGGATCAGCCAGCGATTGTCGGGGCCGGTGATCGTGCGCGCGATATGCGGCACCACCAGGCCGAGGAAGGCGATCGGCCCGATGGCCGCGGTGGCCGCGCCGCTGAGCAGCACCACCGCGAACAGCCCGAACGCGCGCGCCCGGCCGACATCGACGCCGAGCCCGCGGGCGACGTCGTCGCCGAGGCTGAGCAGGTTCAGGCTGGGCGCCGCGGCGACCGCCATCGCCATGCCGACCACGAGGAACGGCAGCACCTGCCAGAACACCCCGCCCTCGCGTCCGTTCACCGTGCCGACGACCCAGAACCGGTAGGTGTCGAGCGCGGCGTTGTCGAGCACGACCACGGCGTTGGTCATCGCCTGGAGGAACGCGGTGACCGCCGCTCCGGCGAGCACCAGGCTCAGCGGACTCGCCTTGCCGCCACCGATCGAGGACACCCCGAACACGACCACCCCCGCGATCGCCGACCCGGCGAAGGCGAACCAGATGTACTGGCTCGGCGCGGTGAAGCCGAACAGGTAGATGCTGAGCGCGGCCAGGAAGCCCGCGCCCGCATTCAGTCCCAACAAACCGGCATCAGCGAGCGGATTGCGGGTATACCCCTGGATGAGCGCGCCCGCGATGCCCAGTGCCATCCCGGCGACCAGGGCCAACGCGGTGCGCGGCAGACGCAGCTCACGCACGATTTCCTCGGCGGTGGAGCGGGCCGGGCATCGGAACGGGCCGCCGTCGCAGCCGAGAGCGTGTGTGACGGCGTTGAACACCGTGGCCGGTGCGAGCGAGCGGGTACCGATGGCGATGCTCGCCACCACCGCGACGGTGAGCAGGACAACGAGCAGAAGAAGGCCGGTCAGACGACGACGTCTGACGGTGCCAGGGTGGATCACGGCGACGTACTTCTCCTGACTCGAATCCGGACACGACTTGTGAAGTCTGGTAAGCCTAACCTATGTTCCGAGACATCATCGTCACGGGAACCCACTGTTCGAGGAGGTTCGATGCCCGAGCCCGTCACCACCGTCACGTCCCGCAGCACCGCCGCGTTCGATCGCGCGTGCGCCCGGTTGCAATCGCTGCAACCCGAACATCCGCGGGTCTATGCCGTGGCGGCGATGGCCGGTCAGGGTAAACGCCGCTGGTGGCACGTGCCGAACGGCCTGTCCGAGGGCCGCGTCGAACTCATGTACCGCAGGCACGCCGCCGAGATGATCAACGACGACATCGCCGCCGAGGTGGTGGCGACCGCCCTCATCCACGCCGTCGCGGGCCGGGTGACGGCCCTGTTCGTGATGGCCGGCCGTGCCTGGGACCCCGGCCGCGACAACCTCTGGATCCACCACGACAACGACGGCGGCATCGACTGGGCGGGCTTGTCCGACACCACGATTCGCGTCGTCGACGGTGACCCCGAGGTCGACGAGCGCGACACCGTCGCCCTGCCCTGCGAGGCGGCGATGGCGGTCTGGCTGGCCCAGCGGTGCGCGTCCTCGCTGATCCCGCTGCAATCGGTGCTCACCCGCTGCTCGGGCCTGCCCGCGCGCCGGTTCTGGTCGCTGGTCGGCGAATCCGTCATCGGCGCGGCGACCTACGTGCCCGACCTGGCTCGCACCGACGCCACCGCGGGTGCCCGGCGCGGCCAGCTGCTGCTCGGCGCGCTCGAGGATCGGGGCCTGCCGGTGCGCCGGACCAGCTGCCTGCAACGCTAGGGATCGGTCGACGCGCGCAGCGCGGCGGCGAGTTCTCGGAAGGACCGCAGCAGCAGCTCGCCGTAGTGCTCCGGGTCCGGCATCATCGCGGGATTCGTGGTCACCGCGATGACGATCTCGTCACCCTGCGAGGTGATCAGGTGCCGCAGGCCGTCACCGTCGAGGATCGGCAGCGAGCCGACGACCCGGCGGATCGGGCGGTCGCAGAAGACCAGGGTGTCGGTCACCGGCGGCACGTTGCTGATGGTGGTGTTGCACAGCGGTACCGTCGCCGCGTCGTCGAAACGTCGTTGCGCCCTGGCCCATCCGGCGGCGCGCAGCAGCAGGGCGGGCGCGGTCTCCACCCGGCGGTCCCCACGCCGCACCACCGGATCGGCGGTGCGCTGTTTGGCCAGGTCCGCCGATCGCTTGAGCGCGGTCAGCCGGGCGAGGGGGTCGGTGCGGTCGGTGTGCAGGTCGACGATCATCTGACTGAGCTGATTCGCCGAATCCCAGTCGGCGACACCGCGCATCGACATCGGCACCATCGCGGCGAGCGAGCCCTCGGGCGTCTCGTCGTGCTCGGCCAGATAGGCGGCCAGCGCGCCGGCGATCGTCGTCAGCATCAGGTCGTTGATCGTCACCCGCTGCGGCGCGGCGGTCTTCGCGGCAAGCACCTCCGGCAGCGGAATCGGGAACAGGTGAAAGGTGAGCTCCGCGTGGATGTCCCGGTTGAACCGGGTCGCCGGACGCTCGGCCACCGGCTCGTGCACGGCGCCCGCCTCGACCAGCGCGCGCAGTTCGTCCCGCGCCGCGCGGGCCCGCCGCAGTCCGCCGACGAACTGCGCGGGCCGCAGCGGGAGCGCGGCGGTCGTCCGGAGCGCCCGCACCAGCGGACGCGGTTCGTCGAGCCGGATCGCGGGCGCCGGGGCGGTACCGAACAGCCGCTGCTCGAGCGCGCGGGTGGCGACGCCGTCGCCGACGCTGTGATGGAACGCGAGCACCACGATCGTGGTCGGGCCCGGCATCGCCGGGACACCCTCGATGCGATCGAGCACGTGGATCTGCCAGGGCGGCCGCGTCAGGTCCATTCTCGTGGCGGTGATCTCGGCGATCCGGGCGCGCGCGTCGTCCCAGGTTCCGGCCCCCGGCCGCGTCAGGGTGACGTGCTCGCGCACCGACAGGGACGGATCGGGCACCCAGTACGGCAGATCCAGATCCATCGGCACGCGCTGGAGCCGTCGGTGGAACAGCGCCGCGTGCCCGATACCCGCCCGCGCCCAGTCCAGCACCTCGCCGAGGGTCAACGGTTCCCGGTCCGACGCGTCGGCGAAGTACACCCCGACGACGTTGGACAGGTGGCGGTCGGTCTCGTCGTAGACGAACACCGCGTCGCGCGGGCGCAGCTGCTCGGTGCCGACGCGCAGTTCGGCGCTCACAGGCCGAGTGCCGTCGCCATCATCGGCCACGACTCGTGCAGATCGTCTTCCCAATAGCCCCACGAATGGGTGCCGGTCGGCCGGAGGTTGTAGGTGATATTCGTGCGGCCGAGTTCGCGGGTGCGCTGAGCCAGATTGGCCGTGCAATACATCGTCGCCGCCTCGATACCGCCACCGACGATCATCTGATTCGTCAGAATGGAGGTCGGATTCTTTCCATTGATATGGACGCGCGGATTGTCGAGAGTATCGTGAATTCCGGGCAAACCCGTGCCGGCGGAAATGTACATCGGGATATTCGGCAAGCGGTGGGCCTGGACGAAGGGGTCGTGTTCGCGCCAGGCGGCGTCGGTGACCGGACCCCACATGTTCTCGACGTCGCCGCCGCCCATACGCACCACCGTCGAGACGAAGGCCCGCCCGATCGGGTCGCTGGTCATCGCGCAGCCGCTGTAGGCCGACACGCTGCGGTATAGATCGGGGGCCTGGATCGCGAGGTCGAGGACCGAGGTGCCCGCCATCGAGATGCCCGCCAGCGAGTTGACGCCGTTCGTCCCGAAGGCGGCGTCGACGACCGGCGGCAGTTCCTGGGTCAGGAAGGTCGTCCACATGTTGCGGCCGTTGTTCTCGAGGTTCTTGCCGAGCTTCTCGTCGGGGCGCAGCCAATCGGTGTAGTAGCTGAACGCGCCTTCCATCGGGATGACGACATTGACGTGTTTGTCGGCGAAGAACCCGCCCGCATCGGTCTGCCCCGGCCAGTTGGCCGAGTCCTCGCCGCCGCCCGCGCCGTTGAGCAGGTACAACGTCGGCGCCGGGGTCGAGGCATCGACCGGTCGCAGGACGCGCACCGCGATCGTGCGATCCATGGCGGGGGAGTAGACGCTGATGTCGGCGACCTGGCCGGATTCGGTCCGGCTGACCAGCCGGGCGCCGGGGGTGGCTCCGGCCTGCGCGGTGTCGACGAACACGGGCGTCGCGGCGGCAGCCACGACGCAGGCGGCCGCTACGAGCGCGCGGAGCATGTCGATCTTCATGGTGATGCGAGCCTGCTGACTTCTCGGGCGGATGCGGGGGCGGGCCGGTGGGCGGCCTGCCCCCACACCGCGCTGAAACTACGTGCGCTGGTGATTATTTGCCCGGGGTGGGCGTGCCACCGCTGACGGTGATCAGCGCCTGGATGAAGGGCAGCGCGGCATTGCTGAGGCTGCCGGCGCCGGTCTCCAGCAGTTCGTAGAGGGAACCCATGTCGTACTCCTGAGGGTCGGTGGGGTGGGCGGTTTACGGGAAGAAGGCTTCTACCGAGCCCAGGAAGACGGCGAGCAGGCCGTCACCTTCGGCCGCGGAACCCAAGCCCGCGATCGCCGCCATCATCAGCTCTGTCAACGAACCCATGGTCGAACTCCTTGCTTGATTGTCGAGAAACCTGAGGTCAGCGGGTGGATCAGCCGCCGATGGGCGTGCCACCGCTCAGGGAGATCAGCGCCTGGACGAGGGGCAGGGTGGTATCGCCGAGACTGGCCATGCCGGTCGCGAACATTTCGTAGAGGGAACCCATGTATTACTCCTGCGGGTGTTTTCGGATTACGGGAAGAACGCTTCGACGGAGCCCAGGAAGGTCTCGAGCAGAAGATCTCCTTGGTTCGCGGAAGCCATTCCTCCCAGTACGCCGAGTAGCAGCTCATCGAACGAGCCCATGCAGTATCTCCTTGCGCTGTTGTCATGCCCCCGAAAATGGGGTGGTCCCTCTTCCTGGGGCGGTCATCACGTCGTAACTCGATGTGATGCCGGTAACGTAGCGCTGCCGCCACAGTGTGGCAACCCGCTGTTTCACTCATGGTGATTCGTTCATTCTTTTCTTTCCTTCTGGAAGCTCCCCGACGATTGCCGTCGGGCATGGCGGAGCTACGTGTGACCTGTGGTTACGGCGACTGTCTGGTACGGCGACTCCGGGTGGACGCTGCGAACGGAGCTGTTCACGACGAGTGCGTCAAGTGGGGTGGATTTCGACCTGTGGTCGGCCTGATCTGCGATGAGTCGTCGTCGCGGGTGGGGCGGAGGGAGTTCCGATGGTGGCACTCGCGATGGGGGGCGGTGTGCTGCGGGGGCACCACCGCAGCGCCTGAAGTGGGCGGACGTGTGGCAACCGTCGCGCACCGGCCTGTTCGCCGGTCCCCACTTTCCGCGGATTCGAGCAGTGTTCGGCATCCTCATTCTTCTCGCCGCGCGGTGTTGATCAGTTATTCGGTTCAGCTATTGATGCTGTGCTGCTCGGGCGAGAGAGGTGGCCGGAAACGGGGCGGAGGCGGACCGTGACCGGCCCGCCCCCGCGCTGTTTCGCTGTGTGCTATTTACCCGGCGTCGGCGTGCCGCCGCTGACGGTGATCAGCGCCTGGATGAAAGGCAGCACGGCATCGCTCAAACTGCCCGCGCCGGTCTGCATCAATTCGTAGAGAGATCCCATGGTTATTGTCCTTGCCTCGGGAGGGTCGCCGGACTCGTCGACGAGTCCGGCAGGGGGGTGTCACCGGCAGTTTTTACGGGAAGAATGCCTCGACGGAGCCGAGGAAGACCGCCAGGAGTCCATCGCCCTCGACCATCGAACCCAATCCCGCAATGGCGGCCATCATTATCTCGGTCAGCGAACCCATGGTAAATCTCCTTGCATGATCGATGAGCATCCCGCCGGAAATGGAGGACCCGTCGGCCGGGATGGGGATCACAATCAGATCTCCTCTGCTGTGATGTGGGTAACGTAGCCCCGCTCATTTCCCTCGGCAAGGAAATCGGCCGATTCGCGAAATTCGAATCCAGATACTTCCTGGTGGAACTACTGGCCGGTAGTGGTGTCCTGTCACAGCCGATCGCGGCGTGACCTGTGCCGACGACCGGTCCCGTCAGGTCGACGGCGAACAATCACGTTCGCCGTCGACGCCGTCAATCCCCCTGGCGAGGAGCACGCCGGAGACGTGCCGGAATCCGGTACTGGCGGCTCACCGCGACCCTCACCGGCCCACGGTGACCTCCGGTGCCGCCCACCTCTGGCTCTTCGACGCGCTGACCGTGTCGGTGGCATGAGAAAGGGGAGGCCGATGATCCGGCCTCCCCTTCGGTTCGCGACGACTCAGGGCACCACTTCGACGACGTCGCCCGGTTCCAGCCACTCGTAGTGCGCCTTGGCGCCTTCGGGCGTCAGCCGGATGCAGCCGTGGGACTGCTCCTCGGTGGGCCCGATGTGATAGGCGATGTCGCCGTTGAAGAACACCGCGTACTCCATCGGCGCGTTGTGCAGGGTGCTCCAGTGGAACGGCTTCTTGAACGCCACCTTGAAGACGCCGGGCGGGGTCTCGTAACCCGGACGGCCGTGCGACATCGGGGTCGGCCCGTAGGTCACCTTGCCGTTGTCCATCAGCCAGGCATTGTTGGTGGACAGCTGCAGGCAGGCGCGCGCCTTCTCACTACACGGCGCGACCACCGGCTCCGGCGGCGGCGCGGGAATGATCGCCGGAACGCCGGGCACATCGGGACCGCCGGGCCACAGCGGCTCGGCCTGCACCGGTGCCGCGACGGCGGCACCGGCGACGGCCGCGCACATGGCCGCTTGCGCGGCCCAGCGGGGGATACGACTACTACTCACGAAATCTTGCCTCTCTCGCCGCGCCCACCCCTGGCCGTCGTGCGCCCAGAACATGAGCTTTCAACATCGACACAAGCCTCGGAAACATAGAGGTAGGTGTGATCATGGAGTATTGCGATCGTGTTGAGCAAGCCCACGCGGCCGGCTGCGGCGTGCCGTCACGCGGCCCGCGCGCTCTCCGGCCGGAACGCCCGGGCGACCAACGGCGGCCGCATCGTCAGCGGGTGAGCTGATTGCGCAGCCAGGGGGCGGTTTCGACGCCGGGACCCGCAGGGCGCCGCTCGCGCTGACCGACTGCGCGGTGGCGTGCAACCCCCCGCTCGTCGCGGGCAGCACGCCCGTGGCGTCGGCGATGCGCACCGCGCGGGTCGACGCCGTTGCCGCCGGGACGCGGCTCGGGTGCGAGTTCGACGGCCGTCGGTTCGGCGTCGGGCCGGGCGAGCCGGTAGGCGAGGGTGGGCCTGCCGATGCCGGCGCCGGAGCTGAGAGGGCGTGGACGGGTCGGCGTGGTGACTCTCCGCGAAGGGGCTGACCCATGGTTAGTCCCCGCGCGGTAGATTCTGACCGCCGGTCAGTGAAGGGCGCTAGGATGTCGCGATGACCGACGAGCGGATGCCGGGTACCCGCGAGCGCATCCTGATGGTCGCCCTGGAACTGTTCGGTGCGCACGGATACCACCGCACCACGGTCCGGGCGATCGCCGATCGGCTGGATATCTCCAAAGCTGGTGTGCTCTATCACTTTCCGAGCAAAGACGACATCCTCGCCGGACTCGCCGAGCCGCTGCTCGCCGCTATGGCGGCGGCGGTCGCCGAGGCCGCCCACCCCGATCCGCGCACGGCCCGGCGGCGCGTCCTCGAAGGGCTGCTCGACGTCTTCCTCGAACACCGGTATCTGTTGCGGCTCACCATGAACGACCTGGCCCTCGCCGCGCCGGGCGCGATCTTCGAGCGGTTCCGTGCCACGATGCTGGCCGCGCACCGGCTCGTCGCCGGGCCGAGTCCGGCGCTGGCCGACCGGGTTCGCGCGGCGCAAGCGCTGGGCGCGCTCAGCGATCCGGTGGTGGTGTTCGCCGCGGAATCACCCGGCGACCTGCGGGCAGAGGTGCTGGCCGGGGTGGAACTGCTCTATCCCGTGGACGCCGGTCGGGTGGTCGCCACGCGCGGGCGCCCGGCGGCGCTGGACGCGGAACGCATCGCCACCGCGCGCCGGATGAGCGCGGTGGAACAGCGCAGCGCCACCGAGATCGCGGCCGCGCTCGGCGTCTCTCGCGCGACGGTGTACCGGTATCTCCAATAGATGATTATGAGACTCTTTGTGAGACAGATGAGACGAGTCGGGGTGAGGGTTGACCACTTAGGTAAGCCTGACCTATGCTCATCTCGGCGTATGGATGAGCCGGTGGTCCCGAGGGCTGCGGTCGACCCCCTCATTCCTGCCGCGGCGGGCTCCGTCCCAGTGACGGGGTCCGCCGCTTCGTCTCCCGGGGTGTCGGCCGCCGAATTCGATGGTGTAGACCGGAACGTATGACCGACAACACCCTGTCTCTGGCCGAGATCACCCCGGAGCTGATGACCAAGGCCAGCGAAGGTACCTTCACCGATCTGATCGGTTTGCGCTACACGGAGGTGAGCCCCGACCGGGTGCGCGGCGAATGGGAGGTGCGCCCGCAGTTGCACCAGCCCGCGGGCATCCAGAACGGCGGCGTCTACTGCACCGTCATCGAGACCCTGGCCAGCGTGGGCGCCGGCGTCTGGTTCGGCGAGCGCGGCTCGGTCGTCGGTGTCAACAACAACACCGACTTCCTGCGCGCGGTCCGCGAGGGCGTCCTCACCGGCGAGGCCACCCCCCTCCACCGCGGCCGCAGCCAGCAGCTGTGGGTCGTGGTGATCACCGACGCCGAGGGCCGCACCGTCGCCCGCGGCCAGGTCCGCCTACAGAATCTCGCCGCCTGACCCCACTCCTTCCGTGGTGACCCGCCACCCCTCGCGGCCGGGCACGTCGACGACCAGCGCCCCGATGTTCCACGCGTCGTCCTCGCCGCGATGGTGGCGGCCCTCGAGCGGCAACCCGGCGATGCGGAGCGCCCCCGCCATGCCCTGCCGCTTGCGCAACCCGTAGCTCTCGGCGAAGACCTGCTCGGCGTTGGTGTGCCGGCCACGGAAGGGATACCGCACGCCCGTGGCCGCGCACTGCGCGAGGAACTTGCTTGCGGTCGTAGTCACCCCAGCTCGCCCACGGCCGCGACCCCGAGTCGAACTCGGTTGCCGGCAACCGGCAGGCCTCGGCGAACGTGACACCCCCGTCGACCTGCTCCTGCGTGGGGCCGGTCAGCTCCGTGCAGAACGCGCTCACCGTCGACCGCGCGGGCCGCACGAGAATCCCGTGCCTGCGCACCCGCTTCCGCATCCCGAGATCGACCACGGTGAGTCCGATCTCGATGATCTCGCCGCACTGCCCCGACGGCACCGCGCCCGCCCAGCACGTCGCCTCCACGTCGACCACATCGAGCAGCCCGGTCCCTTCGTCCATGCCGAGCGACGTCAGGCGCGGGTCGCGCGGCGTGCCACCGATTTCGACCTCGGTGCCGGAGTGCGGGTTCGGGACCGGCCGATGGGAGAGACCGAGCGGTCGGTAATCGTGTCGGGTGGACGGGCGAGGGCGCGTCGGGCGTGTCAGAATGTCGGACACCCGTCCACGATCCGCGAGGAGACCCGATGCGCCTGTCGCCGCACGAGCAGGAACGGCTGCTGCTGAGCTACGCGGCCGAACTCGCCCGCCGCAGGCAGGCGCGGGGACTCAAGCTCAACCACCCCGAGGCGGTCGCCCTGATCACCGATCACGTGCTCGAAGGGGCGCGGGACGGGCGGACCGTGGCCGAGCTGATGTCCTCGGGCCGCTCGGTGCTCACCCGCGACGACGTCATGGACGGGGTGCCGGAGATGATCCACGACGTGCAGGTCGAGGCGACCTTCCCCGACGGCACCAAACTCGTCACCGTGCACCACCCGATCGGATAGGCGAGGTCCATGATTCCCGGTGAATACCTCTGTGCCGAGGGCACGATCGAACTCAACGCGGGCGCGGTGCGCCTCGCGCTCGACGTCGTCAACACCGGCGACCGCCCCGTCCAGGTCGGCAGCCACGTCCATTTCCCGCAGGCCAACGCCGCCTTGGACTTCGACCGCGCGGCCGCCCACGGCCACCGCCTCGACATCCCCGCCGGCACCGCTGTCCGCTTCGAACCCGGTCTGCCACAACGAGTCTCGCTGGTGCCGATCGGCGGCACCCGCGAGGTGTACGGGATCAGCGCCGACCCGCCGGGCCGCCTCGATGCGTGAGAACACGACCTCTTCGGGAGAGAACCGATGACCGAACTGAGCCGCGCCCGCTACGCCGAACTGTTCGGGCCGACCACCGGCGACCGCATCCGGCTCGCCGACACCGACCTGATCATCGAGATCACCGAGGACCGCAGCGGCGGACCGGGACTCGCCGGTGAGGAAGCCGTCTTCGGCGGCGGCAAGGTGCTGCGCGAGTCGATGGGCCAGTCCCGGGCCACCCGCGCCGACGGCGCCCCCGACACCGTCATCACCGGCGTGGTGATCATCGACCACTGGGGCATCATCAAGGCCGACGTCGGCATCCGCGACGGCCGCATCTGCGGCATCGGCAAGGCGGGCAACCCCGACACCATGTCGGGCGTGCACCCGGACCTGGTCGTCGGCCCGTCGACGGAGATCATCGCGGGCAACGGCCGCATCCTCACCGCGGGCGCCATCGACTGTCACGTGCACTTCATCTGTCCGCAGCTGCTCGACGAGGCGCTCGGCGGCGGCATCACCACGCTCATCGGCGGCGGCACCGGCCCGGCCGAGGGCTCCAAGGCCACCACCGTCACCCCCGGCTCCTGGCACCTGGCCCGGATGCTGGAAGCGCTGGACCACTGGCCGATGAACATCGTGCTGCTCGGCAAGGGCAACACGGTCAGCCAGGAATCCATGTGGGAGCAGTTGCGCGGCGGCGCTTCGGGTTTCAAGCTGCACGAGGACTGGGGTTCCACGCCCGCCGCGATCGATGCCTGCCTCACCGTCGCCGACGCGGCGGGGGTGCAGGTGGCGCTGCACTCGGACACGTTGAACGAGGCCGGTTTCGTCGAGGACACCCTGGCCGCCATCGCCGGCCGCGGCATCCACGCCTATCACACCGAGGGCGCGGGCGGCGGGCACGCGCCCGACATCATCACCGTCGCCTCGCATCCGAACGTGCTGCCCAGTTCCACCAACCCCACCCGGCCGCACACGGTCAACACCCTCGACGAGCACCTCGACATGCTCATGGTGTGTCACCACCTGAGCCCGTCGATCCCCGAGGATCTGGCCTTCGCCGAATCGCGGATCCGCCCGTCCACCATCGCCGCCGAGGACCTGCTGCACGACCTGGGCGCCATCTCGATGATCGGCTCGGACTCGCAGGCCATGGGCCGCATCGGCGAGGTGGTGATGCGCACCTGGCAGACCGCGCACGTGATGAAGCGCCGCCGTGGCGCCCTGCCCGGCGACGGCGCGGCCGACAACGCCCGCGTGCAGCGCTACATCGCGAAATACACCATCTGCCCGGCGGTCTCGCACGGCCTCGACGACGAGATCGGCTCGGTGGAGGTCGGCAAACTGGCCGATCTGGTGCTGTGGGAGCCCGCCTTCTTCGGTGTCCGCCCGCACGCGGTGCTCAAGGGCGGCATGATCGCCTGGGCCGCGATGGGTGACGCCAACGCCTCCATCCCGACCCCGCAGCCGGTGCTGCCGCGGCCGATGTTCGGCGCCGCGGCGCCCGCCGCCGCGGCCACCTCGCTGCACTTCGTCTCCGAGCAGGCCATCGACGACGGTCTCGCGAACCGGCTGGCCGTGCGCCGGAAGCTGGTGCCGGTCAAGAACGTCCGCCGGGTCACCAAGGCCGACATGCCGCGCAACGACGCCATGCCGCGCATCGAGGTGGACCCCGACACCTTCACCGTCCGGGTCGACGGCGAGGTGTGGGCCGAGGACCCGGCCACCGAACTGCCGATGGCCCAGCGCTACTTCCTGTTCTGAGACCGGACACGACAACGGGGCCCGCGCCGTTGCGGGCCCCGTTGCCGTGCGGCGCTCAGTCGAACGAGCAGCCGCCGACCGGCTTGTCCGCAAGCCGGTCGAGCAGGTAGGTCACCGCGTTGTCGGGACCGAAGCCGTCGATCAGTTCCGGACCGAAGTGGTTCGGGATGGTCGTGCCGGGCAGGATCGGCGGCAGTTCGTTGGTGCGGAAGGTGACCGTGGCGCCCTGCCCGCACCAGTCCTCGGCGAGCCGCCGGGCCTGGCCGTAAGGGACGGTGTCGTCGTTGCGACCGCTGGTGATCAGCACCGGGGTGGTCGGCGTGGTGCTGCCCAGGCGCAGTTCCGCCAGTACGGGCGCGGCCTCGGGGATCTCGGCGAGGTGCTCGGTGAGCGAACGCCCGTCCACGGTCAGCGAATTCGTCCGCAGGAACGGGTGATAGGTGATCAGGTCGGCGACGCACGAGTCGCTCAGCGTGGCGAGCATGGCGCGGCCCTGCGGGCTGGTCACCCGGTCGACGGCCTGCTCGAGTTCGGGGTAGCGGGCGAGCATGCCGTTGACGGCGAACCCGATCGCGCCGCCGATCAGCGCGCCGTCGATGCGCTCGAGGATGGCCGACAGGTCGGCGACCGGTCCACCGGCCCAGGTGCCCTTGAGATTCAGCTCCGGCGCGTAGCTGGGCGCCATCTCCGCCGCCGCCGCGGTGGCACCGCCGCCCTGGGAGTATCCCCACAGCACCAGGGGCGTCTCGGGTCCGACCCCGCCGAGCGCGTTCGCGGCACGAGCGCCGTCGAGGATCGCGTGGCCGCTCTCGAACCGGTTGGCGTAGGTGTGGATGCCGGGGGTGCCCAGACCGATGTAGTCGGTGATCAGCACCCGCGCGCCGAGCGCGCTCCACACCGCCGAGGACGGCAGTTCCTGATTCGCCGAGAGCCCGAGCGGATCGGCGGTCACCGAGACGCCGGTCGAGAACGCCACCGACATCGCGCACCGGTCGCCCTGGCCGGAGGTGCCGGGACCGATGACCACGGTCGGCCGTGGACCGGCGCCCTGCCACGGGTTCTTCGGCTCGATATAGGTGCCGGTGACGGCGACGGGGGAGCCGTCCTGCAACCGGCTGGTGTACATCACGTGCTGGGCCTGGGTCGGCCAGCCCGCCGCGGTCGGCGGCGTCGCGAGGATCGTCATCGGCTGGGTCTTCACGATCGCGCCCGGCGCCTGGGGGATCTGCGCGGGCGGCACGTAGAACGCGCTGACCGGCTCCGCGGCGACCTGCGTGCCGACCACCCCCGACCCGGCCACCGCGGCCAGACAGGCCAGTGCGGTCACCGCCGCCCGGCGCGCCAGCGATCGTGCTTGCTGCATACCACTCCCATCGATGCCACCGCCGCACCGTCGCGACTGTGTCCCCGGCCGCGTCGGAGCGGATTCATGACGCACGTCACGCCGCAGCGGCCGACCGAACGGTAACACTGTTACTGCACGCCGGGAACCCCGGGTCGGGGATGTGCTCCGTCCGGCGGTGCCGGGCGGCGAGCGCATCTGCGGGAGTGGGACATCCGGCTGCTCGCGCGGTCGAGAACAAGCCGAGGGCCGCCGACGGTGGCACACTGGCCCCATGACGGACAACGATTGGGCCGCTGTCGATCGCTATATCGTGGACGCGCTGGTCGGCGGCGACGGCGCGCCCGCATTGGCTGCCAACGCCGAAGCCGGACTGCCCGCGATCGATGTCTCGCCCCCACAGGGCAAGTTCCTGCACCTGCTCGCCCGGTCGACCGGCGCGCGGCGGATCCTCGAGATCGGCACGCTCGGCGGCTACAGCACCGAATGGCTGGCCAGGGCGGTCGGCGACGGCGGCACCGTGGTCACCCTCGAATTCGAGCCGCGCCACGCCAAGGTCGCCCGGGAGAACCTGGACCGGGCCGGAGTCGGGGCCAGGGTGGACATCCGGGTCGGCGCCGCGCTGGACACGCTGCCCGAGGTCGCCGAGGACACGACCGAACCGTTCGACCTGGTGTTCATCGACGCCGACAAGGTCAACAACGCCAACTACGTGCAGTGGGCGCTACGGCTGACCCGTCCCGGCTCGGTGATCATCGTCGACAACGTGGTGCGCCAGGGCGGATTGGCCGACGAGCACTCCGAGGACCCGAACGTGCGCGCGAGCCGCGAGCTCGTCGACCTGCTCGCCGCGGAGCCGAGCCTGGACGCGACGGTGCTGCAGACGGTCGGCGCGAAGGGCTGGGACGGCTTCGCCTACGCGGTGGTCAACGGCCCGGTCTCCTGAGCGCCATCCAGGGCGGCCGCGCGGTAGAGTGGGCGGTTCCCCGGTGCGCCGGTGGCGCGCCGTGTGTTTCGGCCGCACGCGCGCCGCGCCGGGGCGGCCACGCCGAATCCGGGGCGGGTTCACCCACCGGCAACGCGCATGGCGACTTCTGGGCGATCGGTATTCATCACGGGTTATCCGCTCTCGATAGCGTGGTGGTACTCGGAAGGAGCCCGGCGTCATGGAATTCCGACACCTCGTTTCGTTCATCACCATCGCCGAAGAGTTGCATTTCGGTCGCGCAGCGCAGCGCCTCCATCTGACCCAACCAAGTCTCAGTGCCCAGCTGCAGAAGCTGGAGAAGTCGCTCGGCGTCCAACTGGTCGCCCGCAACTCCCATGAGGTGCGGCTGACCCCGGCGGGACGGGAGTTCGAACTCCAGGCCCGCCAGATCGTCGCCCAGCTCGACCGTGCCGCCCAGGCGGCCAAGGCGACCGCCGAAGGTCGCGCGGGCAGTCTCAACATCGGCTACAACCTGCCTGCCAGCAGACACGTGCTGCCGGAGGCGCTGACCAGGATGACCGAACGACACCCCGACATCGTGGTGTCGCTGTGGGAGAAGCGGACCGGGCCCCAGCTGGCCGGTCTCGCCGACGGCTCACTCGATCTGGCCCTGGTCTACGGTCACCCCAGTACCGCGGACTTCCGGTATCGCCGCCTGCTGCACCGGGTTCCACTGGTGGCTGTCGTCGGACGACGACATCGGTGGGCGGACCGGCCAGGAGTCCCGTTCGCCGAACTACAGAATCAGGACTGTGTGCTGTTCGCGCGCGAGCAGTGTCCCGCGATGTACGACACGATCCTGCGCTCGGCCGCCGAGACCAGGATCTCGCTCAACGTCACGCATTCGGCCGACGACCCCGGCGCGACCGCGCACATGGTCTCGGTCCGTCCGCTCGTCGGATTCGCCTCGCTACCGCGGGCGATTTCGATGGGAATGGGAGTGGCGGGCAGTAGTTCGGTGGCGGTGAAATTGTTCGACCCGGTGCCGACCCTGGATTTGCACGCGGTGTGGCGTGCCGACGAGCCCAATCCCGCCGTCGCGCTGTTCCTGGAATGCATCGAATCGACACAGCTAGATGATGTCCGGGCATTGTCGGCGTGAACCCGTCGATAGGACATGACTTTCGCGCGGTAGGAACAGCGATGGCGGCGGCGACGGGAATGGTTGCCGCCGTGAAGAATTCAATTCGTGAACACAGTGTCTGTCACCGCGAACGGATTCGTTCCATCCGATACCTCCAGTCTGTATGCGATTGTTTCCGAAGCGGCACGGCGTGACCCCGCGCGCCATTCCCTGTGTGCCGTCGACGGAACCCAGCTGACCACCGGCGACCTCGACACCCGTGTCCGCGCGCTCGCCTCGGCCCTGCTCGACCGAGCGGTGGCCGCGGGCGATCGCGTGGCGGTGCTCGGGCGCACGAGCCTGGAATGGGCACTGCTCGACTGTGCCGCCGTCGCCATCGGCGCGGTGATCGTGCCGGTGTACCCGACCTCCTCACCCGCCCAGATCGAGCACATCCTGCGCGACAGCGGCAGCCGCTTCTTCGCGGCCGAGACCGCCGCCGACGCGGTCCGCCTGACCTCGGCGGGCGCCGACGGCGAGGTGTGGTCGTTCGACGAACTCGGCGCATGGTCCACCGGCCGAGACGGCGAGCACCCGGAGCTGGACGCGCGGATCGCCGCGGTCGGCGCCGGCGATCTGGCGATGATCGTCTACACCAGCGGCACCACCGGCTTGGCCAAGGGCTGCATGATCAGCCACCGCAACATGTACGTGACGGCCGCGAACACCGCCCGCCAGACCGGCACGCTGTTCGACGGCACCACCGCGCTGGCCCTGCCGCTGTCGCACGTGTTCGGCCAGACCATCCTGTTCGCCTGCCTCTACGGCGGCAGCCGCACCCACCTGCTGCCGGGCGTCCCGGACCTGGTGCCGGCGCTGGCCCGGCTGCGCCCCACCTTCCTGGCGCTGGTTCCCTACGCGCTGGAGAAGATCCGCAAGCACACCCGGGCCCTGCTCACCGAGGAGCAGGAGGCGGCGGCGGTCGAGCGCGGACTCGCCCTGCTGGCCGAGGGCGCGGCGCCGACCGCGACGAACGACGCCGTCTCGGCCGCGTTCGGCGGGCAGCTGCGTTACGTGATCTCCGGCGGCGCGTCGCTCGACGACACCACCGCGGGCTTCTACGCCGGTGTCGGCGTGGTGATCCTGAACTGCTACGGCCTCACCGAGGCGGCCACCGCGGTCACCGTCAGCGCGCCCGAGACCAACCGGGTCGGCACGGTCGGGCGTCCGATTCCCGGTACCGAGGTCGGCATCGGCGCCGACGGCGAGGTATTGGTGCGCGGTCCGCACGTCTCGCCCGGGTACTGGGGCGCGGCGGCCGATCAGCGGCCCGTCGACGAGCAGGGCTGGCTGCACACCGGCGACATCGGCGAGCTCGACGACGGCCACCTGCGAATCACCGGGCGCAAGAAGGAGATCCTGGTGACCTCCGGGGGCAAGAACGTCGCCCCGACCCTGCTCGAGGACCGGGTCCGGCTGCACCCGCTGGTGAGCAACTGCATGCTCGTCGGTGACGGGCGCCCGTTCGTGACCGCGCTGATCACCCTCGACGCCGATCGCGCCGCCAAGTGGCAGATCGACCATCCCGACGCGGAGCCGGCCACCGAGATCCAGGCCGCCGTCGACGACGCCAATTCCCTGGTGTCGCGCGCGGAATCCATTCGCGCGTTCCGTGTCGTCGACGGCGATTTCACCGTCGAGGCCGGGTTGCTCACCTCGTCGCTGAAATTGCGCAGGGCCGCGATCGCCGACGCCTATTCCGCGGAAATCGATCAGCTGTACATGTCGCGCGGGTAACGCGACGCGAAATTCCCCAGCCGTCCCGCCGACGATAGCCGGGACCGATCGGCCGATGAATAGCGGTGGCCCGCAGTGGTTTCCGCAATTCATCGGCGACAGACTCGAAATCGGAATTCGACCACCGAAAGTGATCACATCATGTATGACGTCATCGTCGTCGGAACCCGGGTCGCGGGCTCGCCCCTGGCCATGCTGCTGGCCCGTCAGGGCTACCGGGTGCTCGCCGTGGATCGCGCGACCTTTCCCAGCGACACCCCGTCCACGCACTACATCCACCAGGCCGGCCTCGGCTTTCTGAAGTCCTGGGGTCTGCTCGACACCGTCGTGGCCACCGGCTGCCCGCCGATCCGCCACCTCAACTTCACCTACACCGACATCGAGATCCCGGGCATGGCCGATCCGTCGGCCGACGGCATCGACGCCGTGTACTGCCCGCGCCGCACCGTGCTCGACAAGATCCTGGTCGACGCGGCGGGGGAGTCCGGCGCCGAGCTGATCGAGGGCTTCACCGTCACCGGCCTGCTGCGCGACGGCGACCGGGTCGCCGGTATCCGCGGCCGCGTCGGCGAGGGCCCCGAGCAGGAGTTCCGGGCCAGGCTGGTCGTCGGTGCCGACGGCGCGAACTCGATCGTCGCCAAGGAGGTCGGCGCGGCCACCTACGAGGGCTCGCCCGCCGCCTGCTTCGTCTACTACTCCTACTACGAGGGCGTCGACTGGGGCATGCACCACCGCACCGGCTTCGGCGAGCAGCAGTTCGCGTCCTGGCCGACCAACGACGGCCTGGCCCTGGTCGCGGTGATGCGCAAGCGCGACCGCTTCCGCGACTTCCGCACCGATCCCGACGCGGGCCTGCAGGAGATCGTCGACCAGGTCGACCCGGAGATCGGTGCGCGCCTGCGTGATACCGGCAAGCGCGTCGAGCCGTTCCGGCCGATGCTCTACCCGGACAACTACCGTCGCCAGTCCTTCGGCCCCGGCTGGGCCCTGGTCGGCGACGCCGGCTACCACAAGGATCCGTTCACCGGCTGGGGCATCACCGATGCCTTCAAGTACAGCCAGCTGCTGGCCGACCTGGTGCACGAAAGCCTCTCGGGCGCGCGGCCGTTCGAAGAGACCATGCCGGAGTACCAGCGCGAGCGCGACGCCCAGAGCGCCAGCACCTACGAGCTGACCCAGTCGATCTCCGACCTCACCCTGACGCCGTACTACGACTCGGTGTTCCGCGCCGCGAGCCTGAGCCCGCACTACTCGAAGAAGTTCTTCGGTCTGATCGCCGGGCTGTACCCGCCGGACAAGTTCTTCGGCGAGCAGGAGCTGGCCGCGCTCTACGAAGAGGTGAACTTCCCCGTCGCCGACCGGCACGTGGTCAACACCGGAGTCTCGGCATGAACGGTCAGCGCCCGGCGGTGGTAGCGCGGCGGCACCAGGCAGGGCACCCGTCGCTGCCGCGGGAGGTGGCGGCGTGATCGCGGCCGGCCTGACGGCGCTCGGCGACAGCTTCGTGGAAGGCCGGGGCGACCCGGCCGCGGCGGGCGGCTACCGGGGCTGGGTGTCGCGGCTGGGCGGCCAGCTCGGCCTGCGCCCCGCCACGATTCGCAACTTCGGCACCCACGGCGCCACCACCGGTGATGTCGTCGCGGGTCAGCTCGCGGCGGCGACGAGCGCCCGGGCCGGCCTCTACGGTGTGGTCGTCGGTGTGAACGACCTGGTCAGCGCCTACGACGAGGACCGGTTCGCCGACAATCTGCACACCATCTTCACCACCCTGCGGGCGGGCAGGGCCACCGTGTTCACGGCGACCTACCCCGACATCCCCGCCCGGCTGCCCGTCCCCGACGGCTTCCGCGCCCTGCTGCGTGAGCGTTTCGCCGTCGCCAACGAGGTGCTGGCCCGTGTCACCGCCGACACGGGCACCCTGCTGCTCGACATCGCGGCGCACCCCGACTGGGCCCGGCCGGAGGTGTGGACCGCCGACGGTCTGCACCCCAGTCCGGCGGGTCACCGCCTCTTCGCCGCCACCGCGGCCGAACTGATCTCGTCGACCACCGCCACCACTGTCGCCGCTTGAGTTTCGCGACTGCCCGTTTTCGAGAGGAAATTACGTGACGGACGAACGACGTCTGGCCCGCGACCCGATCGCCATCGTCGGGATGTCGGGTCTGCTGCCCAAGGCACACACCCACCGCGAGTACTGGCAGAACATCATCGACGGCGTCGACTGCACCTCCGAGGTGCCCGCGTCGCGCTGGAGCCTGGACGACTACTACGACGCCGACCGCTCGGCGCCGGACAAGACCTATTCGCGTCGTGGCGCTTTCCTGCCCGACGTCGAGTTCGACCCGCTGGAGTTCGGCATGCCGCCGAACCAGCTCGAGGTCACCAGCACCATGCAGACCCTGAGCCTGGGGGTCGCGCGGGATCTGCTGCTCGACGCGGGCGCGACCGGTTCGTCGTGGTACGACCCGGCCCGCACCGGCGTGGTGCTGGGCACCACCGGCCCGGTGCCGCTGATGCACCCGCTGGCCGCGCGCCTGTCGACCCCGGTGCTCGAGGAGGCGGCCCGCTCGGTCGGCCTGTCCGACAGCGACGTCGCGGAGATCTCGCGCCGGTTCGTGGCCGCGTTCGCGCCGTGGGAGGAGAACTCCTTTCCGGGCCTGCTCGCCAATGTGGTGGCGGGCCGGGTCGCCAACCGGCTCGGCCTCGGCGGCATCAACTGCACCGTCGACGCGGCGTGCGCGGCCTCGCTGGCCGCGATCCGCACCGCGATCGCCGAACTGCAGGACGGTCGCGCCGACATGATGATCACCGGTGGCGTCGACACCGAGAACTCGATCTTCATCTATCTGTGCTTCAGCAAGGTCGGCGCGTTGTCGCCGACCGGCCGGATCAGCCCGTTCTCCGCCGAGGCCGACGGCACCCTGCTCGGCGAGGGCATCACCATGCTGGCGCTGCGCAGGCTCGCCGACGCCCGCCGCGACGGCAACCGGATCTACGCGGTGATCCGCGGTCTCGGGTCCTCCAGCGACGGTCGCGCCAAGAGCATCTACGCCCCGGTCGCCGCCGGCCAGCGGGTGGCGCTGGAGCGCGCCTACGCCGACGCCGAATGCTCGCCCGCCGACGTGGAGCTGATCGAGGCGCACGCCACCGGTACCGCCGTCGGCGACAAGACCGAGCTGACCGCGCTGAAAGGCCTGCTCGCCGACGCGAGTTCGGAGACCGGGTTCGCCGCGCTGGGCAGTGTGAAGTCGCAGATCGGGCACACCAAGGGCGCCGCGGGCACCGCGGGCGTGATGAAGCTGGCCCTCGCCCTGCACCAGAAGATCCTGCCCTCGACGATCAACGTCGACGCGCCCAACAACGAGGTCGACGCCACCCGGACCCCGTTCTACGTCAACACCAGGACCCGGCCGTGGGTGCGCGACCCGCAGCGCCCGGTGCGCCGGGCCGCCGCCTCGGCGATGGGCTTCGGCGGCACCAACTTCCACCTCGTGCTCGAGGAGGCCGACGGCGAGCGCGGCCCGGTGCTGCACCGCGTCCCCCGCGCGCACCTGTGGCACGCGCCGGACGTGGCCGGCCTGATCGACGTGGTGCGCAGCACTCCGGGCACCGACGGCGGCGACATTCCCGCCGACCACGCCCGGATCGGTTTCGTCTCCGTCGACGCCGACACCGCCGCCGATCTGCGCGCGCTGGCCGTCGACGAGATGGTGCGCAATCCCGAAGCGGCGCACTGGGACCACCCCGAGGGCGTCTACTTCCGCGCCGCGGCGCTACCCGCCCCGAAGGTCGGCGTGCTGTTCGCAGGCCAGGGCAGCCAGTACGTGGACATGGGCCTGGACACCGCGCTCAACAACCCGCCCGTCGGCGCGGCCTTCGACGCTGCCAACGCCGCGTTCACCGGTGCCGCGCAGCGGATGGGCGCGGTGGTCTTCCCGCCGCCCGCGTTCACCGAACAGGACCGGGCGGACCAGGAATCCGCCCTGCGCCGTACCGCGTTCGCGCAGCCGGCGATCGGCGCGCTCGCCGCGGGCCAGTTCCGGGTGCTGACCGAGTTCGGTCTGCGTGCCCACGGGTACCTCGGCCACAGCTTCGGCGAACTGACCGCGCTGTGGGCCTCGGGCGCGCTGAGCACCGCGGACTTCTTCGCCCTGGCCCGGGCCCGCGGCGAGGCGATGACCGTCGCCGACGACGCCGAGGCGGGCACGATGGTGGCCGTCAACGCACCGCGCGAGGACGTCGCCGCGGTCCTGGCCGAGCTCGACGACGTGTGGATCTGCAACCACAACGCCCCCGATCAGATCGTGGTCGGCGGCGGCGGAGCGGGCATCGCCGCCTTCACCGCGCGCAGTGCCGAGAAGGGCTGGGCCACCCGGGATCTGCCGGTGGCGGCGGCCTTCCACACGCCCTACGTCGCGCACGCTGTCACCGAATTCGGTGCCGCCGTGGCCGAGGTCGACATCACCGAGCCGGACGCGCCGGTCTACGCCGACACCGCGGGCGCGTCCTACGGTGCCGACGTGGCCGCCAACCGGGCGACGCTCACCGCCCAGCTCAGCCAGCCGGTCGAGTTCGTCGACGCGCTGCGCGCCATGCACGCCGACGGATGCACCGTCTTCGTCGAATGCGGTCCCAAGCAGGTCCTCACCTCGCTGGTGCGCCGCACTCTCGGCGACGACGTGATCGCCTTCGCCACCGACACCGGTCCCATCGGCAACGGCGACGTCGCCCTCAAGCGCGCCGCGGTGCGCCTGGCCGTCCTCGGCGTCGAGATCGCCGGCATCAACCGCTACGCCGCCGGCGACGACGCGCGGCCCGCCCCCGCGGGCAACCGGATGACCGTGACCCTGTCGGCCCCGGAATACGTGCCCGACAGCCGCCGGGACGCCTACGCCGCGGCCCTGTCCGACGGCTACCGCGTGCACATCGAGGTGCCCGCATCCCCGCACCAGCCTGTGGTGCCACCGATCGTGGAGGAACAGCTCGTGACCATCCCCGCCCCCGGCCCGTCCGAGTACCGGACGACCGACTCGCTCGACACCGCCCTGGTGCAGCACCTCGACACGCACCGGCAGTACCTGGACGGACAGCTCGACCTGGCCCGCGGCCTGGCGGGCGCGCTGAGCAACGGCACGCTCGACGAGAACACCCTGCGCGCCATCGAAGCGGTGAAGGACCACGGCATCGCGATCAGCGAAAGCCACTCGCGGGCCAGTGATGTGCTCGCCCAGCTGGCCGAGCTCGAGGGCGGTGCGCCGATCTCGGGGACCCGCACCGTCGCCGCCGCCCGGCCCGCGCCGCGGGCGATCACCGCCGCGCCCGCCGTACCCGCGATCGCCGCCCAGGCTCCCGCGCCGACCAACGGGCACGCCGCCCAGCCCGTACCCGCCACGAACGGGTCGGTCGCCCACGCGGTTCCGACTGCCATCGCGCCGCAGGCCGCTCCTGCGGTCGCCACACCGCCGGTTGCCGCGCAGGCCGCTCCGGCCGCCGTCGCCCCGCAGCCCGCGGCTTCGGCTGGTGCGGTCACCGGTGACGCCGTCCGCGCGGCACTGCGCGAGGTCGTGGCCGACAAGACCGGCTACCCGGTCGAGATGGTCGACCCGACCATGGATCT
Source organism: Nocardia sp. NPDC087230 (assembly GCF_044744725.1). Taxonomy (NCBI): domain Bacteria; kingdom Bacillati; phylum Actinomycetota; class Actinomycetes; order Mycobacteriales; family Nocardiaceae; genus Nocardia; species Nocardia sp. NPDC087230. Next base: position 513,222 of record NZ_JBIUYV010000003.1, read on the forward strand.
GGAAGCCGACCTCGGCGTCGACTCGATCAAGCGCGTCCAGGTCATCGGCGCACTCCAGGAACGCTTCCCGTCGCTACCCAGCCTCGGCCCCGAGCAACTGGGCACCCTGCGCACTCTGGACCAGATCGCGGATCTGCTGGCCGGCGCGGACGCCACTTCCGCCGCGCCCGACGTCCCCGTGACCAGCGAGGCCGCCCCGGCCGACGACGCCACCAGCGCCGACACCCTGCGGCAGGCGCTGCGGGAAGTCGTCGCCGACAAAACCGGCTACCCGGTCGAGATGGTCGACCCGACCATGGATCTGGAAGCGGATCTGGGCGTGGACTCGATCAAGCGGGTCCAGGTGATCGGCGCTCTGCAGGAACGGTTTCCGAATCTGCCCAGCCTCGGACCCGAGCAACTCGGCACCCTGCGGTCGCTGGATCAGATCGTGGCCGAGCTGGCCGGGGGTGATGTCCACCCAAAAGCTGAGGCCGCGGCCGAAACGCCGCGGCACGTCGTCGAACTCGTCGAGCTGGCGCCGGTCGATCTCGCGGTCGATCCGTATCGCCCGGCGGGTCGCGCACTGGTGGTCTGCCTGGACGAATCCGCCGAGACCGACGGCGAGGCGATCGAAGAGGCACTGCGCGAACGCAGCTGGAGCGTGCAGCGGGTCGGCGCGGCCGACGCCGTGACCGGACCGGCGGACGTCTGCGTGGTCGTGGCCGGTGTCGCGTCGGAATGGGAGCAGGCCGAACGCGTCCTCACCGAGGCGATCCTGGTCGGCGGCCGGGTGCTGCCCGCGTTGCGCGGCGCGAGCGCCCGGGCGGGCTTTGTCACCGTCACCCGGCTCGACGGGCACCTGGGTCTGCTCGGTGACGCCGAGCCGGTGCCGGCGCTGCTCGGCGGGCTGGGCGGTCTGGTGAAGACCCTGGCCGCGGAGGAACCGGCCTTGTTCTGCCGGGCCCTCGACATCGCCCCCGCGGCGACGCCGGGGCGGGTGGCCCAGATCGTGCTCGAGGAACTGTGCGACGCGGCGATCGACACCGTCGAGGTCGGCGTCGACGGCTCCGGCCGCCGCCGCACGCCGGTGCCGAGCGGGCACAAGCCCGCCCTCACCACCGAGATCATCAGTGCCGCAGCAGAACTCGATCCGTCGGTGCTGACCGCCGACGACGTCCTGCTGGTGACCGGTGGCGCGCGCGGCGTCACCGCCACCTGTGTGCTCGCCCTCGCCGCGCACAGCGCCGCGCGCTTCGTCCTGCTCGGCCGGACCCAGCTCACCGACGAGCCCACCTGGGCGGTGGGGGTCGCCGACGGTGACCTCAAGCCGGCCGCCGTGCGGGCCCTGGCGGGCACCGGGGTCAAGCCCAAGGACATCGACCGGGCGTGCGGGGAGATCCGCGCGATCCGCGAAATCCGCGCCACCCTGGCCACGCTCGGCGACCGCGCCGACTACCTGGCCGTCGACGCCACCGACGCGGCCGCCCTCGCCGCGGCGATCGCGCCGTGGCGCGACACCGTCACCGGTGTCGTGCACGGCGCCGGTGTGCTGGCCGACTCGCTGATCCCGGACAAGACGGCGGACTCGATCGGGCGGGTGCTGCGTCCGAAGATCGGTGGTCTCGCCGCCGTGCTGGCCGCGGTGGGGGAGCCGAAGGATCTGGTGTTGTTCACCTCGGTGGCCGGGCTGTTCGGCAATACCGGGCAGGCCGACTACGCCGCCGCGAACGAGGCGCTGTGCCGCTTCGCGGTGAGCTGGCGGCGCAGGCATCCCGGCCACCGCGTCACCGCGCTGGACTGGGGCGCCTGGGACGGCGGCATGGTGACCGACGACCTGCGCGAGCACTTCCGCAGCCGCGGCATCCCGCTGCTCGCACCCGCCGCCGGTGCCGCCGCGTTCACCACGCAGTTCACCACGGCGCGCAGGCCCGAACCGGTCCTGCTGGTCGGGGCGGCTACCGCGCTGTCGACGGGCGAACGCCCGGCGACGCCGGTGCGGGCCCGCCGCGACGTCACCGATCTGGTCGACGAACCCGTGATCGCCGCGCACCGGATCGGCGAGCACATCGTGTTGCCCGCGACCTTCGGGCTCGGCGCGATGATCAACCTCGCGGAGCGAACCCGGCCGGGCCGCACCGTGATCGGAGTCCGCGACTACCAGGTGCTCAAGGGGCTCGTGTTCGATCATCCGGTCACCGCGCTGGAGATCGAGCTCGAACCGGTGGCCGATGTCGACGGCCGCACCGCGGTGCGCGCCACCGTCTTCGGTGACAAGGCCGCCCACTTCCGGGCGACCCTGCTGCTGGCGGCGGGGCCGGAGACGGCGGGCACCCAGCCGATCGTGGCCGGTCCTGGCGTCGACGCCGGACGGATCTACACCGATGCCGTCCAGTTCCACGCCCCCGCGCTCCAGGGGCTGCGCGGCATCCGCTCCGAGAGCGACAGCGCGATCGTGCTGGAGTGCTTCCTGCCCACCGGCCCGGTCGCCGACGGCGCCTACGCGGGCCGCCTGCACGATCCCGTCGCCGCCGACCTGATCCTGCAGGGACCGCCGGTCCTCGGCCACCGCCTGCTCGGCGCGGCCTGCCTGCCGCTGGGTGTCGGCCGGATCGACTACCACCACCCGCTGCCGACCACCGAACCGTTCGTCCTGGTGGTCGACAACCCGCGCGCCGGGCGGCTCGAAGCCCGCATCGACGCGACCGCGCTGGCCACCGACGGCACAGTGCTGCAGCGGTTCTCGGACGTCACGGTCCTCACGACGCCCGATCTGACGGAGAAGTTCCAGACCTCGGTGAGGGAGTGGACCCGATGACAGTCCTCGATTTCGACGGCGTCGCCTTCGACCCGGTCGGTGCGGTCGACGCACCGCCCGCGCCGCGGGCCCAGCCGACCACCACGTCCACCGCGCGGGCAATGTCGCCTGCGCCCACCGCCGAGAGCGCGCGGTACTCCGGTGCGCCGGTGCCCGATTCGGCCCTCGGCCCGATCGGCGAGCTGCGCACCGGCCTCGTCGCCGCCCACCGCGCGGCCCTCGGCGCGCAGGTCGCGCTCCAGCGGGCCCTGTGGCAGCGGGCGACCGGCGCCGCGCCGGCCGCCGACCGAGCCGTCGGCGGGGCGGAGTCGGCCGTCACCGCACAGGCTGCCGCGACGTCCCTCGGCCACCGAGCGGGGTCCGGCGCACCGGCCGGCTCAGCCGGCACGGCCCAGCTCACAGGCACAGGCCAGGCCGCTGGGGCGGGCCGGACCGACGGTGGCGAGTCGGGGGCGATCGGCCTCCGCAGCGCGGCGGCTGGTCCGGTGCCGCAGCCGGGCACCGGGGGAGCCGTGGCCGGCGAGGCCGGTTCGGCAACCTCTCCGGTAGCCAGGGAAGGCGCGTTCAAGCCGCTGGCGCGTACCGGGCGCACCCAGCTCGACCGCGCGGCCCTGGAATCACTGGCCCAGGGTGCGATCACCGAGGTGTTCGGACCCGGCCATCAGCGCGACGGTGTCGCGGTGGCCGCACGGCTCGCTGCCGGGGAACCGCTGGCGCTCACCGAGATCGCCTCGATCGAGCTCTACGGCGGAACCGGCGACGGTCGCGTGGTCGCCCACTACGACGGCGCGTTCGGCGCGGCCGCGCGTCAGGCCGCCGAGGTGTTCGCTCTGTTCACCGGTATGCACCTGTGTCTGTCGGGCAGCACACTGACCGGTGCCACCCCGGCGGTGTCCGGCGCGGCCCGCGGGACGCTCGAACTCGTCGTCACCGGCCTGGATCTCGTGCCCCGCCCGCACGTCGCGGCCACCGCGAGTGTCAGCGGTGGCGAGGCGAGCGTGGCGGTCCAGGTCACCGTCGCCGAACCCTCCGGCGCCGACGTCGGCCCGGGCCGGGCCGTGCCGGGCCTGCTGCTCAACGAGTTCCACATGACGCACCTGGCCCGCGGTGATCAGGCGATCGCGATGGGCCCGGAGTTCGCGGAGTACACCGGTGTGCGTGCGACCCGCCTGCCCACCGGCGGCCTGCTCCTGGTCGACCGGGTCCGCGACTTCGACGGTGCCCGAGGCACGCTCGACGCCGCGTCCTACACCACCGAGTACGACTCGCCCGCCGACTCCTGGTACTACGCCGACACGGCCAACGACTCCATGCCGCACTTCGTGTACATGGAGACCTCGCTGCAGGCCGCGCTGCTCATGGGTTACTACGCCGGGCCGACGCTGACCCAGCCGGGCGTCACTCTGAGCCTGCGCAATCTCGGCGGCACGGCCACCGTACTGCGCCAGGTCGACCTGCGCGACCGCACGATCGAGCAGTCCTCGCGGATGCTGTCGACGACGATCCTGCCCGGGTCCTCGCTGCAGACCTTCGACTACACGCTCAGCGTCGACGGTGAGCCGTTCTACACCGGCGAGACCATGTTCGGGTACTTCAGCGACGAGGCGCTGGCGAACCAGACCGGCCTGGACGCGGGCCGTCCCGCCCCGTCCTGGCTGGCCGAGCACCCGCGGGCCCAGGTCAGGACGATCGACGTGGCCGGCCGCCGCGCCGATCCGTCCGCACCGCTGTGCTCGCGCGGCACGCTGGCCCTGATCGACCGGATCGACGTGGTCGACGGCGGCGGCGAACACGGTGCGGGATACCTGCATTCGCTGCGCGCCATCGACCCCGACGACTGGTTCTTCGCCCGCCACTTCCACCTCGACCCGGTCATCCCCGGTTCGCTCGGCGTGGAATCGGTGATCCACGCCGTGCAGGAATGGCTCGTCGACGCCGGCCACGCCGCGGGCATGGCCGATCCGGTGTTCCGTATCCCCGCCGACATCCCGTTCAGCTGGCGCTATCGCGGCCAGTTCCTGCCCACCGACGGCACCGTCGAACTCGAGGCGCACATCAAGGAACTGCGCCGTGGTCCGCACGGGGTGACGGCGGTGGTGGACGGTTCGCTGTGGAAGCCGGGCCTGCGGATCTACGAAGTCACCGATCTGGCCGTCGAACTCGTCGATCGGAGGGCGTGATGACCACGATGCGCACCGCGGTGGCGAACACCGCCGAGGAGATCACCGCGCTGCTGCTCGATCTGGACGCCCCCGTCTGGATCGTCCGCACCGCGGACGGGGTCGGCGCCACCGCCGACCAGGCCGTGGCGGCCGGAGCCCAGGTGCTCGCCGCCGTCGGGCCGCTGCCGCCGCAACGGCTCGGCGACAGCGCGTTCCGCGCCGCGCACGGGGTCAGGGCGGCGTATGCCGCGGGCGCCATGGCCAATGGCATCGCCTCACCCGCCCTGGTGAAAGCCATGGCGCGCAACGGCTATCTGGCCGCCTACGGCGCGGCCGGAGTCCCGCCCGCCGCGGTCGACGCGGCGCTGGGCGAGCTGGCCCGGGAGCTGGGCGGACAGCCGTTCGCCTGCAACCTCATCCACAGTCCCAGCGAGCCCGCGCTGGAACGCGCCATCGTCGAGGCCTGCCTGCGCCACGACGTGCGCTGCGTGGAGGCCTCGGCCTTCATGGATCTCACCGCCGAGGTCGTGCGGTACCGGGCCGCCGGCCTCACGGTGGACCGGCAGGGCGGCATCGCGATCGGGCATCGGGTGATCGCCAAGGTGTCCCGGGTCGAGGTGGCCGAGCTGTTCCTGCGGCCCGCGCCCGCGCGGCTGTTGAGCGAGCTCGTCGCGGCGGGCCGGATCACCGCCGAGCAGGCCCGCCTCGCCGAGCGGGTGCCGATGGCCGACGACATCACCGCCGAGGCCGATTCCGGCGGCCACACCGACCGCCGACCGCTCACGGTCCTGCTGCCCGAACTGATCGCGGCCCGGGATCGCCTGGCCGCCACCGTGACCGGGGCCGACCGGGTGCGCATCGGTGCCGCGGGCGGTATCGGCACCCCCGATGCCGTCGCGGCCGCCTTCGGGCTCGGCGCGGCCTATGTGGTGACGGGGTCGGTCAACCAGTCGGCCGTCGAGGCGGCGCAATGCGGCGCTACCAAGACCTTGCTGGCCAGGGCCGAATTCGCCGACTGCGCCATGTCGCCGTCCTCGGACATGTTCGAACTCGGCGTGCAGGTCCAGGTGCTGCGGCGCGGCACCATGTTCGCCGCCCGAGCCCAGCGGCTCTACGACGCCTACCGCGCCTACGACGGTCTCGACGCTCTGCCCGCGACGCTGCGCGCCGAGCTCGAGTCCAGCCTGTTCCGCAGGCCGCTCGACGAGGTGTGGCAGGAGTGCGTGCGGTACTTCACCGAACGCGACCCGGCCCAGCTCGCCGGCGCCGAACAGGACCCGAAGGCGAAGATGGCGCTGGTGTTCCGCTGGTACCTCGGCCTGTCCTCGGGCTGGAGCATCCGCGGCGAGGCCGACCGGGTCGCCGACTACCAGATCTGGTGCGGGCCCGCGATGGGCGCCTTCAACACCTGGGCGGCGGGCACCTACCTGGCCGCGCCGGAGAACCGCGCCGTCGCCGACATCGCGGGACAGCTGCTGTTCGGCGCCGCCTACCTGACCCGCGTCGCCCAGCTGCGGACAGCGGGTGTCCGGCTGCCCGCGGCCAGTGCCCGTTACGTCCCACGCCCGCTGGAGGACCGATGACCATCGTCGAGACCGGAACCGCCACCACCGGCACCGCCTGGATGCTGTGCCCGGCCTGCGGGACGGTGATCTACGTCAAACGCTACGACCGGGCCGACCGGGTCTGCCCCGAATGCGACGACCACGGCATGCTCACCGCCGATCAGCGCATCGACCAACTGCTGGACGAGGATTCGGCCCGGCCGATCGTCACCGCGGCCACCGTCACCGATCCGCTGGGATTCGTCGACACCCGCCCGTACCCCGAGCGGGCCGAGCAGGCGCGCCGGGCGACCGGGCTGCCCGAGGCGATCCGCTGCGTGCGCGGCACCCTCGACGGCACGCCGATCGTGCTGGCGGTCATGGACTTCCGCTTCCTCGGCGGCAGTCTCGGCAGCGCGGTGGGCGAGGCGGTCACCGCCGCCGCCGAGGCGGCGCTGGCCGACCGCGCGCCCCTGGTGATCGTCACCGCCTCCGGTGGCGCGCGCATGCAGGAGGGCATTCTCGCGCTCATGCAGATGGCCAAGACCAGCCGCGCGCTGCGCCGTCTCGACGACGCGGGCGTGCTGACCGTCTCGATCATCACCGACCCGACCTACGGCGGTGTGGCCGCCTCCTTCGCCACCGCCACCGACATCATCATCGCCGAACCCGGCGCGCGTCTCGGCTTCGCGGGCCCACGAGTGATCCAGCAGACCATCGGCCAGATCCTGCCCGCCGGCTTCCAGACCGCCGAGTTCCTGCTCGACCACGGCATCGTCGACATGATCTGCCATCGTTCGGCACTGCGCGCCCGGCTGTCGCGGTTGGTCGCGATGACCACTCGCCCGTCGCGCCGCACCGAGCCCGCCGACACCGACGCCGTCATCACCGACCCGGCCGTGCTCGCCGCCCGCGGATCCTGGGACTGCGTGCGCGCGGCCCGCCAGCTCGGCAGGCCGACCACCCTGGACTACCTGGCTGCCGCCTTCGACGATTTCGTCGAGCTGCACGGCGACCGGATGTCGGCCGACTGCCCGGCCATGATCGCGGGCCTGGCCCGTCTCGACGGCCTGCCGGTCGTGGTGGTCGGGACCCAGAAGGGCCACACCGGCGCCGAACTGACCGAACGCAACTACGGCATGCCGACCCCGGCGGGCTACCGCAAGGCCGCCCGGGTGATGCGGCTGGCCGCCAAGCTCGGTCGCCCGGTCGTCGCGCTGGTCGACACCGCGGGCGCCTACCCCGGCATCGAGGCCGAGGAGCAGGGTCAGGCCGTGGCCATCGCCGAGTCGCTGAAACTGCTGGCCGGACTGCCCGTTCCGGTGGTCACCGTGATCACCGGCGAAGGCGGCAGCGGGGGAGCGCTCGCGCTCGCGCTGGCCGACCGGGTGCTGGTGTGCGAGAACGCGGTCTACTCGGTGATCAGCCCGGAAGGCTGCGCCGCCATCCTCTGGAAGGACCCGGCCGCCGCGCCGCGCGCGGCCGCCGCCCTGCGCGTCGAAGCGGCCGCCCTGCTCGAATTGGGCATCGCCGACGCGGTCGTTCCCGAGCCGGCGGGCGGGGCCGATCGCGATCCCGTCGGCGCGGCCGCGCTGCTGCGGCGCGCCGTGCGCCAGGCCGTGCACGAACTGCGCGCCTGGCCGACCGCCGAGCTGCTGGCCCAGCGCCACCGCCGATTCCGGGCCTACGGCCTGGCGCGTCCCGAGGCCGCGGCGACCCGATGACGGCCACGATCCGCCCGTTCCGCCTCCGTCCCTTGACGGCCCTCGGTCAGGTCCTGCGCTTGCCGGACCGGACCACCGATTCGACTCGCCCGCACCGAGATTCAGGAGAACCGATGACCGAGCCCGCCCTCAGCGAATCCGTCCAGCGGGCGGTGAGCGCCACCGACGCCGACCACAGCCTCGCCGTCCTGACCCGCCACGCGCTGCAGGTGCGCGCCACCGCCGCCGACCCGAGCTCGGTGACCGTCGCCAACGGCCCGGTCTCGTTGCGGGTCACCTGGGACGACCGGCCCGTCTCGGCTCCCGCCGTCGTCCCCGAGACCACGGGGCATCTCGCGCTCGTCACCCCGCCCGCGCCGGTCGAGTCCGCCGCGACCGGCGCGAACACCTTCGCCCTGACCGCCGAGACCGTCGGGGTGTTCTATCGGTCGCCGGAACCCGGTGCCGCGCCGTTCGTCTCGGTCGGTGACCCCGTCCGGGCGGGTCAGCAGGTCGGCATCATCGAGGCGATGAAGCTGATGATCCCGGTCACCGCGACCACGGAGGGCGTCGTCGCCGAACTGCTCGTCGACAACGGCGACGCCGTGGAGCACGGCCAGCCGCTGATCGTGTTCGAGGCGCTGCGGTGACCCGCCCCCTCCGTAAGGTGCTGATCGCCAACCGCGGCGAGATCGCGGTGCGGGTGATCCGCACCTGCCGGGAACTCGGCATCGCGACCGTCGCGGTGCACTCGGCCGCCGACCGGGACTCGGCGGCGGTCCGGCTGGCCGACGAACGCGTGCAGATCGGGCCCGCCCCGGCCAAGCGCAGCTACCTGTCGATCCCGGCGATCATCGAGGCCGCCCGCACCACCGGCGCCGACGCCATCCACCCCGGCTACGGCTTCCTCTCCGAGGACCCGGATTTCGCCGAGGTGTGCGAGGCGGAGGGGTTCGTGTTCGTCGGCGCGCCCGCCGCCGTCATGGCGCGGCTGGGCGACAAGTCCACGGCCAGGGCGCTGATGGCCGACGCGGGGCTGCCGCTGCTGCCCGGCAGCCGCGACCCGATCGACGACGCCGAGGCCGCCCGAGCGCTGGCCGAGCAGATCGGCTACCCGGTGATCATCAAGGCCGTCGCCGGCGGCGGTGGCCGCGGGATGCGGGTGGTCCGCGACGGCGACGACTTCGGGGCCGCCTGGCAGCACACCCGGGCCTCGGCCGCCGCGGTCTTCGGCGACGGCAGGCTCTACCTGGAGCGCTACCTGGAATCGGCCAGGCACGTCGAGGTCCAGATCCTCGCCGACACCCACGGCACGGTGGTGCACCTGGGCCTGCGCGACTGCTCGCTACAGCGCAGACACCAGAAACTCGTCGAGGAATCGCCCGCTCCCGGCCTGTCCGCCGAACTCGCTGACCGGATCGGCGCGGCGGCCGTGCGCGGCTGCGCGGCGGCCGGGTACGTCGGCGCGGGCACCGTGGAGTTCCTGCTCGGTCCCGACGGGCAGTTCTACTTCATGGAGGTCAACTGCCGGTTGCAGGTCGAGCACCCGGTCACCGAGATGGTCACCGGCGTCGACCTGGTCGCCGCACAGCTGCGGATCGCGGCGGGCGAACCGCTGTCCCTGCCCGCCGATCTCCGCTCGCGCGGGGTGTCGATCGAGTGCCGGATCAACGCCGAGGATCCCCAGCGCGAATTCGCCCCGGCCGCAGGCACTCTCGTCGAGTGCGCGCTGCCCGGTGGTCCGTTCGTGCGCGTCGACACCCATGTGAGGACGGGCTACGCGATTCCCCCGCACTACGATTCGCTGCTCGCCAAGGTCGTCGTCTGGGCGCCCGACCGCCCGGCCGCCATCGCCCGCATGCGCCGCGCGCTGGCCGAGACCACCATCACCGGCGCGGGCGTCGCCACCACCACCGAGTTCCTGCACGACATCCTCGACCACCCCCGCTTCCGCGCCGCCACCCACGACACCGCCCTCATCGGCACCTGCACGGCCCCGGCCGTCGCCGCCCGCTGACACCCGCCCGGAACGGCTCCCTGCCCGGGCCGGTCCGGGCGAGCGCCGGCGAACCGAGCTGCCGGTACGACGATCACGCGATCCGGCCACCGTCATCAGCACCGAGATCCGGCCGAGGCGTCACCGGCGGTTCGGTGGTGCGGTCACGGATTTCCCGCTGATCCGGTCAGGCGGTCAGTGACCGGGCGCCGGTGGCGATCTCGGTGGCCTCGGCCAGCTCGAGCCGCAGTTCCCGGTCCGGTGCCGGGGCTGGTCCGTCGTGGTGGGTGACGCCGTCGGCGGTGATCACGTAGTGCAGCACGGTGTCGCCGATGTGGACCGTCACGGTGCCCGCCGGGACGATCTGGGCGACCGCGTGGCCCAGCGGCAGTGCCAGCCAGTGCGCGCGCACCGCGTCGGTCGGCTTGCGGTCGCCGAGGCGGGGTGTGCCCCACACCGACAGCGCGTCGAGCACCGGGCGCAGGGCCAGGCCCGCGTCGGTCAGCTCGTAGCTGGAGCGCATGCCGTTGCGGTGGTGGGTGATCATGCCCTCGCGCTCGAGATCCTTGAGCCGGGTGGCGAGCATGTCGGTGCTGATCCCGGGCAGGTCGGCGAACAGGTCGCTGTAGCGGCGCGGGCCCGCGCACAGTTCGCGGACCACGAGCAGGGTCCACCGGTCCCCGACGAGGTCGAGCGCGCGGCTGACCGCGCAGTAGTGGTCGTAGCTTCGGCGTGGCACGTGTCCTACTCTAACCATAGACTTGGAAAAACCAAGTGAAATCTTGGAAATACCAAGTAGTGTGTGCGGCAACCACACTTCGGAGGGATGTTCATGCAGGTCAAGCAGTCCAGCAAGCTGTCGGGAGTGTCGTACGAGATCCGCGGCCCGGTCGCGGAGGAGGCGGCCCGGCTCGAGGCCGAGGGCCATCACGTCGTCAAGCTCAACACCGGCAACCCGTTGATCTTCGGCTTCGACGCGCCCCCGGATCTGTTGCAGGACATGGTCCGAACGCTGCCCACCTCCACCGGGTACAGCTCGTCGAAGGGCCTGCTCTCGGCCCGGCGCGCGGTGGTGCAGTACTACCAGACACTCGGCGTCGACGACGTGAGCGTCGAGGAGGTCTTCCTCGGCAACGGTGTCTCCGAGCTGATCATGATGGCGATGACCGCGCTGCTCGAGAACGGCGACGAGGTCCTCGTCCCCGCCCCGGACTTCCCGCTGTGGACCGCCGCGACCGCCCTCAACGGCGGCACGCCGGTGCACTACCTGTGTGACGAGGGTGCCGACTGGTACCCCGACCTGGCCGACATCAAGGCCAAGATCACCGACCGCACCCGCGCCATCGTGCTGATCAACCCGAACAACCCCACCGGCGCGGTGTATCCGCCGGAGGTGCTGCGCGAGATCCTCGAGATCGCCCGCAGGCACAATCTGGTCGTCTTCGCCGACGAGATCTACGACAAGATCTACTACGACGACCTCGAGCACACCGCCGTCGCCTCGCTCGCGCCCGATCTGCTGTGCCTGACCTTCTCCGGTCTGTCGAAGAACTACCGGGCCGCCGGACTGCGCTCGGGCTGGCTGGTGGTGTCGGGCCCCACCCAGCACGCCGCGAGCTACCTCGAGGGCCTGACCATGCTGGCCGGTCTGCGGCTGTGCGCGAATGTGCCCGCGCAGCAGGCGATCCAGGCCGCCCTGGGTGGGCATCAGAGCATCTACGACCTCACCCTGCCCGGCGGGCGGCTGCGTGAGCAGCGCGACCGCGCCTGGGAAGCCCTCAACGCCATCCCCGGTGTGTCCTGCGTGAAACCGAAGGGCGCGCTGTATGCCTTCCCGCGCATCGACCTGGACATGTACCGCATCCACGACGACGAGAAGTTCGTGCTCGACCTGCTGCTGCAGGAGAAGCTGCACATCGTCCAGGGCACCGGCTTCAATTGGCCACGCCCCGACCACTTCCGGATCGTCACCCTGCCGCACGCCGACGAGCTCGAGGCCATCATCGAGCGCATCGGCCGCTTCCTGGCGACCTACCGGCAGTGACACCGGCCGGCTCCGGCGCCGGGTCCGTGGCGTGAGCGAGGTCGCCTGGCGCGGTGCCGGGGCGTTGATCCGGCCCGGCGTGCTCGCCTTCACCGGGACGATCGGCGGCACCCGCGCGCATGCCCACCATGCCGCGCAGATCATCGTGGCCGACGCGCCGGTAACCGTGCTCGACGGTGACGGCCGACCGCACACCGGGGCCGAGATCGTCATCCCGCCCGACACCGAACACCGCGTCGACACCGGCGGCGCGACCGGGATCGTGGTGTTCCTCGACCCCGATTCCCCGGCCGGTCGCGGTGCCGAACTCCGGGCGGCGACCGCCGGGTGGTGCGGTGGTCCCGCCCTGCGCGATCGCGCCCGGCCGATCACCTCGACGGCGGACTTCGTCGACGGACTGCTGGGCACGCTCGCGGCGGCGAGCGGCGGTGCCGTCTCCCCGCGGCATCCGGCGGTCGTGGCCGCGGTGGCCGCGCTGCCGGCGATGGTGGCGCGCGGGCCGGTGCGCACCGGGGAGGTCGCCGCCGTCGTCGGCCTGTCGGCCAGCCGGCTCACCCACCTGTTCACCGCCCAGGTCGGGCTGCCGCTGCGCCGCTACATCCTGTGGTTGCGGCTGATGAACGCCGTCGAGCTCGCGCGGGGTGGACAGGATCTGACTTCGATCGCGCACGCGACGGGATTCGCCGACAGCGCGCATCTCACCCGCACGTGCCGGGAGATCTTCGGACTGCCGCCGTCGGCGCTGACCAGCGCCGTGGTCTGGGACGGTCGGGTCAGCCGAATCGTTCAAGCGTCCACGGGGGACCGGCGGCCAGGCTGAGGGCATGAACCTCGCTGTGCGCCGTCTCGCCCGCTACGGCTACGTCCCATTGATGCTGGTGGGGCTCAACGGAATCGGCATCGCCCTCGCCGCCGCCCATGCCCCGAAACCCTGGCTGCTGCTCGTGCTCGCCGTGGCGATCGCCACCTCGTTCGCGGTCGAACGGGTCATCCCGTACGAACCCGCCTGGAACGGACCCCAGGCCGACAGCGTCCGCGACCGGCTGCACGCTGTCGTGAACGAGACGCTGATCCTGGTCAGCGTGGCGGTGATCCCGCTGCTTGCCGCGATCGTGCCCGCCCCGGGGCTGTGGCCGGGCGATTGGCCGTTCGTGGTCCAGGTGGTCCTCGCCATCCTGATCGCGGACGCCGGAATCACGCTGGTGCACTGGGCCAGTCACAAGATCGGGGTGCTGTGGCGCTTCCACGCCGTGCACCACAGCGTCACCCGGTTCTACGGCCTCAACGGCCTGATGAAGCATCCGCTGCACCAGACCGCCGAGATGGCCGCCGGCGTGGCCCCGCTGATCGTGATCGGGCTGCCGGTCGACGTCGCCGCCGCGCTGGCCCTCGCCGTGGCCGTGCAGCTGCTGCTGCAACATTCCAACGCCGACTATCGCGTCGGTCCGCTGAAGTACGTGCTCGCCCTCAACGAGGGTCACCGCTTCCATCACCTCAAATGGGCCGGCGTCGGCGACGTCAACTTCGGCCTGTTCACCCTGCTCTGGGATCACCTGCTGCGCACCTACAGCTACGATCCGCGCCGCCGGTTCACCTCCGACCAGCTCGGCATGGCGGCACATCCCGACTATCCGGTCGGCTACTTGGATCAGCTGATCGCGCCCTTCCGCCGCCTCACTTGAGCCCCGACCGGACGAAGGCGTTGACGATGTGGCGCTGCAACACCAGATAGAGCAGCAGCACCGGCAGACAGGCCAGACTCGCCAGCGCCATCATCGGACCCCACTGGTCGCCCTCGGTGCCCATGAAACTGCGCAGACCGAGCTGGAGGACATCGTTGGATTGCCGCAGAACGACCGCGGGCCAGAAGTATTCGTTCCAGGCGTTGATGAACAGCAGGATGCCCAGCGCGGCCAGCGCGGGGCGCAGATTCGGCACCACCACCGTCCACAGGATGGCCCAGGAGGAACGGCCGTCGATCTTGGCCGCGGCGACGAGCTCCTTCGGGAAGGCGTTCATGTGCTGGCGCAACAGCAGCACCGCCAGCGCCGAGCACAGTGTCGGCAGCACGCAGCCGATCAACGTGTTGATCAGCCCCATCCGGTTGAGCAGGATGTAGTTGGGCAGCATGGTGACCTGGAACGGCACCAGCCAGACGCCGACGAACGCCAGATACATCAGCCGCTGCAGCGGGAAGGTGTACATCGCGAAGGCGTAGGACGCCAGCAGCGCGATCAGCAGCTGACCGGCCGCGGACAGGATCGCCACGACGAAGGTGTTGACGATCAAGCCGGTGACGTCGACCTTCTGCGCCGCGTCGAGGTAGTTGTCGATCGACAACGGCCACGGCAGCGGCGACAGCGAGGTGACGTCCTGGGGCCTGCGCAGCGCGGTGGCGAACAGCCAATAGATGGGGAACACGCACACCAGCGCCGTCCCGGCGAGCAGCACATGGCTGCCCGCCAGGCGAAGACGGTCAATCATCATGAACGGCAACCTTTTCCGAGATCCAGACCAGCACGGCCGCCAGCGCGCCGAACCCGACGAACAACAGCACGCCCGCCGCCGCGCTCAGACCCGCGTCGAAGCTGTGGAACGCGTAGTCCCAGAGCAGGTAGTAGATGTTGGTCGTGGCCTGCGCCGGTCCGCCCTGGGTCATCGAATCGATGAGCGGGAACGACAGTGTGGGACTGAGCAGCACGGTGGTGAGCACCAGGAACAGCAGCGTCGGCGACAGCAGTGGCAGGGTGATCCAGCGCCGGATCTGCCCCGGCGTCGCGCCGTCGACCTGCGCGGCCTCGCTGTAGTCGCCACTGATCCCGGCCAGTCCGGCCCACACCACCAGTACCGCGAAACCGAGCAGCTGCCAGCCGGTGATCAGCACGATCACCGCCTGCGCCGTCGAGGCGTCGTAGACCCAATTGCGGCCGGAATCGACCACCTGGTCGACGAATCCGGAGCCGGGATGCAGCAGCCAGCGCCACACCGCCGCCGCCGCGACCGGCGCGACCAGGAACGGGGCGAACACCAGCGCCTGATAGAACGTGCGGGCCCGGCCCTGCACCCGCCTGCTGGCCAGCGCGATCAGCACCGGCAGCAGCACCGTGAACGGCAGCAGGCCCAGGATCAGCGTCGCGGTGCGGCCCAGCGAGCCCCAGAACGCCGGAAGATCCAGCAGCCGGGAGTAATTGGCGGTACCGACCGCCTTCATCGGCGCGGTCGGCAGCAGATTCCACGACACCGTGGACAGCTGCACCGCCTGCACCAGCGGCTGGTAGGTGAACACCACCAGCAGGACCACCGCCGGCGCCAGATACAGATAGGGCGCGATCAGGCGCAGCGCCGCGCGCCGGGTGAACCGGCGCGGACCCGCCGCGGGGGCGATGATCGCCGCCCGCGCCGGGTCCTGCCTGTCGTCGATGACGAACATGTCACCGCGTCCGCGCGGCGATCGCCGCCAGTTGCTCGAGCACCTCGGCCTCGGGCCGGTCGTAGACCGGGGTGGCCGGGGTCGCCTCGATCGCGGTGGCCAGCACCGTCGAACCGACGACATCGATCCGGCTGTACCCGAATCCGGCGAACCCGCGGTGCCTGCCCGCCGGGGGCATCGGATCGATCCGGTACGACAGCGCGGGCCCGATCCACACCGGGATCCCCGCGACCGCCGCGGCGGCCGTCAGATGGTTGTGCCCGCACAGGATCATCCGCACATCGGACCCCGCGAGGACCTCCGCCAGCCGGTCGGCGTCCTCGAGCTTGAGGAAGTCGACGGTGGCGATGGGCGACGGCAGGGGCGGATGGTGCAGTACCAGCACGGTGCCCCGGGGCGCGGGGGTGCGCAGCTGCACGCTCAGCCAGGCCAGCTGCTCGAGTTCGAGCCTGCCCTCGTGCCGCAGCGGCGTGGTGCTGTCCAACGCGATGATGCGCAGACCGGCGACCTCGACGATGCGGTCGTGGGGCAGCGTGGTGTCCACCGAGCCGGGAGCCAGGTCGAGCAGCTCCTCACCGAAGGCGCCACGTTCGTCGTGATTGCCCATGACGTAGACGATCTCGGCGCCGAGTTCGGCCGCGACCGGTTCGACGGCCGCCCGCAGCCGCCGGTACGCCTCGGGTGACCCGTTGTCGGACAGGTCACCCGAGAGCACCAGGGCGTCGACGTGCTGCCCGGCCTCGCGCAGGTGGGTGAGCACCCGGGTGAGGTTCGCGTCGGTGTCGACGACACCGTGGACGAGCTCACCGGCCGGGCGCAGGTGGGTATCGGTGAGCTGGACGATGGTCAGATCGCTCATGCGACCGGCAGGAGTTTGGTGCCCTCTGCCTGCGCAGCGGTCAACGTGGACTGCGGATCCTTGCCCTGGAACACGATGGCTTCGACGGCGTCCATCATGCCGTCGCGCATCTGCAGATAGTTGTTGCCCGGCATGGACACCCACGGCTCCATGTTCGCCAGCTGGGCGACGTTCGGCTTCAGCAGCGGATTCTTGGCGGCCCAGTCCTTGAGTCCGTCGGCCTGATCGAGCAGTCCGGTGCGCAGCGGCAGGTAGCCGATGTTCTGCGCGATCTTGATGTAGGACTCCTCGCTGGTGAGGAACTTGATCAGCTCCCAGGAGGCACGCTGCTTGGCCGGATCGTTGGACAGGATGTGCAGGCCCGCACCGGAATTCGTGGGCACGGTCGGCTTGCCCGCGAACGACGGCATCGGCGCCGACCGCAGGTCCCACTTGTCCTTGGCGCCGGTGACGAAGGTGCCCTGGATGGCGCTGGTCTCGAGGATCATGCCGATCTCGCCGCGCGCGAACGCCTCGTAGCCCTGCTTCTGGTTCAGCTTGGGCATGCTGCCCGTGTTCACCAGGTCCTGCGCCATCTTGGTCACCTCGACGACGGGCGCGGAGGCGTAGGTGAGGGTGCGGCGGTCCTCGGCGATGACCCGGCCGCCGTTGGAGCGCACCAGCGACTGGAAGCACCAGTCCTTGGCGGTCTTGGTCAGGCAGTCGATGTAGACACCGCCCTTGCCGGTGCGGTCGGCGATCTGCTTGGACGCGGTCGCGACCTCGGCCCAGGTGGCAGGCGGTGTGGCCGGATCCAGACCGGCCTCGGTGAACAGCGAGGCGTTCAGGTACAGCACGGGGGTGGAGAACACGAAGGGCACGCCGTAGGTGTGGCCGTCCCAGTCGTCGAGGACGCGGGCGCGCGGGGCGTAGGCGTGTCGGCCGTCGAAGTTCTCGGCCACCTCCTGCTTGCCGACGAGGGTGTCGAGCGGCTTGGCCTGCAGCTGGTGCACGGTGAAGTCCAGGTCGGAGAAGCCGAGCTGGGCGACGTCGGGCGGGGTGCCCGCGACCATCTGGTTCTGGATGCTGGAGATGGTGTCGGTGGCCGGGTTCGGGCTGTTGCCCTGCGGCTTCTGCGCGGTGACCTTGATGTTGGGGTACTTCTTGCCGAAGTCGGCGATCAGCGCGTTGAACGTGTCGGTCCAGGCGCCGGCGAGCCCGTAGTTGTAGGACTCGAACACGATCGAGACCTGCTGGTCGGGCTTCAGCTCCGGAATCTGCGCGGTCGTCGTGGTGTCCGAGGACACGGTGCCGCCCAGACCGCAGCCGCTCAGGGCGACGGCGGTGGTGAACACCACGCCCAAGATGGGCAGGGTGCGTTTCATGGTGGTTCTCCTCATCAATGGTTCGTGCGGTAGTCAGGGGACGGGCACGGCAGCCGCGTCCTGGTTGGGGATCGACTCCGGTTGCGGCGCCTGCCAGGTCAGGCGCAGGCCGGTGTCGGGATCGAACAGGTGGATGTCGGCGGGGTCGACCCGCACGGCGATGTCCTCGCCGACGCGCACCCCGGCCGGGCGCGGCGCGCGCACGCACAGGCTGGTGGTGCCCGCGTCGAGGTGCACCAGTTCCTCGCTGCCGAGGTTCTCGACCATCCGCACCCGGCCGCGGACGGCGCCGCCGGCGGGGTCGATGCGCAGGCGCTCCGGCCGGATACCCGCGATCACCGGGGTGGCGGTGTCGAGCTCGTCGGTGATGTCGAGCGCGGCGTCGACACCGTCGGCCGTCACGCGCAGGGCACCGGCGCGCGACTGGACGACCGCGGGGAACAGGTTCATCGGCGGCGAGCCGAGGAAACCGGCGACGAAGGTCGAGCGCGGCTGGTCGTAGAGCTCGGCGGGGGTGCCGCACTGTTCGACCCGGCCCTCGTTGAGCAGCGCGATGCGCGAGGCCATC
Source organism: Nocardia sp. NPDC087230 (assembly GCF_044744725.1). Classification (NCBI taxonomy): domain Bacteria; kingdom Bacillati; phylum Actinomycetota; class Actinomycetes; order Mycobacteriales; family Nocardiaceae; genus Nocardia; species Nocardia sp. NPDC087230. The sequence goes on from NZ_JBIUYV010000003.1 coordinate 531,689, forward strand.
GTCATCGCCTCGACCTGGTCGTGAGTGACGTAGAGGAACGTCGCGCCCAGTCGCTGGTGCAGGGCGATCAGTTCGGCGCGGGTCGCGCTGCGCAACTTGGCGTCCAGGTTCGACAGCGGCTCGTCCATCAGGAACGCGCCGGGATCGCGGACCATGGCGCGGGCCAGGGCGACGCGCTGGCGCTGGCCACCCGAGAGCGCGACCGGCTTGCGGTCGAGCAGCGCGGACAGCTCCAAGGTGGCCGAGACCTCGGCGACCCGCTGGGCGATCTCGGCGCGCGGCTTGCGCCGGGCCCGCAGCGGGAACCCGATGTTCTTGGCCACCGACAGGTGCGGGTAGAGCGCGTAGCTCTGGAACACCATCGCCAGGTCACGACGCTGCGGCGCCGCGTCGGTGACGTCGTTGCCGCCCACCAGGATCCGGCCCTCGCTCGGCTCCTCCAGCCCCGCGATCATCCGCAGCAGGGTGGACTTGCCGCAGCCACTGGGGCCGAGCAGCACCATGAATTCGCCGTCGGCGATGTCGAGGCTGACCTCGCGCACGGCGTAGTCGGTGTCGAACTTCTTCGACACCGCTTCGATCTGCAGTCGTGCCACGTCTCTCCTTCAGGCCGGCGCGGTGCCGGCGGTGATCCACTGCGACACGCCCGCCGCGATCGCGGGCGAGTCCTTGAGCCAGGTGAAGTGATCCAGGTGCTCGACCGCGGAGTTCTCGTCGAGGTGCCACTGGGTCACCGCGGCCGAGGGCATCCGCGAGACCAGGAAGTCGACATTGGACTTGGGGCCGAGCACGTCCTGGGACAGCGAGATCGCCAGCACCGGCAGGGTCATGTTCGCCAGCAGCGTGTTGTAGCGGCGCTTGCTGCCGCTGGGGCGGTAGTAGCTGGTCAGCGAGTGGATCGACCAGTCGACCATCACCCCGCCCGGCATCGGCGCCGGGATCAGCACGCCGCCGGGCCAGTGCCCCTTGATCCGCGACACCAGGCCGATCCACTGGATCTGGCTCAGTGCCTCGAACCAGCGGCGCGGGCCGAAGGCCCACCAGAACACGGTGCCGGTACCGATCACGGTGACCCCGGCGACGCGCTCGGGTTCGGCGGCGGCGAACAGCAGCGCGAGCTGGCCGCCCAGGCTGTGCCCGAACAGGTGCAGCGGCGCCTGCGGGAACCGCTCCTCGATCGCGGAAACGACGGCGGGCAGGTCGATCTCGAGCATTTCGCGGTAGCCGAAGTCGGTGTGCTCGCCGAGCGCGGGCTCGGCCTCGCCGTGGGCGCGCAGATCGCAGGTCGCCACCGAGAGACCGGTGGCGTGCAGGGACTTGGTCAGCGACTGGTAGTTGCGTGCCTTCATCGCCATGGCGGGCAGGATCAGCACCACCGGGGCGGTGGGGTCGTCGGCGGCCAGCCAGCGCACGGTGAAGCGCACGCCGTCGGCGGTGTCGACCGTGGTGGCGTCGGGCGTGGTCGTGGTCATCACTCGTCCGTTCCGGCGATGCGCACATCGCACACGTAGTCGAAGGTGAATTCGGCAGTGAGCACGTCGTTGTCGTCGAGCAGCTCGGCGCGGCCGGACAGCTCGAATCGGGCGGTCGCGGTCGCGGCCAGGACGGCGGCCAGGCCGTCGGGGTCCACGGTGGCGACGGCGCGGATGCGGCCGCGGGCCGGCTTGCGGTAGGCGGCGGTGCCGCCGCGCAGGACCAGCCGGTCGACCGTGAACAGCCGGTGCGCCGCCGCGCCCACGAACGCCGCGGCGCCGGCGATGTCGGCGGCGGTGAACAGCGCGCCCGCGTGCACGGTGCCCATGTGGTTGCACATCACCGGTTCGGCCGGGATCTCGACGACCGAACGGGCGGGGGAGATCTCGGTGATCCGGGTGCCGACGTGCGCGCCGAAGGGCACCAGGGCCTGCGAGGCGTCGCGCAGGTAGGCGTAGTCGACGGCCTCGGCGTCGAGGGCGGGGTAGGCGGCGCCGAATCCGGCGATGCTGCGGGTGGTCATGGGACGTCCTCTCAGCGCGATCCGCGCAGGACGCGCCGCGCGATCGACCCGCGCAGCACCTCCGACGGACCCTCGTAGATGCGGAAAGCCCTGGCTTCCACCAGGAATCGGGCCACCAGGTGGTCCTCACAGACGCCGAGGCCGCCGTGCAGCTGCACCGCGCGGTCGAGCACCCGCCAGACCGCCTCGGAGACGAAGGTCTTGGTGATCGAGGCCTCGTGGCGCGCCTGGGAGGAGGCGGCGCCGTGCTCGTCGATGGTGGCGGCGGTGGATCGGATCAGGCTGCGCGACGCCGCGATATCGATCTCGTTGTCGGCGATCAGGCCCTGGGCCAGACCGTGTTCGGCGATCGGTACCCCGAACGCGTGACGGCCGTTGATGTGCTCGGCGGTGAGCTGCTGGGCGCGCACGGCCAGGCCGAGCCAGTTCATGCAGAACACCAGGCGTGAGGGCGCGAGCCGGACCGCCGCCAGATCCAGGCCGCGGCCCACCGCGCCCAGGATCGCGGACTCGGGGACCTCGCAGTCGGCGAACTCGACCTCGCAGTGCCCGCCGGGCGCGCTGGTGTGGTCCAGTGTCGGCATCCGGCGGCCGACCTTCAGGCCGGGGTTGTCCTGGTCTACCAGGAACATGGTCGGGCCGTCGGTGGTGGAGGCGACGCAGATGGTGAACGCCGCGCCCTGCGCGCCGGTGGTGAAGTGCTTGCGGCCGTTGATAACCCAGCCGGTGTCGGTCTCCTCGGCGACGGTGGCCAGCATCCGCGGGTCCGATCCCGCGCCGGGCGCCGGTTCGGTCATGGCGATCGCCGAGCGGACCTCGCCGGAGGCCAGCGGGGCCAGATACCGTTCACGTTGTTCGGGATTCGCGACCTCGGCCAACAGGTGGATGTTGCCGTCGTCGGGCGCCCAGGCGTTGACCGCGAGCGGGCCGAGCAGACTGGCGCCCGCGGCTTCTAGCACCTCGGCCTGCGCCCTGGTGTCGAGGCCGAGGCCGCCGTAGGCGGGATCCGAGAGCGGGCCGAAGACACCGGCCTCCTTGGCCTTCTTCTGCAGGTCGAGGCGCAGGGCGTCGTCGGTGACCCGGCCACCGACCACGACCTCGCGTTCCACCGGGATGACGTGGTCTTGCACGAACTGCCTGGTCTTGGCGACCAGTTCCGCCACTGGAGTCATGCCGTCAGTGTCGGGCGGGGTGCGCACCGGGCGGCGGGACGATAGTGAATGTCGATCGCGCCAATCGTCTCGCCGCGCCCACGGGGCGGACACGCCGGACGTCGAGCACGGTGAAACTCGACAACCATGCGGGCGAGGGGATGGCCATGACCGACGTGAGCGTGCGGGTGATCGAGCGCACCGACGAAGCCGACGCGGTATTCGCCCTGGTGCTCGCCGCGGCCGACGGTGGGGAACTGCCCGCCTGGACGCCGGGCGCGCATATCGACGTGGCGGCGGGCGCGGCCGGCCTGCGCCAGTACTCGCTGTGCGGCGACCCCGCGCAGCGCGACCGGTGGCGGATCGCGATTCTGCACGAGCCGAACGGCCGCGGCGGGTCCGCGCACCTGTTCCGGACCGCGCTGCCCGGCACCACTTTGTCGGTCTCTCTGCCGCGCAACAACTTCGAGCTGTCCGAGGCCCCGGAGTACACGTTCGTCGCTGGCGGTATCGGGATCACCCCGATCCTGCCGATGATCGCCGCCGCGCAGCGGGCAGGCGCGCGCTGGACGCTGCACTACGGCGCGCGCTCACGCACCCACATGGCCTTCGCCGAGGCGCTCACCGCGCGCTATCCGGCGGTGCGGCTGGTGCCCCAGGACGAGTCCGGCCTGCTGCCGGTGGCCGAGATCGTGGCCGAGCGGCCCGGCGCGACCGTGTACTGCTGTGGCCCGGAACCGCTGCTGGCCGCGGTCGAGGCGGAGGGACAGCGGCAGCGCGTCACAGTACGCACGGAACGGTTCGTCCCGCGACAGCTCGAGCCGGCCGGCGCCGACCAGGCCTTCGAAATCCAGCTGGCCCAGACCGGGCGGACGCTGCGGGTCGCCGCCGACCGCTCCATCGTCGACGTCCTGGAATCGGCGGGCGTCGCGGTCATCACCTCCTGCCGCGAAGGCACCTGCGGCAGCTGCGAGACCTCCGTGCTCGACGGCGAGGTGGACCACCGTGATTCCCTGCTCACCGCCGAGGAGCGCGACAGCGGCAAGACGATGATGCTGTGCGTCTCCCGCGCCCGCTCGGAGGTCCTTGTCCTCGACCTGTGAGCTCGGGAGCCCGGGTGGGCCTCGTGCGTGGGGGATCGATCCCGAACGAGCGAGTCCGGTCGCTGTCCGCACGGGCACGGGCCGACCACTGACAGCTACGGCGCAACAGTCGCCGGTCACCGCGTCCGGTGGGTCGACCCGGTCTGCCGGATCGAATTCGACGTGGTGCGGGGCCGACAGCGCGCGCCGAGGCTGTGCAATCGCACCGAACCTCGCCGATCCCCGCCGGCTGGGCGATCTGTCCTCCCGTCGACCGAACACCGGGCGCGTTCAGTAGATTCGACCGATGACCGCGACCTCCACCGCCCTGTATTGCGGGACCCACTGGGATGAGCAGGGCCGGTGGTTCTACGAGGTGATCCGCGAGGACGGCAGTACCGAGCTGCTGCCGGGAATCGGGACGCGGTTGGCATTCCGGCTCGCCGGGGCCGGGCGGTTCTGTCTCGGGTACCACGGGTTCGGCGCCGGGCGCAGGGGGCGTCAAGCGTGCCCGAGCCGGGCCCGGGTCGACAGCGGAAAGCAGTGCGCGCAATGCCGGGTCACCGAGGGGTGGTCGGTGGTGCACAGCCATCGTGGTCCGCTCACGGCATTGCCCGAGCAGGTGCGCGGGTATGTCGCGCAGCCCCATCACCTCTACATCGCCTACTTCGGCGACGGGATGACCAAGGTCGGGACCGCGTCGGCGGTACGGCGGCAGCGGCGGCTCTTCGAGCAGGGTGCGCTGGTGGCCCGCTTCATCACCGATTCGCCGGACGGGCTGCATGTGCGTGAGCTAGAGCGGGTCGTCTCGGGACGGGCGGGGCTGCGGCAGGCGGTCGCCGGTGTCACCAAGACCCGCATCCTGACCAAGCCGCTGCGGCCGTGGTCGGCGCTGGAGGCCGCCGTCGCCGACGCGGCCGACCACGCGGCGAGCACCCTGCCCGACGACATCGCCCGCACCGACACCGCGTGGTCCGGCGGGCGGGACTTCTACGCCACCATCCTCGAGCGTGGGCGCTACCCGGAGGCCATCGAATTCACCGAGGACGCCGGCGAATACGTCCTCGACGCCGTCACCGCCCACGGCCACACCATCGCTTGCGCCGACGACACCGGGTCCGGTGAACTCGTGCTCGTCAACGACTCCCGGCTCATCGGCCGCCGCATCGAACTCGACGCCACGATCACCGCGGTGACCGCGCCTGCCCAGACCAGCCTGTTCTGACCTGGTCCGGATCAGGTGGCGCAACCCTGGGCGGGGTCGGCGGACGCCGAGGCGGCGCCGGGCAGGCGAGCAGCTCGACGATCCGATCGACTCCCGACGGTACGCCGGTCTGGGTGACCGGGGTCTCAGCGCACGTGCACCGGCAGTTCGAGCAGGCCGCGGATGAGGGTGCTGGTCTGCCAGTGGTCGGTGCCGGCGGCCTCGGCCAGGCGCAGGTCGGGGAAGCGGCGGAGCAGGGCGGTGAAGGCGATCTCGGCTTCGAGGCGGGCCAAGGGAGCACCGACGCAGAAGTGGATGCCGTGGCCGAAGGCCAGATGGCCGGAGGGGTGGCCGTCGGTGGTGAGCGCGTCGGGGTCGGTGAAACGGGCCGGGTCGCGGTTGGCGGCGGCCAGCGCGACGTAGACGAGTTCGCCCGCGGGAATCTCGGTATCGCCCAGGGCGACCGGTTCGGCGGTGTAGCGGACGGTGGCCATGTCGACCGGGCCGTCGAAGCGCAGGAACTCCTCGATCGCGGCGGGGATGCCGGCGGGGTCGGCGCCCAGGGCCCGCCACTGCGCGGGGCGGCGCAGCAGCGCGTTGACGCCGTTGCCGATGAGATTGACGGTGGTCTCGTGCCCGGCGACCAGCAGCAGGAACGCCATCGACACCAGCTCGCGATCGGTGAGGCGGTCGCCGTCGTCGTCGGCCAGGACCAGCTGGGAGAGCAGGTCGTCGGCGGGCTCGGACTGCTTGGCGCGCACCAGGTTCGCCAGATAGGCGACCATCGCGGCCGAGGCCGCGGGGCGTTCGTCGTCCTCGCCTTCGCCGACGACGGTGACCAGGGCCCTGGTCCAGGTCTGGAAGTCGTCGCGATCGGCGTAGGGCACGCCGAGCAGTTCGCAGATCACCGTCACCGGTAGCGGATTGGCGAATTCGTCCATCAGGTCGACCTGTTCGCGCTCGGCCATCGCGTCCAGCAGCGACTCGGTGATCTGCTCGATCCGCGGGCGCAACGCCGCGACCCGCTTGGCGGTGAAGGCCTTGTTGACCAGTTTGCGCAGCCGCGTGTGCGCGGGCGGATCGGTGCTGAGCATGTGGCTCAGCAGCGCGACGACGTTCGGATCGCTCGGGGTCGACCCGCGCTTGTCGTGCACGATCTCGTCGATCCGGACGATGTCCTTGCGCAGCCGTGGATCGGCCAGTGCCATCCGGGCTTCGGCGTAGCCGATGACCACCCAGCGCACGACGTCGTCGGGGAAGCGGACCCGATGGACCGGGCCACCTGCGCGCCAGCGCCGGTAGTGCGCGTGCGGATCGTCGAAGAAGTCGGCCTCGATGGACTCGACGCGGGCAGCAGCGGTGGTGTCGGCCATCTGCCCGACGGTACCCGCGCCGGGTCGACGACTCACCGGCCTCGGGTGATCCCGATCAGCCGATCGGAGCTGGAAATGGAATGTCCTGTGGCAAGACGGAATTCACCGAGCGCTGATCGAATGGCGGAGGAATCGTCCGCAGGGAGGAAAACCATGACCACCACCGAAATCGACGCGACCGCCGACCGGCGGGTCGCCGAATTGACCGCGGTCTTCGAGCGCGGGCTGCAGGAGAAGCTGGGCGTCGGCGATTCGCTGGGAATTCGGCTGGAAAGCGCGTCCAAGGGCCGTACCCGCTACTACCTCGACCCGAATCCGGCGACCATCAACGCGATGTTCACGGTGCACGGCGGCGTGCTGGCCACGCTCATGGACACCGCCATGGGCAGCGCGGTGTTCACCGAACTCGGCGACGGCGTCGCCTACACCACGCTCGAACTGAAGGTGAACTTCATCCGCGCGGTGACCCTGGACGGCAGCAGGCTCACCTGCGAGGCCACCGCCGTGCACGTCGGCAGGCGGACCGCGACCGCCGAAGGTCGCATCACCGACGCGGCGGGCAAGCTGATCGCGCACGGCACCACCACGATTCTCGTGCTGGCGCAGGGCAACTGACGGCTCAGGGCCGATCGGCGAAGAGAACCGGCCTTGCGCGGATCATCGCGCGCAAGGCCGGTTCTCTTCGGTCCGGGCCAGGGCCGGTTCAGGCCAGGGTGCGGCAACCCTCGACGAAGGTGATCAACTCGTCGACCGGCTCGGTGCGGGCATCGACCGCGCGGTCGATCACCTTCACCAGATGTTCGTAGGCGGCGGTGTGGTCGTAGTCGGCGACATCGGCGATCCGCAGCGCCCACCGCCAATAGCCGCGCAGCGTGTCCGACAGCGGCATCCGGAAGTTGGCGACGACATCGCGGATCGGCTCGACCACCGCGTCACCGTCGTGGCGCAGATACCGGGTCACCACCTCGGCCATGAAGCTGAAATGCCGTGCCTCGTCGCGCGACAACCGGGTGAGCACCGCGGCCAGGACCGGGTCGGCGACCACATCGCGCAACTGCTGGTAGTACATCTGCGTCGCCTTCTCCTGCACCAAGGCGTAGGCGAAGAACTGAACGGGGTGGTCGTAGGGCAGGTCGAACGGCTTGTGGCCCTCGATCGCCAGTTCCGAGCGCAGGGTGTCGCGGTCGGCGATGCCGGCCGCCTCCTGGTAGCGGGTCAGCGCCCTGGCATGGGTGTCCTCCTCGAGGGCCCAGCGCACCGTGAAGTGGTAGAGCTCCCGATTGTGCTCGAAGGTCGGCAGATCCACGCTGTCGTCGACGGGGAAATGCCGGTGGTAGACGTCGAAGTAGCCGGGCAGGTGGTCTTCGATCAGGGTGACGAACTGGACCGCGGAGCGCTGACCCTCGGTGAGCCTGCCCGCGTCGGCGGCGGCCCAGTCGACGGCGGTCTCCACATCCCAGGCACGGGTCGCCGGGGACGCGGCCAGAAAGCCGTCGACCGCGGCGACCAGGTCCCGCACGGGCAACAGCCCCGGTGTGGTGATCATGTCCTACCTGGCATTCCGGCAGACCAGCGCGTAGTGCTTGGTGGTGTAACCCCAGCCCGCGTTGGCGATCTCGAGATAGTGGCGCAGCTTGGCGGCCAGACCGGGGCCGTGCGCGTCGATGCGCTCGGCGGCGGCGTCGACATTGCCGATCCAATCCTCGATGGTGCGCCGGTAGTGCTCGGTCAGGTCATCGACCGAGATCACCGAGAAGCCGGCGTTCTCGGCGGCGGCGATCAGCTCCGACAGCGGCCGCAGTTCACCGAAGCCGAAGATGTCCTCGCGGACGAAGCCGGTGCCGTCGCGATCGTCGAACGCGCTGCGGGTGGCCGCATTACGGAAGCAGCTCTCCGAGACGTAGAGCGTGCCGCCGCGGCGCAGCACGCCCCGCGCGCGGCGGAACACCTCGTCGGGGTCGGGCATGTGCACGATCGACCCCAGCAGTGTGACGGCGTCGAAGGAGCGGGTGGGCAGGTCGAGCTGCTCGAAGTGCCCGACCCGGGTGCGCACCAGATCGGCCACGCCGCGCGCGGCCGCCTGCTCGGCGATGTAGTCGTGCTGACGCGGGGCGGGGCTGACCCCGAGCGTGCGGCAGCCCAGCTCGCTCGCCATGTACAGGATCAGCGAACCCCAGCCGCATCCCACATCGAGCAGCTGCTCGCCGCCGCGCAGACCGAGCCGCTCGGCGACGAAGCGCAGCTTGTTGCGCTGCGCCAGCTCCAGGGTGTCGCTGTCGGATGTGTAGAGCGCGGAGCTGTATTTGCGCAGCGGGTCGAGGAACTGCCCGAAGATGTCCGGGTCGAGATCGTAGTGCTGATTGGTATCGGCGACGACGGTCATGCGGCCGCCTCGGCCACGGACCGTTCGACCACCGCGGTCACCTCGGCCAGGGTGGACATCCCGAAGACGTCGGCGTCGTCGAGTTCGATGTCGAAGGTGCGCTCGATGCGGGCGATCATCCGCAGCACCCGCACCGAGTCCACGCCCGCCATGGCGCGCAGGTCGGCGTCGGGGGTCAGCTCGGCGGCGGTCAGGCCGGTCTCGGTGATCGCGATCTCGGTGACCGTGCGCAGGATGGTGTCGGCAGAGGTGGTGGTCATGGCCGGGCTCCGTTCGGGGAGAGGGTTTTCGCCGTGGACAGGGCGTGGTCGAGCAGGGCGACTTCGTCGTCGTCGAGGGTGAGCTGGTCGCGGACGGCATGCAGATCGAACGGCTGATAGCTGGCCGTCGAGGTCGCGCACACCGCGCCGTTCGCGTCGAGGATCTCGGCGTGCGCGGGGATCGGGCCGTCGGCCCGCGCGGGCGGCAGCGTTGCCACACAGCGGTATTCGCGGTCGATCAGCAGGGGAGTGAGGAAGCGGGTGCGTTGGGAGACGGTGAAGGCGGGAACCCGGCGGGCCAGCACGATCAGGTTGCCCATCACCTCGTCGCACACGACGCCGATCAGGCCGCCGTGCACCACGCCGGGATAGGACTCGAACGCGCGCCCGAGCCGGAAGGCGGCTTCCAGCGCGCCGTCGGCGCGCGGGGTGAAGCTCAGACGCAGCCCGGTGGCGTTGTGCGGGGAACAGCCGAAGCAGTGATAGTCGGGGATCACCGACCACGGCACCTCGACGGCGTCGGGCCGTTCGCCTGCGGTCATCACGCGATGGCGTCGGCGAGGGCGCGGCGCACCTTCGCGTTGCTGGACAGGTCGAGGCCGGTGATGCCGGCGAAGGTGCGGCGCACCTTGTCGTGCAGGACCTCCAGCTCGCCCTCGGCGGCGACCTGCTCGAGGAACAGCTCGAAACCGGTGTCGATGGTCTCGTGGTCGCCGAGCTCGGCGATGCCGGCCTTGAAGGTGCTCACCGGGTGCTTGATCTTGGCCTCGGAGCTGTAGACGTAGAGCGTCTCGAGCACCGACGGCAGCTCGTCGGGCCGCCGCTTCAGCCGTTCGGTGGTGTAGTGGATGAACTCCCGGGCGTGCCCGGCTTCGTCGCGACTGGCGTTGAGCAGCAACGTCTTCAGCACCGGCTCGGCCACCCAGCTCGACACCGCGCGGTACACGTGGTTGACGGTGAGCTCGGAGATGATGTTGGTGGCCAGCGTCGCCGAGGGCGTGCTGCCCGGCGCGTACGGCTCGCGCATCGCGTCCACCGCGCGGTCGTCGACGTCCTCGCCGATGGCGCCCAGCCAGGAGCGGAAGGCGTAGTGGTGCTGCACCTCCTGGTAGCCCCACACCACCGCGAAGGTGGAGAAGTCGTAGTCGTCGACGAACTCGTCGAGGAAACCGTGCACGGCCGCGATGACATTGGACTCGCCCATCGCCGCGCTCTTGGCGAGGGTGATGTACTCCGGGCGGACCAGCGTCGGGTCGACGGCGGCCAGGTCGAGGTCGCTCAGTTTCCAGTGCAGGCGTTCGTAGTGGCGGAAGATGTCGAAGCTGTGCACTAGGCACTCCCATTCGATCGCAGGGGCGAGCGGCGCGGCGTCATCGCCGGCCGATCAGGTCGCGGGCGGCCAGCCGCTGGAGCTTGCCGCTACTGGTGCGGGGGATGCTGCGCGGCGCGACGAGATGCACCCGCACGGCGGAGAGTCCGAGCTCGGCGGCGACGGCGGCGACGATGGCCGCGGCCAGCGCCTCGGCCTCGGCGCCGGTGCGTTCGGTCTCGGCGATCAGCGCGATCACGTCGTCGCCGTCGGGCTCGACGGCCGCGGTGCAGCGGCCCTGATGGATGCCGTCGAGATCGCGGACCGCGGCCTCGACGTCCTGGGCGTAGTAGTTCACCCCGCGCACGGTGATCATGTCCTTGCAGCGTCCGGTGACGAACAGTTCGCCGTCGCGGCGGTAGCCGAGATCGCCGGTGCGCAACCAGCCGTCGACGAAACGATCGGCGACCGCGTCGGGATCGACGGCGAGATAGCCACCGGTGACGGGCGCGCCCTCGATCAGGATCTCGCCGACCCGGCCGTCGGGCAGGTCGGCGCCGGTGTCGAGGTCGACGATCCGGAGCGCGATCCCCTCGACCGCCGAACCGACGGAGGCGACCGCCCGCGCGCCGTCCTCGCCGCGCGAGACCGGCTCGGCGACAGCGGCATCCGAGAGCCGGGCGCGGTCGACCCACTCGAAGCGCGGCTCGCGCAGCAGCGGCGGGAAGGCGACGGCCAGGGTGGCCTCGGCCATGCCGTACACGCCGAACATCGTCGACGGCGCGAAGCCGGCGGGCGCGAACCGTTCGCAGAACGCGGTGACCACCGATTCCGAGATCGGCTCGGCGCCGTTGAACGCGATGCGCCAGTGGCTCAGGTCGTAGTCGGTGACCTGCTCGGGACCGATCGCGCCGAGCAGTGCCTCGTAGCCGAAGTTGGGCATGGCGGTGATCGTGGTCGCGGTCGAGGCGAACTCGCTCAGCCAGCGCGCCGGGTCCTTGACGAAGGCCAGCGGGGACCAGACGTGGGCGGGGATCCCGCGCAGCACCGCCGACAAGGTGCCGAACAGGCCCATGTCGTGGAACAGCGGCAGCCAGAAGCCACCCTGGTCGTCGAGGCTCAGGTCGATGCCGGTGCGGATCGCGGCCAGCCCGCCCACCACATTGGCGTGGGTGAGCCGCACGCCCTTGGGCAGCGCGGTGCTGCCGGAGGTGAACTGCACGATCGCCAGGTCGTCGGGTCCGTGCTCGGGCAGCGTGTCCGGGTCGGCGACGACATCGGTGACCAGGTCGGTGGTGTCGACGAACTCGACGCCGATGTCGCCGATCAGCGGGATCATCGAGGCGAAGCGCGGTGAGACCAGCACGGTGCGCATGCCGGCGGCGGCGGTGATCGCGGCCAGCTTGGCCGGGTAGGCGGCCGTGGCGCGGGCACCCGCGGGCAGTGGCAGCGGCGTGGCCGCCCCGCCCGCCGCGGCGATGCCGAACAGCGAGACCAGGAACTCGGGGGCGTTGGGACTGAGCACGCCGACCGGCTCGCCGCGCCCGATCCCGCGCCGGACCAGCGCCGTGGCCGTGGTCTGCGCGCGCAGTCGCAGCTCGGCGTAGCCGACCCGCTCCGACACCGACCAGAACGTCGCGGGCACCTGCGGATGCGCGGCGGCGACGCCGGCCAGCAGCGTGGTGAGCGTTTCACCCGAACGCGAGGAATTCATGCCGGAAACGACAACAGTGCCATATGAAATCGCGCTGAACGAATTCCGAAATACGCGCGCCGATAATGACCGCCGATCGTTCAATTGCACTGCCCGATAAAGATATTCGGCTATCGCCCGATCGGAGCAGACAATACTGCACGAATTCGCGGTGGCCCGGCGGCGACGATGGGCGGCGAAATCCCCGCACCGTTATCGCCGTAGGAGCTGCCGGTGACTTCCGATCATGTCGCGGTCGACGACCCGACCCCGGTGCAGATCGCGGTGCTGGAGAGCGTCGCACCGCACTGCCGCCACGACCCGTACCGCAGTTACACGACGCTGCGGGAGGCGGGCCCGTTCGTCCCCGGCCCGCACGGGATCCACTTCGTGCCCCGGCACGCCGAGGCTCAGACCATCCTGAGCGACCCGCGCTGGAGTCATGCCGAGGAGCCGCAGCTGCTGCACGGCGACAGCGAGGTGGAACTGCCCGGTTCCTTCCTGTGGATGGAACCGCCGGACCACACCCGGCTGCGCGGCCTGGTCGGCAAGGCGTTCACCGCGCGCACCGTGGCGGGACTGCACGAACGGGCCGAGCGCCTGGTCGACGGCCTGCTGACGGCGATGCTGGCCGAAGGCGAGACCGACGCGCTCGAGGCGCTGGCCTACCCGGTGCCGCTGACGCTGATCTGCGAACTGCTCGGTGTCCCCGCCGAAGCCCATGCCCACGTCCGCGAGATCTCCGCGCACATCGCCCGTGGCCTCGACCCCGACACCCTGCTCAGCCCGGTCGAGCTGGCCGCGCGCACCACCGCCGTGCACGCGTTCACCGACTTCTTCGGCGACCTGATCGCCCGGCGCCGCCGCGACCCCCGCGACGACCTGATCACCGCGCTCGTGCAGGCCGAGGACGCCGGGGTGCAGCTGACCCGCACCGAACTGATCGGGACCCTGCTGATCCTGGTGGTGGCGGGCCACGAGACCACTGTCAACCTGATCGGCAACGGGCTGCTGGCGCTGATCCGCCACCCCGATCAGTTCCAGCGGTTGCGCGAGGATCCGGCGCTGTGCGTTCCCGCGGTCGACGAGGTCCTGCGCTACGACCCGCCCGTGCACCTGACCACCCGGACCGCGCGGCACGAGATCGAGCTCGCCGGCCGGACCTTCGTGCCCGGTGACGCGGTGATCGTGCTGATCGGTTCGGCGGCCCGGGATCCCAGGGCCTTCCCGGACGCCGACCGGTTCGACATCGGCCGCTACGGGCCCGGCCGGCGACCCGAGCGGCATCTGTCGTTCGGTCTCGGCCTGCACTACTGCCTCGGCGCACCGCTGGCCCGCCTGGAGATGCAGGCGGTGCTGCGGGCCGTGGCCACCCGGGTCGAGCGGATGTCACTGCTCGCCGAACCGCCGTACCGCCCGAACGTGGTCGTGCGCGGCATGTCCGAACTGCGAATCAGCCTGGAGGGCCGATGAGTACCGCTGTCCCCGCCGACCTCACCTTCGACGCGTTCGCGCCCGAGCACCGTGCCGACCCGTACGCCGCCTACCACCGGGTGCGCGAGGCGACGCCGCTGTTCCCGTTCGCCCTCGGCGAGGTCCCGGTGACGCTGGTGACCCGCTACGAGGAATGCGCCGCGGTCCTCACCGGCACCGACTGGGGGCACGGCTACTCGGCGGGGATCAGCCCGTTCCGCGACACCACCGCCGCCATCCCGGGGTCCTTCGTCCGGATGGATCCGCCCGAGCACGGCCGCTACCGCAAGCTGGTGGCGAAAGCGTTCACCCCCGCCACGATCGGCGAACTGGCGCCGCTGGCGGGCACCGTGGTCGACGGACTGATCGACGCCGCGCTCGATCGCGGTGAGTTCGACGTGCTCGACGATCTGGCGGTGCCGCTGGCCGTCGCCATGGTCGCGGTGCGCCTGCTCGGCGCGGACGCCGCCGACGGAGCCGACTTCCGCGCCTGGCAGTTGGCGATCGCGCGGGGCAGCGACCCCGACTCGCTGCTCGGTCCCGGCGACATCAGCGCCCGCACCGACGCCGCGATCGCCTGCATGGGGTACTTCGCGCGGTTGATCGCCGAGAAGAAGCGGCAGCCGGGCCCCGACCTGCTCAGCGACCTGGTCGCGGCGAGCGGCTCGGGTGAGCTTCCCACCGAACCCGAGGTGATCGGGATGTCGCTGCTGCTGCTCGTGGCCGGCATGGAGACCTCGATCAACCTGATCGGCAACGGCCTGCTCGCGCTGCTGCGCCACCCCGACCAGCTGGCGCTGCTGCGCGCGCATCCCGAGCTGATCGGGCCCGCGATCGACGAGATGCTGCGCTACGACGCGCCGACCCAGTTCACGATCCGGGTCGCCCTCGACGACACCGACGTGGGCGGGCACACCTTCCGGCGCGGTGACGGTGTCGTGGTGCTGACCGGCTCGGCCAACCGCGACGAGCGGGTCTACCGCGACGCCGACACCTTCGACATCACCCGGTTCACCGGACACCGGCCGCCGCGCAAGCATCTCGGGTTCAGCCTGGGCATCCACTACTGCGTGGGCGCGCCGCTGGCCCGGATCGAGGCCGAGGCCGCGATCCTCGCGCTGCTGGCGCGAGCACCCGAGCTGGCCCTGGCCGACGCGCCGATCGTCTACCGTCCCAGCCTGATCCACCGGGGCATCCTGCACCTGCCGGTGACGCTGTGACCGCGCGCCGCGGGCAGGCGATCGTCATCGGCGCCGGGGTCGCCGGGCTGCTGGCCGCGCGCGTGCTCGCCGATACCTACGAGCGGGTCACCCTGGTCGAACGCGACGAGCTCGACGCGAAAGAGACTGTGCGCCGGGGTGTTCCGCAGGCCTGGCACCTGCACGGTCTGCTCGACCGGGGCCGCCGCGTCATGGAGGAGCTCTACCCGGGCTTCACCGAGCAGGCGGTCTCGGACGGCGCGACCGTCGCCGAGGTGCTGGTCGGCACCCGGTGGTATGTCGGCGGCTCCCGGCTCGCGGCGGGCTCGACCGGACTCACCTCGGTGATCGCCACCCGCTCGCTGCTCGAGACGGTGCTGCGCAGGCGGACCTTGCAGCTGCGCGGCATCGAACTGCTGACCCGCACCACCGTGCAGGGCCTGGTCGGCGACGCCCGGCGGGTGCGCGCGGTGACTGTCATCGGTCCGGCGGGCGCGCAGACCCTGTCCGCGGACCTGGTCGTCGACGCGGGCGGTCGAGGATCACGGATCACGCAGTGGCTCACCGCGATCGGAGCCGAGGTACCCGAGGAGAAGCGGCTCGACGTCGACCTCGGCTACGCGTCGCGGTTCTTCCGGCATCGGCCCGGTCAGCTCGGCGGACAGGCCTCGGTCATCGTCTCGACCGGTGCGAACGGGCGCGGCGGCGGCGCGGTCCGGGTGGAGGGCGATCGGTGGCACGTCACCCTGGCCGGAATGCTCGGCGATCATCCGCCCGTCGACGACGCGGGATTTCGCGAGTACGCCGCCTCGCTGTCGGCCCCCGACATCCACACCCTGGTGATCGGCTCCGAGCCGCTCGGCGACGCGGTGCCCTACCGGTTCCGGACCGCCGTGCGCCGCCGCTTCGACCGCCAGAGCGCCCCGCCGGACGGGCTGCTCGTGCTCGGCGACGCGCTGTGCGCCTTCAATCCCCTCTACGCCCAGGGCATGACGGTCGCCGCGCTGCAAGCCGCGGCGCTGCGCGAGTGCCTCGGTACGGGCGAAACCGACCTGCCCGCCCGGTATTACGCGGCCGCCGCCGGCGCGGTCGAGGTGGCTTGGCAGCTGGCCGCCGGCTCGGATCTGCGGCATCCGGGCGTCGTGGGCAGGCGCACGGTCCGGACCCGGCTCACCACTGTCTTCGTCAGCCGGGTGCAGCGGGTCGCGCACCATGATCCGCGCGTGGCCAGGACCTTCCTGCGGGTCGCCCACCTGGTCGACCCGCCCGCCGCGCTCACCGCGCCGGGCACGCTGCGCCGCATCCTCCTTCCCTGACCACCACCGGAGAACCAGGAGACCCACCCATGACCTCCACGACTTCCCCGATCGACGCCCAGGCGGTCCAGACCGCACTGGTCCAGCTGTTCGGGCCGGACGGCCGCGCCGATCCGTACGCCCCCGCCCGCGTCCTGCGCGAGGCGGGGCCCATCCATCAGACCCCGCTCGGTCACCATGTGCTGACCCGCTACGAGGACTGCGCGGCCGTGCTGTCCACCACCGCGTGGAGCCACGCCGAGGAAGCGGCGATGATGCACCCCACGGTGTCGCCGGAGAACGCCGCCGAGGAACTGCCCACCTCGTTCCTGTGGATGGAGCCGCCGGACCACACCCGCCTGCGCAACCTGGTCACCAAGGGTTTCACCCCGCGCATGGTGACCAGGCTGCGCCCCCGGATCGAGCAGCTGTGCGAGCAGCTCGTCGACGACGCCCTGGCCGCGGGCGAATTCGACCTCGTCGAGAAGATCGCCTATCCGCTGCCGCTGATCATCGCCTGCGAGCTGATCGGCGTGCCCGAGCAGGCCTACGACCAGGTCCACCGGTGGTCCCAGGACCTGGCCCGCGGCTTCGACCACGACTACACGCTGCCCGAGGAATGCCTGAGCGCCCGCAGCGCCGCCTCGCGCGGGTTCATGGGCTACTTCCGTGAGCTGCTCAACGAGCGGCGCGTCACCCCGCGCGACGACCTGCTCAGCGTGCTGTCGCAGGTCGAGGACCGCGGCGATGTGCTCACCGAGCAGGAGCTCCTCGCGACCTGCATCACCACCTTCGTCGCCGGTCACGAGACCACCGCCAATCTGATCGGCACCGGCATGCTGCGCTTGCTGCGCAACCCCGACCAGATCCAGCTGCTGCGCGATCGTCCCGAACTGCTGGCCGTCGCCCCCGACGAACTGCTGCGCCTGGATCCGTCGGTGCAGATCACCACGCGCGCCGCGACCCGGCCGATCACCGTCGCCGGGCACGAGTTCGAGCAGGGCGAAGGTGTGGTGGTGCTGATCAATTCGGCCAATCACGATCCGGCCGCCTACCCCGACCCCGACCGGGTCGACCTGACCCGCTACGCCGATCCGATGAACCCGGCCAAGAAGCACCTCGGGTTCAGCCTCGGCATCCACTACTGCCTCGGCGCCCCGCTGGCGCTGCTGGAGATGGAGATCCTGCTCGACGTGCTGCTGCGCAAGGTGCGCACGGTCGAATTGCGTTCGGAGAACCCGCCGTTCAAGCCCAATGTCGTCATCCGTGGGCTGGAATCGCTGGCGGTCGCGGTCACCCCGGCCTGAACACGTAGTTCCCGGCCCCGTCGGTGCAGCCGGCGGGGCCGGGAGCTGTCAGCGCTGGGTCGTCGGAACATCCAGTGCCGCGAGGAAGGCCGATGCCGCCGGGCTGCGGTCGGCGCGGTTCCACACGACGTACTCGACGCGGCTCGGCGCGTCGGTGACCGTCACGATGCGCACGCCGGTGAGCTGTGGGGCGTGGGCGGCGGGCATCATCGCCACACACAAATCCTGGCTGACGAGGCGGGCGATGTAGTCGGCGGTCGTCACCTCGAAGGCGACATCGCGGGTCAGGCCCGCCGCCGCGAACGCCAGATCCGATTGGATCCGGCCCGCCGTGCCCGCGGGCAGGTCGACGAAGACCTCGGTCGAGAGCCTGCGCAGGTCGACGCTCGGTTCCTCGGCGAGCGGGTGGCCCGGTGCGACCACCGCGACGAGCTTGTCGCGCGCGAGTTCGTGGGCGGCGACCCCGCTCGGCCGTGTGGTCGTCGGCAAGCCGAGGAAGGCGACATCGAGGACGCCCTGTTCGACCTGCTCGGCCAGCTCCTCGCTCGCGCCGACCCGCAAACTGATCCGCACGTGCGGGTACGCGGTCCGGAATTCGCGCAGCGCGGCGGGCAGATCGACCGCGGCGACGGTCGGGATCAGGCCGACGGCGAGCCTGCCTCGCACCTCGCCGACCGCCGCGGCCACCTCGGCCGCCGCCCGCTCGGCGGCGTCGAGACACTGACGGGCCGCCGGGAGGAAGGCAGCGCCCGCCTGGGTGAGCCGGACCCGGCGGCTCGTCCGTTCGAACAGTTTCGCGCCCAGTTCACGCTCCAGCCGGGCGATCTGATGGCTCAGGGCCGACTGCACGACCAGGCACCGCTCGGCGGCCCGGGTGAAGCTGTCGGTCTCGGCGACGGCGAGGACGTAGCGCATCTGCTGGAGCTCCATGTATCCATCGTGATTCACGATCGTTGCAGTGACAAACATGTGTTGGATTCATAGATCGTCGCGCGGTTCGATGGGTCCATGAAAGGTTCAGTGGCTCGGCCGACTTCCGGTGACCTCGGCGCGGGGCGGGTGACACGGACCGCGATCACCGCGCTCGCGCCCGCCGCCTGGGGCACGACCTACGTGGTGACCACCGAACTCCTGCCGCCCGATCACCCGGTGTTCGCCGGGTTGCTGCGCGCCCTGCCCGCCGGGCTGATCGCGCTCGCGCTCACCCGGATCCTGCCGCGCGGACTGTGGTGGGCGAAGATCGCGGTGCTGGGGATACTCACCATCGGGGTGCCGTTCCCGCTGCTGTTCCTCGCGGCCGAACACCTGCCCGGCGGGGTCGCGGCGACCCTCGCGGCGGCGCAACCATTGGCGGTCGCGGTGCTGGCGATGCCGGTGCTGGGGGAGCGGCCGTCCCCGCGGCGGCTGGTCTGGGGGACGATCGGCGTCACCGGGGTGGGGCTGGTGGTGCTCGGGCCGAGTGCGGCGCTCGACGTCACCGGGGTCGCGGCCGGACTGGTGAGCGCGGCATCGATGGCGCTGGGGCTGACTCTCACCAAACGCTGGGGACGCCCGCCCGGGGTCGGCCCCGTGGCCTTCGCGGGGTGGCAGCTGACGGCCGGCGGGCTGGTCCTGTTGCCGGTAACCGCCCTGGTCGAGGGCGCGCCACCCCCGATCGACGGGCCCGCGGCACTCGGCTACCTGTGGATGGGTCTGTGCGGCGGACTGCTCGCCTACATCGTGTGGTTCCGCGGGCTGGCCACGTTGCCGGTCACCTCGGTCGCGGTGCTGCTGTTGCTGTCGCCGTTGGTCGCGGCCGTGCTCGGCGCGGTCCTGCTCGGCCAATGGCTCGGCCCGGTCCAGCTCGTCGGCTTCGGTCTCGCGCTGGCCGCCATCGTGGCCGGTCAGCTGCCCGACAAGCCAGTCGTATCAGCCGCCGAAATGCCTGTGCCCGACGATAGTTCAGCGCCGGTGTGTGCCGGGGCAGGGCGGCGGACGAGATGAAGCGCTCTTCGCCATCGGGGCTGCGCTGACCGGCGTCGCCGCGCCCGCGCAGGTGCCGGCGGCTCGGGCCTCGGCCGGGTCGACGGCGGTGGCGCAGTGGCAGCCGGTGATCGACATCAGTGCACGGATTCGGTGTCCACTGCGGTGAGGAAGCGGCGGAGGTGCTCGGTGACCAGCTGCGGTTGTTCGAGGGTGCTGGAGTGGCCGCAGTTCGGCAGGTGGTAGCGGCGGGCGTGGGGGATCAGGGTGGCGATCCGGTCCGCGCAGGAGGGCGGGGTCGCGGTGTCGTCGGCGCCGACGAGGACGAGGGTGGGGGCGGTGATCGACGGGAGCTCGGGGGCGATGGCGGGGCGGGCGGTGACACCGTGGACGGCTTTGCGGAGGGCGACGCGGTCGGTGGCGGCCAGACGGCGGGACCAGTCACCCAGGACCGCGGAAGCGGCCGGGGAGGCGCGGAAGGTGGGGCCGAAGAGGTGGGGAGCGACGCGGCCGAAGACGGGGCGGTGGCCGAACCAGCGCAGCGCCCACGCGAGGCGCTGGTACTCGGCGACTTTCGTGGGGTCTTCGGCGTCGGCGCTGGTATCGAGGAGGGCGAGGGAACGCAGGAGTCGAGGGTGCCGGGCGGCGAGGCGGAGGCCGACGAAGCCGCCCATGGACAGACCGACCCAGTGGACCGGGCCGGTGCGCAGGGCCGCGAGGACGCCGACGGCGTCGGCGGTGAGGGTGTCCATGTCGTAGCCGCCGGGCGTGCGCGGAGTGTGGCCCTGGCCGCGCCAGTCGAGGGTGACGCAACGGTAGTCGAGTTGCAGGGATGACAGCTGGGCGCGGAACATCCAGCCGCCGAACAACAAGCCGTGGCCGAAGACGACCGTGGGCGCGTCGGGCTTGCCCGCCGGGGTACCGGTGTCGGTGTAGGCGATGGACACACCGTCGACGACGACGAAGGGCATGGGATCACGGCCTCTCGGGTCACGGTCTCGCGATGCGCACATTGCGCATCGTGACCAGCGCTGTCGCGCACAGGGTTTCACCGTCGTCCTCGACGGAGAAGACCTCGGCGGCGGCGATGGTGAGCAGCGCACCGGGCTTGATCACCCGGCCGCGCGCGATCACCGTCGCGCCCTTGGCGGGAGCGAGGATCTTCACCGTGTAGTCGACGGTCATATTGATCCAGCCGATCGGCAGCAGGGTGCCCGCCGCCGATCCCGCCGCGAAGTCGGCGAGCGAGCCGAGCACACCACCCTGGAAATAGCCGTCGTGCTGGGTGAGTTCGCGGCGGTGCGGCTGCACGATCTCGACCTCGCCGGGCGCGATCCGTCCGAAATGGAAACCCAGATGGGCGGCAGCGGGCATGGACAGCACCGCGGCGGGAACGACCTGGGCGAAATCGGGGTTGGGGGCCTGCGTCGTCATCGGGTCGGGCTCCTCTGGTCGGGGGTGGATGGCCATGCCTCGAAACCCGCTGCCGCGTACCGCGCGCGGGCGGCCGATCGCATGATCTTGCCACTGCTCGTCTTGGCCAGCTGGTCCGGCGGCGTCAGCACCAGGTCGCCGACGGCGAGTTCGTGTTCCCGGATCACCGCCGCCCGGATCGCTCCGATCACCTCGGCGGGATCGGCGTCGAGCCGGTCACGGCGCAGCTCCTGCACGACCACCAGCCGCTCACCCGCGTCACCGGGGTAGGCGAAGGCCGCCGAGCCGCCGTGGCGCAGCGCGGGATGCGCGGACTGCACGGTGTCCTCGATGTCGTGCGGATAGTGATTGCGGCCGCGGATGATCACCATGTCCTTGATCCGGCCGACGACATACAGGTCGCCGTCCACCAGCATCCCGACATCGCCGGTGCGCAGCCAGGCGGTGCGCGGATCGTCGGCGGCGCGGGCCCGCAGCAGTTCCTCGGTCGCCTCGGGGCGCCGCCAATAGCCCTGTGCCACATGGTCGCCGGTCACCCAGATCTCACCGGTCCGGCCCGCCGGGCACGACCGCAGCGTGGCGGTGTCGACGATGCGGACGCGTTCACCGGGCAGGACCCGCCCGGAACTGACCAGCGTGCGCGCCGTGCCCGGTCGGGCGGGTCGATAGTGCCCGGCACCGAGCGCGGCGGTGTCGACGGTCAGTGTGCGCGGGCCGCGGCCCTTGTCGCTGCCGGTGACCAGCAGGGTCGCTTCGGCCAGCCCGTAGCAGGGGTAGAGCGAAGTGGCCCGGAAGCCGTGCGGGGCGAAGGTTTCGGCGAACCGCGCGAGCGTGGCCGGGCGGATCGGCTCGGCGCCGTTGAACGCGACCTGCCAGCTGGTGAGATCCAGGTCGGGCACGGGCTCGGCGGCGGCCCTGGCGACGCACGCGTCGAAGGCGAAGTTCGGACCGCCGCTGGAGTGCGCGCGGTACTCGCTGATCGCCGTCAGCCACAGCAGCGGCCTGCGCACGAAGGTGGCCGGTGACAGCAGCACGCTGGTCGCGCCCACCCAGAGTGGTTGCAGCACATTGCCGATCAGGCCCTGATCGTGGAACAGCGGCGCCCAGCCGACCACCGTCGACCCGCTGTCGTGACCGAAGGCGTGCCGGATCATCTCCTGGTTGGCGGCCAGATTGCGGTGCGAGACCATGACGCCCTTGGGCGCCGAGGTGGACCCGGAGGTGTATTGCAGGAACGCCACCGCGCCGGGGTCGATCGGCTCGGCGGGGAACTCGGTGCGCGTCAGGGTGTCGACGGTCAGCCAGGAGGCCTGTGGCAGTAGTGGTTGCAGCGCGGTGCGCAGCGGCTCGAGCGCCCCGGTGACGGTGAGAACCACGGCGGGCGCGCAATCCCGCACGATCGAGCGCGTCGCGTGCTGGACGTGCGTGCGGCGCGGCGGATTGACCGGGACCGCGATCACCCGCGCGAACAGGCAGCCGAAATAGGCGGCGAGGAAGTCGAGTCCGGGCGGGAAGACCAGTAGCGCTCGTTCGCCCGGCGCGCAGACCGCGCGCACCTGCGCCGCCACCGCCATGGCCCTGGCGTGTAGCTCGGCGTAGGTGAGGTGGTCGGCCTCGGCGCCGGTGTCGTCGAGGAAGCGGTAGGCGACGCGGTCGGGGGTGGCGTGCGCACGCTCGCGCAGGACCTCGGGCAGCAGAAGAGTGCTCATCGGCTCGCTCCGAACGACACGGGCAGGCTGTCGAGGCCGCGCAGCAGGAAACTGTGCTCCTGCCAGGCGAAGTCGCCCGCCGGTGTGGCCAGGCGCGGATGCCTGCGCAGGAGGGCGTCCAGGGCGATCCGGGTCTGCAGCTCGGCGAGGGCGCCCCCGAGGCAGCCGTGCATGCCGTGCCCGAACGCCAGGTGATTCCCCGGCGTCCGGGTGATGTCGAATTCGTCGGGGCGAGCGAAGATCTCGGGATCGCGGTTCGCCGCGCCCAGACACACCAGGACATGCTCGCCCGCGCGGATCGTCTCCCCGCCGATCGTCACGTCCCGGGTGGCCAGCCGCTTGGTCAGCTGGAGCGGCGCGTCGTAGCGCAGGGCTTCCGCGACCGCGGCGCGCAGCGAGTCGGGGGACCGCCGCACCATGGCGGCCTGATCCGGGTGCCGCAGCAGGGCCAGGGTGGCGGTGCCGATGAGCGACTTTGTGGTCTCGGTGCCCGCGACGAAACACATGATGCAGACGAAGATCAGCTCCTCGTCGGTCAGGCGGTCCCCGCCCGCGGTGCGCGCGGCGAGCAGGCGGCTGATCAAGTCGTCACCGGGGGCGGCGCGGCGTTCGGCGAGCACCTCGGCCAGTGCGTCGGCGAACAACTCCACGACGGTGCGCACGCGGGTCAGGTCCTCGGCCTTCATCAGGCCGGGCTCGAGCAGGAAGCGGATGTCGTGCGTCCAGCCACCGACCCAGGCGTGCAGGGCGGGCGGCAGCGCCATCCACTCGCACAGCACCGCGACCGGGAGCGGTCCGGCCAGGTCGGTGATCACCTCGGCCCGGCCCGCGGCGATCGCGGGCCGCAGCAGCCGGTCGGCGATGGAGGCCACCAGGGGTTCCAGGGTCGCGATCGTGCGCGCCGTGAACACCTTGTTCACCAGGCCGCGCAGGCGGGCGTGCTCGGGGTTGTCGGTGAACACCAGCGAGGTGCGCCCGAGGCGTTCGATCCGCGCGACCTCGGGCTGACCGAGCCTGCGGGCCTGCTCGGTCACCAGCCGTGGGATCAGCCCCGCGCTGAAGGATTTGTCGTGCAGCACGGTTCGCGCGTCGGCGTGCCGGGTCAGCACCCACATGCCGAGCGTCTTGTGCACCGGCCGCGACTCCCGCAGCGCTCGGTACGCCGGGTAGGGATCACGCCGGAACTCGGCGCTGAACGGGTTGAACCGGATCGACGGGCGCGGCGCGGACAGCGTCATCCTCGCCCCCGGCGCGAGAAGAAGGTCTCCGGATAGGGACGGGCGACGATGCGCAACAGGCCGAGTTTGCCCATCCGGAAGCCCAGCGCCGACAGCTTCAGATAGCGCTCGTACCGGGCGACGGTCTCCGCGCCGACCAGCGCGACGGCCTCGGCCCGGTGTTCGCGCAGCCGGCGCGCCCACTGCGCGCAGGTCCAGGCGTAGTCGAGCCGGTCGTCGGTGAGCCCGACGATCTCGAAGAGCCCGTCGGCGGCCGCGGTGATCTCGGCGAGGGTCGGCAGGTCGGCATCGGGGAAGATCTCCTGCTGCATGAAGGCGCTGGCCTGCTCGCGGCGCATGTTGCCGTAGGCGATCGTCTGCAGCGACAGCGTGCCGTCGGCGGTGAGCCAGTCCCGGCAGCGGGTGAAGAACTCCCGGTACACCGCGATCTTGGCGGCCGGGGTGTCGTCGGGCCGCGCGAAGTGCTCGAACGCGCCGATCGAGATGATCCCGTCGAAGCGAGCCTCCGGCGCGTAGTGCACCCAGCTCTCGGTCCGCACCTCGACGCCCGGCAGCGCCAGCGCCCGGACATGCTCGGCCTGTTCGTCGCTGAGGGTCAGCCCGACCATCCGCGCCACACCGTGCTCGCGGCTGCCGCGCGCGAGCACCGCGCCCCAGCCGCAGCCGATGTCGAGCACCGACTCCGCCCGGTCGGCGCCGATCGCGCTCAGGTGGTGGCGGAGCTTGCGGTCCTGCGCGGACTCGAGGGTGTCGGCGGGAGTGGCGGGCATGGCGCACGAGTAGCTCAGCGATGTGTCCAGCCACAGGCGGTAGAAGGCGTTGCCGATGTCGTAGTGGTGCCGGATCGCCGCGGCCGCGGCGTCGGCGCGGGCATCGGCCGGCTCGGTCACCGGCGGCCCGCGTTCGCGGTCAGCCGCTCGTGCAGATGCCCGGCGACCGCGTCCAGCGTCGGGTTCTCGTAGAGGTCCTCGGGCGACAGGTCGACGCCGAACTGCTCCTCCACCTCGATGAGCAGGGCGACCGCCAGCGCGGAATCGACACCGAGACGGTCGAAGTCGGCGAGCGGGTCGATGGTGCTCGCCGGGACCTCGAGCAGCTGCCCGAGATACTCCTGGCACCACGTGACGATGGCTTCTCTACTGGTGTCCACGACAGCTCCTCATGCGCGTTTGGCGGCCAGCCGGTCGGCCGAGGGGATCTTCAGATCCCAGGCCAGACCGAAGGTTTCGAGCGTCCAGATCAGCCAGTAGCCGGGATCGAGCCGGTACCAGTGCAATCCGAACGACGGTGACTCGGGGAAGGCGTGATGATTGTTGTGCCACGACTCGCCGAGAGTGATCAGCGCGAACACGCCGCCGTTGCGGCTGTTCTCCCTGGACTGATACGGGCGGGTCCCCATCATGTGCAGGAACGAGTTGATCGCCCAGACGATGTGCTCGAGCAGGAAGATCCGCACGAACCCACCCCACAGCAGACCGCTCACGGCGCCGGTCCAGCTCAGGGTGAGCAGTCCGCCCAGCACGGCGGGCAGCAGCAGGCCCAGGCCCACCCACCAGTAGTACAGCCGCGCCACCCGTACCAGCGACCGGTCCTTGATCAGGTCGGGGGCGTAGTGGACGATGTTCGGGTACTCGTGGCGGCGCATCCACAGGAAGTGCGAATGCGCCAGCCCGCGCAGCGCGCCGCGCAGACCGTCACCGGAGAGGTTGGGGGAGTGCGGATCTCCCTCGCGATCGCTGTATTCGTGATGGCGCCGGTGCAGCGCCACCCACGACACCACCGGGCCCTGCCCGGCCATCGACCCGAACACCGCGAGCACGGCCGCGACCGCGGGCGTGGTGCGGAAGGTGCGATGGGTGAACAGGCGGTGGTAGCCGACGGTGATGCCGAGACCGGTCAGCAGCCACATCCCGAACAGCAGCCCCAGCTCCACGGCGCCGAGCGGGCGCACGAACAGGAAGGCCAGCGCGGCAACGGTTCCCACGATCGGCGCGACATCGAAGAGCAGGAAGTGCCTGCGCTGCAGTCGATGGATGTAGGGGTTGCTGATCGTCTTCTTCCGCGGCGAGGTGTCTTCTCGCGTCATGGTCGGACCGTAACAACGGGCGAAGCCCACGGCGTCGGGTCGCCGTGGGCTTCGATCGTGGGATCGAACTTGTGGATGATGGGGTCAGCGGGCGCCCGCGCGCAGCACCACCTTGCCGTTGCGGCCGGGGGTCTCGGACACGACCGCCGCCTCGCCCGCGCGGTCGAGCGGGAACTCGGCCTGCACCTCCAGCCGTAAGGTGCCCGCGGCGGCCAGGCCGACCAGTTCGGTGATCAGGCGCACGTAGTCGGCGTGCTCGATCTCGCTGGAGCGCTGCTGGCCCCAGAAGCCTTTCACCACGGCCTGTTTGAAGATGACGGCGCCGGTGTCGATGACCAGCGGCTGACCCGACAGCGCGCCGAAGGAGATCAGTTCACCACGCGGCGCCAGCAGCGACATCAGCGTGCCCGCGGCGGGGCCGCTGACCTGGTCGACCGCCCGCACGATCGGCTCGCCGTTGGTGACCTCGGCCGCACGGGTCGCCCAGTTCTCGGTCCCGGTGTCGATCACCGGTCCGTAGCCGAACTGTTCGAGGGCTCGCACCGAGTCCGGCCCGCGGACCAGGCTCAGCACCCGCACGCCGCGCTGCTGGGCGAACAGGTTGAGCAGCCGGCCGACCGCGCCGTTGGCGGCGTTCACCGTGATCCACTGCCCGGGGTGCACGTGCAGATCGTCGAGCAGCATCAGCGCGCTCAGCGGCATGGCCAGCAGCTGGCAGGCGGTGCCGTCGGGGACCTGCGGCGGCATCGGCACGACCTGCTCACCCCGGACGACGACGAAGTCGGCCCAGGCCGCGCGAGCGCCCGCCACGGCGACCCGCTGTCCCACCGCGACCCCGCCCGCGCCGGGCCCCACCGCGTCGACCACGCCGACCGCCTCGGTACCGGGGATGGCCGGCAGCGGCGGTTTGTACCCGTAGACACCGCGAATGATGGCCAGGTCGTGATTGTGAATCGGTGACAGCGTCATCGCGATCCGCACCTCGCCCGGTCCCGGCTCCGGCGGCGGCACCTCCTGCGCGGTGAGCACGTCCTTCGGATCGCCGAACCGGTCGATGACAACTGCCTGCATGTCCGCCTCCATGGTGGTTGCGAGTCCCTGCACGAGCATGTTCGCGTTCCATTGTGGCACCGCGGGCGCGGCGGCCCGGTCAGGCCAGGGGCGTCTCGTGGACGGTGCGCCAGCGCGGCTGCCCGGCGCGGTCGTCGGGGACAAGGACCGCGGTGACGCGGCGGGCGGTCGCGGCGTCGCCGGACAGGTGGCGTTCGAGGAAGCGGATCACCACGGTGTCGTCGTCGAGGAGGCATTCGAGCTCGGTGATCTCGATCGCCAGGCCGGGCTGTGCGTTGCGGGCACCGCGCAGCCCGGTGAGCAGCTCGTCGCGGGCCAGGACCGCGCCGGTGGTGGTCACCATGGTGAAGTCCGGGTGCTGGGCGGCGGCGAAGCGGTCGAACACCTCGACCGGCGCGGCGGTGCCCAGCCATCGGGCGAGGTCGGCGTGCAGGGATTCGACGGCCGCCGACAGCTCGGGGCGGACCGGAAGGGAATGCGACACTCCCGCAGTCTAGGTGGGCGCCGTGGCAGGCCCGGCGGGGGAAGTCAATACGCCGCAGGGTGGATGGGGTACGGCGGCGGTAGCGGCTGAAAATAGCCCGCACGGTGGACGAAGTGGACCCGCCACCGCGCCTACGCTCACCTTATGGCTGAGGCACTCGGAACGCGTTCGCCCACAGTATCTTCCGGTCGACGGATCGCCGAGGTCGACATCCTGCGCGGGTTCGCCCTGTTCGGCATCCTGATCACCAACCTGATCGTGGCGACGACACTGTGGTCGGCGACCGGAACCCGCGACGCACCGGTGCCCCGGTTCGACGGCACGGCCGACCACCTGGTGCGCGCCACCGTCGACGCCCTGTTCACCGGCCGGTTCTACCTGTTGTTCGCGTTCCTGTTCGGGTATTCGTTCACCCTGCAGATCGCGGCGGCCGAACGCGCCGGAGTCGCGCCAGCGCGGCGGTTGCTGCGGCGCTGCGCCGCGCTGATGGCGATCGGGCTCGTTCACGTGTATCTGCTGTGGATCGGCGACATCCTCACCCTGTACGCGTTCTTGTGCCTGCACCTGATCCTGCTGCGCAAGCTGCGGCCGCGCACCGCCGTCGTCACCGGGGTGGTGCTCTACACGGTGTGGTCGGTGTGGAGTTTCCTGCCCGGCGAGACGAGCATCCTCGGCCTCGGCGAGTTCTTCGACCTGCCGAAGCTGGCCGCCGACTACACCGGCGGCTTCGCCGACACCTTCGCGGCGCAGACCGCGCTCGCTCCGATCTTCCTGCTGCTGATCTGGTTCGCCCAGGGCATTCCGAGTTTCGCCATGTTCCTGCTCGGCATGGCGGCGGGCAAGCGGAACCTGTTCGAGGACCCCGACACCGTGCGCCGCTGGTCAGCCCGCGCGCTGGTGGTCGGTTTCGGCCTCGGCCTGCCCATCTCGGCACTCACCTTCGCCGACGTCATGGGCTGGTGGAACGCGCCCGCGCTGATCCACGGGCTGCAATACCTCGTCGGCCCCGTGATGACCTTCGCCTACGTCGCCGTGGTGGTGCGGCTCGCCCGGTCGGCCCGCACGAGCCGCTTCGCCGCCCGGCTCGCACCGGCGGGCCGGATGGCGGCGTCGAACTACATCGGCCAATCGATCGTGCTCATGGTGGTCTACACCGGCTACGGCTTCGCCCTGGCCGACGACATCCCGCCCCTGGGCGTCGTGGGCATCGGCCTGCTCACCTTCGCCGCCCAGCTGGCCCTGAGCTCGTGGTGGCTGCGCGGCCACCCGTACGGGCCGATCGAATGGGTGCTGCGTGCCGCGACCTACCTGACCGTCCCGGCGTGGCGCCGGCCGACCGAATCGGTTGCGGTACAAGCCCGATAGCCGGCGGCGTCGTCGCGACCGCCGAGACTGCGACCGGGCTGCGGTCGATGCTGCTTCACTGGGGCCATGACGACCGCTATGCCGAGCTCCCGCGCTCGCACGATTCTCGCGTTCACCACGCTCGGTCTCGGATGCGGGCTGGCCGCGATGGGCCTGTTCGAATGGTGGGTGAGCGACATCGACGTCTTCGTGGTCTACGGCGGCAGCTATGAGCCGTGGTCCGGGACAGCGGGAAGTGTCGATGTGGAGCCGAGGGGGAGCCTCGATGACCCGACGGTGCGATTGCGCATCGGTCTGGTCGCCGTACCCGCCATGCTCGGACTGCTGGCCGGACTTGTGCTGACCTGGGCCGGCTGGCGAGGAGTCCGAACCACGGCGGCAGGCTCTGGCGATGCGCCGGCGTCCCGCTGACTCGGGGCGGCGTAGCGGTGTCGGTCAGGCAGAGGTGTCCGTGGCCGCGGGGCGGTGGAATTCGGCACGCCAGCGGTGGCGGCCCGGGGTGTCGGGGCGGGGGAGACGTTCGATGCGGATCGGGATGAGGTCGGGGGTGGCGATCGCGTTCATGTCGGCGGGGGTGAGGGGCCAGGGTGGGCCCGGGGCCGGGGTGGTGGCGATGTCGGCGATGACCAGGAGGGTGGCGTCGGGGGCCAGGAAACCGCGGATGGCGGCGATCGCGGCCGCGCGGACGGACGAGGGCAGGGACTGGATGGTGATGGACTCCACGACCAGGTCGAAGGCGGCGAGCCAGGCGGCGGGTGGGTGCAGCAGGTCGGCGACCTTGTAGGTGACCGGGGACTGCGGGAAGCGGGTGCGGGCGCCGCGGATGGCGGTGGGCGAGATGTCGAAGGCGGTGGTCCGGATACCTTGCGCGGCAACGAACTCGGCGTCGACGCCGTACCCGCAGCCGATGACCAGAGCGCGGCGGCCCAGGGGCGTCGGGGTGGTGGTGAACCAGTCGACCAGCAGCGGATTGGGTTCGTCGCGGTCCCACGGAACGACCGAGGTCCCCGCCGCGGCCTCGGCGTAGAGCGGTTCGAACCAGCCGGTCGGATCGTCGGCCGCCAGCGCCTGGGCGGCGAGTCGACGGTCGGCGGACGGCTGCGCGTCGGTCATGGTTCCAGTCTCCACCACCGCGCGCGAGACCGCCGCACGACATTCGGCGAGCCGCGGGAAAGGATTCGGCGAATCAGGGAATCAGCACGACTTTTCCTGTGGTCGACCGGTTTTCGAGGGATTCGTGCGCCCGCGCTGCCTCCGCGAGCGGGAACTCGGTGAGGGCGGGCCGGAACAGGCCGTCGGCGGCGGCGGTCAGTGCCCGCCGCGACAGCGGCAGCAGGTCGCCGCCGGCGCGCTCCAGCATCGCCGGACCGAGCACCGATCGGGAGGTGATGCCCCGCGTGGCCAGTGCGTCCGGATCGACGGCGGTCGGCGCGCCGCTGGACCAGCCGAAGACCAGGTGCCTGCCGCCGGAGCCGAGCAGTTCGACCGCGGCGGCGCCGACCGCGCCGCCGACACCGTCGAACACGTCGGTCGCGGTGCGCCCGCCCAGCTGAGCGCGGACCGTGCCCTGCCAGTCCTCGGCGGTGTAGTCGACCGCGACAGCGGCGCCGTTCGCCGCGACCCGGCGCACCTTGTCCGGGCTGCCCGCCAGTCCGACCACGGTCGCGCCCGCCGCGACGGCGTACTGCACGAGCAGGGTGCCGATCCCACCGGCCGCGGCGGGCACCACCGCGACACTGTCGGCGTCGAGCTCGGTGAACAGCAGGATGCCCAGGGTCGTGCGCCCGGTCCCGAGCATCGCCACCGCCGTGCTCGGGGACACGCCGTCGGGGATGGTCAGCAGCCGGTCGGCGTCGGCCGTCGCGAACTCCGCGTACCCGCCGGGGGCGGCGCCCAGATGCGCGACCACCCGGGTGCCCAGCAGCCGCGCGTCGACACCCGCACCGACCCGGTCGACGGTGCCGGCGACCTCACGGCCCGGCACCGTCGGCAGTGACGGGACCGGGAAGGGGCCGGGCTCGCCCCGGCGCAGGGCGGTGTCGACCAGGTGGACGCCGCAGGCCGCCACCGCGATGCGCACCTGGCCGGGCGCCGGCTCGGGATCGGGAACGGACTCGTAGCGGAGGTTGGTGGCCGGACCGAATTCGTGCAGTCGGATTGCGTGCATGCCACCCACTGTTCAACCTGAATGGCGCTCGAGGTCAAGCCCGCCCGTCCACGGCGGCACGGCGTTCGGCGCGGGCCGCGAAACCGTCGCAGAGGGCGTCCAAGCCGAGGAACAGCAGGTCCTCGGAGGTCAGCTCGCTCACCCCGGCGCCGTTGAGCTCCGCCAGCGCGGGCGGCACGGGCGACGACGGCGTGCCGTCGAGGAGATCGCGCAGGCCGTTCGCGTCGTCGGTGGCGGTGCGCTTCTCGGTCAGCAGGGCACCGCCGACCACCGGCAGGCTGGCGCCGGAGATGTAGTTCCAGACCGTGAAGGCCATCGTGGTGGCCTCGCGGGCCGAGACGTCGAGCGCGCGCAGGCCCTCGACCAGCCAGGCGAGGCTGGTCAGGCCCTGTGGGCCGAAGCTGTAGCGGGGGACGGCGAAGGTCAGCAGCACCCAGGGATGCTGCTGGTAGAGCTGCCAATCGATCTCGCCGGCGATGCGGACCCGGTCACGCCAGGTCCAGCCCTGGCCGGTCGGATCCGGGTAGGGATGGCGGGCCGCGATCTCGTCGGTCATGGCCGCGATCAGTTCGTCCTTGTTGGCCACGTGGCGATACAGCGACATGGTGCCGACGTCGAGCCGGTCGGCGATGCGGCGCATCGACACCGCGTCGAGTCCGTCGGCGTCGGCGAGGGTGATCGCGGCGTCGACGATCGCGGTGCGTGTGAGCTTCGCGTCAGTCATCCCATGACTCGCTTTCCGTTTTGCCTTTTGCTGCGTACACTGTACCCGTTCCCCGCGTACGGTGTACGCAAACCCCTGGAAGGATGTCGGAATGACGAAGCTGGACCCGGCGGTGCCCACCGCAGTCGCCGGTGGACGCCGCGCATGGCTCGGGTTGGGCGTGCTGCTGCTGCCGGTGCTGCTGGTGTCGATGGACATCTCGGTGCTGTTCCTCGCCATGCCGACCCTCACCGCGGACCTGGATCCCAGTGCCTCCCAGCAACTCTGGATCCTCGACATCTACGGGTTCATGCTGGCCGGCCTGCTCATCACGATGGGCAACCTCGGCGACCGGATCGGCAGGCGCAACATCCTGCTCGTCGGCGCCACCATCTTCGGCCTCGCCTCGGTGCTCGCCGCGTTCGCGCCCAGCGCCCCGGTCCTGATCGCCGCGCGCGTGCTGATGGGCATCGGCGGCGCGACCCTGCTGCCGTCGAGCCTCGCGCTGATCTCCAGCCTGTTCCCCGACGCCCGGCAACGGGCGACCGCGATCGGCGTCTGGACCGCGTTCTTCGCCGGCGGCTCGGCCGTCGGCCCGATCATCGGCGGCCTGCTGCTGCACCACTTCTGGTGGGGCTCGGTGTTCCTGATCAACATCCCGGTGCTGGCGATCCTGCTGGTGTTCGGGCCGATCCTGCTGCCCGAGCACCGCTCGACCGCGCTCGGCCCGCTCGATCTGCCCAGCGTCGTGCTCTCGATCGGCGGCATCCTGCCGGTGGTCTACGGGATCAAGCACCTCGCGGCCGAGGGCTTCGACCTCGCCTCGCTGGGGATCGCGGCGATCGGCGTGCTGGTGCTGGCGGCGTTCGTGCACCGGCAGCGTCAGCTGAGCGAGCCGCTGCTGGACCTGAGCCTGTTCACCCGACCGCTGTTCCGGGTCGCGATCGGCGCGAGCCTGGTCGGCATGATGTCGCTGGCCGCGATGAGCTACCTGACCAGCATCTACCTGCAGTCGGTGAGCGGGCGTGACCCGCTGCAGGCGGCGCTGCTCGGTATCCCGATGGCGATCGCGGTGTTCGTGTTCTCGATGAGCGGAGCGCGGGTCGGGCGCGCGCTCGGCGTGCGGGCCACCTTCACCCTCGCGCTGGTGATGTCGGCCCTGGGCAATCTGATGCTGCTCGGCGTCGGTGTCGACGGTGGGCTGCCGTGGTACATCCTCGGATCGGTGATCGCCGGTATCGGCTACGGCATCTCGTTCACGCTGGTCTCGGACGTGGCGGTCTCGGCCGTGCCCGCCGAGCGGGCCGGGTCGGCGGTCGGCATCTCCGAGACCAGCTTCGAACTCGGCAACGCGCTCGGGCTGGCGCTGCTCGGCTCGGTGGCGGCGCTGGTCTTCCGGTCGGGCGGTGACTTCGGCGAGACCCTCGGGGAGACCGTCGCCGAGGCGAACGGCGACACCGGCCTGATCGACGCGGCGCGCGAGTCCTTCGTCAGCGGCATGCATGTCGCGACCGCGGGCGGCGCGCTGCTGCTGATCGCGATGGCGGCGCTGGCCTGGCGATCGGCACGCAGCGCCCGCTGACCCACGACCGAGCGGCGGGGTGACCGGCGCCACTGTGCGCCCTCACCGGGCGGATGTCCAGATCCGTTGCATAGGATCGGCGGATGCGAAACGAGGGTGCGGCGGGCCTGGCGACATTGCTCGCTCTGGCCGATTCGCGCCTGCCCATCGGCGGGCACGTGCACTCCGGCGGTGTCGAGGAAGCGGTGGCGGCGGGGCTGGTGCGTGACACCGCCGGTGTCGAGCTGTATCTGCGCCGGCGGATCGCCACCTCGGGCCTGGTCGCCGCCTCGCTCGCGGCCGCCGTGTGCGGGGCGACGCTCACCCCGGAACGCGCCGAGCTCGAAGCCGATGCCAGGACGCCCTCGCCCGCCGCGCGGGCGGCCTCGCGCGCGCAGGGCCGTGGCCTGCTGCGGCTGGCCAAACAGCTGTGGCCGGAACAGCAATGGGCCCGCGCCGGGGC
This sequence comes from Nocardia sp. NPDC087230, assembly GCF_044744725.1. Taxonomy (NCBI): domain Bacteria; kingdom Bacillati; phylum Actinomycetota; class Actinomycetes; order Mycobacteriales; family Nocardiaceae; genus Nocardia; species Nocardia sp. NPDC087230. Next base: position 565,657 of record NZ_JBIUYV010000003.1, read on the forward strand.
ACGGCCGCATCTGTCGACGGTGTTCGGGATGGTCGGCGCCGCCTGCGGCGCCAGCCCCGACCAGCTCGCGGGCGTCGTCGTCTACACCACGCTCACCGGCGCGGCCACCGCCGCGCAACGGCTGCTCGCCCTCGATCCCGCCGCCATCGCCGCGGGCACGATGCGGCTGGCCCCGCTGTGCGACCGGATCGCCGCCGAGGCGGTCACCGGCCTGGCCGCGCTGTCGGACCCCCTGCAGGACGCGCTGGCCGAACGTCACCTGGATCGCGACATGCCGCTGTTCGCTTCGTAGCCGCCCCACATCCCCGTCCCCTCGAGAAGGAGTTCCCATGCCGCCCCATCTGATCGACGGTGAACCGCACGATCACAGCCACGACCGTCCCAAGCGGCACCGCACGCCGGGCGAGGCGCTGCGGATCGGCATCGGCGGCCCGGTCGGCTCCGGCAAGACCGCGCTGGTCGCGGCGCTGTGCAGGCAGCTGCGTGACGAGCTGTCCCTCGCCGTGCTGACCAACGACATCTACACCACCGAGGACGCCGACTTCCTGCGCCGTCACGCGGTCCTGCCCGACGAGCGGATCACCGCCGTGCAGACCGGCGGCTGCCCGCACACCGCCATCCGTGACGACATCACCGCCAACCTCGACGCCATCGACGACCTGGTCGCGGCCAACCCGCCGCTGGACCTGATCCTGGTCGAGTCCGGCGGCGACAACCTCACCGCGACATTCTCCTCGGGCCTGATCGACGTGCAGATCTTCGTCGTCGACGTGGCCGGTGGCGACAAGGTGCCGCGCAAGGGCGGCCCCGGTGTCACCTTCTCGGATCTGCTGGTGGTCAACAAGACCGACCTGGCGCCCCTGGTCGGCGCCGATCTGGGGGTCATGGAACGCGACGCGGCCAAGGTACGCGAGGGGCGTCCCACCGCGCTGGTATCGCTGACCGACGATCCCGCCGCCACCCCGGTGCTGGCGTGGGTGCGCGAGCAGCTGCGGGTGGCCGCCGCACAGGACGCGGCGACCGGCGTTGCGCACTGAGCTGAGCATCGTCGCCGCCCCGGGCAGGCTGCCGCGCATCGACGCGGTCGGCGGGCTGGCCGGGCGGTCCACCGGCGCCGACACCGTGCACCTGATCGGGACCGCGGCGACCCCGCTCGGTGGGGACGAGCTCGATATCCGCATCGTCGTGCTGCCGGGCGCGCGCTTGATCGTCCGGTCGGTGGCGGCGACGATCGCGCTGCCGAGTGCGCGGACACCGATGTCGGTGGGGCACTGGCACTTCGAGGTCGGCGCGGGCGCGGAACTGGATTTCGCTCCGGAACCGACGATCGTCGCCGGTGGCGCACAGCACCACACGGTGACGACCGTGCGGCTGGCCGCCGACGCGCGGCTGCGGCTTCGCGAGCGAGTGCAGCTCGGGCGCAGCGGTGAGGACGCCGGCCGGTGGCGTGGTGACCTGATCGCCGATCTCGACGATCTGCCGCTGCTGCGCCACCGCCTCGCCCTCGGTGCGGACACGGTCACCGACGACCGGCTCAGCGCCGCCCGTGCCCTCGACAGCGAACTGCGCTATCCGGACGATCGACCCGCCTGGTCCGGTGGTCTGGACGCGGTGCGGTTGCCGCTGGCCGCGGGCGGATCACTGGCGACCCGGACCGGCGCCCGCCTGCGCGCCGGCTCGCCGGACGAGGCGGCGCACGCGGTCACGGTCGGCTAGAACCACAGTGGGAGCCGGGGCGAACCCCGGCTCCCACTGCGGTACCAAGCGACGATCAGGCGCTGACCAGCGCCGCGTCGTCGGCGATCGACTCCGGCGCGGCCGCGCGCGGCGGCGCGAGGAACCCGCTCGCCGCGCCCACCGCCGCGCCGACACCGGCGCCGACCACCGTGAACGGCACCGACACCGCCATGTAGGCGGCCATCCCGCCGAGGATCGGGCCCGCGACCAGGCCGATCGGGACGAACGGGATACCGGCGACCAGACCGGCCACCGCGCCGCCCGTGCTCGCCACCATGGCGAACGGGGTGGCCACCATCGACCCGACCGCCGCGCCGCGGGCGGCCGAGCCCAGGGTCTCCGAGGCGATCCGGTCCGAGCGGCTGCGCTCGAGCCCGACCGAGTCGAGGAACGTCGCGAGATTGGCCTCGGTGTTGGCCGCGGCGTCGTTGATCTGGATCGACGTGTCGACCGGGACGAAGTCCGGCACCGGGACCAGCTGGTCACCGAAGCGGAACTGTCCCGGTGGCGGCAGGATCGGCGGCACCGGCGCGACCGCGGTCGGCGTGTGCAGCGTGCCCACCGGGGACAGGTAATCCGTCTCCGGGCCGGATCGCGACCACGCCAGCGAACTGCGCGTGTTCTCCGGCATCTGCTGGCCCACATAGGGGGTGGCGTTGGGTGCCACCGCGTCGAACTCCGGCCCGGCCGGATGCTCGGTCTGGGTCACCGCCGCCTGCGCGGGATCGGCGTTCGCGGTGCCCGTGCCGATCAGGGCCATGACCAGGGGTACCGCTCCTGCCGCGACGACCGAACCCACCTTCTGTCGCTGCGGGCTCGGCGCCCTGTGTTTCCCCGTCGCCATAGATCACCTTTCATCCGGGGGATTGGTCACACATATGACGTCCGGCATTCGGACCGGGACCGGACCCGGATGGGTCCGAAACGACGGCAACCCGGAATACGGCGAAGGCCGGGTGGTTCGGGGAACCACCCGGCCTCGCGGTACACGGCACCTAGCCGACTTCGCGCTGTTGACGCGCCTTGCTGTTGTTACCGGGCGGGGCACCCAGCGCCGCCGCCAGCTCGTCGGCGTCGGCCTGATCGGACTGGACCTCCTCGATCGCCAGCCGGGCGAAGACCCACTGCTCGGTGGCGGCCATCTGACCGCGATTGCGGCCGAGGAAGGAGACGAACCAGCCGATCACGGTGACGATCCGGCTGCGATATCCGACCAGGTAGTACAGGTGCAGCGCCAGCCAGGCCAGCCAGGCCAGGAAGCCGCTGAACTCGATCTTGCCGATCTGGCAGACGGCGTCGAACCGCGAGATCGTCGCCATCGAGCCCTTGTTGAAGTACTTGAACGGCGCGCGCTGCTCGGGGGTCTGGCCCTTGAGACCGGCCTTGATGGCCTTGGCCGCGTAGGTGGAACCCTGGATCGCGCCCTGCGCCTGACCCGGCACGCCGGGCACCGACATGAGGTCGCCGACCACGAAGATGTTCGGGTGACCCTTGACCGTGAGGTCCGGTTCCACGATGACGCGCCCGGCCCGGTCGACCTCGGTGCCCTCGGAGCGCTCGGCGATCATCTTGCCCAGCGGGCTGGCCTGCACACCGGCCGACCACACCTTGCAGGCGGATTCGATCCGGCGGGTGCCGCCGTCGGCGTCCTTGACGACGACGCCGTGCGCGTCGACATCGGTCACCATGGCGTTGAGCTGGATCTCCACGCCCATCTTCTCGAGCCGCTTGGCGGCCTTGGCGCCCAGCTTGGGGCCCATCGGGCCGAGCACCGCGCCCGCGCCCTCGAGCAGGATGACGCGCGCGTCACGAGGGTCGATGGTGCGGAAGGTGCCGTCGAGTGTGCGGTCGGCCAGCTCGGCGATCTGACCGGCCAGCTCCACGCCGGTCGGACCGGCGCCGACGACGATGAAGGTGAGCAGCCGGTCGCGCTCCTCCTGCGTGGTCGCGAGTTCGGCCTGCTCGAAGGCGCCGAGGATGCGGGCGCGCAGTTCGAGGGCGTCGTCGATCGTCTTCATGCCGGGCGCGAAGGTGGCGAAGTGGTCGTTGCCGAAGTACGACTGCTGCGCGCCGGTGGCGACGATGAGGCTGTCGAACGGGGTGACGGTGTCGCGGTTGAGTAGTCGCGAGGTGACCGTGTTGTTGACCAGGTCGATGTCGTGGACATCGCCGAGCAACACCTGCGCGTTCTTCTGCTTGCGCAGCACCAGCCGGGTGGCCGGCGCGATCTCGCCGGTCGAGAGGATGCCGGTGGCCACCTGGTACAGCAGCGGCTGGAACAGGTGCGTGGAGGTCTTGGAGATCAGGGTGATGTCGACATCTGCCTTGCGCAGGTGCCTGGTGCCGAACAAGCCGCCGAACCCGGAACCGATCACCACCACACGGTGTCGCTGGTTCCCGACAGACTGAGTGCTCATCGTCCTGCTCCTCGACAGACTGGGGTGGGCCCCGCAACGGTGGTGACAGGGTTAACCGTAGTCGGCTCCGGAGGCAGCGTCGCCACGAGATCCCGGTTCCGATCCTGCTGTGGTGCGTTCTCTCACCGGGAACCGCGGACCGCGGTGAGCGACACCGTGGCACGCGGACCGGTCGACAAGATCGAGAATACGGGACGGGAAAGGTCAGCGACCGGCAAGCAGGAGCTCGGCGACCTTGGTGTCGGTCTCGGAACCCTCGGTGTATCCGCCGTCGCTGCCGAGGGCATTCATGATGGCCAGGGTGTAGCGCTCGCCGTCACCGGCGACGCCGACCGAGTTGACCACCCAGCCGTCGGCCTCGGCCGACCAGCCGTTCTTCAGGCCGGGCCGCATCCGCGAGCCGGCGCCCCAGACACCCCAATGCTGGTTGGAGTCGACCGAGCGCATCCGGTCCAGCAGGTAGGCGAGGTCGTCGGGGTGCATCGTGTCGAGGATGGTGTTCATCAGCCGGTCCAGGTCGGCGGCGGTGCACTTCTGGAACGACCAGTCGGGGAACATCGCGGAGGCGGTCGGCTGCGGGATCAGGCTGACCATGCCGTACGCGCGAAACGCGTTGTTGTAGGCCATCCGATCGATGCCGATGTACTTGTTCCACAGCACGTCGGCGGCGTGATCGTTGGAGGTGGCCAGCATCGACTCCATGTTGGCGCGGTCCTCGGGAGACAGTCCGATGGCGCCGACCCTGGCCCGGTTGAGCAGGTCGGCGGCGATGGCCAGCTTGATCGTCGAGGCGGTCCACACCTGGTTCTCGGCGTGCTCGTTGGCGTAGATGCCACCGGTGCGGCGATCGCGCAGCACGTACCCGGTGACGCCGGGGCGCCCGGCTAGATAGGCGTTCACCCGCGCGATCCGCGAACTCATATCGCTGTCGAAGCCGGGCTGCGACACCTGGGTGAGCGCAGGTGGCACGGCGTGGGCCGAAGGGACCAGCACGGGGACGCCCGGAGTGAGGACGGCCGCGGCGGCGAGGAGACAGGCGGTTGCTGCGACCCGGGGAACGACGCGGGTGGCGGGGGAACGGTCACGCACGAGGGACCACACTCGCACACCTGACGCCGTTGTGCACTACTTGAGGTGCGCACCCGAGTGTGTTACAGCGTCGTTGCGCCGCACCGGTTTTCCGCTCAGTGATGCGCGGCGTGCGGGGTCGCGATGGTACAGCCGTTGAGCCGGTGGCAGTGCTCGAACGCTTCGCCGTGCTGATTCAGCGGCCAGGAGTGCAGCACCTGATCCGGCCCGTAGCGCCGGGAGTTGATCAGCTCCCAGCGGTCGCCCACACGGCGGACGATGAAACCGCCACCGGGAACCAGGGGAATCACCTGCGCGATCATGAACCGGACCAGCCTTTCGCCTGCGGCCGAACTGTCCCACCCGAAGGGCAACGATCCCACGGTGGGTAACCAGGGCGGCGCAGGCACGGCCGGGACGCGTTGCGGTGTGGTCTATTTCACTCGCCCTGCGCGGTGGTCCCGGCGGGGCCGCACGATTGCGGGTCGGTCGCTGGGCGTATAAACAACGGATGCCGTTGCACCTCCATCGCGCCGAACGCGCCGACGCGCTGGCCGACGGACTGGGGCGGGTGCTCGCCGACGCGCCGGTCGATCCGTTCACCACCGAGGTGGTCGCGGTCCCGGCGAAGGGGGTGGAGCGCTGGCTGGCGCAGCGGCTCTCGGGCGTGCTCGGCGTGGCGGGTGCCGGTGACGGCGTGGCCGCCAATATCGCGTTTCCCGCGCCGACGGCGCTGGTGGCCGAGGTGCTGGCCGCCGCGAGCGGGGTCGCGCCCGCCGACGATCCGTGGGCGGGCCAGCGCTTGGTGTGGACCCTGCTGGGCGTGCTCGACGAGGTCGTCGAGCAACCGTGGGCGGCCGTGCTGGCGCGCCACCTCGGGCTGCCCGGCGCGGGGCATCGGGTGGGCAGGCGCTACGCCACCGCCGCGCACCTGGCGGTGCTGTTCGACTCCTACGCCGCGCAGCGACCGCAGCTGATCCTCGACTGGGCCCGCGGCGCCGACACCGACGGTGCGGGCGGTCCGGTCCCCGAGGACCTCGCCTGGCAGCCGCTGTTGTGGCGGGCACTGCGCGCGGCCGTCGGCTCGCCGAGCCCGGCCGAACGGCTCGTCGCGGCGTGCGCGCGGCTGCGGGCCGCACCGGACTCGGTCGACCTGCCCGCGCGCTTGTCCCTGTTCGGCCTCACCCGGCTGCCCGCCGATCAGCTCGCGGTGCTCGTCGCGCTGGCCGAGCACCGCGACGTCCACCTCTGGCTGGCCCATCCGAGCCCCGCGATGTGGACGGCGTTGTCGGCGGCCGACCCTGTCACACGGCTCCACGGGGAGGTGGACGCGCCGGTGGTGACGCGCTCGGCCGACCACACCGCCGACCTCGTCGGCCACCCGCTCCTGGCCGGCCTGGCCAGGGACGTGCGGGAACTCCAGCGGCGGCTGAACCCGGTGCTGCACAGCACCATCCACCTCCCCGGCGCGCCCGCGAACGCCACGCTGCTCGGCATCGTCCAGGCGGCGATCCGCGACGACCAGGTCCCCGGGCCGGGCGCGGCGGCCGACGGCAGCGTCGAGCTGCACGCCTGCCACGGCCCCGCCCGCCAGGTCGAGGTGCTGCGCGACCTGCTGCTGACGACCTTCGCCGCCGACCCCGACCTGCAACCGCGCGACGTGCTGATCATGTGCCCCGACGTGGAGGCCTACGCGCCGCTGGTCCGCGCGGCCTTCGGTCACCGCGGCACCGGCGCCGTCGATCTGCCCGTCGAGGGCGAGCACCCGGCCCACCAGCTGCGCGTGCGGCTCGCCGACCGTGGGCGGGCGGTCACCAACCCGATGCTCGCGGTGGTCATCGAGCTGCTCGAGCTCGCCGACGGTCGCGTCACGGTGACGCAGGTGCTGGACCTGGCGGCGAGCGAGACCGTGCGCAGGCGCTGCGGTTTCGACGACGACGACATCGAGCGGCTGCGCGAATGGGCCGCCGAGTCCGGCGCCCGCTGGGGGATCGGGCAGCGTCAGCGCGAGGCGTTCGGCCTGGCCGACTTCGCGCAGAACACTCTCAACGCCGCGGTCGACCGGATCCTGCTCGGCGTCACCGCCGACGAATCCGGCGACGACTGGCTGGACCTGGCGCTGCCGCTCGACGACGTCGACTCCAACGATGTCGATCTGGCGGGGCGCTTCGCCGAGTTCGTCGACCGGCTCGCCGTCTGCCTGCGCGATCTGCGCGGCCCGCGACCGGCCGCCGAGTGGACGGCGGTGCTGCTGCGCGCGGTCGACCTGCTCACCGATGTGCCCGACGCGCACTCCTGGATCCGGACCGAGGCGCGCCGCGAGATCGTCGCCGCCACCGAGCACGCGGGCCGGACGCCGCTGCGCCTGGCCGATGTCGCGGTGCTGCTGACCGGTCGCCTCGCGGGCGGACCCGGACGGGCGAATTTCCGCACCGGCGAACTCACGGTGTGCACGCTGGTCCCGATGCGGTCGGTGCCGCACCGGGTGGTGATCCTGCTCGGCCTCGACGACGACGTCTTCCCGCGGCCGGGCTCCGTCGACGGCGACGACCTGCTGGCCCGCGACCCGCTCGTCGGCGAACGCGATGCCCGCAGCGAGGACCGCCAGCTGCTGCTCGACGCGATCATGGCGGCGGGCGAACGGCTGCTGATCCTGCACACCGGCGCCGACCCGGTGACCGGTGCCGCGCGCCCGCCTGCGGTGCCGGTGGCCGAGCTGCTCGACGTCCTCGCCGCCCACGTCGGTCCGGACGCGATGGCCGCGGTGCACGTCCGCCATCCCCTCCAGGCCTTCGATCGGCGCAATTTCGCCCCCGAGCGGCCGCGCAGCTTCGACACTGTTGCGCTGGCGGGCGCCCGTGCGGCCGCCCGGCCCGCGCGGCCGCGCCCGCCGTTGCTGACCGATCCGCTGCCGCCGGTCCCGCAGGGGGATGTGGCACTGGCGGAGCTGATCGCCTTCGCCGAGCATCCGGTGCGCGCGTTCCTGTGGCAGCGCCTCGGCCTGCGGGTGCCCGAGGAAGCCGAGGACATCGCCGACCAGCTGCCCATCGAACTCGACGGCCTGGCGAAATGGGATCTGGGCGAACGGATGCTGTCGGCGCGGCTCACCGGCGCCGATCCCGCCGGGCTGCGTGCCGCGGAATGGCGGCGCGGCACGTTGCCGCCCTTCGCTTTCGGCGGCGCGGTCCTCGACGAGGTGGAGGGCACCGTCGACACGCTCGTGCGCACCGCCCAGCCCGACTACGAAGCGAGTCCGCGCGCGGTCGACATCGCCGTCGACCTCGGCGGCGGCCGCACCCTGGCCGGCACCGTGCCCGAGGTCCGCGGCGAGACGCTGGTGCGCACCACCTACTCCCGGCTGGCCCCGAAACATCGCCTGGCCGCCTGGGTTTCGCTGCTGGCGCTCGCCGCGACCGAGGATCGGTCGTGGCGGGCGATCAGCACCGGGCGCGGTCAGTTCCGCAGCAGGCCGGTCGCCCGGTCGGTGATCGTGGCGCCCGAGGCGCCCGCCGCGCTGGCGGTGCTCCGCGAGCTGGTCCGGCTGCGCGACGAAGGGCTGTGCGAGCCGCTACCGGTCGCACCGGCCGCCACCGCTGCCTACGCCGAACGCCGTTTCCGGGGCGACAGCGTCGCCGACGCCTTGCTCGCCGCCGAACACGCCTTCGACGGCGGCCCCAACGGTCCCGACAAGTTCGGTGACCACACCGACCGCTATCTGCGTTATGTGTGGGGCCGGGCCCCGCGCTTCGACCGTTTCGCCGCCGCTCCCGCCCCGGCGGGCGAACCGGAGAGCACCCGGTTCGGGGCGATCGCGCGGCGCTGGTGGGCGCCGCTGCTGGCGGCGGAGAGTCAGGGGCAGCCGTGACGGGGACGATGTCGGCGCCGGCCGCCTTCGACGCGGCCGGACCACTACCGGCGGGCACCACGGTGCTCGAGGCGAGCGCGGGGACCGGCAAGACCCACGCCATCGTCGGTCTGGCGGTGCGCTACGTCGCCGAGGCGGGCATCGCCATCACCGAGCTGCTGCTGGTGACCTTCAGCCGCGCCGCCACCCAGGAACTGCGCGAGCGCACCAGGGACCGCTTCGTGACGGTCGCCGCCGCGCTCGCCGATCCGGGCGCCGCGCGGGTCCATCCGGACGAGCTGGTGCGCGCGCTGGCCGACACCGATCCGGCGACCGTGCGCCTGCGCAGGCACCGATTGCTCACCGCCCTGGCCGATTTCGACGCGGGTACCATCGCCACCACGCACTCGTTCTGTCAGCGGATGCTCGACGAACTGGGCCTGGCCGGTGAACACGATCCGGGCGCGCGACTGGTGGAATCGGTCGACGAGCTGGTCGTCACCGTCGCCGACGACCTCTACCTCGCCCGCTACGCCCGCGACCGCGCGCCGTTCACGGTGCGCGAGGCGCACACCCTCGCGCTGGCCGCCGTGCACGACCGCCATGCCGACCTGGCGCCGCGCACCGACGGTGCGGCGGGGGAGCGGGTGGCCTTCGCGACGGCGGTGCGCGCGGAGACCGAACGCCGCAAGCGGCGGGCGGGACTGCGCGATTTCGACGATCTGCTGGTGCTGCTGCACGAGGTGCTGGCCGACCCGGACCACGGCCCACGCGCGTGCGCACGAATCCGGCAGCGGTACCGGGTCGCGCTGGTCGACGAGTTCCAGGACACCGACCCGCTGCAATGGGACATCCTGCGCCTGGCCTTCCACGAACACGCCACGCTGGTGCTGGTCGGCGACCCGAAGCAGGCCATCTACGCCTTCCGTGGCGCGGAGGTGCTCAGCTACCTGGACGCGGTCGCGCTGGCCGAGCGGCGCAGCGAACTCACCCGTAACTGGCGCAGCGACGCCGGACTGCTGCGGGCGCTCGACCACCTGTGTGGCGGGGCGGAACTGGGTCATCCGGAGATCAGCGTCTATCCGGTGACGCCGACCCGGCCGGCGACCCGGCTGCACGGCGATCCGGACGTGATCACCCCGCTGCGGCTGCGGGTGCTGCCGCGGACCGGCGCGGGCCCGCGCAACCGGTCGGGGTTCCCCTCGGTCGGCAGGCAGCGCGCCGAGGTGGCCGACGACCTGGCCGCCGACATCGTCACCCTGCTCGAGTCCGGCGCCACCATCGAGGCCAAACCCGAACGCGGCGCCGATCATTCGCTCACCGAGGTCGGCGACGGCCGGGTGCGCAGGCCGATCGGGCCCGGCGACATCGCGGTACTGGTGCGGACCCGCACCCAGATCGATGTGGTGCGGGCGGCGCTGGACCGGGTCGGGGTCGCCTCCGTGCTGGCCGGCGGCACCAGTGTGTTCGCCACCGTGGCCGCCACCGACTGGCTGTGGGTGCTGCGTGCGCTCGAGCAGCCGCATCGGGGTGACCGGGTCCGGCTGGCCGCGTGCACGCCGATCCTGGGCGTCACGGTGGCCGAGATCGATGCCGGGGGAGCCGATCTCGTCGGGCGGGTCTCGACGCAGCTGCGGGAGGCGGCGCGCCTGTTCGCCCGTGCCGGGTTCGCCGCGGTCTTCGACAAGCTCGCCACCGAGACCGATCTCGCGCCGCGCCTGCTGGCGGTGGAGAACGGCGAGCGCGAACTCACCGACCTGCGCCACCTCGCCCAGCTGCTCGACGAGGTGGCCCTGGCCGACGGGCTCGGCCTGACCGCGCTGACCCGCTGGCTGGCCGATCGGGTCCGCGATCCGGAGGCGGGCAGCGTCAGCGGCCGCAGCAGGCGCCTGGACCGCGACGCCGCCGCCGTGCAGATCGCCACCGTGCACGCCAGCAAGGGACTCGAATTCCCGCTCGTGTACCTGCCTTTCGCATGGGACAGCGCCAAGAACCCGTATCCGGCCACGCTGCTGTTCCACGACGACAACGGCACCAGGGTGCTCGATATCGGCGGCAAGGAAGCACCCGGTTACGGTGAGCGCCAATTGCGCAGCGAGGCCGAGGAATCGGGCGAGGAGCTGCGGCTGCTCTACGTCGCGCTGACCCGTGCCATGTGCCAGGTCGTCGCCTGGTGGGCACCCGCCGTCACCACCGCGGCGGCACCGCTGCACCGGATGATCCTGGGCCGCAGGCCCGGCTCGGCGCAGGTTCCGCGCCGCGCCGACATCCCCGCGGACGCCGCTGCCGTGCAACGACTCGTGGAGTGGGCGGCGCCCGCGTCCGAGGTGATCTCGGTGACCGCGGTGGACCGGCCCGACGATGTCGAGCCGCGCCGGGTCAGGACCGAACTGCCGACCGGTGAGCTGGCTGTCGCGGCGTTCTCGCGGGTACTCGATCAGCAGTGGCGGCGGACGTCGTATTCCGCGCTCACCGCGGGCGCGCACGATCTGGCCGGGGTCAGCGAGGAAGAACCCGAGGACGGGCCCGGACCCGACGACGAGCCGGCCGACGCCCCGCTCGACGCTCCCGCCGTCGACACCGGTGCGCCGTCGCTGATGAACGCGCTGCCCTACGGCGCCGAGTTCGGCACCCTCGTGCACGGCATCCTGGAAACCGTCGACACCTCGGCCCCGGATCTGGCCGTCGAGGTCGCCGCCCGCTGTGCGGAGGCCGTCGAGCACACCATGGCCGAACTCGATGTCGACCTGCTGGCCACCGCCCTGCTCGAGGTCCTGCGCACCCCCGCCGATTTCGGCTCGCTCGCGGCGGTCGCCACCCGGGACCGGCTGTGCGAGCTGGAATTCGAACTGCCCCTCGGTGGCGGCGACACCCCGGGCGCGCGGTCGGCCGGGATGCACGTCGTCGCCGAGTTGTTGCGGACGCATCTGCCCGCCGACGACGTGCTCGCCGGTTACGCCGACCACCTGGCCGCGTTGCCCGACACCGTCCTGCGCGGCTACCTCACCGGCAGTATCGACGCCGTGCTGCGGGTGCCCGACGACGCCGGGACGCACCGCTACCTGATCGTCGACTACAAGACGAACCGGCTCGGCACGGGTGATCTCACCGTCGAGCACTACCGCCGCGAGCACATGGTGACCGAGATGATCCGCTCGCACTATCCGCTGCAGGCCTTGCTGTACGCGGTGGCGCTGCACCGCTATCTGCGCTGGCGGCTGCCCGGCTACGATCCCGCCCGGCACCTCGGTGGCGCGCGGTACCTGTTCGTGCGCGGCATGATCGGTGCGCCGACCCCGCCCGGCCACGGCGTGTTCGACTGGCATCCGCCCGCCGAACTCGTTGTCGCGCTGTCGGATCTGCTCGCGGGAGGACCACGATGACCGCGCGCGGACACGACCCGCGTAGGTCGGTCGCGGCCGACCGCCGTCGCTCCGGGGAGGTCGGTCGGTGACGTCGATTCAGGTGGCGCAGCGCGGAACCGGGCTGTTGCGGGTGTTCAACGAGGCCGGGGTGCTCTCCGCCGCAGATGTGCATGTCGCGGTGCGGCTGGGCCGGATGGGACGCGAGGAGTCCGAGGACGTGCTGTTCGCGGCCGCTCTCGCCGTGCGTGCGGTGCGGTCGGGCTCGGTGTGCCTGGAACTGGCCAGGATGCGGGAGATCGGCATCGATGCCGACGAAAGCCGCGACACCGCGGCGGGAATCGATCCGGCCACCCTGCCGTGGCCCGACACCGACCAGGTGCTGGCCGCGCTGCGCCGCAGTCCGCTCATCCGCGGCGGGCAGGCCGGTCCGCTGCGGCCGCTGCGGTTGGTCGAAGCCGACGCCGAGGGCGGCGCGCTGCTCTACCTCGACCGGTACTACCAACAGGAGCAGACTCTGCGACGGGTCCTCACCGAGCGCAGTGCCGACCACCCGGAGATCGACACCGCGCTCGTGCGCGCCGAACTGGATCGGCTGTTCGCCGACCCCCTCGGCGCGGGGCCGGACCGGCAGCGATTGGCCGCCGCGCTCGCCGCCACCCACTGGACCACGGTGGTCGCGGGTGGTCCCGGTACCGGCAAGACCCACACCATCGCCCGCATCCTCGCGCTGCTCACCGCCCACCGCCGCGCCACCCCCAAACTTCCCGCCCTGCGGATCGCCCTGGCCGCGCCGACCGGCAAGGCCGCCGCGCGCCTGCAGGAAGCGGTGCGCGAACAGGCCGCCGAACTCGGGCTCCCCGAACTGACCGCCGCCACCCTGCACCGCCTCCTCGGCTGGCAGCGGGGGCGCACCACGCGATTCCGCCACCACGCGCACAACCGGCTGCCCTACGACGTGGTCGTCGTCGACGAGACCTCCATGGTGTCATTGACGATGATGAGCCACTTGTTCTCGGCACTGCGACCGGACACCCGGCTGGTCCTGGTGGGCGACCCGGATCAGCTGGCCTCCGTCGATGCCGGTGCGGTGCTGGCCGACCTGGTCGCGGGCCCGATCAGCGGCGCGCCGAATCCGGCACTGCGGGAGCTGCTGCGCTCCGATCCGAGCCCTGGGGCCGCGGATGATGCGGCGGACGGTCGGGTGGAGTTCCCGACCGGCGTGGCGCATCAGGAAGGGGCGCCACGGGATCCGGAGTCGCTGAGCGCGCTGGAACAGCGCCGCCTGCGCGGTGGCATCGTCCGGTTGACCCGAGGGCGGCGCTTCGGCGGCCGGATCGCCGACCTGGCGGTCGCGGTGCGGGCGGGCGATGCCGATGCCGCGCTGGCGATCCTGCGGGCCGGTGGTGACGACGTGTCACTGTGCGCGCCCGACGAGACCGCGGCGGTCCGGGCGGACGTGACCGGGGCGGCCCTCGCGGTCACCGCCGCCGCGAACGCGGGCGACGCGGTCGGCGCGCTGACCGCGCTGGAATCGCATCGGTTGCTCTGCGCGCATCGGCAGGGTCCGTTCGGGGTGGAGCGGTGGGATCGGATGGCCGCGGAGTGGGCCGCGGCCGGTGGCGCGGGACCCGAAGGGCCGCAAGCGGTCTGGTATCCCGGCCAGCCGCTGCTGGTCACCGCCAACGATCACGAGGCGCGGATCTACAACGGTGACACCGGCGTCATCGTCCGCAGGCCCGACGGGTCGCTGCGCGCGGCCCTGCAGCGCGGCAGCGAGCCCTACCTCGTGCATCCGACCCAGTTCCCGGCCGTCGTCACGGTGTTCGCGATGACGATCCACCGCAGCCAGGGCAGCCAGTACGACACCGTCTCGGTCGTCCTGCCCGAACCCGAATCCACGCTGCTCACCAGAGAACTGCTCTACACCGCGATCACCCGCGCCCGCACCCATGTGCGCATCATCGGCACCGAGGAAGCCATTCGCGCCGCGATCGGACGACGGGTGCTCCGGGCCAGCGGACTGTCCCGGAGCACCCAGTCCTGACCCGGCCTCAGCGCGCCGATCCGCGCGACAGGTTCCACGACCACCAGTGGTCGTCGTCGAGGTCGGCGCGGATCGGGTCCTCGATGTCGGCGCGCAGCCCGGCGGGCAACCCGTCCAGCGCGGGCAGGATATCCGGGGACAGGGTGCTCAGATACTCGGTGTCGAGCCGCTTGCCGTGTTCCCAGCGGGCGATATTGCGTTCGGCGACAAAGCGTTCCGGGTCGAGCACGGCGAGCGCGAGGAGGGTGGCGAGCGCGGTGCCGACCGCGGCGCGCGGCACCCAGCTCCAGCGCAGCCGGGCGATCGCGACCAGCACGAGCACATAGACCAGACCGACCCACAGCTCACACACCTCCACCAGCAGGCGCAGCACCGTGAAGCCGTAGGCCTGTTGATAGGTCCACATCCGCGCCAGCGCCGAGCCCACGATCACCAGCGCCAGCACGCTCACCGCGCCGAGCAGGATTCGCAGCCAGCGCCGGTCGGCGGCCGTCTCCTGCGACGCCCAGTGCAGCACCGCCAGGATCACCGCCAGGGTCAGGATGCTCACCACCGACAGCTGCCAGAAGCCGCTGCGCGCGTACTCGGCGTAGGTGAGACCGGCGGTGCGCTGGACATAGTCGTCACCGCCGAACAGGGCGACGAACTGGGCACCGAGGAACACGCCGAACAGCACGGTCAGCGCGCCGACCGGCAGCACCCATTCACTGCGCGTCCACAACCGGGCGGGCCGCGGCTGGGCGTCGGCGGCGGCGAGCGGCCCGGCGAGCAGGTACAGCCCGCCGAGCGCGCCCATCCCGATCACCGCGAACAGCAGAATCCACTGCCAGGCCGTCGCCGCATCGATCGACGGCACCAACCCACTGAGCAACTCGGCGAAGGTGGCGTCCGCACCGCCCAGCAGCGGCACGAACACCACGAGCAACGCGGCCGTCACCGCGACCGACGCACCATAGCGCCGCACGCTCGACAGCTCCGTGGGCCGCGCCCCGCGCACCCCCGAGAAGGCCCACGGCACCGCCCCGAACGAGGCCAACGGCACCGCGACCATGTCGTGCACGATCCCGCGATTCGATCGCCGCCCCAACACCCCCAGCGAGCCCGCGACACACGCCGCCAGCACACACAGCACGAACAACCACCCCGCGGCCCGGAACGTACCGACCCCGAGCAGCGCGAGCGCGGCGGCGGTCCACCACAGCCGATGCCGCGCGGCCACGGCCTCGGCAGTCGGCGAGGTGCTCGCGTCCGGCGGTGTCGGCACACGCGATGCCGACTCGCCGGTCGCCGGTCCGACCGTCGCCGCGGGCACCGGGTCGACACCGGCGGTCTCGGTAGCGCCGGTCGGCGGCGGGGGAGTCACCGCGGTCGGGGGTGCGGTGCGAGTCGAAGTGGACGGAACTTCTGTGGCGGGCGGGGTGTTCTCGACGCTCGACGGAGCGGATGTGGTTGGGGCGGCGGCCACCGCAGGTGCGGATTCGCGGTGCGCATCGGCACTCGAATCCGATTCTGTTGCTTCCGCAGCGGACCGGCTCGTCGGTGCCGAGCGGCTCGTCTCCCTGGTGACAACGGTCGGGCTGTCCGGCGTTGGAGCGGACTGGGGGGCACCAGCGCTGTCGGTCGGCTCGGATTCGAGGATCTCCGTAGCGGACGCGGAACCGGCGGGTGCAGCCTGTGGTGTCGTCTTGTCCAGCGCCGTAACGGGATCGGAAGGCGCTGGAGCCGCGATCGAGGTGTCCTCGTCCGCCGGTACCGGAGCGCCCGACGAACCCGGTGCGTGTGCCGGGGTGGCGTCGGAGTAGGTGGTCGAAGCCTTGTGCGCCGCAGCCACTTCGGTCTCGGCGGACCCGACCGTGGGCGTAGGCACGACAGTCGGCGGGCTGCCTTCGGCCGGGTCGCCGATCGACGGCGTCGTCCCGGCGCAGGTGAGCGTGTCGGGTTGCGCGGGACCCGGCGTCGATGTGCCGGAATCGGCCGACCTGCGGGCGCGGTGGTCGACGACGCCGAGCGCAGCCGCGACGATACCGCCGGCCAGGAGCCAGCCGATGCCGGGGCGATCGAGGGGAATCACTGTCGCGCCGACGATGCCGGCCACGGCCGCGGCGGGCAGGACACCGGCCGGGCGGGCGACGTGGTACCGGCGCCGGTAGACCGGTGGCGGCGGCGGTAACGAGGGCATGGCAGGCATCGAGGGCGCGGACGCGGGCCTCGGTGGGGGAGCGGGGTCGGTGGTGGTCGCCGTGGCGGTGGCCGCGGGTTGGCCGGGTGTTCGCGGGGTGGTGGATTCTGCGGTCATGTCCCCTCCGATGGGTGTGCGGGATCGTCCCGGGACGTGGGTCCGGGATGGTGAGTCGGGATGTGGTCGGGTCAGTCCGCGGGCAGGACCACGCGGATGCGGGAGCCGGGGTCGGCGACGGCGATGGTGCCGCCGTGCAGGTCGATCACCCAGCGCGCGATGGCCAGGCCGAGGCCGGTGCCGCCGCCGTCGGTGCGCCCGCCCCGGGTGAATCGGTCGAAGACGGTGGCGCGGTCCGCCTCC
The DNA here is from genome assembly GCF_044744725.1 of Nocardia sp. NPDC087230. Lineage (NCBI taxonomy): Bacteria > Bacillati > Actinomycetota > Actinomycetes > Mycobacteriales > Nocardiaceae > Nocardia > Nocardia sp. NPDC087230. The sequence continues at coordinate 582,671 of NZ_JBIUYV010000003.1, forward strand.
GGGATACCGGGACCCTCGTCCTGGATCTCGAGGACCGTCGCGCCGGGGACGACCCGCGCCGACACGCGGACCTCACCGCCGGCCGGTCCATGCCTGGCCGCGTTGTCGAGCAGGTTGAACAGCACCTGGTGCAGGCGGGCCCGGTCGGCGAGCACGGTCGCCCCGGCCGGCTCGATCGAGGTGGTGAACCGGACGCCGCGGCCGAGTGCGGCCGTCATCACCTCGGCCTCGGCGATCACCTCCGCCAACAGCGGTGCCAGCGGCAGCTTCTCGCGATCGAGGGTGAACGCGCCGGCCTCGATGCTGGACAGATCGAGCAGTTCGGAGACGAGCAGGCCAAGCCGTTCGGTCTGGGCCAGCGCGGTGCGCAGTGTCGCCGGATCGGGTTCGCTCACCCCGTCGACGATGTTCTCCAGCACCGCGTGCAGCGCGGTCACCGGCGTGCGCAGCTCGTGCGAGACATTGGCGATGAGGTCGCGGCGCTGGCGGTCGGCCGCGGCCAGGTCGGCCGCCATCTGATTGAACGCGGTCGCCAGCTGCCCCACCTCGTCACGGGAACTCGCCCGGACCCGGAAGCTGTAGTCGCCGTGGGCCATCCGCCGCGCGGCCGCGGTCATCTCGCGCAGCGGGCGGGTGATGCCGTGCGCGAGGAACTGCGAGGTGACCAGCGCGATGATCATCGCGGTGAGCGTGGTGAACGTCGGCAGCCAGCCGATCCGCAGCCAGAAGTAGGCGAACGCGACCGCGCCCGAACACACCATGAGCACGGCCAGCTTCAGCTTGATGGAGCGCAGCGGATCCAGCGGCCGGGGCATCCGGTCGGCCACCCGGTCGAGGAATGTGCGCGCGGCGTCGGCGGACAGCTCGCTCATCGCGCATCCAGGGCGTAGCCGACACCGTGCACGGTGCGGATCAGATCGGCGCCGAGCTTGCGGCGCAACGCCTTGATGTGGCTGTCGACCGCGCGGGTGCCCGAGGCGTCGGACCAATCCCAGATGTCCTCGAGCAGCCGCTCCCTGGCCAGGACGGCGCGGGGACGCTGCGCGAGACGAGCCAGCAGATCGAACTCCAACGGCGTCAGCTTGGCCTCGGTGGCGCCGCGCCAGACCCGCCGCTCGTCGAGGTCGATCCGCAGATCGCCGACGACGATGGCGCTCTCGCCGCGCTCGGCGGCCCGGTCGACCCGCCGCAGCAGCGCGTGCACGCGCGCGGCCAGCACCCGCATCGAGAACGGTTTGGTCAGGTAGTCGTCGGCGCCGACCCCGAGCCCGACGAGCTGGTCGGTCTCGTCGGTGCGGGCGGTCAGCATGAGCACCGGGACATGCCGGTCGGCCTGGATGCGCCGACACACCTCGAGCCCGTCGAAACCGGGCAGCATCACATCGAGCACCACCAGGTCCGGTTCCCCGGCGGCGGCCGCGGCCACCGCACCCGGACCGTCGTGGGCCACCGTCACGGTGAATCCCTCCGCGCGCAGCCGCGCGGCGACCGACTCCGCGATCGTCACCTCGTCGTCCACGACGAGGATGCGCCGCGCGGGCGCTGCCGTCGCGCCCCCACTGATGTCCATGGTCAGACCCTAGCGAGCCGGTGTGGAGGGTTCCGTCGTCAAATGTGGAGATTCTGTGTGCGGCGCGCTGGGTACCATGACCACGTGCATCAGTGCTCGCGCTCCACGCCGCCGCCCGCCTCCTGAGCGAGGTGCCCCGAGAACGCGTGCCACCCACCGGGTAGGCGCGACGTCGTGCACCGCTCGGGCGTCGATGGTGTGTGCCTCCACAGCCGCTGTCCGCACCTCGTTTCCGCGACCCCCCACCCGCTGTCGCAGGAGCGAATTCCCTGATGTCTGTTTCTCTGTCCGTGTCCGCGCCCGCCCGCCGTGGACTGTTCCCGCTCGTCGCCGCCGGTGTCCTGTGGGGCACCGGCGGTCTGCTCGGCACCCTCGTCCAGCACCGCACCGGCCTCGCCCCGATCGCGGTCGCCGCCTATCGGCTCGGTGTCGGTGGCGCGATCCTGGTCGCGATCTCGCTGCTCGCGCGGCGCGGTGTACCGCGCGGGCGGGCGGCCTGGCGGCGGATCGGCGCGGTCGGCGCGGCGGCCGCGGTGTTCCAGGCCTGCTACTTCGCCGCCATCGCGGCGTCCTCGGTCGTCCTGGCCACGCTCGTCACCATCGGCGCGGCACCCGTCGTCGTCGCGCTGGTCGACCACCGCACCGGTCGTCGGCGACTCGACCGGCGCCGCGGCGCGACCCTCGCGCTGGCGATCGCCGGCCTGGCGATCCTGGTCGGCGTGCCGGCACCGGAGGCGGCCGGGCTGTACGCGGGGGCCGCGCTGGCCCTGGTCGCGGCCACCGCCTTCGCCGCGGTCACCCTCGTCACCGCCCGCCCCGTTCCCGGCCTCGACGCGGTGACCGCGACGGGCTACGGATTCCTCGGCGGCGCAGCCCTTCTCGCCTGCCCCGCCGCGACGACCGGCCTCGCGATCAGCCCGGCACCCGCGAACCTGCTGGCCGTCACCGTCCTCGGCCTGGTCCCCACCGCCGTCGCCTACGGGCTCTTCTTCCACGGACTGCCCGCCGCGGGCGCGTCGACGGCCGCGATCCTCACGCTGCTCGAACCCCTCACCGCGACTCTGCTCGCGGTGGTTCTCCTCGGCGAGCGATCGACCCCCGTCGCCTGGACCGGCGCGGCCCTGCTCGCCGTCGCTCTGGTTGTCACCGCCACCGCCCAGGAGGCGCCGACGTCGGCGGAACTCAGGGTTCGGGGAACAGGCCGGGGAGTTCCATGGCGTAGGAGAGGTCGTCGCGGGTGCCGAGGGTGACCAGCAGGACGCGGATCATCGTGACGCGCGCTTCGGAGTCCAGCACGGGATCGGGGTCGGAGCCGGGTTCGGTGCCCATGGTCAGGCGGTAGACGACGTATTCGCACACGTGCAGGGCGGTGTCCATGTCCAAGGGCGTGGGCACGGGACGGCCCAGCTCGACGAAGGTCTTGCGGACCAGGGCGCGGATGTCGTCGAGGGCGCGTTCACGGTAGGCCGACACCAGCGAGCCGGGATCGTGCAGTTCGGCGAACAGCGGGCGCAGCATCGGTCCGTGCCCGCGCGCCCAGTCGATGAAGGCGTCGATCAGCCGGATACCCAGCTGGACCGGCTCGTCGGTGCCCGACAGCGCGTCGCGGATCGCCCCGACCAGGCCGTCGTTGGACGCGGTGAGGACCACGTGCAGCGGCTCGGACACATTGCCGAAGTAGCGGTAGAAGGTGGGCCTGGCCAGGCCGGCCTGTTCGATGATCTGGGCGACGCTGAGCCCGCGCGACCCGTTGCGGGCGAACACGGCGGCCGTCGCCTCGACGATCCGGGCACGGACCTCTTCGGCCTGCTCCTGGGTCTGCGGTGGACGCCCACGGCGCACCGTGGCGGAATCACCGGACATCGCACCTCCTCACAACCGCGAGACGTCCACGGAAAGCTTGACACGGCACCGGCCCGAACCATTAATCTAACACTAGTGTTCAGCAAATAGCCGAACCTGCGCGATCGCTCCGCGCGACCCATCTGTTGAGGAGAAGGGCCGACAATGACGACAGCCCCCGAGCTGACCGCCGAACCCACCGCGCTGCCGACCGCGCTGGTCAAGCCCCTGTTCGACCGAGGAGTCGCGGGTGGCGCGCCGTCGGTGCCGATCTTCGCCCCCGCGACCGGACACAAGATCGGCGACCTGCCGCAGTCCTCGATCGCCGATATCGACCGCGCGTTCGCCGTGGCCCGCCACGCCCAGCGCGACTGGGCCAAGGTGCCGGTCAAGCAGCGCGTGGAGATCCTGCGCCGCTTCCACGACATCGTGCTGGCCGAGCAGGACACCATTCTCGACATCGTGCAGACCGAGACCGGCAAGTCCCGCCCGCACGCCTTCGACGAGGTCGGCGACGTCGCGCTGAACTCGCGCTACTACGCCGCCGTCGCGCCCAAACTGCTCGCCGACCGCAAGCCGCGCGGCGTGCTGCCGGTGCTCACCTCCGTCGAGGTGCGCAACCGGCCCAAGGGTGTCGTCGCGGTGATCTCGCCGTGGAACTACCCGCTCGCGCTCTCGGCCTCCGACGCCCTGCCCGCCCTGGTCGCGGGCAACGCCGTGATCGCCCGGCCGGACAACCAGACCGCGCTCTCGGCGCTGTGGGCCATCGACGCCGCCGAACGCGCCGGGCTGCCGCGCGGGCTGTGGCAGGCCGTGCTCGGCCGTGGTCGCGAGATCGGCGGCGACGTGATCGCCCGCGCCGACTACGTCGACTACACCGGCTCCAGCGCCACCGGCCGCACCATCGCCCAGCAGGCCGGTGAGCGCCTGATCGGCTACTCGCTCGAGCTGGGCGGCAAGAACCCGCTGCTCGTGCTGGCCGACGCGGACGTCTCCAAGGCGGCGAAGCTGGCCGTGCGCGCGTGCTTCTCCTCGGCGGGCCAGCTGTGCGAGTCGATGGAGCGCATCTACGTCGACGCCACGGTCTACGACCAGTTCGTCGCCGAGTTCGTCGGCAACGTCAAGAACATGACCCTCGGCGGCGACCTCGACTACAGCAAGGATATGGGCTCGCTGACCTTCCAGCGTCAGCTCGACACCGTCACCGCGCACGTCGACGACGCCGTCGCCAAGGGCGCCAAGGTGCTCGCCGGTGGCCGCGCCCGTCCCGATTTGGGCCCGTACTTCTACGAGCCCACCGTGCTCGCCGACGTGGCGCCCGGCATGACGGTCTACCGCGAGGAGACCTTCGGTCCGGTCGTGTCGGTGTACAAGGTCGACTCCGACGAGGCCGCCATCGAGGCCGCCAACGACACCGCCTACGGCCTCAACGCCAGCGTGTGGAGCAAGGACGCCGAGCGCGGCAAGGCCGTCGCCGCCCGGATCAACGCCGGCTCGGTCAACGTCAACGAGGGCTTCATCGCGGCCTGGGGCAGCGTCGACGCGCCGTCGGGTGGTCTCGGCATCTCGGGTCAGGGCCGTCGCCACGGTCCCGAGGGGCTGTTGAAGTACGTCGACACCCAGACCATCGCGGTTCAGCGGGTGCTGCCGATCGCGCCGCTGCCGGGCATGTCCGAGCAGATGTGGGCCAAGACCATGACGCTGGTCTTCGGTGTCATGAAGACACTGCGCCAGAAATAGCGCGTACGGAAAACGAAGCAGGGGTAGGCATTTCATGAAACTCGATTCGGTCGCGGGCAAGCGGGTGCTGGTCACCGGCGCCGCCATGGGCCTGGGCAGGCTGTTCGCCGAGACGGCGGTCCGCGAGGGCGCCGACGCGGTGGTGCTGTGGGACATCAACGAGCTCGCGCTGCGCGAGACCGCGGCGCAGCTGACCGCCCTGGGCGGCAAGGTGCACCATCACGTCGTCGACGTGTCCTCGCAGGATTCGATCCGCGAGGCCGCCGAGGCGGTGCGCAAGGAGATCGGCGGGATCGACATCCTGGTCAACAACGCCGGGATCGTGCGGGGCAACACCTACTTCTGGGAAACCGAGAACCGCGCCGACATCGACAAGACCATGGCGATCAACTCGCTGGCCCCGATGTACGTCACGTTGGAGTTCCTGCCGGGCATGGTCGCCGGTGCCGGTCAGGCGCGCATCCTCAACATCGCGTCCTCGGCCGGTCTGGTGGCCAACCCGCGCATGGCCGTCTACGCCGCGTCGAAGTGGGCGGCGCTGGGCTGGTCGGATTCGGTGCGCCTGGAACTCGAGCAGGCGGGCCACGACCACGTGAAGGTCACCACGGTCTGTCCGACCTACATCAACACCGGCATGTTCGACGGCGCCAAGGGCATCCTGTTCACGCCGATGCTCGAGCAGAACGACGTCGTCGAGACCTCGTGGCGGGAGATGAAGAACGGTGGCGCCCTGGTGGTGCTGCCGTGGACCTCGCGGATGAACCGCGCGCTCACCGGTCTGCTGCCGATCAAGGTGCGCGACTTCTACCTCAACGCCGTCGGCGTGTACCACTCGATGGATCAGTTCACCGGCCGCAAGTAGCCGCTCGGACCACCACGATGCCCCCGCCGACCCCGTGTCGGGCGGGGGCATCGCCGGTTAGGCGCGCGGTGCGCGTCACGGCATCGACCGCCCTGCGCCGTCGTCGTCAGGCCGCGCGGGTACCGACAACGACGGTCGCGTAGTACTCCTCGGAGTGTTCGACGCGCGGCGTGAGACCGTGCCCGGACAGCACCGCGCACGCGGTGTCGACCTGTCCGGTCGAGGTTTCCACCAGCACCGTGCCGCCGGGCGCGAGCCAGTTCGCCGCGCCCTCGGCGACCCGCCGGAACACGTCGAGCCCGTCCGCGCCGCCGTCCAGGGCGACCAGCGGTTCGTGCTCGCGGGCCTCCGGCGGCATGTCGGCCACCCGCTCGGTCGGCACATACGGCGTGTTCGCCAGCAGGACGTCGACGCGGCCCCGCAGATCACCCGGTAACGCGTCGAACAGATCCCCGCCGAACACCGGCGCGCTCAGCGGCGCGAGATTCTCCCTGGCGCAGGCCACCGCCACCGGATCGATATCGGCGGCGACGAGCTCGACATCGCAGCCGCGCGCGGTGAGTTCGGTGGCCGCGCTCAGCCCGAGTGCCCCGCAGCCGCAGCACAGATCGACCACGCAGGCCCGCGCCGTTCCCGGCGCGATCCCGGCCACCGCCCGCTCGACCAGGAATGCGGTGCGCTGACGGGGCACGAAGACCCCCGGCCGCACGCCGACCCGCAGGCCACGGAAGGCGACCCAGCCGAGCAGATACTCGAGCGGAGTCCCCGCCACCCGCCGGGCCACGAGGTCGTCGAGGCGGGCGGGGTCGCCCGCGGCGGCCTCGAGCAGCAGCGCGGCCTCGTCCTCGGCGAAGACGCAGCCCGCGGCGCGCAGTACGACGACGACGTCGTCGAGGGGGGAAACAGTCATGCAGCGATTGTCCCGTGCCGGACAACCGATTTTTCCCGCGCCGGATCAGCGCGCGCTGTCGAGCTCGAACGTGCGGGTCGCGTCCAGGTAGATCCCGCGCTGCGCGGCCCGCGCCGGCGGCGGCAGCTGCGAGACCAGCTGTTCGAGCGAGGTCATCGCGCCGACGACGTTCGTCCCGGCCACCAGGAAATCGGCGACCGCGCGGCGGATGTGGTTGGGCGAGGTCACCACCACGGCGCTGGTGGCGCCGAGATCGCGCAGCAGGCGGGTGCTGAACAGTGCGTTCTGCACCGTCGATCCGGCCCGGTCCTCGACGTGGATCCGCTCGTCGGGCAGGCCGCGGCCCACCAGCCAGCGACGCATCGCCTCGGCCTCGGAGATCCCGTTCTGCGGGTTGCCCCCGGTGACGACCACCGGCGAGAACGGCGCGGCGACCGCCTGCAGCCAGGCGGCGGTGAGCCGGTTCTCCAGTTCGGGCCGCAGCGCGCCGTCGGGCAGCAGGCCGTAGCCGAGGACGACGATGCCGGTCTGCGGACCGACCAGCGCGGGCAGCGGATTGGGCAGCGTCGCCGCCGCAGCGGTCACCGCGCGCAGCACGTTGGAGGTGCCCGCCGCCATGCCCGCGTCGACCGCGCCGAGCCGGGCCATCGCCTCGCCGACCGCGGCCGGGTCACCGGCGTAATGCGACCAGATGGCCTGCAGTGCGAGCGCGTCGACATCGTTGGGATCGGCGGCGATGAGGGCGCGCAGGTCGGCGCGACCGGCGTTGTCGTCACCGTCGGTGAAATGCCGCTGCGCGGAGTTGTAGAGCGCGGTCACGTCGGCTTCGGCGGCGGCCGGGGTGACGGTGGCGCTCGTGACCGCGGCGGCCGCGACGACGGCGGCGGCCAGCTGTTTCCAATGCCTCGAGATCTTCACGACAGTCGACACCCTTCCGCGAACGGTTCGGTACGTGCTGGGCAGAGCTGTGGCAGAGCTGCCGACACCCTACGGCCGGGTCCGGGTCGCACCGTGGAACCCGACGACGTTCCGCGCGTCGCCGCCCGGTGGTCGGGCGGACGGGTAGCGGCGGATAAGCTGACCCACCGTGGATACCGCTTCGCTGACCGGCAAGGAACTCGCCGCCGCCATCAACGCCGACACGAAGGAGCGCGCCGCCGCGCTCACCGCCGCGGGCACCGCGCCGACGCTGGCGCTGATCGTGGCCAACGACGACCCGGCCAGCGCCTGGTACGTGAACTCTCTGCGCAAGGCCGCCGAACGTCTCGGGATCGCCTGCGAGCGCATCGATCTCGGCGCCGACGCGAGCGCGGAGACGATCCGCGCCGAGCTGACCGCGCGCAGCGCCGACCCGGCCACCGACGCGATCATGCTGCAGACCCCGCTGCCCGCAGGCGTCAGCCTCGACGACGTGAGCGCGTCGATCGCGGCGAGCAAGGACGTCGACGGTGTCAGCCCGCTGTCGCTGGGTCTGCTCGCCTCCGGCCTGGACGGGTTCGTCCCCGCCACCTCCGAGGCGGTGGTCGAGCTGCTGAAGCATCACGGCATCGCGCTGCAGGGGCGGGTGGTGACGGTCGTCGGCCGGTCCAACATCGTCGGCAAGCCGCTGGCGCAGCTGCTGCTGGCCGAGAACGCCACCGTCACCGTCGCGCATTCGCGCACCGCCGACCTGGCCGCGGTCACCACCCCCGCCGACATCGTGGTCGCGGCCGCGGGCCGGATCGGGCTGGTCACCGGCAAGCACGTCGGTGACGGTGCCGTGGTGATCGACGTGGGGACCAACGAATCCCCTGACGGCGGCATCGTCGGCGACGTCGACGCGGCCTCGGTCGACGGCAAGGCGGCGGCGCTGAGCCCCGTGCCCGGCGGCGTCGGCCCGGTGACCACCGCGCTGCTGATGCGCCACGTGGTCGTGGCGGCCGAGAAGGCCCGCGCCTGAGCGGCTTTCGCGTCCTCGGTCGGGTCTAGCGGACCGGCCCGATCGAGGTGATCAGGTACTTGCCGCCGACCTTGGCGGTGCCGACCAGCTGCGGGTTGTAGATGATCGGCACCGAGTCCGGCCGGTACTCGGTGATCACCACGAAGTACTGGCCGGCGAACGCCGCGGGCGTGATGCTCAGGCAGTGCGTCGTGCCCACCGGGATGGTGTCGATGCCCGCCTGGATATCGGCGCCCGACGGCAGTGCCGCGTCGCCGGACACCAGGGTGCGTGCCTGGTCACCCGACCGCGCGACGTAGTACGCGTGCTGGAACGCCAGGATCGCCGCGACACCGCTGTCGGTGCCGCCCGGCCCGTTGCCCTGGATCTTGCTGCCGACCAGTTCGGCGGGGCAGTTCCCGGCGACCGGGACCGCACCGGCCGGCGCGGGCTCGATCGTGCTGCTGGCCGCCGCGGATTCCGGTACGGGACCACGCAACTGGAGATAGCCGCCGCCGATCAGCACGGCACCGGCGACCGAGGCCGCGAGCGGGCCGACCCAGCGCGGCACGCGCTTGCGCCGGGAGCGGTCGATCATCCGCGCGAAGACCTCGTCGTCGCCGCCGTAGTCGGGCGTCGGCCGCGGCGGCAGCGAAACCGGTGTGGCGGCGACCCATTCGGGCTCGACGCGGTCGGGAGCCGGGGTGTCGGGGGTGATGATCGGCAGCCGGTCGGTCGCGGGGCCGTTGTCGGGTTCCGGCAGCGGCACCTCCGGAAGGGCATGGCGGGCACCGGGATCGAACGGTCCGCCGACGATCGGCAGCCGGTCGGTGGCGTAGCTGTCGGTCGGCACGATCCGGCCGGAGGACCGATCGGGCGCCACGTGCGCGGCCGACAGCGAGATCACCGGGATGCCGGCCGGTGTGGTCGGCCCGCCCTCGACGCGATGCCGGGCGCCGGCACGGGGCGGCGGATCGGACGGCTCGGTCAGCCGGCGGGGGCGCGGCGCACCCAGATCGCGACCGGGTCGCCACCGGGCGGCAGCGGTGAACGGACCACCGGCCGACCCGGGGTCGTGCTGTCGAGCCCCGATCGGTCTGTGTGCATCCGGTCGATCCATCGCCCCACCTTCATCAGGCTGTCGCCGTCAGGTTGTCTCGCAACGATTTCGTTACGGGCACGATACTGCTCTGACGGTGGGAACGCCGAATGCCACGAGGGAATTACTCACCAGTGAATGTAGACCGGGTCACCGATGCCGACGTTTTCGTAGTACCAGGCCGCGTCGTCGGGGGCGAGGTTGATGCAGCCGTGGCTCACATTGGCGTAGCCCTGCGAGTCCACCGACCACGGTGCCGAATGCACGAACACGCCACCCCAGGTGAGGCGTTCGGCCCATTCGCCGTCGATGATGTAGCCCTCGGGGTCGTCGAGCGGGATGCCGATCGTGCGCGAATCGAACACCACCGAGCGGAACTTCTCCAGCACCGTGAAGTTGCCGGTCGGGGTCTCGAAGCCGGGCTTGCCCATGGACGCGGGCATGTTCCGGACGACCTGGCCACCCATGCTCACCGTGAACGTGTGCGCCGAGAGGTTCGCCTCGGCGTAGACGCCGCCGTTGGTCTGGAACTCGGTGCGCTGGTTGCCGAACTGCACCGTGATCGGCGAACTCGTCGGCAGATGGCCCGTGGGGGTCCACTGCAACCGGGTGTCGTCGACCCAGGCGAAGGTGCCGGGCAGCGCGTCGGTCGAGCGGATCGCCGCGGCGCGCTCGGCGTTCGCCCGATCGGTGACCGGGGCGGCGAAGGTGAACGTGACCGGCGCGGCGACGCCGACGACCTGCCCGTTCGCCGGGGATATCGCGGTGACCGCCGGGGTCGGAGATCCTCCGATCAGGGCCGCGGACGCGGCTCCCGACCAGAATGCGGCGAGGAGTGCCGCCATGGTCGCGACGAACAGGAAACGAAGTGCGCTCTTCATAAACGCCACCCCTTCGGTCACTCGTAGGCGGATTCCAAGTCTAGGCCGCCATGATCAACTAGACCTATCGAAGTGATAACGGCCGACGGGTCCGACGGTGTGTCGGCTTGTGTTCGCGCAGGTGAGGGCTATCAGGCATCGATTCCACATCGATACCGGTTCAGCGGAGCCCGCCGGGACGCGCCACCGGCGCGGGCGCGATCGCCTGAGCGGCGTCGAATTCCGCTCTGGCGGCAGTGATCTCGTGCTGGTGGTCCACCACCCAGGCGCCCATGGCATGGGTGATCCGGCTCAGGTCCGTCCCTAGCTCGGTGATCGAGTGCTCCACCCGGGGCGGCACCGTCGGATACACCGAGCGCCGCACGAGACGGTCGCGTTCCAGGTCACGCGAGGTTTTGGTGAGCATCTTCTGGGCGATGCCGTCGAGTCGCCCGCGCGGCTCGTCGAACCGCACCGGGCCGTCGGCCGCGCGCAGGGTACCCAGCACCAGCAGCACCCAGTTGTCGGCGAGCACGGCCGGCAGCTGCCGTGCCGGGCAGTTCCGCGTAGGTCGTGGGTACCGCGCGGGCCGCCGATCACGACTACCTGCGGGATCTCGGGATCGAAGAGCCGATCGATTACCGCACCACGGATTTCACCGCCGTGGTGCGCGAGGTCGACCTGGTCAGGGGAGAGAACACCGACCGGTCGCGGTGGGTGCTGAGCGCCGGTGGCCGGGTGCTCGCGGCCGAAGGCCCGCGGACACCCCCGGATGCGCGCGTCGACCGGTTCATCGTGAGCGCCACGACGGCCGCGCTCGACGCGCTCGCCGCCGCTGTCGACCGGGGCCGAGTTCGCGGTGCACGTCGCGACGAGCCCGCCGATCACGAACTCGCCGCCGCGCATCGGCGCGGCGAGTCCGGTGGGGTGCGCGGCAAGATCGTGCTCACCGCGGCCTGAGTCAGCCGCGCACGGCGTGCAGGACGTCGGCGTGCAGGGCGTCGGCGCGCGCGGCGATCGTGTCGACGCGCAGCAGTGCCGCGGCGAAGCCGTCGCCGAGGGCGGCGGGCAGCGAACCGACATTGATCTCGATGTTGAGCTGCGAGCTCAGCGCCGCGGCGCGGGCGGCGTCGGCGGCCGCGCCGATGTCGGTGACCACGTTGGGGTTGCCGATCGGCAGCAGTTCGGCGGCCAGCGACAGGATCTCGTCGGCCTCGTCCACCACGGCGGCGGGCACCCGGGCGGCCTCGACCAGGGCGGCGTTGATCGCCTCGGTGCGGGCGGCGACCTCGGCCTCGGTGTCCTTGGGCAGCTTGTAGGCCGCGCCGACCGCGGTGAACGCGGCGGCGTCGGCATCGGCCAGCGCCAGCGACCTCGCGCGGGCGGCGTCGGCGGCCTCGATGATCCGCTCGACGATCGGCTGGTGGACCGCGTCCTTGGCCCGGGTCGTGTAGCGCGCGACCATCGCGACCAGCGCCGCGGCCTGGGCGGCGTGCAGCGCGGCCACGGCGCCGCCACCCGGTGCGGGGACCTTCGCGCCCAGCTCCGACAGATAGTGCTCCAGGGTCACCGCACCGAAGGAGGGGGCGATCTGCTGCGGCGAGGCGGTGGGCTGCGACACGACGGGGTGGCCTTTCGATGCGGCGAGAACTGCGTGGGAATCGTCGTCAACGCTACCGGGTGCCCACCCGCGTACCCCGCCCGACCAGCACCCGCGACGACAGACCGACCGGTCGGGGTGGCCGGGAACGGCGGGGCTATGTTGGGTGGCATGCGGATCGGATTGAGCATCAACTACTCGGGCGGGTTCAAGGAGGTCGCGGCCGAGGTCGCCGACCTGGAGCGCGCCGGACTCGACATCGTCTTCGTGCCGGAGGCGTACTCGTTCGACGCGGTCAGCGCCCTGGGTTTCCTGGCGGCCCGCACCGAGCGCGTGCAGCTGGCTTCGGGCATCCTGCAGCTCTACACCCGGACCCCCAGCCTCACCGCGATGACCGCCGCCGGGCTGGACTTCGTCTCCGACGGCCGCTTCATCCTCGGCATCGGCGCGTCCGGCCCGCAGGTCATCGAGGGTTTCCACGGTGTGCCCTACGACGCCCCCATCGGCCGCACCCGCGAACTCGTGGAGATCTGCCGCCAGGTCTGGCGCCGCGAGAAGCTCAACTACCAGGGCAAGTACTACCAGATCCCGCTGCCCGCCGACCGCGGCACCGGCCTGGGCAAAGAGCTCAAGCTGATCAATCGCCCCGTGCGTGAACGCATTCCGGTGCTGCTGGCCGCGCTCGGCCCGAAGAACGTCGAACTGGCCGCCGAGATCGCCGAGGGCTGGCAGCCGATCTTCTTCCTGCCGGAGAAGGCCCAGGACGTCTGGGGCGACGCGCTCGCCGCGGGCAAGGCCAAGCGCGACCCGGCGCTGGGCGACCTCGAGATCTTCGCCGGCCCCCCGCTGGCGATCGGGGACAACGTCACCCCGCTGCTGGAGTTCGTCAAGCCGCATCTGGCGCTCTACATCGGCGGCATGGGCGCCAAGGGCAAGAACTTTTATCACACACTGGCCACCAAGTACGGCTACGGCGCCGCCGCCGATCGCATCCAGGAGCTGTACCTGGCCGGTGACAAGCAGGCCGCCGCGCAGGCCGTGCCCGACGAGCTGGTCCGCGACGTGTCGCTGATTGGCCCGGAGAGCTTCGTCAAGGAGCGCATCGCGGCCATGGCCGCGGCGGGCGTCACCACGCTCAATGTCACGCCCCTGGCCGAGGACGCCGCGGGCCGGGTCAAGCTGATCGAGCAGCTGCGCGGCCTCTGCTGACCCCACCGACGACGAACGCGCCGCCGCCCGGAGAGATTCCCCGGGCGGCGGCGCGTTTCTCGATGGTCAGGACGTGAACGACGCCAGGGCCGCGGCCAGCGTGGTGTGCATGGCGAACACCTGATCCAGGCTCGTCATCTTCAGCTGACGGCTGGTGGCCGGCCCGTCGGCGACCACCGCGATCGCGGTGTTCTCCCCGGCCCGCTGATGGGCGGCGACCAGGGTCGCCATTCCCGCCGACGCCAGGAACCCGACCGCGGTCAGGTCGATCACCAGCGCCGCGGGTTTCTCGGCCAGGATCGCCTCGATCGTGGCGTCCAGCGTGGGCGCCGTCGCCAGATCGACCTCGCCGGTCACCGTCAGCACCGTGACGCCGTCGTGCACCGCCGTCGTGGTGGTCATCGTGTCCGTGAGTGGATACGCGTCTCCGGATGAGTTGGTCACGACTCAACAACACACAACTTCGCCCGAATACGCAAGCCGTCCGGATCCGGGCCGGCGTCCTGGGCCGGGCCCGCGCCTATACTCGGGAACCAGTTGTGCGTGTCCTCCACGGGCCCCGGCGGGGCCACGACGAAGGAGTGCCGATGCTGCCCGATCCCGTCGACGCCACCGATCTGAACATCTACGGCACCGACCAGCTGCCGTGGAGCCGGGTGCGCGCCGCCATCGAGAACGGACTCGCCGCGCTGGAGACCGCCCAGTTCCTCGGCACCGTCGGTCCCGACGGCAGGCCGCACTCGGCGGGCATCGGGGCGACACTGGTCGGCGAGTACTTCTACTTCACCAGCGGCCCCGGCACCCACAAGTCGCGCTACCTGGCCACCAATCCCGCCTGCACCCTGTCGTTCCGGTTCCCCGACGATGTCGATCTCGTCGTCGAAGGCACCGCGACACGCACCGTCGACCACGCCGAGATCGATCGGGTCACCGCGTCCTATCGCGACACCGGCTGGCCCGCGGAACGCGACGGTGCCGCGGTCACCGCGCCGTTCAGCGCCCAGAGCGCGGGCCCGGCCCCCTGGTACCTGTACCGCTTCACCACCCACGCCGCGGTGGGCGTGGCCCTGACCGATCCGCACGGCGCCACCCGCTGGCGGTTCGACCAACGGTAGCCACGACACCGGCCCACCGTGTTCTCCCGGGAAACGACGGCCCCGATGGTAGAGCTGGCTGCTGCTGAGCAAACAGCTGCCCGACGGGCACGCGGGAGATCTCACCACCGGATGGGTCGGTCCGCGCTGGTATGCCACGACGATGGCGCTGGTGGCCAGCGGGTCCGGCCTGGCCGCGGGCATGATCCTGATCGCCGGCCACGACGACAGCGCGGCCCTGGCGGTGTCGGCGGCCACCGTGCTGACGTCGTGGCTGCTCCTGCACACCGCGTTCGCCCAGATCTACGCCCGCGCGTACTTCCCCGGCGGCGGGCTGGATTTCCCCGAATGCGCGGTGCCGGAGCTGGCCGAATTCCTGTACTTCTCGTTCACGATCGGCACCTCGTTCGCGGTCTCGGACGTGACGGTGGTGAGCCGGTCGATGCGCAAGCGGGTCACCGCGCACAGCGTGCTGAGCTTCTTCTTCAACGCGGCCGTGGTGGCCATCGCCATCGACTGGCTGAAAGGGTGAACGTCGGGTAGCGGGGTAGGTCTGGTGTTATTCGGAACTCGTCGTACTGTGAGGGCGTGAACATCGATGTGACGCCGCTACCGGGGATCGGCGTGTGCAAGGACTTTCCGCTGGCCGAGGCGCGTCGGCGGATCGGCGTGATCGAGCATCGCGACGGTTCGGTCGACCTGGTGGTCTCGCGGGCGGGCGATCCCGACACCACCACCTCGATTCCCCTGTCGGGCACCGAGATCGGGGTGCTGGCCGGTCTGCTCGGGGCGCCGCAGGTGGTGCAGAAGACCCGCGACACCCCGCTCGTCGGTGAGCTGTCGACCAGGCAGTTCGCGATCGATCGGGGCAGCCCGTTCGACGGTCGTCCGTTGCGCGACACCGCGATGCGCACCCGCACCAAGGCCTCGGTCGTGGCGGTGGTGCGCGCCGGTGACGTGACCCCGTCGCCCGGAACGGATTTCACCTTCATCGCCGGTGATCTGGTGGTCGTCGTCGGCACCGACGAGGGTCTCGACGCCGCTGGAAGGTTGCTCGACCAGGGCTGAGGCTCCGTGCGAAGGGTAAAGAGAAGGTAAGGTATCGCCTAGCTGAGGTTAGGTGATCCAATGAATGTAGATGTCACGTCCCTGCCGGGAATCGGTGTCCGGAAAGAGTTTTCGCTGACGAAGGTGGACCGCCGGATCGGTGTCGTCGACCACCGGGACGGCGGTATCGACCTGATCTTCACCAAGATCGGCGACCCGGACTCGACCGTGCAGGTTCCGTTGTCCGACACCGAGGCTCGCACCCTGGCGAGTCTGCTCGGTGCGCCCCAGCTGGTGGCGCAACTGCGCGAAGAGCACCGCGATCTCGACGGCGTGAGCACGCGCTCGCTGCCGGTGCCGCCGAACTCGCCCTACGCCGGGCGGCGCCTGGGCGAGACCGAGATGCGGACCAGGACCCTCGCCTCGATCGTGGCGGTCCTGCGGGCGGGCCAGGTGCACGCCTCGCCGGGTCCCGAGTTCGGGTTCGTCGGTGGTGACATGGTGGTCGTGGTCGGCACCAATGCCGGGCTCGACGCCGCCGCTGCGATCCTCTCCGACGGCTGAGCGCGTGCAGCTCACGGGAACCGCGCTGGCATTGATCCAGTTGGGGGCGGTGTTCTTCGGGTTGGGGGTGCTCGGGCGGATCGCCGGCAAGGTCGGCCTCTCGCCGATCCCGCTCTATCTGCTCGGGGGGCTGGTCTTCGGCACCGGCGGCCTGATCCAGTTGCACGAGGTGGAGGACTTCATCCACCTCGCCAGCGAGATCGGTGTCGTGCTGCTGTTGTTGCTGCTCGGGCTGGAGTACACCGCGGGTGAACTCGTCACGGGCATGCGCAAGTCGTGGACGGCGGGCCTGCTCGACCTGGTGCTCAACGCGACGCCGGGGGTGATCGTCGCGCTGATGCTCGGATTGGGTCCGACCGGGGCGATCGCGATGGCGGGCGTCACCTACATCTCGTCGTCGGGCATCGTCGCCAAGGTGCTCAACGATCTGGGCAGGCTGGGTAACCGCGAGACGCCGACGATCCTGTCGATCCTGGTGTTCGAGGATCTGGCGATGGCCATCTATTTGCCGGTGCTGACCGCGGTGCTGGCCGGTGTCGGCTTCATGGCGGGCCTGACCACCGTGGGGATCGCGCTGGTCGCGGTGACGGTGGTGCTGGTCGTGGCGCTGCGCTACGGCAAGTACGTCTCGGCGATCGTGGCCAGCGAGGACCGGGAGATCTTCCTGCTCAAGCTGCTGGGCTCGGCGCTGCTGGTCGCCGGTGTGGCCTCGGCGGTGCAGGTGTCGGCGGCGGTCGGCGCGTTCCTGCTCGGTATCGCGATCTCCGATTCGACCGCGCACGACGCCACCAAGATCCTCGAGCCGCTGCGCGATCTGTTCGCGGCGATGTTCTTCGTGCTGTTCGGTCTGAGTACCGATCCGCGGACGATCCCGCCGGTGTTGGGCTGGGCGGTGTTGCTGGCCGTGGTCACCACCGCGACCAAGATCGCCACCGGCTGGTGGGCGGCCCAACGCGCCGGTGCCTCGCAGCTGGGCCGGGCGCGGGCCGGTGCCGCGCTGGTCGCGCGCGGTGAGTTCTCGATCGTCATCGCGGGTCTGGCGGTGGCCGCGGGCGCGGTGCCCGACGAGTTCGCCGCGCTGGCGACCACGTATGTGCTGCTGATGGCGATCATCGGGCCGATCGCGGCGCGCATCGTCGAACCGGTCATGCGGGCCACCGTCTCGCGCAAGCAGACTCTGCGCGTGGACTCCGTCGCGGAGTGACCGCTGTCGACGACCCTCGTGTGTCCGCGGCGCGGGGGCCGTCGCCGTTCTCACGGCTCGATCGGCCCGGCCCGGATCGCGTACCCGGTGAGCGCGAGCCGATCGCGCAGGCCCGGTTTCCACGCGATGTCGGCCCGGTACCGGTCGACGTTCTCGGCGCTGATCACCAGCGCGGCCGCGATATCGCGGGCCGAGTGCCCTCGGCGATGAGCTCGAGCACCTCCTCCGCACGCGGGGTCGGAATCGCCTCGGGCAACGCCGCGCCGTAGCGGGCCGGCTGGAGGTCGGTCGGCGCGGGCACGAGGGTGCTGGCGCTGGCCTGGACCGCCACCATGGCGCCGGTGGTCGAGGGCATCGTCGCCGGTGCCCCCGACCCCGAGACCGGGCGATCGCTGTGGTGGGCCTTCGCCGCCGGCGCCGACTTCGGCGGCCACGGCACCGTCGTCGCGGCCGGTGTGAACGTCGTCGCCCTCGGCATCGCCGCCCGCGCCGGCCAGCGGGTCTCCTTCTGGCAGTTCACCCGCTACGGCATCCTGGTCACCGTGCTCAGCACGACGATGGCCTGGATCTCTGGCCGGCTGCGCTACTTCTGATCCCGCGCGCTCACTCGGCGGGCAGCGGCACGCCGGTGGCCTGGGCGATGTCGGCCAGCATCCGCTGCGCCGCCTGCACGCCGATGCCCGACATCCAGGTCTCGTCCGGCACCTCGTAGACCTTGCCGTTCTGCACCGCGGCCAGATCGCGCCACACCGGGCTGCTGGTGACGGCGTTCTTGGGCGTCTTGCCCGGGTCGTCGATGGTGGCGACGAAGATGAGGTCGGCGTCGGCGCCGTCGATCTGTTCCGGGCTCACCTCGAGCATGGTCTTCTTGGCGTCGCTCGAGACCTGGTTGGCCGGTCGCGTGAGACCGACATCGGCCAGTACGACACCGCTGAACGACTGCGTCAGATACAGCCGGGTCGGGCCGGCCAGGAAGCGGACCACCGAGGCCGACGGGGTGACGCCGTTGTTCTTCGACTTGATCGCCGCGCCCAGCGCCTGCGCGCGGGTCTCGTACTTGCGCAGCGCGTCCGCGGCCTGCTGGTCGAGGCCGAGGGCCTTGGCGTGCACGGCCAGGTTGGCCTTCCACGGGCCGCCGGTGGTCTCGGTGAACACGGTCGGCGCAATCCCGCTGAGCTTGTCGTAGATCTTCTCGTGCCGGATCTTCGAGGACAGGATCAGGTCGGGCTTCAGCGAGGCGATCCGCTCGAGATTCGGCTCGAGCAGCGGGCCGACATCGGTGACGCCGTCCAGGCCCGCCTTCAGGTAGTCGGGGAAGCCGCCCGCGGTCTTGGTGTGCGGGATGACCGCGCCGACCGGCGTCACGCCGAGCAGGGTGGTCGAGTCGAGTTCGGCGGTGTCGAGGACGACCACGCGCTGCGGGACGCGCGGGATGGTCACCTGGCCCATGACGGTGTCGAGGGTGCGCGGGAAGCTGGTCGCGTCGGCGGCGGTGTTCGTGCCGCCGGTCGTGGCGGTGTCGGTGCCGCAGCCGACGAGCGTGCCGAGCGCGATGAGCGCGCCCGCGGCGACGGTGCCTGCCCGGCGGAGTCCGCGGGCGCGGAGACGTCGAAGGGACATGACGGTCCTCATTTCTGGTGGGGGACGCCGACGACCCGGAGTGGGGCGCCGGGGAGGGGAGGTCAGACGCGGGCCCGGGCCGCCCGGCCCAGCGGCACCACCAGCGGTGTCCCGGTTTCCGGATCGGGGATCACCCGGCACTCCACGTCGAAGACGGTGCGCACCAGGTCGGCGTCGAGCACCTGCGCCGGCGGACCGGCCGCGGCCAGCGCGCCGTCGCGCAGGACCACCAGGTGATCGGCGTAGCGGGCGGCCTGGCCGAGATCGTGCAGCACCATGATCACCGTGCGGCCCGCGTCGGCGTTGAGATCGGCGACCAGGTCGAGCACGTCGAGTTGGTGGCGCAGATCCAGGAAGGTGGTGGGCTCGTCGAGCAGCAGCAGATCGGTGTCCTGGGCCAGTGCCAGGGCGATCCAGGCGCGTTGCCGCTGTCCGCCGGAGAGCTGGTCGACGGACAGGTCGCGCAGCGCGGTGGTGCCCGTGCGCTCCATCGCCTCCTCGACCGCGGCCTGGTCGCTCGCCGACCAGGGTCGCAGCATCTTCTGATGGGGGTAGCGGCCCAGGCGCACCAACGCTTCGACGGTGATGGCCTCGGGGGTGATCGGCTGCTGGGGGAGCAGGCCCAGACGCAAGGCCAGGGTGCGGGCGGACATCCGGTGGATGTCGGCGCCGTCGAGGGTGACGGTGCCGCCCGCGGGCCGCAGCAGCCGGGTCAGGCCGCGCAGCAGCGTCGACTTGCCGCAGGCGTTGGGGCCGACGATCGCGGTGACGGCGTGCCCGGGCAGTACCAGGTCGAGGCCGTCGATGATGGTGCGCTCGCCGTAGCGCAAGGCCAGGTCGCGGGTGGCGAGTTCGTTGCGCGGTTGCTCGGTCATGCGGTCCTCCGATTCGCCGGGTTGCTGTCGCGCACGAGCAGCCACAGCAGCCACGGTGCGCCGACGGTCGTGGTGACGACGCCGACCGGCAGTCCCCGCACCGGCAGCAGGTTCTGCGCGATGAAGTCGGCGGCGGTGAGCAGGGTCGCGCCGGCCAGACCGGTGACGGCGAGGGTCGCCGCCGTCGGTGGTCCGCACAGCAGTCGCACCAGCTGCGGCACGGCGAGCGCGACGAACACGATCGGCCCGGAGATGGCCACGGCCAGCGCCGCCAGCGCCACCGCGGTACACAGCAGCCGCAGCCGCGCCCCCGAGACACCGACGCCGAGACCGCCCGCCGAGTCGTCGCCGAGGTCGAGCACGGCCAGGGTGCGGTACTGCACGCACAGGGCGACGAGTACGACGACGGAGCCGAGGGCGGCGCCGGTGACCTCCGGCCAGGTGCGGCCGTAGAGCGAACCGGCGGTCCAGTGCATCGCCGATCCCGCCAGCTCCCGGGGGAAGCGCACGATCACCAGATTCACCGCCGCGGCGAGTCCGGCCTGGATCGCCAGGCCGACCAGCACCAGCCGGGCGGTGGACAACTGCGACCGCCACCCGATCGCGCCGAGCGCGACCGCGGCGACCATGCCGCCCGCCAGCGCGGCGAGCGGAATCGAGTACTGGCTCGCGCCCGCGGCCAGCACGACCACCGCGCCGAGCGAGGCGCCGCCGGTCACGCCGATCACGTCGGGGGAGGCGAGCGGATTGCGGAACAGCCGTTGCAGCACCCCGCCCGCCACGGCCAGCCCGGCGCCCGCGACGACACCCGCCGCGATCCGGGGCGCGCGGAACTCCTGCACGACGTAGACGTCTCCGCGATCGCCGAGCCCGATCGCGGCCCGCGGCGCGGTGAGCGCGTCCATCGACACCTCGCCGGTGGCGAGCGCGACGGTCACGAGCGCCAGCAGCGCGACGGTCAGGACCACGGCGAGCAGCCGGACCCGCGCGGTCGTCGAAGTGGTTACCAGGGTGGTCATCGGCGCACCTTCCGCGTCGCGAGCACGGCCAGCAGCGGCGCCCCGAGGAACGCCGTGACGATGCCGACCTCGACCTCTGTCGGGCGCATGATCATCCGGCCGACGATGTCGGCGCTCAGCAGCAACAGCGGCCCGGCGAGCAGGCAGCCGGGCACCAGCACCCGGTGATCGGTGCCCGCGACCAACCGCACCAGATGCGGCGCGGCCAGCCCGATGAACGCGATCGGCCCGGCCACGGCCACCGCGGCGCCGGCCAGCAGGACGACCGCGACCATGCCCGCGACCCTGATCCGGGTGACCGGCACGCCCAGCGCCTCGGCCGCTTCGTCGCCGAGAGCCAGCGCGTTGAGCCCGGAGGTGATCGCCAGCCCGACGACCGCGCCGACCGCGAACAGCGGCAGCAGCGGAATCAGCACCGACAGTTCACGTCCCGCGATGGAACCGACCAGCCAGAAGCGGGCCTCGTCGAGGGTGCGCTCGCTGAACAGCAGGACCGCCGAGGTCCACGAGGCCAGCACCAGCTGCACGACGGTGCCGCCCAGCACGAGCCGGATCGGGTCCAGATCGCCGGACCGGCGCCCGAGGGTCAGGGTGGTCGCCGCCGCGACGGCGGCGCCGGCGAAGGCGAACCAGACGTACTGTCCGGGCTGGCTCAGGCCGAGCGCGTAGATGGCGGTGACCACGGCCAGCGCGGCCCCGGCGTTGATTCCGAGGGTCGTCGGCGCGGCCAGCGGATTGCGGCTCACCCCCTGCACGACGGCGCCGGCCAGGCCCAGCGCGGCCCCGACCACGAGCCCGACGACCGTGCGCGGCCACCGCATTCCGGTGATCACCGCGGCATCCCGATCGGTGCCGTGGCCCAGGATGGCGTCGACGACGGTGCCGACGGGCACCGACCGGGAGCCGAGCGCGAGACTCAGTACGACGCACAGCGCCAGCGCGGCGGCGCCGAGCGCGAAGACCGCGGTACGGCGCAGCGCCGGACTTCGCAGGACGGGAGTGGACACGGTGGGCATTCCTCATCGCGCACGACCGAGCGCACCTGGCCGTCGGGCAGGCGGAAGACGCTGTGGTGCGTGCGGATCGGTCGACGGGCGGGTGCGAGGCGACGGCGCGGTCGTCACCACCGCCGAGATGCGAAGGTTGCGAACCGGATCGCGAGAGACTTTAGGGTAGGCAAGCCTTAATGCGCAAGATCGTCGAGCTCAGCCACGCACGTGCCGGGTGACGAGGCGGTGCAGCAGCCGGGCCGCGGTGCGGGCGGTGCGCTGGTCGATATCGAGGTCCGGATTGAGTTCGGCGACATCGACGACGGCGAGCCTGCCGGAGGCGGTGACCTGGTCGCAGACGGCCTGGATCGTCGAGAGCGGGACGCCGTAGGCGGCGGGCGCGCTGACCCCCGGCGCGACCGCGGCGGGCAGGACATCGAGGTCGATGGTCAGGTAGAGCAGATCGATCCCGGCCAGGAACTCCGCGACGAACGCGGCGACCCGCTCCGGCGCGCAGTCGTCGTCGAGCAGATATCGCACGCCGAACCGGTCGGCGGTGTCGAACAGGACGGTGGTGTTACTGGGCTGACTGATCCCCAGCACCGCGTACCGCACGTCGGGATCGCGCTCGAGGATCTGCCGGAACGGGGTCCCGGAGCTGGGCACCGGATCGGGGCGCAGGTCGAAATGCGCGTCCAGATTGAGGATTCCGACGATCGTGCCCGGTGCGCGCCGCGCCGCGCCCGCCACCCCGAGGTAGGTCCCGTAGGCGACTTCGTGCCCGCCGCCGAGTACGACCGGGAACGCGCCCGCGTCCAGCAGCTCCGACACCGTCGCGCCCAGCCGGCGCTGGCCGTCCTCGAGCCGGCCGTCGGTGACGGCGACCGTGCCCGCGTCGAAGGCGCGCAGTGCCGTGCCGAGCGCCATCGGCGACAGCGCCCGGCGCAACGCCTCCGGGCCTTGCGCGGCACCGGTTCTGCCCTTGTTGCGCCGCACCCCTTCGTCACTGGCGAAGCCGACGAACACGCACGCGCCGGGATCGGTGCCCGGCGCGTACGGGGCGACGGCCTGGTGCCAGCGCAGGTGGTCGGGAGTGGTGCCGTCGATCCGGCCGGTCCACGCGGAGTCGGATGTCATCGGGTGGACCTCATTTCGTGGCGGCGAGCGCGCCGCCGCGCCACACCCGGTCGATCAGCGGAACACCCGGGCGGTAGGCCAGGTGCAGGTGGGAGGGGGCGTCGAGCGCGATCGCGTCGGCGCGCGCGCCGGGCGTCAGCGCGCCGATGTCGGTGCGGCGCAGTGCGCGTGCGCCGCCCGCGGTCGCCGCCCAGACGGCTTCGTCGGGAGTCATGCGCAGTTCGCGCACCGCCAGCGCGATGCAGAACGGCAGGCTCGTCGTGTAGCTCGTGCCGGGATTGCAGTCCGCGCCCAGCGCCACGGTGACACCGGCGTCGAGCAGAGCGCGAGCGTCGGGATAGCTGTTGCGCGTGCAGAAGTCGGCACCCGGCAGCAGGGTGGCCACGGTCTGGCTGCTCGCCAGCGCGTCGATATCGGCGGCGTTCACATGTGTCACGTGATCCACCGACGCGGCGCCGAGCTCCACCGCGAGTCGCACGCCGGGACCCTGGTGCAGCTGGTTGCCGTGCACGCGCGGCACCAGACCGTGCGCGATGCCCGCAGCGAGTACGGCGTGCGCCTGGTCGCGGTCGAACGCGCCCTGCTCGCAGAACACGTCGATCCACCGGGCGTGCGGCGCGCACGCCGGGATCATCTCGGCGCACACCATCGCCACGTAGTCGTCGGCGCGCCCGGCGTACTCCGGCGGCGGCACGTGCGCGGCGAGCAGGGTCACCTCGTCGGTGAACCGGCCCGCGATCCGCACGCTGCGCAGTTCGTCGGCGACGGTCTGGCCGTAGCCGCTCTTGCATTCGACCGTCGTGCTGCCCGCGCGCAGCGACTCGTCCATCAGTCGTGCCACGTTCGCGGCGAGCTGCTCGTCGGTCGCGGCGCGGGTGGCCTCGATGGTGGTGCGGATGCCGCCGGCGCCGTAGGGGCGCCCAGCCATCCTGGCCGCGAACTCTTCGGCCCGGTCTCCCGCGAACACCAGGTGCGAATGGGTCTCGACGAAACCGGGCAGCACGGCGCGCCCGCCGAGGTCGACGCCGGTGTCGGCGGCGGGCGCGTCGGCGCTGTCGCCGACCCACACCACCGTCGCGTCGTCGAAGACGACGGCGGCGTCGCGGCGCAGGCCGAGCGGGCCGTCGCCCAGGGCGGGGTCGTTGGTGACCAGGGTGCCGATGCCGGTCAGTGCGGTGGTGGGCACTGGGGGAGTCCTCCTAGGTGCGGGTGTCGACCATGTCGGTGTGCGCGGGGTAGATCATCCGCGCGGGCGGGTTGGCGGTGCGCCGGGCGACCGGGTAGTAGATCGCCGCGGTGAACACGATGCCGACGATCCAGGAGATGTCGGCGCCGCCGAGCAGCTCGGTGATCGGACCGGTGTAGAGCTTCTGGGCCAGGAACGGGATCTGGGCCAGCACGCCGAGGCCGTAGCAGGCCAGCGCGGGCACGTTCCAGGCGCCGTAGCGGCCGTGCGGGTCGTAGAGCGCGGGCAGGTCGACCCGTTCCTTCGAGATCAGGTAGTAGTCGATCAGGTTGATCGCGCTCCACGGCGTGAACACCATCAGCAGCACGAGCACGAAGTTCTTGAAATTGTTCAGGAAGTCCGCGCTGGCGGCGATCGCGATCAGCATCGACACACCGACGAACCCGACGATGTAGAGCGTGCGGGCACGGGTGGAGATCTGCGAGCGTCCGTCGAAGGCGGTGACGGTGGTCAGGATGGACATGAACCCGCCGTAGGCGTTGAGCACGTTGACCGTCAGCTTGCCCACCACGATCACCAGATAGACGCAGAAGGCGAGCAGCGCGGGCCCGGCCAGCTCACCCAGGAACCCGACCTGGTCGGCCAGGAAGGCCTTGCCCGCGACCGCGGCCACCAGCGCGCCGAAGGTCATCGCCCACTGCGAGCCGAGCACGCTGCCGAGGAACGTCGACCAGAAGGTGGTGCGCTCGCTGGTGCTGCGTGGCAGATAGCGGGAGTAGTCGGCGACGTACGGGCCGAAGGTCAGCTGCCAGCCCGCGCCGAGGGAGATGGCGAGCAGGAAGGTGACGACGTCGAAGCCGATCACCCCGACGAAGTCGCCGACCGGGTACTCGGCGAACAACCGCACCGTCAGGTAGGTGAAGCCGACGATCCCGATCACGGTCGCGATTCGCCCGACGACGTGGATCAGCCGGTATCCGGTGACCGCTACGAACGCCGTCAGCGCGCCGAAGATCACGATGCCGATCACCGGGTTGGCCACGTGCAGCATGTTGTTGACCGCCTGCCCGGCCAGCACCGTGCCGGTGGCCGCGAAGCCCAGGTACATCAGGATCACCAGCACCAGTGGCACGACCGCGCCCTTGACCCCGAACTGGGCGCGGCTCGAGATCATCTGCGGCAACCCCATGCGCGGACCCTGCGCGGAATGCAGTGCCATCACGACGCCGCCGACGACGTTGCCGAGCAGCAATCCGACGATCGCCCACAGCGCGTCGGCGCCGAACACGACCGCGAGCGCGCCGTCGACGACCGCCGTGATCTGCATGTTCGCCCCGAACCAGAGCGTGAACTGGCTGCGCGGGGTGCCGTGCCGTTCGCTGTCGGGGACGACGTCGATGGTGCGGCGTTCGGGGGTGAGGAGGTCCTCGGAACTGCCGGAGCTGGTCATAGCGGCCTGTCTTTCTGCGGTGACGCCGTCGAGCGTGTGGCCGGCGCGTGTGCGCTGGATCACGTCCGATATGTATATGCCTGTATAGACAGGTACGTCAAGCGTTAGGCTGCCCGGCGATCGGCCGCGCGTTGACACGGCTGTATATACAGGTTTATACATGTAGCGGTCGTTGTGACCGGCCCCACAGGCGAATCCGACGGGTATCACCCGATCCGTGCGCCTTTCCGAATCCCGGGAGAATGGTGTGAACAAGCCCGTTGCTGTGCTGACGCGAGGACTCACCGCGCGTCACATCCGTTTCATCGCGCTCGGCTCGGCCATCGGCACCGGCCTGTTCTACGGTTCGGCGGAGGCCATCCACCGGGCGGGCCCGTCGGTGTTGCTCGCCTATCTGATCGGCGGCGCCGCGATCTACCTCGTGCTGCGCGCCCTCGGCGAGATGGCGGTGAGCAATCCGGTCTCCGGCTCGTTCGGCGAGTACGCCAGCAAGCACCTCGGCCCGCTGGCCGGGTTCGTCACCGGCTGGACCTACACCTTCGAGATGCTCATCGTGTGTCTGGCCGACGTCACCGCGTTCGGCGTCTACATGGGCTTCTGGTTCCCCGATGTGCCCCGCTGGATCTGGGTGCTGTCGATCATCTTCTTCATCGGCGCGATCAACCTGCTCAGCGTCAAGGTGTTCGGCGAGGTCGAGTTCTGGTTCAGCCTGGTCAAGATCGTCGCCATCGTGGCCATGATCGCCGGCGGCATCGCCATCCTGATCTTCGGTTTCGGCCTGCACGACACCAGCGGCGGCGTGCAGAACCTGTGGGCCGACGGCGGCTTCTTCCCGACCGGCTTCGGTGGTTTCGTGGCCTGCTTCGCCATCGTCATGTTCGCCTTCGGTGGCACCGAGATCATCGGCATCACCGCCGGGGAGGCCGAGGACCCGCAGCGCACCATCCCGCGCGCGATCAACACCGTGCCCGTGCGGATCATCCTGTTCTACGTGCTCACCCTCGCGGTGATCATGGCGATCGAGCCGTGGCAGACCATCGGCGACGAGGGCAGCCCGTTCGTGCAGATCTTCCAGAGTCTGGGCCTGGGCCCCGCGGCGGCCGTGCTCAACGTCGTGGTGATCACCGCGGCCCTGTCGGCCATCAACAGCGACATCTTCGGCGCGGGCCGGATGATGTACGGCATGGCCCAGCGCGGCCAGGCGCCCGCGGTCATGCGGCAGGTCTCGCGCAACGGGGTGCCGTGGATGACGGTGGTCATCATGACCGTCACCCTGCTGGTCGGCGTGCTGCTCAACTACCTGATCCCGGACAGGGTATTCCTGGTGATCGCCTCGATCGCCACCTTCGCGACCATCTTCGTCTGGCTGATGATCCTGTTCTCGCAGTACCGCTCGCGGCAGCGGATGTCGGCCACCGAGGTCGCCGCGCTGAAGTTCCCGGTGCCGCTGTGGCCCTACGGGCAGCTGATCACCATCGGCTTCCTGATGTTCGTGATCGCGGTGATCGCCTTCGACGCCGACAGCCGGGTGGCGCTGGTCGTCGGCGCGGTCTGGCTGGTGCTGCTGTGGGTGGCCTACCGGCTCTGGGTCCGCCCTGGCCCGGCCACCGAGGCGCCCGCACCGGTCGCCGCGCCGGATCCCGTCGCCGATATCGCCTGAGAGATCTTGTCCCGCACCTCGTTCGGAATGGAGAAAACATAGTGAGCATCGACTCGGACCGGACCGCACCGGTCGCGGTGGAACCGGTCGTCGTCGGCACGGGGCCGGTGGCGCCCCAGGACGTGGTCCGGGTGGCCAGGGACGGTGTCGCGGTGCGGCTGTCCGAGCAGGCCCTCGCGGCGATCGGCGAGAGCCGCAGGCGGATCGAGGCCTTGGCGGCCGACCCCAAGCCGGTCTACGGCGTGTCCACCGGCTTCGGCGCGCTCGCCGTGCGCCACATCCCGCTCGAGCTGCGTCAGCAGTTGCAGCGCAGCCTGGTCCGCTCGCACGCGGCCGGTTCCGGCGCCGAGGTGGAGCGGGAGGTGGTGCGCGCGCTGATGCTGCTGCGCCTGTCGACCCTGGCCACCGGCCGCACCGGCGTGCGTCCGGTCGTCGCCGAGACCTACGCCGCGCTGCTGTCGGCGGGGATCACCCCGGTGGTCTACGAGTACGGCAGTCTCGGCTGTTCCGGTGACCTCGCGCCGCTGGCCCACGTGGCGCTGGCCGTCCTCGGTGAGGGCACGGTCCGCGACGCCGACGGCGAGCTGCGGTCCGCCGCCGAGGCGCTGGCGGACGCGGGCATCGCGCCGGTGGAGCTGGAGGAGAAGGAAGGGCTGGCACTGATCAACGGCACCGACGGCATGCTCGGCATGCTGGTGCTGGCCTGCCACGATCTGCGGCAGTTGCTGCGGCTGGCCGATGTCACCGCGGCCATGAGCGTGGAGGGTCTGCTCGGCACCGACAAGGTCTTCGCCGCCGACCTGCAGGCGCTGCGCCCGCAGCCCGGCCAGGCCGTGGCGGCCGCCAATATGACCCGCCTGCTGGCCGATTCGGCGATCGTCGCCAGTCACGCGACCCCCGACTGCACCGTCGTGCAGGACGCCTACTCGCTGCGCTGCGCGCCGCAGGTGGCCGGTGGCGCCCGCGACACCCTGGCCCACGCCGAACGCGTCGCCGGATACGAATTGGCCAGTGCCGTCGACAATCCCGTCGTCACCCTCGACGGCCGCGTCGAATCCAACGGCAACTTCCACGGCGCGCCCGTCGCCTATGTCCTGGACTTCCTGGCGATCGTCGTCGCCGATGTCGCCAGTATCAGCGAACGCCGCACCGACCGCTTCCTGGACAAGGCCCGCAACCACGGCCTGCCCCCGTTCCTGGCCGACGACCCCGGCGTCGACAGTGGTCACATGATCGCCCAGTACACCCAGGCGGCCATCGTCTCCGAACTCAAGCGTCTCGCGGCCCCCGCCTCGGTCGACTCGATCCCGTCCTCGGCCATGCAGGAGGATCACGTCTCCATGGGCTGGTCGGCCGCCCGCAAACTCCGCCGCGCCATCGACGGCCTCACCCGCGTCCTGGCCATCGAGGCCCTCACCGCCGCCCGCGCCCTGGACCTGCGCGCCCCGCTCGCCCCGGCCCCGGCCACCGCCGCCGTCCGCGACGCCCTGCGCACCCAGGTCCCCGGACCCGGCCCCGACCGCTACCTCGCCCCGGAAATCGACGCCGCCTACCACCTCGCCGGCTCCGGCGCCCTCCTCACCGCCGCCGAATCCGTCACCGGCCCCCTGGGCTGACCGTTCCCCGACCCTGGGCCCCGGCGAATTCACCGGGGCCCAGATCATTTTCGGCACGATCCGGTGCTCACCGTCGATCCACATCGTCGAACGCCAAGACTGGTACGTTCGTATCGGACTTGCCGATTCGCGGGGGTATCGACCATGTTGTCGCTGTACGACTATCAGCTGGCAATGCTGAACCCGATGTGCGATTCGGCCCCGGTCCAGGCGGCGGAACTGCTTCGGACGCTGGGGGTTACCCGTGCCGAGACCGCCGACGCCGCGCAACGCTACCGATCGGCGCCGCGGCGCGCATTCGACGACTACCTGGCGGCCTGGGGTGCACCCGAATCGCTGACCGTCGCGGCCTTCAACCGGAACATGGACATGCGGACCGCGCGGTGGAACCTGTCCTTCTGGCCGGACCTGCACATCGAACTGAGCAGCCCCCACGAACGATCCGTCTTCCGGCACTTCGTTCGCCGACCACATCTCCCACCCATGGTTCCGCGCTCGCTGGACGACCTCACCCCGTGGTCGTGTACCGCCGCCGAATTCTCGGCGGGCGGACTCGGTCCGATCGACCACGTCGATGGATTCGGCGGGATCGGCGACGTCTCGGCCTTCGCCGTCAGCGACCCGCACTCCCACGAGATCCGCACATACTGGGCATATTTCGACTGGAGCCTGCTCCAGGGGGTCGAACCAGCCCCCGACACGTACGTGTGGGATCCGTGCTGCGACGGCAGTACCGGGCAGCCACGGACATGAGCCCGGCTCTGTCGGAAGGGGCGACGTCGTCGGCCGTGTTGTCGCTGTACGACTATCAGTGGCGATGCTGAACGGGATGTGCGACAGCGCGCCCATCGAGGCGGCCGAGTTGCTCGGCACGCTCGGGGTGACCCGCGCGGAGACCGCGCCGGCGGAGCGGCGGCTTCGGCGGGCGCCGCTCCGCCGTCTCGACGACGTCACCAGACGCCTCGTCCGCCGTGGCGAATTCCCGCGCCCTCCCACGGAATCGGTGGCCGCCGTGCGGCCCTGGTCGTGCACCTACGACGAATTCGTCGGCCACCGGCACATCCACTACGTCGACGGGCTGCGGTCGATCCGGGATATCGACGCGTTCGTCGCGCCCGATCCGGAGGAAACCGGCCTCACCGACCTCGAGGTCGGCCCCGAACTCTGGCGCCGCGCCTTCGCCACGAGGTGACGCCGGAGAAGTCCTTCGTCGAGGAACTGGAGATCGACTCGCTCTCGCTGGTCGAGATCGCCGTCCAGCTCGAGGACAAGTACGCCGTCGAGATCCCCGACGAGGACCTGGCGAGTCTGCAGACGGTCGGCGACGCGGTCGCCTATGTGCAGCGGATGGAGGCCGCGCAGCCTCACCTCGCCGCGGAGATGGAGGCGAGGTTCCGGGCGGCACAGGAGGAGTGAGCCGACACTGCCGCCCGCGCCGGCGCACGGTGCGGGCGGCAGTGCGGGGGATCAGTTCTCCTGCATCGGAATACGTACCCCGCGCTCGCGGGCGATGTCGGCGGCGTGTTCGTAACCCGCGTCGACGTGGCGGATGACACCCATGCCCGGGTCGTTGGTGAGGACCCGCTCGAGCTTCTGGGCGGCCAGCGCGGTGCCGTCGGCGATGCACACCTGACCGGCGTGGATGGACCGGCCCATGCCGACGCCGCCGCCGTGATGGATCGACACCCAGGAGGCGCCGGAGGCGGTGTTGAGCAGGGCGTTGAGCAGGGGCCAGTCGGCGACGGCGTCGGAACCGTCGGCCATCGCCTCGGTCTCGCGGTAGGGGGAGGCCACCGAGCCGGAGTCGAGGTGGTCGCGGCCGATGGCCAGCGGCGCGGAGAGCTCGCCGGAGGCGACCATCTCGTTGAACTTCAGGCCCGCGCGGTGGCGCTCGCCGTAGCCGAGCCAGCAGATGCGCGCGGGCAGTCCCTCGAACTGCACCTTCTCCCCGGCCATGGTGATCCATCGCTTCAGGTGCTCGTTCTCGGGGAACAACTCCATGATGGCCCGATCGGTGGCGGCGATGTCCTTCGGATCACCCGACAGCGCGGCCCAGCGGAACGGGCCCAGGCCCTCCTCGAACAGTGGCCGGATGTAGGCGGGCACGAAGCCGGGGAACGCGAAGGCCCGGTCGTAGCCGCCCTTGCGGGCCTCGTCACGGATCGAGTTGCCGTAGTCGAAGACCTCGGCGCCCTTGTCCAGGAACCCGACCATGGCCTCGACGTGCTTGGCCATCGACGCCTGCGCCTCGGTGGTGAACCACGCCGGATCCTTCTCGGCCAGGGTGTGCCAGTCCTCGAGCGCGACCCCGAGCGGCAGGTAGGACAGCGGATCGTGGGCCGAGGTCTGGTCGGTCACGATGTCGATCGGGGCGTCCATGGCCAGCAGCCGCGGGAACACCTCGGCCGCGTTGCCGACCAGGCCGATCGACAGCGCGCGCCGCTCGTCACGGGCCGCGATCGCGAGCGCGAGCGCCTCCGGCAGAGTGTCGGCCTTGGTGTCGAGGTAGCCGTGCGCGATCCGCCGTTCGATGCGGGCCGGATCGCAGTCCACGCAGAGCGCGACGCCCTCGTTCATCGTCACCGCCAGCGGCTGCGCGCCGCCCATGCCGCCGACACCGGCGGTGAGGGTGATGGTGCCGGCCAGGGTGCCGCCGAATCGCTTGCGCGCCACCGCGCCGAAGGTCTCGTAGGTGCCCTGGAGGATGCCCTGGCTGCCGATGTAGATCCACGAGCCCGCGGTCATCTGGCCGTACATCATCAGGCCGAGCTGTTCGAGCTTGCGGAAGTCCTCCCAGTTCGCCCAGTCGCCGACCAGGTTGGAGTTGGCGAGCAGCACGCGCGGCGCCCACTCGTTGGTGCGGAACACCCCGACCGGCTTGCCGGACTGCACCAGCAGGGTCTCGTCGTCGGCGAGGGTCTCGAGGGTCCGCACGATCGCGTCGAAGGCCGCCCAGCTGCGCACCGCGCGGCCGGTGCCGCCGTAGACGACGAGGTCGTCGGGACGCTCGGCGACCTCGGGATCGAGGTTGTTCATCAGCATCCGCAGAGCACCCTCCTGCTGCCAGCCCCGCGTGTGCAGCTGCGGTCCGCGCGGCGCGGACACGGGCCGGGGGCCGGATTCGGGCTGGGTGGCGGCGTCGGTCATCGGTTCACTCCTCGGAAATGACGGCTGTGTCCTGGGTCACTGGAATCCAGACTAGTGGTATAGTCCTGTATATACAAGTAGCTGTCAAGCGTGCTGTGTCGTTCGGGCGCAACGTATTCTCTGGGCAAACTGAGGGAACGGATACCGTGGTGGCGATCGAAGTGGTCGATGCGGACCTGGCCGCGCTGTACGGCGAACTGGGGACCGAGTTCGCGGCGTACGAACGCGTCAAGCAGCTGATCATGGCGCAGATCAAGGCCGGTCGATGGACCGAGGGTGAGCAGATCCCGTCGGAGAACCAGCTGGTCAACGCGCTGGGCCTGTCCCGGATGACGATCAACCGGGCCCTGCGCGACCTCACCGCCGACGGCGCGCTCAACCGGGTGATGGGTGTGGGCACCTTCGTCGCCGCGACCAAGGCCGCCTCCCCGCTGTTCGAGGTCAGGAATATCGCCGACGAGATCTCCCGGCGCGGCCACCGGCACCGGACCGAGGTGGTGTTCGTCCGCGCAGAGGAGGCGGGCGACCGGCATCCGGTGCTCGGGAACGCCATGAGCGGCAGGGTGTTCCACTCGCTGCTGGTGCATATCGAGGACGACGTCCCGATCCAGGTGGAGGACCGCTACGTGAACCCGGCGCAGGCGCCGGACTATCTGGCGCAGGATTTCACCAGCATCACGCCGAATACCTATCTCAGCGAGGTGGCCCCGCTGATCCGCGGCGAGCACGTCGTCGAGGCGGTGCGCGCCAGCCGGGAGGAGTGTGCGCTGCTCGACATCGATCGCGACGAGCCGTGTCTGCTGATTCGGCGGCGCACCTGGTCCTCGGGTGGGCTGGTCAGCGCGGCCCGGTTGATCCATCCCGGATCGCGGAATCGGCTGGAGGGCAGCTTCGGCTCCGCGGCGAATGGCGCCGAATAAAAGGTCTCGGGACCGCCGAACAACTCGCCGCGCCATTCCGTGCAGTGTGAGCACTGTCCCGTGGCAGGCGCGACTCACCCTCCGGTGGTCCTCGGAATTGTTATGTGATCTGAATACTATGCAGCTTTGGCAAACGTTCAGCTAATCGCAAACACGTGCTTGACCTCGGTATATTTGTCGTAGGCGGGTGAAGCGCGATTTCGGGTTATCACTGTTTCGTGACGAACTGCGCGACATGCCGGATTCGGGCTGTACGTTTAGTGGCCCATGGCTCGCTGGGTCCCATTCGGGTAACGGAGAGGGCGGAAATGGCTACAGTCGCGCGGCAGTCGGGGCCGCACAGGGTGGGTGCCCGGCAGAGCTTTTCCGCAGTGAAATCGACGCTGTCGCCGTCGGCGCTGGTGACCGTCGGACTGATCTTGTTGATCCCGGTTCTCGCCACCGCGGGCCCGATTCTCGCGTCGGCGATGATCGCCCGGTACGCCGGGGTCGGGCCGTCGGGCGCGGTGGTACTGGCGGTGATCACCGCCGTCGTCGCGATCGCGGTGCTCACCGCGGGCTGGGCGTTCCGGCAGGCGTGGCGACGTGGTCCGGCCGGTCGGCCTTCGCTGGGTTCCTTCGCGCGGTAGGAGATCGCTATGCAGACGTACCGACCCGCCGCGGGCGCTGTGGTCCCCGCGATCGAGCCGATCGACACCCCGGAGGTCGCGCAGGAGTGCCGCCGCCTGCGCGTCGTCGCCCGCATCGACGACGCTGCCCTCTGGCAGGCGGCGGCGACGCGGCTGCTCGAGTGCGGCCGCCGGCGCTGGCGCACCCGCACCGATATCGCCGATCAGCCCGCGGTGCGCCGCTGGTCGCGCATCCAGGACCTCCAGGAGATCCCCGAACGGCCCAGCCTGCCCGCGTTGTTCGCCGCCGTCGCCGCCGGGGCGGAGATCGCCGCGGGGGACCCGTACGCCGACTTCGCCGCCGCGATCATGCTCCTGGCGAGCTGCCCGGCCGAAGTGGTGCTGCAGTCCGACCCGCGCACCGAGCCACGCGCCGTGCGCTTTTCGGTCTTCGCCCAGCGCGAAGACGACTTACCGCTCGCGGAGGACCTGATCACCACCACTCTCCGATCCTGTGGTGCTGTCCTGGCCCGTCGCTGCACGGTCCTGCGGCGCGGCCCGTCGATCCGTCCGCCCGCCCCTCTCGTCGACCACCCGCTGCCGGAGTTGCTCGTCCTCGGAAGCGGCACCGCCGCACGCTGATCAGCGCTCGACGAGGATGTCGGCCGGTGCGGCCGTGCTCGCGGCACGCAAGGGCTCGTGCCGGTCGCTCGGGGCGTGCTCGGGCGCTGTCCGCTCGGCCCTGTGCAGGCACGTCCGCCCCCGTCCGGAGAAGGTCCGGCTCCCACGGGCTTTCGGTCACCCCCTGGGTGCGGTGGCACGCTTCCATCTGAAAACGACCCATGTTCCGTTTTGACATGGAGTGATGAATTGTCAAGGGCGCCTGTATATCTCGAGCGGCAGTCTGGTCGGTTTGGGAAAAGCCCCAAAAGTTCGGTTCCGGAGTCGGCGAGATCTCACCAACGGGTCGGTCCGATTCGCGGCATCGGCGGCGTGGTCGTAGAGTCGTCGAACGAGAGTGTTCGCACGCTCCCTCGGTGGCCGCTCGCCGGACGATGATGTCCTCGGCGAACGGTCCGGTCGGGCCGTCTCCGGCATCCCGGAGGACCGGCCTCGTAGTCGGCGTGACCCTACAAGGGGGTTGTCACGTCCGAATCATCTCTGTCGCAGCGTCGCGCCAGCCCACGGTTTTTACCTTCGCGCAACACACTCCCACGCATGCGTGGGCTAGGGTCACGAAATCTGTTGGGGCACTGAGGCTTACGACGCAAGTCCGATCGGGCGCGCGGTGAATGTCCGCCGCCCTCCGTGCGCGGGGGCGCGCGAGTTACTTTGCGGCACTATCGATTACGTCATCCAAAACTGGAACCTGTTGTAGTGCTTGACAATTCGACAGGGTCTCTACAAAACTACCCGTCGGTAGCCGACGATCGGGAAGCTCGGGCCCGGTAGTTGTGACAAGTCACCGCCGACGATGCCACCGCCTGAACCCCCGTAAACCCCTGTGCACCAGTCGGGGTGAACCTCACCGCCACCGTGACCACACCAAAGGAGTTCAGCGCTATGGACAATCCCGCGCTACCCTCAGCGCACCGTCAGGATGCTCATCCGGCAGTGCACCCGGAGCACTCGGGCGATCAGGTGGCGGTACTGCCCAGACCGTCGGTCACCGCGTCCGTCGTCGACGACGACCGGACCGTCGGGCCGGTCGAGCTGCTTCCGCTGGTCACCGCCCGGTTGCGCGAAATCCTCCTCACCGGTGGCGATTTCGACGACATCTACCGGCATGTCCTGGCCGCTCCCGGCAAACGTGTGCGGGCTCGTCTCGTGCTCGCGTGCGCGGGCCTGCTGCCCGACGGCGCGGCGGCTCCGCGCACCGCCGCCGTCGACCTGGCCTGCGCCATGGAGATGCTGCACGAATCCTCGCTGCTACACGACGACATCTGTGACGGATCCCTACTGCGCCGTGGTGCCCCCTCGGTGCCCGCCGCGTTCGGGGTGCGCATCGCCGCCAGAGCCGGATTCCATATGGCCGGCGCCGCGATGCAGGTGGTCGCCCAGGTCCTGTCCGAGAACCAGAACGTGTTCGGCGGCATCGGCGAGGCGCCGGGGGTGACCTACGCGGACCGGCTCTCCGACCTGTCCTTCGGCCAGCTCATCGAGACCCTGCCGCCCGCGGTGGACGCGACCGCCCTGCGCCGCCACTACGAGCTCGTGGCCGGGGCGAAGACCGGGACGTTGTTCCGGCTCTCGTGCTCCTACGGCGGCACGGCAGGCGGCGCCGATCACGATCGCCTGCAGGCCCTGATGCAGTACGCCGACCAGCTGGCGCTCGCTTTCCAGATCATGGACGACGTCCGCGACATCGAAGGCGGCCCCGAACTGGGCAAGGACGCCTGCGGCGACCTGGACCGGCGGGTGCCGACCTGGCCGGTGATCGAGTGGCTGGCGGTGCGCCCGGGCGCCAGGGAGATGTGGCTGTCGCCGGAGACCTCCAGCGAGACACTGCAATCCGACCTGGTCGACAGCGGCGCCACCCAGGCCGCGCGCGCCGTCGCGCTGCAGGCCACCGAGACCGCGAGCGCGGCCTTGGACATCTTCCCGTCGTCGCCGGCCCGCGACGACCTCCGCGAACTCTTGCAGCAGGTGATCAACCGATGAGACAGACCAGAATCGGCTCCCTGGCCTACGGGCTCCGGCATCTGCGGCGCGCGCCCGACATGGCCGCGCTGCGCGCCGCGTCCTCGCCTGCGGAGCTGGCCCGCCTGGCCCTGATCCCCGCGGGCCGCAACCTCGGCATCTCGGTGAGTCTCCTGCCCGCGCATCTGCGCGCGGAGGCGACCGCCGCGCTGCTGGCCTGTCGCGTGCTCGACGCCTTCGAGGATCTCAGCGATCGGGCGGTCGCGAGCAGCGCCGTGCTGGCCGCGGCCGACTACCTCAACAGCACCTCCGACACGCCCCCACCGGCACTGCCGACCGTGACCGCCGAGGCCCGCGACAGCGAAGCCGTCGACCGGCTGCTGGCCGAGCGCATCGGTGACATCAGAGCGCTGCTGTCGGCGTTGTCGGCG
This sequence comes from Nocardia sp. NPDC087230, assembly GCF_044744725.1. Classification (NCBI taxonomy): domain Bacteria; kingdom Bacillati; phylum Actinomycetota; class Actinomycetes; order Mycobacteriales; family Nocardiaceae; genus Nocardia; species Nocardia sp. NPDC087230. The sequence continues at coordinate 619,488 of NZ_JBIUYV010000003.1, forward strand.
GAGGGACAGAAGCGGGTCGGCGAGGTGATCACCGATGTGGCCGGGGTGATGGCCCGCAACATCGACGGACCGCTGTCGCGGGTGGCCTACAGCGAGGGCGTGCTCGGCCGGGTGACGCACTACGCGTGCGCCCTGGTCGCCGAGAACGTGCTCTCGGAAGCGGACCTACGCGAGCTGACCGGCTGCGTCGCGGTGATCGCCCAGTCGGCGAACGACCTGCGCGACAACGAGTTCGAGATCTACGGCGTCGCCGACCGCGAGGAACTGAAGCGGATGGTGATGCTGCAGCTGCTGGCGCCGGCCCTCGGCGGGTTCGCCCTGCTGGCCCGGCTCGGCCCCGGCACGCCCAGTCGCGGTGCGCGCGCGGCGATGGCGTACATGACCATCACCACCTCCGCGTTCCTGTGCTCGGTCGTCGACGCGCCGTCGCCGTATCGGCGCAAGGTCGGCGCCGCGCTGCTGGCCGCCTCCTCGTCGCGGTACTGGACCAGGATGATCGACCGCGTCCGCCGGACCGCCGATCTGGCGATCCATCGGATGCTCGACGCCTCACCGGATTTCGCCGACGGCGCCAGCCGCACGCGCGAGGTGCTCGGCGCGGGCGACCCGGCCACCATGGCGACTTCGCTGGTCCCGCTGATCGTCGACACCACCTTCGCGCTGGTGCAGACCCTGCCGGAAGCCCCGCTGACCGGCGAGCTGCCCGACGCCGAGGTGCGCACCATGATGATCGCCGACCATCTCGCCTTCGGCGCGATGGAACGGGTGCCACCGCACGAACCCGAAGCGCTGCAGGCGCTCGCCACGAGACTCCAACTCGCTGCCCTCGACACCAGCACCCAAGGGAGCCGCCCATGAGCATCGTCACCAGACCCGCGCTCACCGACCTGGACACCACTAGCGAAGGAGCTCGACTATGAGCACCGGAACGCCCATCGCACCCGAGCAGACCCCGTTCAGCAAACGCGTGCTCAAGCTCGAGCACGCCTCCAATGTCGGTCCGCTCGTGCACATCGCGCTGTGGATCGGCATGACCGCCTTCGGCCTGTTCGTGCCGTTCGCGTCGAACTGGTACGTGGCGGTGCCGCTGATCATCGTGCTGTCGCTGCTGAACCTGTCGCTGACCATCGGCGTCATGCACATGCACACCCACCGGCCGCTGTTCGTGTCGAAGTTCCCGAACCGCGTCGTCGACATCCTGTGCTGTCTGCCGGGCAACCTGACCGCCGCCGAGATGCGCGAGGTGCACGTCCTCAACCATCACCGGTTCAACGACGGCCCCGGTGACGTCACCGCGACCACCGGCATGGAGAAGGGCCTCGGCGCCATCTGGTACTGGGTCCGCTACGGCATGATCGTCAAGCTCCACACGATGCGGATGGTCTTCGCCGCCGACCCGGCGCCGCGCCGCCGCCGCACCCGCCACCAGTTCCTCTTCGATCTCGCCGTGTACGCGGTCGTGATCGGCAGCGTCTGGTACGTCGCCGGGATGGAGAAGTTCGTCCTGTTCTACTGGGTGCCGTTCTTCATCACCCAGGTCAACGCGGGTTACTTCGCCTGGCTGAGCCACGCGCCGGCACGCGGGTTCGACGACGAGCCGAGCACCTCGCTGAACAACGCGGGCAACATCCTCAACTTCCTGATCTTCAACCAGGGCTACCACAGCGTGCACCACCGCTACCCCGGCATCCACTGGAGCCAGATCCCGGACAAGCTCGACTACATGCGCGATGTCAATCCCGGCGTCATCGTCCCCTACTGGATGGTCGCGCAGTCGGGGTGGCGGCTGTTCTGGCCCGGCGGCTTCCTCAACGAGGGCTACGGCACCAAGTGGAAGGCCAAGCTGGAGAAGCGCATCGAGGAGGGGACCGTGCGCAACCGGTACCTGCCGTGGTTCGCATGGATCTGATCACCCCCACGCCCACCCAGGCCAGGGACGTGCTGACGAGCCGTTCGCGCCTCGTCCCGTTCCTGTTCTCCTTCGCCGTCTACGGCGTCGCCGGCATCACCGTGCCGCTGATGCTGCTCTTCGCGGGCGGCTGGTTCCTGCCGAAGACGATCGACAAGGGCCCGCACCTGTCGACCGTCCCGGCGTTGCTGATCGATGTGGTGCTGCTGGCGCTGTTCGGCCTGCAGCACTCGGGCATGGCCCGGCCCTCGTTCAAGGCGTTCATCACCCGCTGGGTGCCCGACGCGCTCGAGCGGTCGGTCTACATCGTCATGGTGTGCCTGGTCATGTGGGTGATCATGCTGGCGTGGCAGCCGATTCCGGCCGTGCTCTGGTCGGCCGAGGGCACCGTGGGCCTGGTGCTCGACGCCGGGTTCTGGCTCGGTTTCGTGCTCGTCTACGCGGCGACGTTGCTGCTGAACCACTTCCACCTGCTCGGCATCAGCCAGGCCTACCGGGAGTACGTCATCCAGGTGCCGGACGCGACCGTCGACCGGTTGCAGGTGAACGGGGTCTACAAGCTCGTCCGGCATCCGCTGATGACCGGCCTGCTGATCTCGTTCTGGTTCGCCTCGACGTTCACGGTCGGGCACCTGGTGTGGGCCCTCGGGCTGACCGGTTACATCCTGCTGGGCACCTATCTGGAGGAACGCGATCTGATCGCGCGTTTCGGTGCGTCCTATCGCGCCTACGCCGCGCAGGTCCCCGCGTTCTTCCCGTCCGTGCTCCGTATCTTCGGCCGATCGACTCGGCAGCCGTAACGGCAGGCCGCCCGGCGCGTTTCCCCGAGGGGTGACGCGCCGGGCGGGCCCGGCCCGAGTTCGGGAGAGGAATCGACGTGAACGGTCATCCTGTTCGAGAGCGCATCAGACACAACTCCACCGACCCGGGCCCCGTCGCCGGTGTCGGCCACTCCTACGCCAAGGCGATCCTGCTGGGCGAGCACACCGTCGTCCACGGCACGGCCGCCATCGCCTTCCCGCTGCCCGCGCTGCCGGTGCGCGCCGTCGCCCGGCCCGCGTCCGCCGGGACCGAATCCGCGGTGCTGGCCCCGGGTCACTTCCGGTTCCGCGCCGGTGCCGCGGGCACCGCGTCCGGTCCACGCGTCGCGGTGGAGGAAGCGTTGCGGCGCTGGGGTTTCGACGACGACATCGTCGATGTGGTCGTCGAGTGCGACATTCCGCTCGCGCGCGGCCTCGGCTCGAGCGCCGCGTGCGCGGGCGCGGCGGTCCGCGCGGTCGCCGACCTGTACGGTCGCGCGATCGATCCCGGCACGCTCTACGAGCTGGTGCAGTGCGGCGAACAGGTCGCGCACGGGCGGGCCAGCGGCATCGACGCCAGTGCGGTGCTGGCCGGCGGGCCGATCTGGTTCCACGAGGGCCTATCCCGGCCGATGGCCGTGGGCCTCGACGCCGCGCTGGTGATCGCCGACACCGGGGTGCCGGGGTCCACCCAGCACGCGGTGGCCGGCGTGCGCCGGGTCCTGGACCGGGACCGGCAGGCCGCCGATCGGCTGCTGGCCAGGGCCGCGGACCTGATCGCCGCGGCCGCGACCGATCTGTCGGCCGGACACGCCGCCGCCCTGGGCGCGACGATGCTCGAATTCCAGGGCCTGCTCGGCGAACTCGGCGTGAGCACACCGCACATCGACACCCTGGTGAGCGCCGCGCTGGAGGCGGGCGCCTACGGCGCCAAACTCACCGGCGCCGGCCTGGGTGGTTGTGTCCTCGCCCTCACCGCGACTGACGCCGCGCCCGCGGTCGGCACCGCGCTGCGCCGCGCGGGTGCGACCCAGACCTGGACGGTCCCCACCGCGAGCCTGCGCTCGGACGCCCTGTCCCCATCCGCCTCGAGACCGGAACGCGAAACCCACCGATGACACCCACTTCCGCAGTACCCGTCACTGCCGCCCGGCCGGGCGAGCACGTCCGCGAGGGCGCGGCCGTCGCGGTCGCGTACCCGAACATCGCCCTGGTGAAGTACTGGGGCAAGCGCGACGAAACCCTGTTCCTCCCCGTCACGGGGAGCCTGTCGATGACGCTGGACATCTTCCCGACGACCACCTCGGTGCGGCTCGTCGACGGGCCCACCGACACCGTGGAGCTCAACGAGGCCGCGGCCACCGGCACCGCTCTGACGCGCGTCGAGCGGTTCCTCGACCTGGTCCGCGCGCTGGCCGGACGCGACGAGCGCGCCACCGTGGTCACCAGCAACGCGGGCCCCACCGGCGCCGGCCTGGCCTCCTCGGCGAGTGGGTTCGCCGCGCTGGCCACCGCCGCGGCCGCCGCCTACGGACTCGACCTCGACGGGCGCGCGCTCTCGCGCCTGGCCCGTCGTGGCTCCGGGTCGGCGTCGCGCTCGATCTTCGGCGGCTTCGTCGTGTGGCATGCGGGCGAGGGCGACGGCGAGAAGGGCGACCTGAGCTCCTACGCCGAGCCGATCGGCGGCGACGATCTCGACCCGGCCCTGGTCGTCGGTGTCGTCGAGGCGGGCGCGAAAGCGGTGTCGAGCCGGGTGGCCATGCGCCGGACCACCGAGACCTCGCCGTTCTATCGCCCGTGGGCGGACTCCTCGGTGCTCGACCTCGCGCAGATGCGTGAGGCCGTCGCGCGCCGGGATCTCGCGGCGATCGGGGAGATCGCCGAGCGCAACGCCCTCGGCATGCACGCCACCATGCTCACGGCGCGACCGGGGATCCGCTACCTGTCGCCGCACTCGATCGCGATCCTGGACGCGGTGCTCGCGCTGCGCGCCGACGGCATCGCCGCGTACGCGACGATCGACGCGGGCCCGAACGTGAAGGTGCTGTGCACCCGTGCCGACGCCCCCGTCGTCGCGGCCACCCTCGAAGGGCTCGGCGACTTCGTCACCACCCGGACCGCGCACATCGGTCCCGGCGCCCGGCTGATCGGGGGCGACGACCGGTGATCAGTTGTCGCGCTCCGGGCAAACTCTTCATCGCGGGGGAGTACGCCGTCGTCGAGCCGGGACATCTCGCGGTGCTCACGGCCGTCGACCGCTACGCGAGCGCCACGGTGACCGAGGTGTCCGCCGGGGCGGCCACGACGCTGCGTTCGGATCTGCACGGCGGTGTCTCGCTCACCCTCGGCCGCGACGGCGACCGCCTGGTCCCGGCGACGCCCGAGGGCGCGGTGCCTGCCGCCTTCGCCTACGTGTTCGCGGCCGTGTCGGTGCTCGACCGGCTCCGCGGCGAGCGTGGAATCGACGCTCGTCCTTATCGTTTGGCGGTGTCGGCCGACCTCGGCGACGCCGACGGCCGCAAGTTCGGGCTGGGGTCGAGCGCGGCGGTGACGGTCGCGACGGTCGCCGCCGTCGGCCGGTTCCTCGCGCTGGGACTGTCCGCGATGGACCGGTACCGGTTGGCGATGCTGGCCACGATCGAGGTCAACCCCCGGGCGTCCGGCGGCGACGTCGCCGTGAGCACCTGGGGCGGCTGGCTCGCCTACGGTTCCCCCGACCGCGCGGTGGTGGCCGCGACGGCCGCCGCCGACGGGATCGATGCCGCGCTGCGTGCGCCGTGGCCGGGCCTGTCGGTCCGCCCGCTGCCGACCCCGACCGGCCTGGACCTGCGGGTCGGCTGGACCGGCGACCCCGCCTCCACCCCGGCGCTGGTCGGCGCCGCGACCTGGGCGCGGGGCGACCGGACCGTGTTCAACGCCCGCAGCAACGACTGCGTGCGCCGCCTGCTCACCGCCGTCGAAGCCGACGACGCCACCGGTGTCGGCACCGAGATCGACTACGCCCGTGGCCTTCTCCTCGATCTGGACGCCACCGCGGGCCTGGGCATCATGACGCCGCGACTGCACGCGCTGTGCGCGGCCGGAGCCGCCGTCGGTGCCCCGGCCAAGCCGTCCGGCGCGGGCGGCGGCGACTGCGGGATCGCGCTCGTCGACCGCGCGCGTCCCGACGCGAGCACCGAACTGACCGACCGTTGGGTCGCCGCCGGTATCCGGCCGCTGCCGTTGCGGACCCACCCGTTCGAAGGGGACACCGCATGATCGCCGACCGCAAGGACGACCACGTTCGCCACGCGGTGAACCAGCGCAGCGCCGACACCGGCGCCAACGACTTCGACTCGATCACCTTCGTCCACCACGCGCTGGCGGGGATCGACAGCCGGGACGTGTCGCTGGCCGTCGACGTCGCCGGAAAGCAGTGGGACACACCGCTCTACGTCAACGCGATGACCGGCGGTAGCGTCAACACCGGCGAGATCAACCGCAAGCTGGCCATCGCCGCCCGCGAGACCGGTCTCCCCATCGCCACCGGGTCGATGAGCGCCTTCTTCCGCGACCCCGAGGTCGCGGGCACCTATCGCGTGCTGCGCGAGGAGAATCCGCACGGGTTCGTGATGGCCAACGTCAACGCGACCGCCTCGCTGGATCAGGTGCGCCGCGCGATCGACCTGCTCGAGGCCGACGCGCTGCAGATCCACCTCAACGCTGTCCAGGAAGTCGTGATGCCCGAGGGCGACCGTTCCTTCGGCTCGTGGCCCCGCCAGATCGAGCACCTCACCGCCAATGTCGCGGTGCCGGTGATCGTGAAGGAGGTCGGGTTCGGCCTCAGCAGGCAGACCGTCGCCTGGTTGCGCGATGTGGGTGTCTCGGTGGCCGACGTCGGCGGCCGGGGCGGCACCAACTTCGCCCGCATCGAGAACGAACGACGTCCGGCCGCCGACTTCGCCTTCATCGAGAGCTGGGGGCAGTCCACCGCCACCTGCCTGCTCGACTGCGCCGGGATCGACGGCATCGACATCGCCGCCTCCGGCGGCATCCGGTCACCGCTCGACATCGCCAGGGCGCTGGCGCTGGGCGCCGCCGCGACCGGAGTCGCCGGTGCCTTCCTGGACACCGTCGTGCGCCGCGACACCGACGCGCTCGTCGAGCAGATCCGCACCTGGCTCGATCAGCTGCGCCAGATCCTGACCGTGCTCGGCGCGCGCACCCCGGCTGACCTGGCCGGCTGCGACCTGCTGATCACCGGGGACGTGGCGAGCTTCTGCGCACTGCGCGGCATCGACACGGCGTCTCTTGCCCACCGGAGTCCCTGGTGGCGCGAATCGAAAGACCGAGGAGGAGTCATCGATGAATGACATGTCGTACGCAGCGGTCCCGCTGCAGTGGGTGGGGCCCTTGCGCATCACGGGCAATGTCGTCGACGATGCCGTCGACGTTCCCCTGGCCACCTACGAAACGCCCCTGTGGCCCTCGGTCGGTCGCGGCGCGCGGATCTCCACCCTCACCGAGCGCGGCATCGTCTCCACGCTCATCGACGAGCGGATGACCCGCTCGATCCTGCTCGAGGCCGACGACGCCTACACCGCGCTCACCGCGGTGCGGCAGCTGAAGGACCGCTTCGCCGAGTTGCAGGAGGTCGTCACCGGCAGCAGCCGCTTCGCCCGCCTGATCGACCTGCACCACCAGATCAACGGCAATCTGCTGTTCCTGCGGTTCGAGTTCAGCACCGGCGACGCCTCGGGCCACAACATGGCCACCCTGGCCAGCGACCACCTGATGGACCACATCCTGACCACGGTCTCGGGCGTGCGCTACGGCTCCATCTCCGGCAACTTCTGCACCGACAAGAAGGCCACCGCGGTCAACGGCATCCTCGGCCGGGGCAAGAACGTGGTGACCGAGCTGCTGATTCCCCGCGAGGTGGTGGCCCAGCGCCTGCACACCACCGCAAGGCAGGTGGTGGAGCTCAATATCCGCAAGAACCTGATCGGCACCCTGCTGGCGGGTGGGATCCGTTCCGCCAACGCGCATTACGCCAACATGCTGCTCGCGTTCTACCTGGCCACCGGACAGGACGCCGCGAACATCGTCGAGGGCTCCCAGGGCGTCACCCACGCCGAGGACCGTGACGGTGATCTGTATTTCTCGTGCACGCTGCCCAACCTCATCGTCGGGACCGTCGGCAACGGCAAGCACGCCAGCTTCGTGGACGACAACCTCGAACGTCTGGGCTGCCGCGAGGACCGGGAGCCCGGCGAGAACGCCCGCAGGCTCGCCGTCATCGCCGCGGCGACCGTGCTCTGCGGCGAGCTGTCGCTGATGGCCGCGCAGACCAATCGCGGTGAATTGATGCGCGCCCACACCCAATTCGAGCGGTCCACCACGAGCAACGGAACACAACGATGAACACATCCTCGGTCGGTATCCACGACCTGTCCTTCGCGACCACCCACTACGCCCTCGACCACGCCGTGCTCGCCGAGCGGCTCGGCGTCGACCGCGACAAGTTCTACCTGGGCATCGGCCAGGAGAAGATGAGCGTCGCCGCGGCCGACGAGGACATCGTCACCATCGCCGCGGCCGCGGCCAAGCCCATCCTCGAACGCCACGGCACCGACAACATCCGCACCGTGCTGCTGGCCACCGAGACCGGTGTCGACCAGTCCAAAGCCGCCGCGCTGTACCTGCATTCGCTGATCGGGCTGCCCAACGCCGCGCGCGTGGTGGAGCTCAAGCAGGCCTGCTACGGCGGCACCGCCGGACTGCAGTTCGCCGCGGGCCTGATCGCCCGCGATCCGGCGCAGCGGGTCCTGGTCATCGCCGCCGACATCGCCAAGTACGAGCTGGACTCCCCGGGTGAGCCGACCCAGGGCGCCGCCGCGGTGGCGATGCTGATCACCGCGAATCCGGCCATCCTGCAGCTGGATCCGTACTCCGGGCTCTACAGCGCCGACATCATGGACTTCTGGCGCCCGAACTACCGCAGCGCCGCCATCGTCGACGGCAAGACCTCGGTCAACGCCTACCAGAAGGCCGCCCAGGAGGCCTGGACCGACTACCGCCGCCAGGGTGGCCGCGACCTCGCCGAGTTCGCCGCCTTCTGCTACCACCAGCCCTTCACCAAGATGGCCTACAAGGCGCACCGGCACCTGCTCGAGAGCCAGGGCCACACCGCCGACGCCGCCGAGATCGAGGCCGCCATCGGCGACACCACCCGCTACAACCGCACGGTCGGCAACAGCTACACCGCCTCGCTGTACCTGGGCCTGGCCGCGCTGCTCGACCACGCCGACGACCTGACCGATCGGGCCCTGGCCATGATCAGCTACGGCTCGGGCAGTGTCGCCGAATTCTTCAGCGGCACCGTGCGACCCGGCTACCGCGAGCACCTGCGGACCGAGGCGAACCTCGCCGCGATCGACTCACGCGAACTGATCGGCTACGAGCACTACCGGGAGCTGCACGAGGCCACCTCGCCCAGCGACGGCGCGTACCACGCCATGGCGGAGCAGACCCGCCGTCCGTATCGGCTGGCCGCCGTCTCCGGCCACAAACGCATCTACGAATCCCGCTGAGGTCGCCCCATGAGCAGTAACGACACTTCCACGTCCGTGGACGACCGGTCCGCCGGCGACACCACCCGGCGGCACGTGCAGGTCCTGATCGTCGGTAGCGGCCTGTCCGGTCTCGGCACGGCGATCCGGCTCAGCCAGCACGGTGTGACCGACTATCTCGTCATCGAACGCGGCCCCGATGTGGGCGGCACCTGGCGCGACAACACCTATCCGGGCGCCGGCTGCGATGTGCCCTCGCACCTGTACTCGTACTCGTTCGCGCTGAACCCGAACTGGTCGCGCTCGTTCTCTCCGCAGGCCGAGATCGAGCGGTACCTGCGCGAGGTGGCCGACCGGTACGGGGTGCGCGACAAGCACAAATTCGATTGCGCGATGACCGCGGCGCGCTGGGTCGACGCCGACGGCCGCTGGGAGATCGACACCAGCGACGGTGGCTTCACCGCCGACTTCGTCGTCTCGGCGGCGGGCGTGCTCGCCGAGCCGAATCTGCCCGACATCAAGGGGATCTCGAGCTTCGAGGGCGAGATCTTCCACTCGGCGCGCTGGAACCACGACGCGAGCCTGGCGGGCAAGAAGGTCGCCGTGATCGGCACCGGTTCCTCCGCCGTGCAGATCGTCCCGTCGATCGCGCCCGAGGTCGAGCGGCTCGACGTCTACCAGCGCACCGCGACCTGGGTGATGCCCCAGCTCAACCGGCCGTATTTGGCGCCGGAACGCTTCGCCTTCAAGCACGTGCCCGGTCTGCAACGCCTGATTCGCGCGCTGATCTACACCACGCGCGAACTGTTCGTGATCACCCAGGTGAAGTACCCGTGGACCGGCCTGCTGCTCGAAGCGGTCGGGCGGGTGAAGATGCGGCTCGAGATCCGCGACCCGGACAAGCGGCGCAAGGTGCTGCCCGAGCACCGCATCGGCTGCAAGCGCATGCTGGTCTCCAACAAGTTCTACGGCGCGCTCGATCGTGACAACGTCGATCTCGTCACCGACGGCATCGCCGAAGTCCGCGCGCACTCGATCGTCACCGAGGACGGCACCGAACGCGACGTCGACGCCATCGTGCTGGCCACCGGCTTCCATGTGGCCGATTCGCCGACGTTCAACCTCTACACCGGCCGCGACGGCCGGACGGTGTCGGAGGCGGCCGACGCCGAGGGTTACCAGATGTACAAGGGCACCACGGTCGCCAATTTCCCGAACATGTTCTTCATGCTCGGCGCCAACTCCGGGCTGAACTACACCTCGCTGATCTACATCATCGAGTCGCAGATCAACTACATCGTCGACGCGATCACCACCATGCGGGCCCGCGGTCTGCGGTCGTTCGAGGTGAAGGTCGACGCCCAGCGCGCGTACAACAGGGCGCTCGAGCCGAAGATGGCCCGCACCGTATGGGTCAACGGCGGCTGCACCAGTTGGTTCCTCGACAAGCACGGCAACAACTCCGCGCTGTGGCCCGACTTCAGCTTCCGGTACCGGAAGCTGGTGCGCAACTTCGACATCGAGGCCTACGACACCACGGCGACGACGCGGTGACCGACACGCCTCGCCGCCATGTCCGCGTGGCGATCATCGGGGCCGGGTTCGCCGGGCTCGGCGTGGCGATGCGGCTGCGCCGGCTCGGGATCACCGACTTCGTCGTCTTCGAGCGCGCGGGCGATATCGGCGGTACCTGGCGGGACAACACCTATCCGGGCGCGGGCTGTGACGTGCCGTCGCAGCTGTATTCGTATTCGTTCGCGCCGAATCCGGACTGGACGCACTCGTTCTCGACGCAACCGCAGATCCAGCGGTACGTGCAGGACACCGTCGACCGGGAAGGGGTGCGCGAGGCGATCCTGCTCGACTGCGAGGTGAGCGACGCGCGCTGGAACGCCGCCACCGCGCGCTGGGACATCCAGACCTCCCTGGGCGCGTTCACCGCCGACATCACGGTCTCGGCGGCGGGCCCGCTCAGCGCGCCGAGACTGCCGGAGATCAAGGGCATCAGCACCTTTCGGGGTGCGCTGTTCCACTCCGCGCGCTGGGATCACGAGGTCGACCTGACCGGCAAGCGGGTCGCGGTCGTCGGCACCGGCGCCTCGGCCATCCAGATCGTGCCGTCGATCGCGGGTACGGTGGGCCGGCTCGCGGTGTATCAGCGCAGCGCGCCCTGGGTGCTGCCGCGCCTGGGTCATCGCTACACGCTGCTCGAACGCCTGTGGTATCGCCACGTTCCCGGTTCCCAGCGGCTGGCCCGCGCGGGGGTGTACTGGGTGCGCGAGTCGTTCGTGCTCTGGCAGTCGAAGTATCCGCCGCTGGCCGACTTCTTCGCCGCCGGTGCCCGCCTGAAGCTCTGGTGGGTGATCCGGGACGCGGCGTTGCGGCGCAAGGTGACTCCGGACTACCGGCTGGGCTGCAAGCGGATGCTCATCTCCAACGAGTACTACCCGGCCCTGGCGCGCGAGAACGTCGATGTCGTCACCGACGGGATCCGGGAGATCAGGGAACACTCGATCGTCGCCGAGGACGGCACCGAACGGGAGGTCGACGCGATCGTGCTGGCGACCGGGTTCAAGATCTCGGACTCGCCGACCTACGACCTGATCACCGGCCGCGACGGGCGCACGCTGGCGGAAGTGTTCGGCGAGCACGGGCTCAGCGTGTACAAGGGCACCACCATCGCGAACTTCCCGAACCTGTTCCTGATGATCGGCCCGAACGCGGCGCTGAGCTACACCTCGGCGTTGTTCACCATCGAATCGCAGATCAACTACATCGTCGACGCGATCACGACGATGGACGCGCGCGGGCTGCGGACGGTGGAGGTGCGCGAGCAGGCGCAGCTCGACTACAACCGGGACCTGCAGACGAAGTTCGCCGGCACCGTCTGGAACGCGGGCGACTGCACCAGCTGGTTCGTCGACGAGCGCGGACAGCACTCCCGGCTCTGGCCCGACTTCAGCTTCCGGTTCGAACGGATGCTGCGGACGTTCGACGTGGACGCCTACGACACGACCGCACTGACGTAGGGCGCGCGGGCACAGCTGATCCCGGGACGAGGTTGGGGGCGTCCCGGGATCATCGCTGAGTCAGCCCGACAGCGATTCGAGCAGTGTGGCGAGTACATCGACGAGGTCACCGAGAATCGCGGAAAACATGAGCTCTCCCTTCAGTCGGATGATCGGCCCGCAGGAGTACGGAAAGCGGCGCGGAACGCGGCTTCATCGCTGTGGTGCAGGAATGGGCCCCGGGCCCGTAAACCGGAGTGCGGGAAGATCGCTGGAATATCCGGGATCACACCAGACTCGGTGTGGAAATGCATCCACACCGTAGCAAACCGGGTTTTGCGTATACAAGGATGTGAAGGTCGGCTAAAGATTCGTTATCGAATTTTCGAAAACGCAGGTCACGGCGGGTATTCGGGGTGTGCTCGACGTTATCCGCAGGAATGGCGCGCCCCGCGCACACCGTGCCTGCGGGGGTGATCCGGACGGCTATTCTTGCGGCGCGTCCGCCGGACGTTATCGGAACGTATTGTTGACGGCCTGAGCAGCGGGGCGCACCGATCCGCGCAAGGGGTTCGCGGTCGGGAAGGTGATCGACGGCAGTGTCACCCACATGCGCACTCGGGTGCCGTTCTCGTCGTGGCTGAATTCCAGATCCTCGGTGAGCACCCGCATCATCTCCACGCCGCGCCCGCGATAACCGGGGTCGGTCGGGGTGGGAATCCAGCGGCCCGTGTCGACGACCTCGATGATCACCCGATCGCCCTCGCAGGTGGCGGTGAGAGTGACCCGGCCGGGCTCGGAGTCGCGGTAGGCGTGCTCGACACTGTTGCTGCACGCCTCGTTGGCCGCCGCGACGAGGTCGGCGGCGAGATCGTGCGGAACCGCGGCGGTGGCGAACCAGCGGTAGAGATTGCGCCGCAGGCCGGTCAGCTCCGCCGCGGCGGCGGGGATGTCGAGGTGCAGGGGTTCGGGCGGCTGACGGTAGACGACCATGGCGACGTCGTCGTCGTAGCCCGCGGGCGGACACAGCCGCGAGAGCACGGCGTCGGCGACATCGCGGGGCAGCGCGGCACCGGTCTCGCTGAGCACGCCGGCGATCTTGACGAAGCCCTCTTCGATGTCGTAGCCGCGCTGCTCGACCAGACCGTCGGTGAACAGCACCAGCGTCGCGCCGGGCGGCAGCGCCGTGGTCGCCTCGGGCCTGCGCGGGGTGTCGAAGGTGGCCAGCGGCACCGCGCGTCCGCCCTCGAGTACCCGGCCCATGCCCCCGGGTGGGGCCAGGATCGGGGGCATGTGACCGGCGTTGGAATAGCGGACCATCCCGCGCTCGGGATCGAGCACCGCCGCGCACACCGTGGTGCACATGGCGCCGGGAATCCGGGCGGCGACGGCGTCGAGCTCGGCGAGCAGCTGCGCCGGTCCGGCGCCGCGCAACAGCAATGCTCGTGCGGCCGTGCGCAATTGGCCCATCACGACGGCGGCCGAGAGGCCACGGCCGACACAGTCGCCGACCACGACGCCGATGGTGCCGTCACGCAACGGCACCACGTCGTACCAGTCACCGCCGATCTCGAGCGGCGGCAGCGCGGGCTCGTAGTGCACCGAGAAGCGCGGCGGCAGCTCGATCGGGCCGAGCATGGCGCGCTGCAGGGTGAGCGAGGTGGCGCGCGCCTGGTCGAAGTTGCGGGCGCGCTGCAGGGCGACGCTGAGGTGGCCGACCAGCAGCGAGTACAGCGCCCAGTCCGCGGCGCTGATCGCGCGAGGCGCGCCGAAACGCACCCACAGGGCCGCGTCGCCGGTCTCGCCGAGGGGCGCGACCACGGCGTCCACCCCACCGTCCTCGCCGGTGATGGCGGACAGGCCGCGGGCGGGTTGCCTGCGTGCCCGGTCGACCAGGGCGCGGACCTCCTCGTCGAGGACGACCCGCCCCGCCGGCTCCGCGACCGGCGCGGCGACGAACTGCGGTGTGCCCTCGGCACGTCCGGCCACCTCGGGCGCCCCGGCCGGTGGCTCGCCGCAGGAGTACACGTCCGGCTGCCCGGTCCGGCTCGGCCACACCGCGACCAGTGCGGTCCGTGCCCCCATCGTCCGGCGCAACTCGTCGAGCCCGACCTCGAGCACCTCCACCATGCTGGTGGCCGCGCCCACCGCGGTCGCCAGCCGCGAGGCGGCCTGATCGCGCGCCTGCGCATCGTGTTCGGCGGTCACGTCGCGCACGGTGCCGACGAAGATCTCCTCGTTGTTCTCCTGCTTCACCAGCGAGCTGGCGCTCACCGCCAGCCAGCGTTCGCGGCCGTCACGATGACGCACCGGCATCACGAAACGTGATGCCTCCGTACCGATCTGGGGGTAGCCGGCCCGATCCGGCAACGCCCACGGATGCGGTACCGGGTAGGGGACCGCATCCGCGCCGTAGCCGGTGAGCACCCCGAAGGCGGAGTTCACCTCGACGATCGTGCCGCGATTGTCGGCGACGAAGAAGCCGTCCTGCAGGGACTCGACCAGTGCGGTGCGGAACGCGTCACGGCCCGCGAGATCCTCGGCGCGCGAACGCTGCTGCTCGTAGCGACGGGTGCCGTCGAGATAGCCGCGGGTGGCGATGTCGAGCGCGGCCATCGTCTGCAGCAGGAACTCCAGCGCCACCTCGGCGCTGCGGGCATCCGCCGTTTCCTCGATGTACGCCGCCACCGCCCGGAAGTGGTTCTCGGTGAGGTCGAGCAGACTGATGCCCTCGACGAGGGCGCGCCTGCCGAGGTCGTAACCCTCGGTGAGGCCGGCCTGGCCGGGCGCGGCGACGTGACGGCGCAGAGCAGCCGAGTAGTCGTCGAGAAATGCGGCCAGGACAGCGCTCATCGGCAACCTCTCATGGACAAGCTCCGCGGAATCGCGCCGCGAGAACCAGGGCGTCGTCGGTGTCCTTGGCATCGCGGGCGAGCAGGTCGCCGGCGATCTGGCTGGCCGGACGCGCCAGATCGATCGACTCCGGGCCGACCGAGACGATGCCGTCGGTGGCCATCAGCAGCAGGTCACCGGGACGGATCGGCAGGGTCTGCGGTTGCAGGTGCGAGGGCAGCCGATAGCCGACGATGCCGCCGGTGAGCAGCATGGTCGCCCGCAGTTCCGGACCGGCCGGACCCAGCGTCAGCAGCCGCGACTCGACATTGCCGACGCCGAGCCACTGCAGCGTCTCGCCCGGTCCCATCAGGGCCAACGAGACCGCGGCGCCGCGGGTTTCGACCATCGCGCGATGGCACAGCACCATCAGCACGTCCAGCGGTTCGCCGCGGTTCTCGGCCAGGATGACCATCGCGCGGTCGGCCGCGTCGGCCGCGGCCGCGCCGTGCCCGAGCCCGTCGAGCACGCCGAACAGCGCGCCACCGTCACCGGTGTCGAGGATGACCGCACGATCGCCCGAGACGTCCTGCCCGGGCAGTGCCCGACCGGCCGTCGACCATTCCGTGCGGCCGATGATCCCGTCTTCATGCACCGTCGGGTACCCACTTCCACATCTCGATCAACGTCCCGCGGCCGGGGGCGGAATCGATGGTGAGGCCGTCCATCAGCCTGCGCGCGCCGGGCAGCCCCAGCCCGAGTCCGCGGCCGGTGGAGTAGCCGTCGTCCAGGGCGCGCGTGATGTCGCGGATGCCCGGTCCCTGGTCTTCGGCCTGGACGACGAGGGAGCGCCGGCCGTCGCGCAGGTCGACGAGCAGCCGGATCTCGCCGCTGCCCGCGTAGCTGGTGATGTTGCGCGCGATTTCCGAGATCGCGGTGGAGATCATGGTGCGGTCGGTGAGAGTGAAACCCAGGGCTGCGGCCAGTTCATGTCCCGCCTGACGTGCGGTGACGATGTCCTCGGAGACTTTGACCGCGATGGCCACCTGCTCAGCGGCCACTGTCACGACCGTCTCGTCGCCTGCTGGGGAGGCGGTTGAGCCACGCGAGGCCCTCCTCCAGATCAAGCGCGGTGTGCATGTCCTCGAAGGTCAGGCCGAGCTGCACCATCGCGAATGCCACCTCCGGCTGCAATCCCACGATGACGGTCTCGGCGCCGCGCAGCTGGGTCATGTGCGCGATGGTGCGCAGCGAGCGCGCGGCGAAGGAGTCCATCACGTCGATTGCGGTGACGTCGACGACGATGCCGGTAGCCCGATAGCGGCTGACCTGCTTCATGAGGTCGTCCTGGAGACGCTCGGTATCGCTGTCGGTCAGGGCCGACTGCACCGAAGCGATCAGGAACGTGCCCTGTTTGAGAATGGGAACCGGCATGGTGGCTAGCTCAGCGTCCGTCTCGTTCGCTCAGGCGCTCGGTCACCCGGGAGACCTCGTACCCGAGCAGACGCTCGGCCTCTTCGATACCGCCCTGCAGGTCGCCGACCGCGTTCATCTTCGACAGATCCAGGCCGATGGTCACCAGCGTGAGCGCGATCTCCGAGGACAGACCGGTGATGATGACGTTGGCACCCATCAGGCCCGAGGCGTCGACGGTCTGCACGAGGTGGTTGGCCACCACCGAGTCGATCGCGGGCACACCGGTGATGTCGATGACGACGACCTTGGCGCGGTTGGCGCGGATGGCGCGCAGCAGCTGCTCGGTGAGCTGGCGGGCGCGCTGGGAGTCGAGCACACCGATGATCGGCAGGATGAGCAGCTGTTCGCGCACCTGAAGCACCGGGGTGGACAGCTCGCGGATGGCTTCCTGCTGCTGGCGGATGACGCGCTCGCGCTCCTGCACGAACGAGATGGCCACGGTGCTGGCGATGCGGTTGGCGGCGGGTTCGTAGGCGTCGAGGACCTGGTTGAGCAGATCGAAATCGGCCTGGTACTTCTCGAACAGCGAGCGAGCCAGCACGTCGCGCAGGAGCAGCACGATTCCGAGGACCTCGTCGGTCTCGACGCCTCGCGGAATGATGCGCTCGGACAGGTCGCGGGCGTAGGCCTGCAGCGCCTCGACGCTACCGGTGACGAGCACCTCGACGTAGTTGTCGTACATCGACGTGGCCTCGGAGAAGATCTCCTCCGGGGTCATGGCCGTGAGCAGCTCGGCCTCGGTGATGCGCCGCGCCCACTCCTCGCGCAGTCCGGTGCGGTTCTGCCGGAGGTGCTCGACCAGTTGCGGCAGCAAGTTGTCTACCGGGCGCGCCGGCAGCGAATCCGCCGAAAGACTCATGGACACCTCGGACATGGAAACTCCTGCCCCTTTCGACGGGCTTTCTCCGGTGCGCAGCGCGCGCTTGGCTCGAGCCTACTCATACCCCATCCGGGATGCCGTCCAAACGTGCGGGTTGCTCCGCGTCCGCTGACCGCTCCGGGGCGAAGCCTCGCTCCAGCGCTCGCAGCGCGCGGTCCAGATAGCTCGTCAGATCGGTGTCACCGCGTTCGAGCCAGGCGTCGAACGCCGCTCGCGCGGCCGCCAGCGTGGTGCGGCCGACGGCCAGGGGGACCAGGTCGCCGGCGGTGGTGCCGAGGCGCCGGGCCGCGAACTCGCCGACCGCGCGTTCCCACGCGTCGTAGTGCGCGCCTGCGCCCGCCGAGAGCGCGGGGACCCCGGAGACCAGGCGCATCCTGGTGCGCAGCTCTGGGATGTCCTCGGCGCGATATCTGTTGGCCGCCACCACGATTCGGCGCACCGCCGCCATCATCGGCTCGTCGTCGGGGACCGCGGCGAACGCGTCGCGCAGGTCGGCGACCTCGTCGTCGAACTGGTGCCAGAGCACCTCGGCCTTGCTGGGGAAATACCGGAAGAAGGTGCGTTCGCTGACCCCGGCCTCGGCCGCGATGCGCTCGACGGTGACGTCGTCGAAGCCGTGCTCGGCGAACAACCGCATCGCGATGACTTCGAGTTCGCGGCGCGTGGTGCGCGGCGGGCGGCCGCGATGCGCGCGCGGGGACGGGGCTGACATGGATACAGAGTAGGGAATCCCGGCCCCTTGATTATGTCAGTGACTGTCGTTAATCTCGGGACCATGTTCGTGGCCCACCTCACATGGCCCGAGGCGGGCACATGTGCCGCCGCGGGAGTGATCCTGGTCATCCCGCTCGGCGCCACCGAGCAACACGGCCCCCACCTGCCCCTGTCCACCGATACCGACATCGCCGCCGCGGTCTGCGCGCGGGTCGCCGCCGAGCGTGCCGACGTGCTGGTCGCCCCGGCGGTGCCCTACGGCGCCAGCGGCGAGCACGCCGGCTTCGCGGGCACCCTGTCGATCGGGCAGGCCGCGCTGGAGCTGCTGGTCGTCGAGCTGTGCCGGTCGGCCACCGACACCTTCGATCGCATCGTGCTGGTGAACGGGCACGGCGGCAATGTCGAGGCGGTGCGCCGCGCGGTCGCCCTGCTGCGCTCGGAATCGCGGGACGTGCGCCTGTTCTCGCCCGGGTACGGCGGTGACCCGCACGCGGGCCGCGCCGAGACCTCGATCCAGCTCGCGCTGACGCCGGATCTGGTGCGCGCCGACCTGGCCGAACCGGGGGACCGGCGCCCGCTGGCCGAACTGCTGCCGCTGCTGCGGGCCGGCGGTGTCCGGGCCGTGAGCCCCAACGGAATTCTCGGTGACCCCACCGGGTCGAGCGCAGGCGAAGGCGCCGCGCTGCTGAACGCGGCAACCACCGCACTGCTGGCAGACCTGGGCCGCTGGTGGCCCCAGGTTCCTGAGGAAGGATCACGTCGATGAATCCCTGGTTCGAGACCGTCGCCGAGGCGCAGCGCCGCGCCCGCAAGCGCCTGCCGAAATCGGTGTACGGCGCGCTGATCGCGGGCTCCGAACGCGGCCAGACCATCGAGGACAACCAGACCGCGTTCACCGAACTCGGCTTCGCCCCGCACTGCGCGGGCCCGATCGGCGAGCGCGACCAGTCGACCACCGTGCTCGGCCAGCAGCTCTCGATGCCGGTGCTGATCTCGCCCACCGGCGTGCAGGCGGTACACCCCGACGGCGAGGTCGCCGTGGCCAGGGCGGCGGCCGCGCGGGGGATCGCCATGGGCCTGAGCTCGTTCGCGAGCAAGCCGATCGAAGAGGTGATCGCGGCCAACCCGGCCACGCTGTTCCAGCTGTACTGGTGCGGCAACAAGGACCAGATCCTCGAGCGGATGGCCAGGGCGAAGGCGGCGGGCGCGGTCGGGCTCATCCTGACCCTGGACTGGTCGTTCTCGCACGGTCGCGACTGGGGCAGCCCGGTGATCCCGGAGTCGCTGAACCTGCGCACCATGATGAAGTTCGCCCCGCAGACCCTGGCACGCCCGCGCTGGCTCGCCACCTACCTGCGCTCGGGCTCGATCCCCGACCTGACCGCCCCCAACATGGCCGTCGGCGGCGGCGCGGCGCCGGGCTTCTTCGGCGCCTACGGCGAGTGGATGCAGACCCCCGCGCCCGACTGGGACGACGTCGCCTGGATCTGCGCCCAGTGGGACGGTCCGGTACTGCTCAAGGGCGTCATGCGGGTCGACGACGCGCTGCGCGCGGTCGACGCGGGCGTGGCCGGCATCTCGGTGTCCAACCACGGCGGCAACAACCTCGACGGCACCCCCGCCGCCATCCGGGCGCTGCCGGTGCTGGCCGACGCGGTCGGCGACCAGATCGAGGTCGTCCTCGACGGTGGTATCCGGCGCGGCAGCGATGTCGTGAAGGCCGTGGCCCTGGGCGCCCGCGCCGTGCTGATCGGGCGCGCGTACCTGTGGGGCCTGGCCGCCAACGGCCAGGCGGGCGTGGAGAACGTGCTCGACATCCTGCGCGGCGGCATCGATTCGGCGCTGCTCGGCCTGCGCAAGACCTCGATCGCCGATCTCGACCGGGGCGACATCATCGTGCCCGCCGGGTTCGAACGGGCCCTGGGCGTGCCCGCCGACCTCGAACGACCGCTCACCACAGCGGATCTCGTCCAGCGGTAGCCACCCCGCCACCGGCGACGGACTCCGCTTCGGCGAGGTCCGTCGCCGGTGTCGTTCCCCGGACGGGCGAGCCGGGTCGTCGCTAGGATCGGCCGGGTCGTCGGCATCGAGGGGGAATTCGTGCGTGGGGGAGTACCGGACGAGCAGCGGCGCGTCCGAATCATGAAGTCGCGCAGTGTGTCCTGCACGCTGCCCGCCGTGGTGGCGATGGCGCTGGTGGCGGCGGGGTGCGGGACCGGGGCGCCGGCGCATCGCGCGGCCACCACCTCGGCGAAACCGCCGGTGACGAGCACGGCCCGGCCGACCACGACCGCGCGACCCACCACCACGACCTCGGCCCGGCCCACCACCAGCGCGCCCGCGCAGCCGACCGCCGTCGGCATCTGCGTGGACACCACCTCCTCGACCCGGGTGGCCGACGGACTGTGCGACACCGCCGAGGGCCGCTACGCCGATTTCTGGTACCAGCACACCGATACGCTGGTGTACCCGGCGATCGGCGCCGCCGTCGCGCTGGCCGCGGGCAGCTTCATCCGGCCCGCAGGCGCCGGCGTCTACGACCGCGGCGTACCGGACTCCGGCGGCACGGTCCAGCGGGGCGGGCTCGGCACCAGCCGTCCCGACTCCGGGGGCAGCACCGGGTCCTGACGATCAGGCCGGATCCGGGGCCGGTTCTTCCGCGTGCGGGGTCGCGCTGCCCCGTCCGGTGGGATCGAATCCGCCTGCCGCGCTGCGGTGATGGTTGATCAACACGTCGTAGATCTCGGCCAGGGCGGCCAGCTGTCCGCGGTCGAGGACGTCGATCATGTGCCGTCGCACGCTGCGCACGTGCGCGGGCGCGGCCGTGGTGAGCAGCTGGCCGCCCGCGCTCGTCAGGCGGGCGACGGTGCGGCGCTGGTCGTGTGGCATCGTCTCCCTGATCACCAGCCCGCGTTTCTGCATGCGGGTGATCTGGTGCGAGAGCCTGCTCTGCGACCATTCCAGCGCGCCCGCCAGATCGGCGAAGGTGAGGCGCTGACCCGGCGCGTCGGCCAGGTATACGAGCACCGAGTACTCGACCCAGCTGAGGTCGGCCGCCCGGCCCGCGTCACGCCCGATCGCCGCGGCGATCAGGTCGCGGGTCCGGACATAGCCCAGCCAGGCGCGCATTTCGACATCATCGAGCCACTGTGGATCGGTCACGATCGAGCTCCAGATTCTCCGGTGCAAGCTTCGGATTGGAACGGTGCACGCCCCGCCACCGTCCGGGTGAATGGGTAGCACCGTTTGGGTTGAACGTGCAACCTCGATCTTGGTTCAGGCATTTGCCTTACGTCACATAGGGTTGCCTAACCAGCAGGTGGACGCGGGTGGTCGATAGGCTTCCGAGTGCTTTGTGACCAGCCACCCGAGGAGTGCGATTCGTGACCGCGCCGGAGTTCCGCTATTCCGATCTGCTGCCGATCGGCGCCGACGACACGCCGTACCGCTTGCTCACCACCGAGGGGGTCAGCACCTTCGAGCACAACGGTCGCACCTTCCTGCAGGTCGAGCCCGAAGCGCTGCGGCTGCTCACCGAGACGGCGATCCACGACATCAGCCACTACCTGCGGCCCGCGCACCTGCGCCAGCTGCGCAAGATCATCGACGATCCGGAGTCCTCGGGCAACGACCGCTTCGTCGCGCTGGACCTGCTCAAGAACCTCAACATCTCCGCGGGCGGCGTGCTGCCGATGTGTCAGGACACCGGCACCGCGATCGTGATGGGCAAGAAGAGCGAGGGCGTGCTGACCGGTGTCGACGACGCCGAATGGATCAGCCGCGGCGTGTTCGACGCCTACTCCACGCTGAACTTGCGCTACTCCCAGCTGGCTCCGATCACCATGTGGGACGAGAAGAACACCGGCTCCAACCTGCCCGCGCAGATCGAGCTGTACTCGACCGAGGGCGACGCCGACAACCCGGTCTACAAGTTCCTGTTCATGGCCAAGGGCGGCGGGTCGGCCAACAAGTCGTTCCTGTACCAGGAGACCAAGGCTGTCCTGAATCCCGAGCGCATGCTCGAGTTCCTCGACGAGAAGATCCGCTCGCTCGGCACCGCGGCCTGCCCGCCCTACCACCTCGCCGTGGTCATCGGCGGCACCAGCGCCGAATTCGCCCTGAAGACGGCCAAGTACGCCTCCGCGCACTACCTGGACAACCTGCCCACCGAGGGCTCGATCACCGGCCACGCGTTCCGCGATCTCGAGCTCGAGGAAGAGGTCTTCCAGCTCACCCGCGAGTTCGGCATCGGCGCGCAGTTCGGCGGCAAGTACTTCTGCCACGACGTGCGCGTGGTCCGCCTGCCCCGGCACGGCGCCTCCTGCCCGGTCGCCATCGCGGTGTCCTGCTCGGCCGACCGCCAGGCGCTGGCCAAGATCACCAAGGACGGCATCTTCCTGGAGCAGCTGGAAACCGAACCGGCCCAGTACCTCCCGGAGCAGACCGAGGAGATCCTCGGCGGCGACGTGGTGAAGATCGACCTCAACCGGCCGATGGACGAGATCCGCGCCGAGCTGTCGAAATACCCGGTGAAGACCCGGCTTTCGCTGACCGGCCCGCTGGTCGTCGCCCGCGACATCGCCCACGCCAAGATCAAGGAGCGGCTCGACGCGGGCGAGCCGATGCCGGAGTACCTGCGCGACATGGCCGTCTACTACGCGGGCCCGGCCAAGACCCCCGAGGGCTACGCCTCCGGCTCCTTCGGCCCCACCACCGCGGGTCGTATGGACTCCTACGTCGACCAGTTCCAGGCCGCGGGCGGCTCCATGGTCATGCTGGCCAAGGGCAACCGTTCGGCCCAGGTGACCAAGGCCTGCAACGAGCACGGTGGCTTCTACCTGGGCTCCATCGGCGGCCCCGCCGCCCGGCTGGCACTGGACTGCATCAAGAACGTCGAGGTGCTCGAGTACCCCGAGCTGGGTATGGAAGCGGTCTGGAAGATCGACGTCGAGGACTTCCCCGCCTTCATCGTCGTCGACGACAAGGGCAACGACTTCTTCGCCGAGACCTCCAAGCCGATCGCCCTGCGCGTGCGCACCCGCTCCAAGGAACGCGTGTAACCGTCCCGATCGGCCACCGACCGCGAAGACCCCGGCCTCGCCACCGTGCGAGCCGGGGTTTTCGTTCGTTCCCGGCACGCAGGCCGCCGGTGTAGTGTGACCCGCGACATACGCTGGACCGGTTCGACGGGGGTGGAAATGGCGGCCACCGGGATACCGCCCTCGGGGCGCGTCGCGCGCGGGGCGAAGCTGGGGCAGCTGGCGGCCGAACAGACCGTGCGCGGGGTCGGAACGCGGCTGTCGATGATCGGGCGCACCGAGGAGGCCAGGCAGGTGCTGGCCGAGCGGTCGGCGATGAAGACCGCGCAGCAGATCGTCGCGGTGCTCGGCAGCATGAAGGGCTCGGCGATGAAGCTGGGCCAGATGCTGTCGGTTCTCGACCTCGATTTCGTCCCCGAATCGCACCGCGCGCAGTTCACCCGGCAGCTCGCGGCGCTGCGGGATCGGGCGCCCGCCGTCGCGTTCCCCACCATGCGCCGGGTGATCGAGGACGACCTCGGCCCGCTGACGCGCATCTTCGCCGACTTCGACGAGACCGCCATCGCCGCGGCCTCGATCGGTCAGGTGCACCGGGCGACCCTGCGCGACGGCCGCGCGGTGGCGGTGAAAGTGAAATATCCCGGCGTGGAACGGGCCGTGCACGCCGATATCGGCAACCTCGAATTCCTCAGCAAGATGGCCAGATCCGTGCTCCCGAGCATGGCCGACACCGGGGTGCTGGAAGAGATCGCCGCCAACCTGCGCAGCGAGCTGGACTATCTGCGGGAGGCGCGGACCCAGCACCGGGTCGCCCAGCGCTACCGGGGACATCCCTTCATCACCGTGCCCGACGCGATCGAGGAACACTGCTCGCACAATGTGCTGGTGACCGAATACGTCGCGGGGCATGGCTTCTCGCACCTGCAGACGCTGCCCGACGCGGACCGGGACCATTACGGCGAACTGATCTACCGCTTCTATCTCGGCACCCTGTTCGCCGACAACGAATTCTGCGGCGATCCGCACCCGGGCAATGTGCTGCTCGCCGAGGACGGCAAACTCGCCTTCGTCGACTTCGGGCTCTACAACCGGATGGACCCCGAGCACGTCGATTTCGAGCGCTCCTGCCTGCGGGCCGCCGCCGAGGACCGGCCCGAGGACCTGTACGCGGCCTGGGTCGGGCGCGGCATCATCGACCCGGACGCCGGCGTCACCGTCGAGGAGTGCCTGGCGTACGTGTGGGCGGCCTGCGGGTGGCATCTGCTCGACGAAGAGGTCACCATCACTCCCGAATTGGCCACCAGCGCCGTGCTGCTCGCCGTCGACCCGCGTTCGGTCGAGTTCCAGGGCATGCGCAGGCAACTGCTCCCGCCCGAGCACGTCTTCTCCCGGCGTGCCGACCTGTTCACCTTCGCCACCCTCGGCCAGTTGCGGGTCAGCGCCAACTGGCATCGGCTGGCCCGCGAATGGCTCTACGGTGAGCCGCCGGCCACCGAGACCGGCCGCGCGATCGTCCGGTGGCAGAGGGGAAATCAGCCGCCACCGCGCCCGGATCGCCCGTCCCCATGACGCTGACCTGTGCCTACGCAATGACGTAGTAGCTTGGTCGGCGTAGGTCACCGGCGACGAGCGGCGAAGGAGGCACGGTGGGTCATCGGACTGGCCGTCCCTCGTCGCGCCGGGCCGGCGCGCTGTGCGCGTTCGTCATGGTCGTGGCCGCCGTGTGCGCGCTCGTGATCGACTGCACCACGGTGCACCACGACAACCACCACGCCCCGGAGGCGGCGCTCGGCGTGGTCGCGGCCGTCGCCGACGGGGCCGGGCTCGCCGTTCCCGATCATCCACTGCCCGACCACTGCCTCGTCGGTACCGTGGCGCCCGATACCGGGCTCGTGCTGCCCCTGCTCGGCCTGCTCGGGGCGCTGGTGATCGTGCTCCTCGCGAGCCTCGGGCATCCGGCCGCGGCCCCGCGCGCCCCGCCTCGCTCATCACTGCGGTACCGCCAGGGCCGCGACATCCTCACCCAGTTCTGCATCTGTCGACGCTGATCGGTCAGCGCCAGGCCCGTCACCCATGGCGGGCCGGTGTTCGCGTGCCCGTTCTCGTCCGCGCCGCCGTGCCCGGCGGCCGACACAGGAAGCGACAGACATGCAGGAATACGTGCTCGACCGGACCGCCGCCGCGATCGCCGAGCGTCCCCAGGGACTCGTCGGCAATACCCCGGTGATGTGGGTGGGAGCGCCGCTGGCCACCGCCGACCGCGGGTTCTGGGCCAAGCTGGAAGGATTCAACCCCGGCGGGATGAAGGACCGCCCCGCTCTGCACATGGTGCGCAGGGCCGAACACCGCGGCGACCTCGCCCCCGGCGCGCGGATCGTCGAATCCAGCAGCGGCACCCTCGGACTCGGGCTCGCCCTGGCCGGACTGGTGCACGCTCATCCGGTCACCGTGGTCACCGATCCCGGACTGGAACCGATCGTCGCGCGGATGCTCGCCGCCTTCGGTGCCCGGGTCGACCTGGTCGAGCGAGCCCATCCCACCGGCGGGTGGCAGCAGGCGCGCCGGGACCGGGTCGCCGAGCTGCTCGCCGCCGAGCCGACCGCGTGGTGCCCGGACCAGTACGGCAATCCCGACGCCGCCGACGGCTACGCCGGGCTCGCGCACGAGCTGATCGACCAGGTCGGGCGCGTCGACGTGCTGGTCTGCGCGGTCGGCACGGGCGGCCACTCCGCCGGTGTCGCCAGGGAACTGCGCCGCCGGTTCCCTGATCTGCGCCTGATCGGCGTCGACACGGTGGCCTCCGCGATCTTCGGCCAGCCCACGGGGCCACGCCTGATGCGCGGACTCGGCTCCAACATCCACCCGGCCAATGTCGACTATCGCGCCTTCGACGAAATCCATTGGGTCGCACCGGCGGAAGCGGTCTGGGCCTGCCGGACACTGGCCGCGACGCACTACGCCACCGGCGGGTGGAGCGTCGGCGCGGTCGCCCTGGTCGCGGGCTGGGCGGCCCGGACGGCCGACGCGGAGACCAGGATCGTCGCCGTCTTCCCCGACGGCCCGCACCGCTACTTCGACACGATCTACAACGACGGCTACTGCCGTACGCACGGCTTGCTCGCGGGTCCGCCCGCCACCGACCCCGACACGATCGATCACCCGGCCGAGCGCGTGGTCGAATCCTGGACGCGCTGCACGACGGTGCTCGATCCCGGCGCGCTCGCCGAGACGGGCCCGGTGCGCGCATGAGGACCCTGCGGACCTTCGCCGGGTTCGATACCCCCGCCCGGCTGCTCATGATCAACCAGTTCGGCATCAACCTCGGCTTCTACATGCTGATGCCGTACCTGGCCGGGTACCTGTCCGGCCCGCTCGGCCTGGCCGCGTGGGCGGTCGGACTCGTGCTCGGCGTCCGGAACTTCTCCCAGCAGGGCATGTTCCTGATCGGCGGCACCCTGGCCGACCGTCTCGGCTACAAACCGCTCATCGTCGCCGGATGTGTCTTGCGCACCGCGGGATTCGCCGCGTTGATCTTCGCCACCTCGCTGCCGATGCTGCTGATCGCCTCCGCCGCGACGGGATTCGCGGGTGCGCTGTTCAATCCGGCGGTGCGCGCCTATCTGGCCGCCGAGGCAGGCGAGCGGCGGGTCGAGGCGTTCGCGGTGTTCAACGTGTTCTATCAGGCAGGCATCCTGGCGGGTCCCCTCGTCGGGATCGCCCTGCTCGGGGTGGACTTCCGGTGGACCGCCGCGGCGGCGGCCGCCGTGTTCGCGGTGCTCTCGGTGGCACAGCTGTGCGCGCTGCCGCAGCGCAGCGGCGCGACCACCGCGACGTCGGTGTGGACCGACTGGCGCGCGATCGCCGGTCACCGGCGGTTCGTGGCGTTCGCGGTGGCCATGGGCGGCACGTATGTGCTGTCGTTCCAGGTGTATCTGGCGCTGCCGCTGCACGCGGGCACCATTTCGGGCGCGGGCGGGCAGGAACTGACCGCGCTGGTGTTCGTGGTGTCCGGCGTGGTCGCCGTCGCCGGCCAGGTGCGGATTACCGCGTGGTTGCGAGCGCGGTGGGGGATCGGGCGTGGTCTGGTCCTCGGTGTCGGCGTGCTGGCCGCGGCGTTCGTCCCGCTCGCGCTGATCCCCGGCGCGGAGTCGTTCGGGACGGTGGCCGCGGCCGCGGCGCTGCTGCTGTCCGCCGCGGTGCTGGCGGTCGGGACGGCGGCGGTCTTCCCGTTCGAGATGGACACCGTCGTCTCGCTGAGCGAGGGCAAGCTGGTGGCGACCCACTACGGGTTCTACAACACGATCGTCGGGGTGGCCATCCTCGCGGGCAACCTGGGGACCGGCGCGGTCCTCGACGTCGCGCGCGCGGCCGGCGCCGACCGGTTGGTGTGGGTGGGTCTGACGCTGATCGGCCTGCTGACCGCGGTCGCGGTCCAGCGCGCGATCCGCCCGGTACCCGGTCGGCACCGGCAACTCGACGCGCTGCCCGCCTACACCGCCGCGCCGGGCCGCTGGCCGATCCGGCCGGACCGGGCGACCTCGGGCGAGCTTACCCGCACACCCTGAATCGGTCGCCCGACCTGCCGGAACGACCCCGCGCACCGTGCCCGAGCCCACCCACGGCGGTCGGCTCGGGCACGGACCGGGTCGATAGACTTCCGGCATGACTACTGTGCTCGGCCGCCTGGCCGACCGGATGCTGGTGACGGTCACGGCCGCCGCGGCCGTGACCGTCGTCGGCATCGGCATCGCCGAGGCCCAGCCGGGCGCCACCGACCAGCGCGAACAGTTCCAGTCCGCCGCGGGCACCGAGGGCCTCGACCCGCCGCTGGCCCTGGCCTACACCCTCGCCGAGCAGCAGGCGCACGCCGAGGGCGTCCCGCTGTCGATCACCTCGGGCTATCGCACCCCCGAGCAGCAGGAAATGCTGTGGCAGGACGGCCTCGCCACCTACGGCACCCCTGACGAGGCCCGCCGCTGGGTGCTGCCCCCGGCGGAGTCCACCCATGTCTCCGGCCACGCCGTCGACGTCGGCCCCCAGGTCGGCGCCCAATGGCTGGAAACCAATGGCAACCGCTGGGGCCTGTGCCGGACCTTCGACAACGAATGGTGGCATTTTTCCATCGAAACCACGCCGGGTATGCCGTGCCCGCCACGTGTGCCGGACGCCAGCTATCAGCGATAGCTGACTCGAGAGTGGGATTGTAGTTCGCAGTTTGCAACCTATGAATTGCATTGCTGCACAACGACATATGGTGTGACCTGAGCTTTCGCACAGTCCGGGCGCTCGCTACGATCCAGGAGTGCTGACACCGGAACGATTGAAGGAAGTCGCCGAGGCGGCTGAAAACAACTTTAAGAAGCCCCTAGACCTGATCGCGATCCACGCTGAACAGCCCGTCCGGGGAACTCAGCCGCGAGCCTCACTCAATCCCTTCACTGTGATGGCGGCGGGCGGGACGTGGGAGCGATTGATCGCGGACTTGGTTGGCTCTGCTGATTCGGATTGGAAGGGTACTGGGTCGACGAAAAGCCCGGACGGTGGCGTACACCATCCCGACAAGGTGGACGGCTATTTGCGGAACCGGGCCTTCACTACTGGCCCAGTGACATCGAGGTGGGAGGCGATCTACCCGAAAAGCTGGAAAGGTGCAACGCCCACTCGCTGGACGACAGTCGATGGCGGCTCGGATGAGTCCGAGCGTGCCGAGTTCCTTCGCCACGTTTGGGGAGCCATTGCCGCAAGAAACGCTGCGGCACATTACGCGCTTGCGCAGAACGCCGATGTGGCCCTGTTGAAGCATCCCAGCGAGGACAGCTACCCCTGGGACTCGGACGCACGGACCGCCACGTTGCAGTCAGGCTACGTACGGGGTGCTGTGGCATTGTGGTTGCAGGTCATCGATTCAACTTTGGTTGCCATCGCATCCGACCATGATTGGGAGCCTGATCAATTCCGACTGCCAGCCGACTGGTTCGGCGCAGTCTCGATCTCGAGCCGCTACCAAGGCGTTGAGTTCTGGGGTGGCAGAGCGTTGCACCGAATCGTCTAGCGAATGCACGGCGGATCGGCATGGCTACGCTTCACGCTGGTCGGGCCACCTGGTCGGGTTTTGTGAATACGACCACCTTGGCAACGAATGGTGGCACTTCGAGCTGGTCACCGCACCGGGCACCCCGTGCCCGCCCCGCGTGCCCGATGCCGGCATGCGATAGCCGAACGCCACGAACGAACCACCGGGCAGGGTGCCGCGCACCCTGCCCGGTGTGCTGTCACCGGCCGGATTCAGCGCAGGTCGGCGAAGAAGGTGCGGATGTCGCTGGCGTGGGCCAGGGGTTCTTCCATGGCGACGAAGTGGTTGCCCGGGTTGCCCGAGGGCCAGTGGGTGATCTTGTGGTCGCGGTCGGCGAGCTTGCGCATCAGCGGTGAACCGCCGCCGTAGACACCGGTCGGGACCAGATTCTGGCCGGGGGGCCAACCGAAGCCACCGTCGCGCAGACCGTCGTACATCGGCCACGAGGAGGTGCCGGTGGTCTGGGTGAACCAGTAGATCGCGGCGTTGGTGAGCAGATGGTCGCGGTCGATGACGTCCTCGGCGAGGTCGGCCATCGGGGTGAACTCCTGGAACTTCTGCATCAGCCAGGCCAGCATCGCCACCGGGGAGTCGTTCCAGCCGAGCGCGAAGGTCTGCGGCGCGGCCCGCAGCAGGGTGTGGTGGTCGACGCCGCCGGTCATCCACTGCTGCATCTCCTCCCACTGCCGCAGGTCCTCGTCCGACATGGTCGGCACGTCGGCCGCGGTCGGCATCCCGATCCCGCCGTCGAGATGCACGCCGATGACGTGCTCGGGCGCGGCGAGCGCCATCTCCGGGGCGATGTAGGCGCCGAGGTCACCACCCTGGGTGCCGTAGCGGTCGTAGCCCAGCCGGTCCATCAGCGTGGTCCACATCCGGGCCACCCGGGCCGCGCTCATGCCCGTCTCACGCGGCGCCGCCGAGAACGCGAAGCCGGGGATCGACGGCACCACGATGTGGAAGGCCGGGGCCGGGTCGAGCCCGTGGGCCCGCGGATCGGTCAGCGGGCCGATGGTGCGGGTGAACTCGACGAACGAGTTCGGCCAGCCGTGGGTGAGTACGAGCGGCACCGCGTCCGGCTCGGGGGAGCGCACGTGCAGGAAGTGCACGTCGAGGCCGTCGATCTCGGTGACGAACTGCGGGAACTCGTTGAGCGCGGATTCCTGTGCGCGCCAATCGAAATCCTCGGCCCAGTACCGCGCCAGGTCGCGCAGGTAGTCGGTCGGCGCGCCGCGGTCCCAGCCCGCTCCCGGCAGCGGCGCGGCCCAGCGTGCCCGGCGCAGGCGCTCGCGCAGGTCGTCGAGATCGGTCTGCGGGATGTCGATACGGAAGGGACGAATGGTCGTCATCTGCACTCCTCGGTCGGTGTGCACACCACGCTAGGAATCATCTAGGACAGTTTCGGTCCTAGATGCGCGGCAGAATATCGGCCATGACCGATACCGCCGCCCGGCTGCTCCGTTTGCTCTCCCTGCTGCAGATGCCACGCGAGTGGCCGGGCAGCGAACTCGCCGACCGGCTCGGTGTCACCGACCGCACGGTCCGCCGTGATGTCGACCGGCTGCGCGAGCTGGGCTATCCCGTCGTGGCGGCGCTCGGGGCGACCGGCGGCTACCGCCTCACCGCCGGTTCGGCGCTGCCGCCGCTGGTGCTCGACGAGGACGAGGCGGTGGCCGTCGCGGTCGGCCTGCGGGTCGCGGCCGGGCAGGCCGTCGCCGGGATCGAGGACGCGGCGGTGCGCGCGCTCACCAAACTCGAACAGGTACTGCCCACCAGGCTCCGCAGGCGGGTGCGGGTGGTCGGCGCGGCGGTGACGGTCTCC
Source organism: Nocardia sp. NPDC087230 (assembly GCF_044744725.1). Lineage (NCBI taxonomy): Bacteria > Bacillati > Actinomycetota > Actinomycetes > Mycobacteriales > Nocardiaceae > Nocardia > Nocardia sp. NPDC087230. Next base: position 650,592 of record NZ_JBIUYV010000003.1, read on the forward strand.
GCGGGCGCGGGCCCCACGGTCGATCCGGAGGTTCTCACCGTCCTCGCCGCCGCGGTGAGCAACCGGGAACGGGTGCGCCTGCGCTATCGGGACGCCGCGGGCGCCGAGTCGCGGCGACACGTCGAGCCGATCGGCATCGCGGCGGCGGGCCGTCGGTGGTATCTGGTCGCCTACGACCTCGAGCGCGACGCCTGGCGCAGCTTCCGCGCCGACCGCGTCGAGGAGCCGCGACCGACCGGCGCCCGCATCGTCGCCAGGGAACTCCCCGCCGCCGATGCCGCGGAGTACGTCGCGGGGCGCCGAACCGACTGGGCCACACCGCGATACACGGTGGACGTGACGTTCGAGGCGCCGGCGCACCGGGTGGCGGGCAGGCTCGGTGCGGCGCCGGACAGCATCGTGGCCGACGGCGATGCCAGGTGCCGGCTCACCGAAACCCGCGACGACGACCCGCGATGGCTCGCCGCGCAACTCGTCGCCCTCGGCTTCCCGTTCCGGGTGCACGGCTCCCCGGAGCTGCGAGCACACCTGCGCGCCTGCGGGTCCCGGCTCGCGGATGCGCTCGCCGAATGACCTCAGAGCCTGCCGGTGTCCTTGAGCACCCGGCGTGACTGGGCGAACAGCATGCCCACATTGACCGTCTTGCGGCACACCACCACGACCACCAGATCGTCGCGGCTCTCCGCGCGCAGGAACAGGTGGGTGAGGTTGTTGGAATTGACCAGGATCTCCTGGAAGTAGTGGTCGTCGCTGCGGATGCCGCGCCGTTCCTTCCAGATGTCCTCGATCATCACCACATTGCGGCCCTGGAACAGGTCGAGGGTGGCGGCCGCGAGCAAATCCAGCACCTCCGGCGGATGGTTGTCGACGGTCTCCACCGACAACAGCATGCCGGTCGACATGTCGATGACGCCCGCGGCGACGCAGTCGGGAACTTCGGCGCGCAGCGACTTGACCATCCCGGTGAGCCGTTCGTTCATGCTGGCGGGGGTGCCGTTGGTGTTCATGAGATCCTCTCGGTTCTCCGCCGTGGCGAAGAGTCGGGTACGCCCACGGCGGTCGTGGACGGGGGAGCGGCCTGCGGTGGACGCGGCCGGAGGGTGTCGTTGATGCCGCTGGCGCCGCGGCGGCGCCGGGGCAGCGCCGGGTCGACCATGCCCGCCCCGGCGGGGACGGGCGGGTGGTCGGCGGCGTGCCGGGCGGGCACCGTCAGCTGACCGGCGCCGAGCAGGCGCGCGACCTCGACAGTCACCGGGTAGAGCGGACGGCCGAGCAGGAAGGCCAGGTCGCGGCAGCTCCTGGTGCCGTCGACCAGGCGCAGGAGCTCGGCGCCCTGCTCGCGTACCGAGCGGCCGAAGTCGGTGAGCGCCAGCAGGTTCCGGTACGGCGAGAAGCCGGCGTGCGCGAGCGCGGCCAGCCTGCGCTCGGCCTCGCCGAGCAGCCACTCGGCGTCGTAGCCGGAATCGTCGGCGGCGACGACATCCGGGTGGGCATCGATCCAGTGACAGCGATCGATCCAGCCCGCCGCGATGGCGAAGGTGCCGTCGACGGTGGCCGTCATCCGCAGCAGCCGGGTGCGGGCCGCGCCGAGCGGCTGTGCGTCGTCGTGCGGGTCGAGGGCGTCGAAATCCGGTGCGCCACCGGTACTCACGGCCACGATCCGGCCGTCGACGCAGCGGATGTCACCGCCCGGTTCGCCGGTGACGCGCAGGATGCCGGTGAACCGGCGCGCGTCGGCGTCGGTGAGCGCGGCCGCGAGTGGACGGGTGGTGTCCCGCAGGGGGACGGGGAGCTGCATGGTGGTCACATCCCGCGGTGGGCAAGGAAAGGTCGGCGCCGGATCGGTGCAACGGCGATCCCGGCGCAGGCGAGCCAGCAACGGCCGCAAACCATTTCCGGCGAATATGTCCGGCACCTTCATCGGGCTGGGTCGGCCGAGTTCCGGCGAACTCAGCGCATCGTCGGACGCGGCGGTCGTGACCGACCGCCGCACACGGCATCCCGACCCGCGGCAGCGCCGGAAAACCGCCGGTCCGACCCGGGTGGGCGGTGTTGATTGTGTCGATATCGCACGACGATCCCCTGAAGACTTGCTGACGGCGTGCGGTGGCGACCGCACCGTGATCGTGCCGGCCCGGCCAGGGCCGGTCCCGTCACGAGCAAAATCCTGGCAGCACTGAGGATTTCGAGCAACCGATTCCGCGAAATTCGATTCGGTTAATTCCGAGTAAGAAAACTGGTCGGTCTAAGACTTCCGGCAATTGCCTGGCCACCACGCCGCCGGGGCGGCGCGGTGGCGTCAAGACCGGTTGGCGCGCCTGAGCATTCAGCCCACCGGGGCCGGTTCGCCCGGCATGCCCTCCAGAGTGAGGCCGCCCTCGATGGTGTTGGGGACGCGGCGGCGGTTGGGGGAGCCCAGCGCCGTGGTCAGGTCGCCGCCGTCGTGTTCGGCCAGCAGCTCGCCGCTGTCCCAGACCAGCAGCGTGGCGCTGACGGTGTTCTCGGCGGTCGAGTGCGCCAGGTCGTAGTGCGCGCAGCCGGGGACGTGGCCGTAGGTGATCCACAGGTCGTAGCCGGTCATGAACAGATCGAGGTCGAATTGCACACTCAGGCCGAGCAATTCGCTACGGCCGTTGTCGTCGACGCCCGCGAACGCCTCGTCCAGCGCCAGCAGACGGGGAGCCTGCGGATCGGCGGAGTCGAGCATCACGTGCGCGGCCGCGAACAGCGGCAGGTGCAGCGAGACCGACTGCTCGCCACCGGAGAGCGCGCTGTGCCGGGCCACGGTCAGCTTGTCCTCGCTGCCGTCGCCGTTGATCAGGGTGAACGAGAACACCCGCCAGGTGCGGTAATCGAGGGTGGCGCCGAGGATCTCGGGGTAGGACCGCTCCGGGTGGGCGGTGCGGGCCGCGCGGATCTCCGCGGCGAAATGGGCGCGCACGGCGCCCAGATCCTCCGGGCTCAGCGCCGCGGTGTCCCGGTCGAGCAGTTTGCACATGGCGCGGGCGGCCTCGGACAGGCCGTCGGCCAGGATCCAGTGCACGCCGATGGTGTTGCCCGACGACATCCGGCGCTGCTTCATCTCCGCGCCCATGCGGGTGATGAGTTCGCGGGCGTCGCTGGTGCGTTCGTGGATCTGCTGGGCCAGGCCGGTCAGCAGCGCGTCCTCCAGGATGCGGCGCTCGGCGTCGGTGAGCAGCAGTTCCTGATCGCGGCGCGCGGCGTCGATCCGAGCCGCGAAATCGGCGAGCGCGGCCTGTCCGTTCTCGTCGTGCACGGCGACCACGGTCAGGCCGTCGGCGGCATCCCAGTGCAGTCGATAGTCGCGGCCCGACGCGGTGAGCGCGGCATCGAACTCCTGCAGCGCGCTGGTCACCGCCGACCGGGTGGACTTGCGCCCGGCTTCGGTGGCTCGCACCTGGGTGGTGGCGGTGTCGAGGTCGGCGAACAGGGCGGCCACCTCCTCGGGCAGCACGACCGGGTCGGTCTCCGGTCCGGCGGCGACGATCCGGTACTGCAACTGCTCCGGGGTCGACCACGCGGCATCGGTGCTCGGCCAGCGGTGCTCGACCGAGGCACCGAGCAGACTGAGCAGGTCAGGCCGGGCGTAGGGCGCCAGCGACCGCACCTCCGCCAGCACCTCGGTGAGCGCGGTGGCCAGTGCCTCGTTGGCGGTGCGGTAGGCGGCCTCGGCGTCGCCGACCGCCTCGATCGCGGCATTGGCGGCCTTGCGCGCGGCTCGCTGCTCGGCCTTGGCCGCCTCGATCGCGGCGCGGGCGGCCTCGAGGTCGCGGTCGATGTCGGCGGCGCCGGCGCCCAGCGCTTCCCGCAGGGTCTCGAGCTTGCGCTGCTGTTCGGTGAACCCGAGCCGGGCGGCTTCGGCTTCCTCGGCGAAGGCCTCGGCCAGCGCTCGCGCCTCGTCGTGCCGGTCGGCGCCCTCGCGTTCGCGTTCACGTTCGCGCTCGTGTTCGGCGCGCAGCCGCAGCAGCCCGGTGCCGGTGTTCTCGAAGTGCCGGATCGCGGCGGCGAGCGCGTCGAGTTCGCGGGCCTCGGTCGGCGTGCGATGCGCCTGCGCGGTGGCTCGCAGCTTCTTGTCCATCGCGGTGGCCTCGCCGACCGCCTGGTCCAGATCGCGTTCGGTCTGGGTGACGGCCTCCGACCGCGACCGCATGAGACCGGCCGTCTCCGCGACCGCGCGCAGCGCGGCGGTGATCGCGGACGGGCGGGGCAGGGACTTCGTCGCGGCGCTGAGGGTCGCCAATTCGGCGGTGGCCGTGGCCTCGTCGGCCTTCGCCGCCTCGGCTTCGGCGGCAGCGGCCTCGATCGCCGCGTCGAGTTCGGCCTGGCGCAGTTCCCGGCGGCGGGCGCGCGCGGTCGCGCCGAGGAACTCGGCGTCGGGCTTGGTGTGGCGTCCCACGTGCAGGCCGTGCCGGAAGATTCCGGCAGTGCCGACGACGACGGGATCGCCCGCGCCCGCCGGGAGGCGGAGCACTCCAGCGGCAGTCGTTCCGGCCACCCTCGGTTCGGTGCCCGCCACGTCGGCGGCGGGTGCTTCGTCGAGTGCGATCGAGGCCAGCACCTCGGCGACGATGCTCGTCGGGATCGCCAGATCGTCGGAGCCGTCCTCGACGACAAGGACGTCGGCGAGGGTGCGACCGGCCGGGCGATCGGCGGCGGGCAGCGGGAGCAGATAGCGGACCCCGTCGACATCGGGGACGCGGGCCGGGTCACAGATCCAGGCGTCGAGGAGCCCGGTCGCCTGGAGAGCGGCCTCGATACCCGCGGCTTCGGCCGGGGCCACCGCGTCCGCGAACCGGACCGAGCGCCAGAAGGGCACGCCGGGAAGGTCTGTCGGCTCGCGGGCGTCGGTCGGGTGCGGCGGCGGCGCGTCGTCGCGTTCGGCGGCCACCTTGTCGCGCTCGGCGACCAGCGCTTCCCGGCGTGCGGCCGCGGCCGCCGCCCGCGCCTTGGCTTCCTGCCGTCGGGTGCGGATCTGGTCCTGCAAGGGCTCGCAATACTCGGCCAGCACCTCGTGCACGGACGGGGCGTCCTCCGTGCCCGCCGCGGCGAGGGCCGAGGTCAAGGCATCGAAAAGCCCAGGGCGCTCCGCATCGGCGCTGCGCGGAATGCCGCCGGAACCGAGGTCGGTGTCGTGACCGGTCAGCAGCGTGCCCGCGGCGATCGGCGCCAGCACCGCCGCGTTGGTCTGCCACCAGGTGCGCAGGGCGGCAGCCGATTCGGTCCTGGCCAGCGTGACGGCGGCTTCGGCGTGGGCCACCTCGGCGGCCGCGGCGTCGCGCAGTTCCACGGCGCGTTCGGCCAGGCGCTGGGCGCGGGTGCGATCGGCGGCCAGGGCTTCCCAGCGGCTCAACGCCTTGCGCACCGCGCGGACGTCGGCGTCGCGTTCCTCGGCGTGGCCGCGCACGGCGGCGGTGATCTGATCACCGCGGCCGTCGGCACCTGGCGTGGTCCACTCGATGCCGGCCTCCTCGGCCGCGGCACGCAGGGCGTCCTCGCCGCGGTCCAGCGCGGCGGCGGCGGTGCGCACGGCCTCGGCGGCGCGCTCGGCTTCCTCGGCGCGGCGCTGCAGGGTCTGGCCGGCCTCGGCGGCCTTGTCGCGGTGCACGGCGGCAGAGGTCTCGAGCCTGCGGACAGCGTCGGCGAGGTCGTCGAGCTGCTGTTTGCCCTCGTAGGCGCTCGAGCGCTGCAGGTTCTCGCGGTCGGCGATGGCCTGTTCGTAGGCGCGGTCGGCCTCCTCGGCCCTGGCCTCGGCGGCGGTGCGGTCGGCCTCGCGCCGGGTGCGCAGGGCAGTGGCCGCGAACAGGGCGGTCGAGGCGTTGGTGACCGCGTCGAGGCGGGCACGCACCTGGTCGACATCGGTCTTGGCCTGCACGGCGAGGTATTTGCGGTACACGTCGACGAAGCGGCGCGTTGCGGTGTCGGCTTGGACGAGCCCGTCCAGGGTGCGCCCGACCTCCTCCATATCGCTGAAGGACCGGGCCGCGTCCAGGATCAGCTGCTCGTCGAGCGGGCGCAGGCCGTCGGTGAGTGCCTGCGACAGGCCGCGGGGGTCGAGGTTCTTGGCCAGCTGCGGTCGGCGCAGCGTGAGGATCAGATTGATCAGCTGGTCGTAGCGCTGCACTCCGAGCCCGAACATGCGGGCGTCGATGGCGGCCCGGTACTCCACCGGCCGGTCGACGATGGCGTCACTGCCGATCTGCTCGGCGAGCTGCTTGCGGGTCAGCGGCCGGTCGTCGGGGCCGATCAAGGAGAAGTCGACGCCCGCGCGCCCGTCGGCGACGAAATACCAGCGGGTGACTTTGTCCGAGGACCGGGTGGCGCGCATGCCGATGCCGACCGTGACGACCTCCGGGTCCTCCCAGCTGCCGCGCGCGAACTCCATCCAGACATACGAGTAGGCCGATTCCTGCTTGCGATAGAGCAGATTCGACTTCATGGTGCGCTCTTCGCCGGCGAACGGATTGAGCCTGCGCGGCTCGATCCGTCCGTCGAGCACGAACGGGAACAGCACCTCCAGGGCCTTGGTCTTGCCCGATCCGTTCGGACCGCGCAGCACGAGCCTGCCGTCGGCGAAACAGAACTCCTGGTCGCGGTAGTCCCAGAGGTTGACGATGCCCGCGCGGGTCGGGACGAAACGCACTCCGCCGTGAATGAGCGACATCTGCTCAGTTCCCTCCCGTTCCGGTGCTGCTGCCGTCGGTGTCGGCGGCGGTGACGAACAATTCCTCGGCCTGGCGGACCCGCACGGTGACCACCGCGCCCCGATACCTGGCCAGCGCGGGCAGGATCAGCAGCCCGCCCTCGACCGGCCGGACCAGCCGAAGCTTGGTGAGCAGCGCGACGACCTCGGCGGTGAGCCCGCCGACATCGGCCTGCCACTGCGCGGCGAAGGTGGCGCCGTAGCGGTCGGTCAGCGCGGTGACCGTGCCGCGCACCCAGGCGTCGTCGAGGAACGGATAGGTGAGCGGCTCGGTGTCGGCGAGTTCGTCGTCGACGGAATCCGCGGGCGGGTCCGGTGTTTCGGGATCCTCGGCGAGCGGGGCGAACACGCCCGCCGCGGGGATGGCCGCGTCGAGCTGGTCGAGCAGCGCGTCCTCGGTGGTCGGCGCGGGATGGCGCGCGACCGGGTCGTCGATGTCGAGGACGACGTCGGCGATCTCGCCGATGAGCAGCAGCGCCACCTGCGCGAGCGTGCCGGTGCCGGGGAAGCGGGTGTCGGAGAGCCTGCCCGAGGTGTCGATGAGCGCGACCCCTTCGGCGCGCCGCTCGGCGCGCAGGCCGGTGCAGTACTCGACCTCGTCGACCACGCGGTCCTGGCCGAGCAGGGCGCGCTCGGCGGGGGAGAGGTCTCCGAGGTATACGACCGGACGTTCCACCAGCGCGCGGCGCACCCGGCGGGCCTGTTCGGCGGGCGCGTGCTCGGTGTCCTCGGCCAGCAGACCCCGCACGCTGTGCAGATGCTGCAGCGCGCGCGGCGGCCGGAACAGCGCGAACACCACCGGCCGGTCGATGTCGTAGAGGGCCTCGCCCGCCTCCGGGTCGCTGGCCCAGCCGCCCGCGTCACCGTCGGCCAGGGTGAGCGCGCCCCTGGCGCCGAGCCAGCCGACCGCGTCGACGAACGCGTCCCGATCGGCGGCCCGCTCGGTGGACAGCTCGAGGCCGTCGATCCGGCTCGCGTAATCGGCCACGTGTTCGGCCAATTCCGACAGCGTGATCTGGTCGCCCGCGCGGCCGAGCGCGGCCAGGGCCAAGGAGAGATAGGCGTAGCGGCGGCGGTCGAAGACGCGGTCGTTGACGCTGCGCGCGGGCAGGGTGTCGTCGAGCCGGTCGTGCACCGGATACAGCCGAGCCGTGGTCTCGGTGACCTCGAGGCGGTAGCCGAACAGTTCGGCGAGGTCCTCGCGCAGTTCGGTGGCCCAGCGCCGGATCAGCGGCAGCGCGATCCGGTCGGGATAGACCCGGGTGACCAGGTGGTTGGCGAGCATGACGCGGGCGGCGCGCTGGTAGCTGTCCAGGGCGAGGGCGTCGATGCGGCGGTGCGGTCTCATCGTGGCGTCCCCCGTCGCGTGGTCGCGGTGACCTCGAGGCGGCGGTTGTTCAGGTGCAGCAGGCCCGCCGCGGTGCGGATGACGGTCGACCCGTCGCACGGCCGCACCGTCAGTGTCACGCCGTTGTCGGAACCCGTTGTGCCGTCGACCTTTCCGCTGACCGGCACCCACGCCGTCGACGCGGCGTCGAGCAGGCGCAGCAGCACCTCGGTCTCGCGCTGGTCCAGGACCCGTTCGTGCACGGCGCCGGTGGCCAGGGAGGCCGCGGCCGCGGCCCGCTCGCGCTGGGCCGCCAGCTGGGCCTCGCGCAACCTGCGGATGCCCGCGTCGTTGCGCGCGATCCGGGCCGGCGCGCCCGCGGTCGGCGCGCGACCGGTCTCGGCGAGGGTCCGTGAGATCTCCAACGGCGGTGCCTCCCACCAGGACCGGCCCGCCGGGATCACCTCGGCGTCGGGATGCTCGAGCGCTAGGTGCCGCGGCCTGCCCAGGCCGAACACCGCGTCGTAGAGCGCGTGCGCGCTGCCCGTGGTGGGGGTGTCGACGAACCAGGCGGCCAGATGCCGCAGCGCCGATTCCCGGCTGACCCCGCCGCGGCGGGTCTCGGTGACCCGGCGCAGCAGCGACAGCACCGCGGCGATCGCGCTCATCGTCGCCTCGCGCAGCCGGTCGGCCTCACACGACTCGTTCGCCTCGCCGCCGCCCGCCGCCACGAACCAGGTGCGCAGGCCGTCCCAGCGCGAGCGCCAGTCGGCCTCGCGTTCGGCCGGGCTCAGCAGCACCCGCTCGTCGCAGCTCGCCGCGCGGCCGATCAGCTGCTCGACGCCGGTGGCTTCCACCTCGCCGATCGCGGCCGCCAGCCGGGGGGCGAACCGGGCCAGGTCCATGCTGAACTCGCGCATGTGCGCCAGCAGCGCGTCCTTGTGCGCGAGAAAGGATTCCGGGGTGATCTCGGTCGTGCGCACCAGATCGCCCAGCGACAGGTAGAAGTGCGCCGCGCGCGCGGCCATGTCGGTGAGCGCGGCATCGAGCCTGCGCAGCGTGGTGTAGACCCGCTCGGCGTCGCCGTCGCGATTGGCCGCGGCCAGGGTACGCAGGTCGGTGAGCAGTTCGGGCAGCACCAGGCGTGACAGCGACGCGTCGTCCATCCGGGCCGTCAGCACGCCGGCCACCGCCCGGTACGCCTGGAAACCCGCCTGCGCGAACTGGTAGACGTAGTGCCGGTTGCGGTACTCGGCCAGAGTGGCCGCGCGGGTGCCGTCGTAGCTGCGTTCCAGCACGCCCCAGCGGTGCAGCTGCTCGAGCAGCGGGCCGATCTCGACCGCGGGCAGCGGCACGCCCGCGGGCCCGGCCTGCCCGCCGGTCTCGGCTCTGGCGATCCACTCGGCGACGTCGTCGGCGTGCAGCAGCACCACGTAGGCGGCGCGGGCACTGTCGAAGGCGCGCAGCACCCGCAGGTAGTCGGCGCGCTTCTCCGCGGTCGCGAACGAGAACAACCGCAGCCGCTCGTCCCACAGGGCGGGTACGGCGCTGGGCAGGCCGTCGGCGAGGTCGGTCACCGTAGACAGATTAGTGGTGGCCGCCGCGCGCCCCGGGGGACCCGCCCCGGATCGGCGTGCCCCCGCCGTCTGGTAAGCCCCGCTCACCCGACGTTGAGCGAGCGCAGCTGCTCGAGGAACGACTGGGTGCGCGGATCTCCCGGATAGCGTTCGATGATCTCCCTGGCCGCCTCGCCGGCGATCCAGGCCAGCGACGGCAGCGAGCGGCGACCCGCCGTGAACGCCGCGACGCCCTCCTCGACCGCGCGCTCGAGATCGCGGTCGCGCACGGCGACCACGGCCAGCGTCAGCCGGGCCTCCGAGACCCGCATCGGGTTGCGGACCGAACCGTCGGGCCTGGTCGAATCGCTGATCACCTGCTGGGCGTAGCGCTCGGCCAGCCGGTCCTGGCCCGCGACCCGGCAGCAGTCCATCGCGTAGAAGTCGAACTTGGTCGCGTCGACGACGAAGTGGTTGTGCAGATCGGCCGGATGACCCATCCGCGACAGGATCGCCCTGCCCTCGTCGAGCGCGGTCTGCACCGCCCGGCGATCACCGAGGCGGGCCCAGCCCTTGGCCCGTTGGGCGGCCAGCTGCACCCCGACACCCATCGAGGCGGTGCCCGGCATGGCCTTCTCCGAGACGTCGATCGCGCCCCGGAAATTGCCCTGGGTGAGCGCGAACCAGGCCGACATCTCGGCGGCCCACGCCGAGATCTCGACGTTGCCCGCCTCGCGGCCCAGCGAATCCGCGGCCCGCCGGGTGGCCTCGGCGCCGGCCCGGTGTCCGAGGTCGTAATCGACGCAACCGACCAGCAACGCCACCCAGCCCGCCAGCACGAGGATCTCCCGATGCTGGCTCAGGGTGAGCCTGCCGTCGAGCAGCGAGGTGATCCGGCGCAGCCACGCGGTGCCCTCGGCGTGCAGCTCGTGCGGGTCGGCGTAGGCGTACTCGCAGCACAGCCGTTCGGCGGTGATCCGCACCGCGTCCAGGGTGGCGCTGTTGACGTCGGACATCCGGAGTCTGCCGATGAACTCGAGCGTGTCCATACCGGTCGCCGATAACAGCTCGTCATCGCGGTTGGGCCGGGACTTGGGGAAGAACGCGGCGGGGACGGTGTCGAACGCGGCCGCGATGATCGGCGCGTAGAACTCGTCGGGGCGCGATTCCCCGGACTCCCAGCGCCGCCAGTTGCGCAGCAGGGTACTGTCCGTCGGCAGGTTGTGGGAGGACTTGGCACGCATCGCGCGGACGGCATCGGCTTGCGACCATCCCCTCGCGTCACGTTCCGAACGCATCCGAACAGCCCAGACGGGTCGATCATCAGTTGCGGTCACGGCGGTAGTATCCCACCAGTTAACGTTCGGCGTCCCGAATAGGGCATGTAGATGTCATCGGCTTGACATCTGCTGCGCGGGGCCGCGAATACGCATGCTGTAAGTAGGTGCTCGTCGCCGACCCCGGCGGACACCCGCTTTGCAGGAGAGCTTGCAGGGCAACGCAGTACCCCCGCGCGGCGCACGGCGTGGCGCGGGGGGATCCGACAACAGAACAGCGATCCCAATCCAACGGAGGTTCGGGTGGAAGCGTTGATCTATGGATACTTGCGGGACGACCTGGCCGAAGGCCGGAGCGACCAATTGGAGGATGCGCTACGCAGCCTCGCGCGCACCGCGGGGATGTGCTTCGCCGCGACGTTCCATGAATCGACCGCGGGTGACGGTGCGGCGTTCGCCGAACTCACTCAGGAATTGAAGCGGGCCGACGCCCACCACGTGGTGGTGCCGTCACTCGATCACCTTGCCGGCCAGACGATCCCGCGTGACCTGCTGATCGCGAAGCTGGCGCACGAGGCGGCCGCCCAGGTACTGACCCTGGAGCGCTAGCCGTGGCCAGTTCCGCCGGCACAGAACCACCATCCTGGTAGCGGCCGCACCGGCCGCGAGCGAGGCGAACAATGCGAGCAGTCGATGGTCGCCGAACGCCGGGTACACCTGCCAGTGCAGCAGGTACGCGAACAACGAGCTGTCGGCCACCGCCACCGCCACCACGGCGAGGACGGCGGGCACGCGCAGCGCGGGCAGCCAGACCAGCAGCAGGATGCCCGCCATCACCAGGCGTTCCCGATCGGTGACGCCGAAATACCCCGGCACACTTGCCAGCAGCACGGCGCTGACGATCAGCCGCTGCCAGACTGCCGTCGCCTTCGCTCCGGCCCAGCCGAGAACGAAGTACCAACAGGCCAGCGGTGACAACGGGATATCGCGCTCGGGATAGAGCCCGAACGCATGCCAGCGCACCACCAGGGCGAGCCCGAGCAGAGCCAGGGCGAACCAGAACGGCCCCCGCCGCTCCCAGCGGTCCAGCCACGGGATCCGCAGCAGCAGCGCGGCGACGACCGTGCAGTAGACCAGCACCTCCAGGAACCACAGATGCCCCGCCGTGTCGTTGCGCGGGCCGAGGATCTTGTTGAGCAGCACCACATTCTGCCAGCTGTAATAGCCGGGCTGCCACACCATCGTGATCAACACCCACAGCGCCGTCGGCACCGCGATCATCGCCACCGACCGCGCGGTCTGCCGGAGACGCTGGGCCGGGGGAGCCGCACTCACCGCGAACCGCGCGAAGTTGTATCCGGCCACCGCCAGCAGCACGTGCGCCGCACCCCAGATCTCGAACAGCTGGATGTGCGAGCCGAGCACGAGCACGATGCCGATGGCGCGCAGCGCCGTCGCGGTGTCCAGGGCTCGCCCGACACCGCCCCGGCCGCGCGGTGCTCGCTCCAACCGGTCGATCGAGAGCTGCGGCCAGTCGGCGGGTAGCCTGCCGATGACCCGTTCCAGCCGGGCCGCGGTGGTGACGTAACTGAGCGAATCACCGCCCAGCTCCACGAAGCTGTGTGCACGCGAGATCTTCTCGACCGGCAGGGCCAGCGCGTCGGCGTAGATGGCGCGCACATCGGCGCCGGTCTCGGGCTCGGCGGGCGCCTGCGCGCGGATCGCCGGGTAGTCGATCTTGCCGGTGGCCAGCCGGGGCAGCTCGTCGACGATCGTCACGGTCACCGCCGCCGCGGGCAGTCCCGACGCCCGCGCGATCAGCACGGCGGGATCACCCCGGCCCGTCCCGGTCACCGCGGCGATCAGCCGGGCGCCGTCGTCGGTGCAGGCCGCGCCGAAACCGGCGGCGGCGAGCTCGGATTCGATCCGGCCCAGATCGATGCGCAGCCCGAACAGCTTCGCGAAGCGGCTGCGCCTGCCGATCACCTGGTACAGGCCGTCGGCGGTGCGCCGGGCGAGGTCACCGGTGCGCAGCGCCGCGACGGTGCGGCCCAGCGCGAGATCGGCGGGGCGGGTCGCGTAGCCGAGCATCACGTTGGCACCGTGGTACACCAGTTCCTCGGCGGCGCCGTCGTCGACCGGTTCGAGCGTGAAATGTCCACCGGGTACGGGTATCCCGATGCAGTCCGGGTGCTCGGTCGCGAGTTCCGGTGGCAGATACGCCATCCGGGCCGTCGCCTCGGTCTGGCCGTACATCACGAAGAATCGCCAGCCCGCCGCCGCGCCGAGCCGCGCGTAGGCCCGCACCCGCGCGGGCTCGAGCCGGCCACCCGCCTGCGTCACGTACCGCAGATCGGGCAGTGACATCTCGGCGAAGCCGACCCGGTCCAGCAGGTCCACGGTGTAGGGGACCGCGGCGAACGACGTCGCCCGGTGCGCGCGGAACTCGTCCCAGAACTCGGGATCGCTCACCGACCGGTCGGTGAGCAGCAGGCTCGCCCCGCGCAGCAGATGGCTGTGCACCACCGACAGGCCGTAGCAGTAGAACAGTGGCAGCGTGGTCGCCGCGCGATCGTGCGGCCCGATCTCGAGATAGCGGGCGATCGAGTCGGCGTTGGCGAGCAGGTTCGCGGCCGAGAGCCGGACCAGCTTCGGCGAGCCGGTCGAGCCGGACGTGCTCAACAGCAGGGCGAGCTCCGGGTGCAGCTCGTGCGCCGGGTCCGCGCGCTCGGCGACGATCCGCCCGCCCTCGACGACGACGTCGGGATCGTAGGTTGCGGCGAGTTCACCGGAGAGCTCGCCGGTCAGCAGCACCACGCAGCCCGCGTCGAGCGCGCCCAGGTAGGCGACGAGGGAGTCGATGTCGTTGGCCGCGGTCAGCGCGACGAGTCGGCGCGCCGGGCCCAGCCGTGCCGAGAACTCCGCGACGCGGTCGGCGAGCTGGGCATAGGTGACGCGGCACAGGGTGTCGGCGGGCACGGTCGGGTGCCGGTGCAGCACCGCGATCCGGTCGTCGAATCCCCGGAGATGAGCGACGATCGGGTGGTTCGGCACGCGAAAAAGTCTAGGGGGCGTGCCGTCGATATCCGGGAGGTGGTCGCGTGGCGAATTCCCGGTGAACGCGGGTCAGAGCCCGAAACTGCCCGGACCGCGCCTGCGCAGGTACTTCTCGAACTCCGCGGCGATGGCGTCACCGTCGATCTTGGCCATCGTCTCGTTGAGGTCGAGCGCCGCGTCGCCACGCTCCTCGAGCGAGCGCACGTACTCGTTGATCTCCTCGTCGCCGACGGTCATCTCGTTGACCGCGGCCTCCCACTCCTCGGCCTGTGTGGGTAGCTCACCGAGCGGAACCTCGATGTCGAGGACGTCCTCGACCCGGTGCAGCAGCGCGATGGTGGCCTTCGGGTTCGGCGGCTGCGACACGTAGTGCGGCACCGCCGCCCAGAACGACACCGCAGGCACCCCGGCCTTGACACACATGTCCTGCAGCACCCCGGTGATCCCGGTCGGGCCCTCGTAGCGGGTCTGCTCCAGGGCGAACCGCTCGGCGGCCTCGGGGCTGTAGGCCGAGCCGGTCACCGGCACCGGACGTGTGTGCGGCGTGTCGGCGAGCAACGCGCCGAGGATGACGACTGTCTCCACACCGAGCTGCTCGATGAACTCGAGCAGGTCGTTGCAGAAGCTGCGCCAGCGCATGTTGGGTTCGATCCCGCGCAGCAGGACGACATCGCGATCGCTCCCGGGGGGCGAGCACACCGACAACATGGTCGAGGGCCACTGGATCTCCCTGGTCACCCCGTCCACCTGGCGCACCGTCGGGCGGTTCACCTGGTAGTCGTAGTAGTCCTCGGAATCGAGTTCGGCGAGCGGCTCGGCGTCCCAGATCAACTCCAGATGTTCGACCGCGCCACTGGCGGCGTCACCGGCGTCGTTCCAGCCCTCGAAGGCCGCGACCAGCACGGGATTGCGCAACGTCGGCAGTTCCGTCTCGGGGGTTTCACTGGCATCCACCCGGTCAGCCTAGTGTCTTCGGCGAATTGTTTTGCGGTGACCGGCGCTGTTGCGTGTTTCCCGTGCGGGCTGTGTCCGGCGCCACTCGAATCACCCGCAGTGGTCTTATGCGTCGGGGCCGCCCATTAGTCTTGAATCATGTCTGCGTCCTTGCCCACCGGGTTCGATACCACGCTCCTCGATACGCTCCGACGGCGTGTCGTCATCGGCGACGGTGCGATGGGCACGATGTTGCAGGCCGCGGATCTGTCGCTCGACGATTTCCGTGGCCTCGAAGGATGCAACGAGATCCTCAACGACACCCGCCCCGACGTGCTGCGCGCGATCCACCGCGCGTACTTCGAAGCCGGCGCGGATGCGGTGGAGACCAACACCTTCGGCTGCAACCTGCCCAACCTGGCCGACTACGACATCGCCGACCGGATCCGCGATCTGTCCGAGCGCGGCACCCGGCTGGCCCGTGAGGTCGCCGACGAGATGGGACCGTCCGCCGACGGCACCCCGCGCTATGTGCTGGGCTCGATGGGACCGGGCACCAAGCTGCCGACGCTGGGGCACGCGCCGTTCGTCTCGCTGCGCGACGCCTACACCGAGGCCGCCCTGGGCATGCTCGACGGTGGCGCCGACGCCATCCTCATCGAGACCTGCCAGGACCTGCTGCAGGTCAAGGCCGCGATCACCGGCAGCAGGCGGGCCATGACGGCCGCGGGCCGCCGGATCCCGATCATCACCCACGTCACCGTGGAGACCACCGGCACCATGCTGGTCGGCAGCGAGATCGGCGCCGCGCTGACCGCGCTCGAACCGCTCGGCATCGACATGATCGGCCTGAACTGCGCGACCGGCCCCGACGAGATGAGCGAGCACCTGCGCCACCTGTCGCGGCACGCGCAGATTCCCGTCTCGGTGATGCCGAACGCGGGTCTGCCGGTGCTCGGCGCGAACGGCGCGGAGTACCCGCTGACCCCGGAGGAGCTGGCGGTCGCGATGAGCGGCTTCGTCTCCGAGTTCGGGCTCTCGCTGGTGGGTGGCTGCTGTGGCACCACCCCCGAGCACATCCGCCAGGTCGCCGAGGCGGTGCGCGCGGTCGAGACCACGCTGCCGCCGATCGAGGCGCGCCGCACGCCCGCCCACGAGCCTGCCGTGTCGAGCATGTACACCGCGGTCCCGTTCGAGCAGGACGCCTCGATCCTGATGATCGGTGAGCGCACGAATGCCAACGGCTCCAAGGCCTTCCGGGACGCGATGCTGGCCGAGGACTGGCAGCGCTGCCTCGAGATCGCCAAGGACCAGACCCGCGACGGCGCGCACATGCTCGACCTGTGCGTCGACTACGTCGGCCGCGACGGCACCAAGGACATGAACGAGCTCGCTTCGCGCCTGGCCACGTCCTCGACCCTGCCGATCATGCTCGACTCCACCGAGCCGCCGGTGCTGCAGGCCGGTCTCGAGCACCTGGGTGGCCGCTGCGCGGTGAACTCGGTGAACTACGAGGACGGCGCCGGCCCGGATTCGCGCTTCCAGCAGATCATGCGGCTGGTCTCCGAGCACGGTGCCGCCGTGGTCGCGCTGACCATCGACGAGGAGGGCCAGGCCCGCACCGCCGAGACCAAGGTGGCGATCGCCGAGCGGTTGATCTCCGACATCACGACCAACTGGGGTCTGCTGGAGTCCGACATCATCGTCGACACCCTGACCTTCACCCTCGGCACCGGCCAGGAGGAGTCGCGCAAGGACGGCCTCGAGACCATCGAGGCGATCCGCGAGCTCAAGCGCAGGCACCCCCAGGTGCAGACCACCCTCGGCCTGTCCAATATCTCCTTCGGCCTGAACCCGGCCGCCCGGCAGGTGCTGAACTCGGTGTTCATGCACGAATGTGTCGAAGCCGGACTGGATTCGGCGATCGTGCACGCCTCCAAGATCCTGCCGATGAGCCGGATCCCGGACGAGCAGCGCCAGACCGCCCTCGACCTGATCTACGACCGCCGCGGCGAGGACTACGACCCGCTGCAGAAGCTGATGGCACTGTTCGAGGGCGTCTCGACCGCGTCGTCGAAGGCCTCCCGGGCCGAGGAACTGGCCGCGTTGCCGCTGTTCGACCGGCTCGAGCGGCGCATCGTCGACGGCGAGCGCAACGGTCTCGACGTCGACCTCGACGAGGCGATGCAGACCGTGCCGCCGCTGCAGATCATCAACGAGACCCTGCTCTCGGGCATGAAGACGGTCGGCGAGCTGTTCGGCTCCGGCCAGATGCAGCTGCCGTTCGTGCTCCAGTCGGCCGAGGTGATGAAGACCGCGGTGGCGCACCTGGAACCGCACATGGAGGCCACCGACGACTCCGGCAAGGGCCGGATCGTGCTCGCCACCGTGAAGGGCGACGTGCACGACATCGGCAAGAACCTGGTCGACATCATCCTGTCCAACAACGGCTACGAGGTGGTCAACCTCGGCATCAAGCAGCCGATCGCCACCATCCTCGACGCCGCGCAGGACAAGAAGGCCGACGTGATCGGCATGTCCGGGCTGCTGGTGAAGTCGACCGTGGTGATGAAGGAGAACCTCGAGGAACTCAACGCCAAGGGTGTCGCCGAACAGTTCCCGGTGCTGCTCGGCGGCGCCGCGCTGACTCGCGCCTACGTGGAGAACGACCTCACCGCCGTCTACGAGGGCGACGTGCACTACGCCCGCGACGCGTTCGAGGGCCTGCGCCTGATGGACGAGATCATGACCGTCAAGCGCGGTGGTGGCCTCGATCCCGACAGCCCCGAGGCGATCGCCGCCAAGGAGAAGGCCGCCGAGCGCAAGGCCCGCCACGAGCGGTCCAAGCGGATCGCCGCCGAGCGCAAGGCCGCCGAGGTGCCGATCGAGGTGCCCGAGCGCTCCGACGTGGCCGCCGATCTGCCCGTGCCGACCCCGCCGTTCTGGGGCACCCGCGTGGTGAAGGGGCTGCCGCTGCAGGAGTATTCGGGCCTGCTCGACGAGCGGGCGCTGTTCCTGGGGCAGTGGGGTCTGCGCGGTCAGCGCAGCGGTGACGGTCCGTCCTACGAGGAGCTGGTGGAGAGCGAGGGCCGCCCGCGGCTGCGGGCCTGGCTCGACCGCCTCGCGACCGAGGGTGTGCTGCAGCACGCCGCGGTGGTCTACGGCTACTTCCCGGCGGTGTCGGAGGGCGACGACGTCATCGTGCTCACCGAGCCCGACGCCGACGCGCCCGAGCGGTACCGGTTCACCTTCCCGCGCCAGCAGCGCGACCGGTTCCTGTGCATCGCCGACTTCATCCGCTCGCGGGAGCGGGCGCGCGAGACCGGCCAGGTCGACGTGCTGCCGTTCCAGCTGGTCACCATGGGCCAGCCGATCGCCGACTTCGCCAACGCGCTGTTCGCGGCCGACAACTACCGCGACTACCTCGAGGTGCACGGAATCGGCGTGCAGCTCACCGAGGCGCTGGCCGAGTACTGGCATCGCCGGGTGCGCGAGGAACTGACGCTGGAGGGCCAGTCGGTCGCCGACGACGATCCCGCCGACATCCAGGACTACTTCAAGCTCGGCTACCGCGGTGCGCGGTACTCCTTCGGCTACGGCGCCTGCCCGGAGCTCGAGGACCGGGCCAAGCTGGTCGATCTGCTCGACGCGGGCCGGGTCGGGGTGACGCTGTCGGAGGAACTGCAGCTGCACCCGGAACAGTCGACCGACGCGTTCGTGCTGCTGCATCCGGAGGCGAAATACTTCAACGCCTGAGACACTGGCAGGCGACGGCAGATCGGACCGGTCCCCGCGGGGCCGGTCCGATGCTGTTGTGCCGGTTGTGAGTCTGATCACGAAGCGGCCGGGAGTCCATGGACCGGGGCCCGCGAGGACGAGGGCAAAGCAGTTCAGCACGTAGGATTTTCGGAAGTTTCATCCCGCTGTGGCGCGGAGGGCTGGACGACTCGGCGGTATTGCAGGAGGGGCACACGTTATGACATCGGATCGGTTGATCGCGGGGCGTTATCGACTCACCGACCCGATCGGCACCGGCGCGATGGGAGTCGTGTGGCGCGCCACCGATGTCCGGCTGCGTCGCACCGTCGCGGTGAAGCAACTGCTGCTCGCGCCGGGGCTCACCGGTTCGCAAGCGCTGGAAGCGAAGCTGCGCGCCATGCGCGAGGGTCGCATCGCCGCCCGCCTGCACCATCCGAACGCCATCACCGTCTTCGACGTCGCCGAGGAAGACGGCCAGCCGTGGCTGGTCATGGAGTACATGAACGCGCCCAGCCTCGCGGCGAAGCTGGCGGGCGGGGCGACGCTGCCGCCGCTCGAGGTGGCCGGGATCGGCGCCCAGGCCGCCGCCGCGCTGTCGGCGGCGCACGACGCCGGGATCATGCACCGCGATGTGAAGCCGGCCAACCTGCTCGTCGGCGACGACGGCACCGTCAAGCTCACCGACTTCGGGATCTCGCACGCCACCGGCGATGTCACCGTCACCGCCACGGGTTTCCTGGCGGGCACGCCCGCCTACCTGGCGCCCGAGATCGCCCGCGGCGACGACCCGAAACCCGCCGCCGACGTCTTCGCGCTGGGCTCGACCCTCTACGCCGCCGTCGAGGGCGCCCCGCCGTTCGGCGAGGGTGACAACCCGCTGGCGGTACTGCACGCCGTCGCCAGGGGAGTGGTGCCGGAACCGAAGCAGGCGGGTGCGCTCGAACCGGTGCTGATGTGGTTGCTGACCGCCTCGGCCGAGCAGCGCCCGACCATGGCCCAGGCGCGCAAGGCGCTCGAAGACGTGGCGGCGGGCCGGGTTCCGGCCCTGCCCGCCACGGCGACGAAGGTGCTCCCGCTGAGTGAGGCGGCCACGACGCTGTTGCCGCAGCCGAGCGCGCCCACCGGCGGCGCGGCGGCGAAGTCCGGCGCGGCGGCGCTGCTGGGCGGTGGCCTGGCGCTGGCCAAGGCGGCCAGGTCCGCGATCACCGGCGGATCGTCCGCCGCGGGAACGGCCGGCGCACCGGGCGTTTCGGTGTCCGGGCCGAGCGCCGACCGCGCCGCGACGGCGGCCGGGACCGACGCGCGACAGCACGATGGGCAGGACGCCGTGCCCGGCAGCGACGAGCGTGCGGGGTCCCCGGCCGGCCCGCCGCCGGCCGGCCCGCGGCCGCCCGCCCGCACCGGTGGGTCGAACAACAGCCGGGCCATCCTGCTGCTCGCGGCCGTCGTGGCCGCGTTCACGGTGATGCTGATCGTGCTGGTCGTCACGCGCGAGCGGGGCACGGACCCCACGCAGCAGGCGCTGGATCCGGTCACCGTCACCACGGTGGTCGATGGCAAGGTCAGCACCGTGGTGATCGTGCCGGAGCAGGAGACGGTCACCGTCTCCGCGCCGCCGAGCTCCACGCCGACCGGGCCGACGACCCCGGGCGCGAGCTCGTCGGCGCCCGCGACGAGCACCTCGGGCAAGCCGACCGCCACCCCCAGCCCGACCAGCACCACGATCACCACCACCCCGTTCGGCCCGCCCAGCCCGGACCGCATCAGCCAGTTCATCGCCGGGTACTACGGCATGCTGCCCGGCAACATCGGCGGTGCCTGGGCGCAGCTGGCGCCCGGCTATCAGGCCCAGACCGGTGGCTACGGGCAGTACTCCTCGTTCTGGTCGACGGTGCGGTCGGTGACTGTCGGCTCGATCACCCCGAGCGGGGAGAACCGGGCGGTCGTCTCGCTCACCTACCAGCTCACCAACGGCACGGTGACCTCGGAGAACCGCTGGATCCAGGTCAGCGGGACCGGCGCGAACCTGCAGATCGCCGGGTCCGGGGTCTGACACCCACCGGCTACCCTGAACGCGGCCCGGCGTCCGCCGGGCCGACCCGGCGTGGAAGAGAACGAGGCGAGTAACAGGTGAGGGCGCGACCGGCCGCGGTGCTGTGGGACATGGACGGCACGCTGCTCGACTCGGAGAAGCTGTGGGACATCGCGGTACGCGAACTGGCCCGCGAACACGGCAGTGAGCTCACCGACGAGATTCGCCACGCGCTGATCGGCGCCTCCGGGCCGAACGCGCTGCGCATGCTGTTCGAGGGGATCGGGGTCGAGGCGACGCCGCGGGTGATCACCGAGGCGGGGGATTTCCTCGAACGCCGGGTCACCGAGCTGATGCTGGGTCCGATCCCGTGGCGACCCGGGGCCAAGGACGCGCTCGCCATGGTGCGCGCGGCGGGTCTGCGCTGCGCGCTGGTCACCAACACCAAGCGCTCGCTCACCGAATACGGGCTCGACACGCTGGGCCGCGACTTCTTCGACATCTCGGTCTGCGGTGACGAAGTGCCGCACGGCAAACCCGATCCGGCCATCTACCGCAAGGCCGCCGACCTGCTCGAACTCCACCCGGCCGACTGTGTGGCGATCGAGGATTCGCCCACCGGCGCACTCGCGGCACAGGGCGCCGGCTGCGGCCTGATCGTGATTCCGTGCGAAATCGCGGTTCCCGAGGCGCCGGGGCGGGTATTCCGGGAGTCACTGGTGGGTTTGTCGGCCAACGATCTGGGGGCCGCGCTCGTGGTGCGCGACGAACATTTCGGCAGCGCAGCGAGATAGGGCGAATAGCCTACCGTGATAATTCCGCTATCGACAGGGAATGTACGAAAACTGTTGCCGCACAGTTGATTTCATGACGCTGTGATCTGCCCGGGATAGGCCGGATTTGCCGAAACCCTGGGCGTGTCGGCGAAAGTTCCCGCAAACTGAACTCATGACAGGGACGCGGGGGCTTGACGAAATCGTCGACATCGCACGGTATCCGCTCACCGATCTCGGTGGCCCGGGCCGGCGCGCCGCGGTCGAGGCCGCCCGCGCGGAACTGGCCGAGGACGGCTGCACGGTTCTGCGCGAATTCATTCGCCCGGAGCTGTGGGAGACGCTGCGGGTCGAGGGGGAGCAGATCGCCCCGCACGCCCATTACCAGGTGGAGCGGGTCAACGCCTACAACATCCCGCTCGACGCCGATCTGCCCGCCGACCACCCGGCCCGGATCGTGCTCGATCGCGGCAACGCCTTCGTCGCCCGCGACCGCATCCCCGTCGACGCGCTGATCCAGCGCCTCTACACCGACCCCGTCTTCCAGCGGTTCGTGGCCGACTGTTTCGAACTCGACGAACTGCACGAATTCGCCGACCCGCTGGCCGGTCTGTGCCTGAACGTGGTCGAGCCGGGCATGTCGCACCCGTGGCATTTCGACACCAACGAGTTCACCGTCAGCATGCTGACGCGGCGCCCCGACGCCGGCGGTGTCTTCGAATACTGCCCCAACATCCGCGACCCGCACGCCGAGCATCTCGACGACGTGCGTGCCGTGCTCACCGGCGAGGGCGAGCGGTTCATCCGCGCCCTGGAACTGCGTCCCGGCGACCTGCAGCTGTTCAAAGGCCGCTTCTCGCTGCACCGGGTCACCGAGGTGGCCGGTGCGGGACAACGACATTCGGCGATCTTCGCCTACACGGACCGGCCCGGGGTGATCGGCACTGTCGAACGCACCAGGCAGTTGTTCGGCCGTGTCCTGCCCGACCATGTGGCCGCCGCGGCCGACGCCGTCCGAGGTGACCGACTGCTCGACTGAGAGGAACCGCCCATGTCCGTTCCGTTGCACACCACCGGCAAAGCATCCTTCGACGACATCTACGAAAGTCCCGATCCGCGTGCCTACTTCGCGCGGATGAACGAGCTGGACTACCGGATCCCGGAGCTGGCCAAGCCGCACTTCCAGGAGCAGTTGCGCCAGTTGCGGGCGGCACGTCCGGACCGGATCCCCACGGTGCTCGACCTGGGCTGCTCCTACGGGGTGAACGCGGCGCTGCTGCGGACCGGTACCACGGTCGAGGAACTGGCCGGGCACTATCGCGACCACGCCGAGACCGACAAGGTCGGGCTGATCGCGGCGGATCGGGAGCGGTTACGCGCCGACCTGATGCCCGACGTACGCTTCGTCGGGATGGACGCCGCACGCCCGGCGCTGACCTACGCCCATGCCGCCGGATTCCTGCACGACTACGTGCACGCCGACCTCGAGGCCACCGAGCCGACCGAGGCCCAGCGTCGTGTGCTCGCCTCCGCCGATCTGGTGATCTCCACCGGGTGCGTCGGCTACATCACCGAGAAAACCCTCTCCAGGGTCGCCCAGGCGGATCCCCGCAAGCGACCGTGGATGGCGCATTTCGTGTTGCGGATGTTCGATTTCGGCCCGATCGCCGCCGAACTCGCCGCGCTCGGCTATCGCAGCGAGCAGCGTCCCGGTATGTTCCAGCAGCGGCGCTTCGCTTCGGCCCAGGAACGTGCACAGGTGCTGGAAGCGTTGGCGGCCAAGGGAATCGACACCACCGACCACGAAGCCGAAGGCTGGCTCTACGCCAACCTGTTCGTGTCCCGCCCGCATCCCATCGAGACCTGAGGATCTGGATTGAACCAACCGACGTTCGCCGCCGAAGACAGCCTGCCCCGGGTTCCGCTGCCGACACTGGACGACAGCTGCGCACGGTTCCTGCAGTGGTGTCAGCCGTTGCTCGGCGCCGAGGAACTCGCCGCCACCGAGGCCGCAGTAGCCGAGCTGCTGCGGCCCGGTGGGGCAGGCCGGACCCTGCACGCCGCGCTCGCCGAGTACGACGCCACTCCGGGGGTCGGCAGCTGGCTCGACGAGTTCTGGCCCTCGCGGTACCTGGGCCGCCGCGACCGGATCGCGTTGAACGCCAACTTCGTCTTCCTGTTCCGCGACGACACCCCGCTGGCCGCCTCCACCGTGGCGGGCCAGGCCGAGCGGGCCGCCGCGATCATCGGCGCCGCCGTGGACTACAAGCTGGCGCTGGACGCCGAGCGGATCCCGCCGGTCACCCAGCGCGGGCAGCAGCTGTCGATGTGGCAGAACAAGTACCTGTTCTCCGAGACCCGCATCCCGGGCGAGGTGCAGGACACCGTGCGCAAGCCCTACAGCCCGGAATGGCCGGGTCCCTCGGACGCGCGCCACATCGTGGTCTTCTACCGCGGCAACATCTTCCGGATGGACGTGATCGGCCCCGACGGCGTGCCGTACGCGTTCTCCGATGTCGTCGACGGGCTGCGCGCGGTCATCAAGGGCGGCACCAAGCCCGCGGCCACCGATACCTCGGTTGGACACCTGACCACCAAGGCGCGGGCGGAGTGGGCGCGCAGCCGGACCACCCTGCGCGCCGAGGCGGCCAACGTCGCGGCCTTCGACGAGATCGAGACGGCGCTGTTCGCGGTCTGCCTGGAGGACTTCGCCCCGCGCGACGAACTGCACGCCTGCGATCAGCTGCTGCACGGTGACAGCGCCAACCGGTACTTCGACAAGTCGGTGTCGTTCATCGTCTTCGCCGATGGCCAAGCCGGCATCAACATCGAGCACTGCGGCCTCGACGGCACCACCGTGCTCTCGTTCGTGGACGCGCTGCTCGAGCGGACCGCCCAGGACCACGCCGCCACCAGCGGTGCCAGGGCCCAGGGGCTGCCGCAGGTCGAGCCGGTCGAATTCGTCCTCGACTCGGCCGCCCGCGCCGACATCGCCGCGGCGGGCGCGGACTTCGCCCGCTTCGCCGCCGACACCGCGACTGCCCTGGTCTCCTTCGACGACTTCGGCACCGGCGCGGCGAAGAAGCTCGGCATCTCGCCCGACGCGTTCGCCCAGCTGGCCTACCAGCTCGCCCACCGGCGCAGCAAGGGCCTGACCGGCGCCACCTACGAGTCCATCGCGACCAGGCAGTTCCGCAACGGTCGCACCGAGGCCATGCGCGTGGTGACCCCGGAGATGGTGGCCTTCGTCGACGCGATGGTCGACGACACCGTCGCCCGCGAGGACAAGCTGGCCGCGGCCCGCACGGCGGCCGCCGCGCACGTCGGCCGGGCCAAGGAGTGCCAGGCGGGTCAGGCGCCCGAGCAGCACCTGTGGGAACTGCAGTGGATCCAGCGCCGCCGCGGCGCGGAACTGGGCGTCGCCGACGAGCAGATCGCGCTGTTCGACAGCCCCGGCTGGACGATCATGCGCGACGACTACCTGAGCACCAGCTCGGCGCCGTCGGTGCACATCCGCTACTTCGGTTTCGGCTCCACCAGCCCCACCTGCATCGGTATCGCCTACGTGCTGTTGCCGGATCGCTGGAACATCTACCTGGCCACCCCCAAGTCGGTGGCCGACCAGATGTACGCCTTCGCCGACCACCTGCGCACCGCGGTCGCCGACCTGCGCGTGCTGCTGGCTGGGTAGTCGACAGCGCGGGCGCCGCGGGTTCGCGGTGTTCGTTGGAGCGCTGGCGCGCTCGAGTTCGCGGCCCCTTGTGTCCCGCCGGTCAGGCACGTTGCTTGCTCCTTCGTCGCCTACGCAACGGCGCCTGACCGGCGGGACGGCCGCGAACCGGCCACTGCGTGGCCGCTGCTCCTCGGGGTCGCGGGTACGGGGCTGGGGATGCGGGCACGGGCGCTTCCCACGCGCGTGGGTGCAGTGTGGGAAATGTGGTGGCGGGCGTGTGAAACAATCTTTCCTCGTGAAGAACTTCGAATCCCTGTTCGCCGAGCTGACCGAGCGTGCCCAGACCCGTCCCGAGGGGTCGGGCACCGTGGCCGCGCTGGACGCGGGCGTTCATTTCCAGGGTAAGAAGGTGCTCGAGGAAGCCGGTGAGATCTGGCTGGCCGCCGAGCACGAGAGCGACGAAGCCCTCGCCGAGGAGATCTCCCAGCTGCTGTACTGGGTCCAGGTGATGATGGTGGGTCGCGGGCTGAAGCTCGAGGACGTGTACCGACATCTGTGACGGCTGATCCGTCCCGGTCGACACCTCCGTTCGTCTTCTCCCGAAAGGTCCCCTCCCATGTTGCGCGTCGCAGTTCCCAACAAGGGCTCGCTGTCGGAATCCGCCGTCTCGATCCTGAGCGAGGCCGGTTACCGCAAACGCACCGATTCCCGCGAGCTGACCGTCCTCGATCCCGCCAACCAGGTCGAATTCTTCTTCCTGCGGCCCAAGGACATCGCCATCTACGTCGGCTCCGGTGAGCTCGACCTCGGCATCACCGGCCGCGATCTGGCCCTGGATTCCGGTTCGCCGGTCAGCGAGCGGCTCTCGCTCGGTTTCGGCCGCTCCTCCTTCCGCTATGCCGCCCCGGCCGGCGAGGACTGGAAGGTCGAGGATCTGGCGGGCAAGCGCATCGCCACCTCGTACCCGAACCTGGTCCGTGCCGACCTCGCGCGCTTCGGCATCGAGGCCGAGGTCATCCGCCTCGACGGCGCGGTCGAGATCTCGATCCAGCTCGGCGTGGCCGACGCGATCGCCGATGTCGTCGGCTCCGGCCGGACCCTGCGTCAGCACAACCTGGTCGCCTTCGGCGACTCGCTGTGCGATTCCGAGGGCGTGCTGATCGAGCGCACCGGCTCCGACCAGGGCGACCGGGCGCGCAACCAGCTCATCGCGCGCATCCAGGGTGTCGTGTTCGCCCAGCAGTACCTGATGCTGGACTACGACTGCCCCAAGTCGCTGCTCGACGAGGCCGTCGCCATCACGCCGGGCCTGGAGTCGCCGACGGTCTCCCCGCTCACCGACCCCGACTGGGTCGCGGTGCGCGCCCTGGTCCCGCGCAAGCAGGGCAACGACCTGATGGACCGCCTCGCCGACCTCGGCGCCAAGGCCATCCTCGCCACCGACATCCGCTCCTGCCGCGCGTTCTGACTCGTTCTGGAAGAACGCCGCCGCCTGGCGGAAGGCGAGGAACGCCGCCCGCACCGGTGGGCGACGAACGGCCCGACGAGCGCGATCAGCGCGTCGGGCCGTTCGCGTGATGCCGCGCGAAATCGGTTCACGGTGAGCGCAATCGGTGTGTGCCGGGCCAGCGCGTTGCTACCTTGCGGTTTCTCGATGAGGAACCCTAGGAGTCACCGTGTCCCAGACACAGCCCGAGCCGCGGCCGGGTAGCGCATTCACGTGGAACGAGGACTGGCTGGCCACGGTCGTCGGTCTCGCGCTGATCGCCCTCGTCCTGGTCGGGGCGATTCCGGACTGGCTGGTGCCGTGATGAGCGAGTCCGAGACCACGACGGAAACCGCTGCGCTGCAAGCCAATCCACGGCCGACCGCCACCGATGTCGTCGCCGGGATCCTGCTCGTGCTCGCCCTCGGCGCGCTGACCCGGTTCTTCGACACCCAGGCGCCGCGGTGGGCGGCGGAGACGCCGTTCCGGCGGATCGCCAAGTCGGTCGAATACCCCGTGTACGCGATCGCGATCGGCCTGATCGGCAATGTCGTGCTGAGCAGACTGGGTCTGCGGGAGCGACTCTCGGCCGGTTTCCGGACCGAGTTCTTCATCAAGACCGGGGTGGTGCTGCTCGGCGCGTCGATCAATCTGAAGATCCTGGTGACGGCGGCCGGGCCGTCGATCATCCAGGCGCTGGCGCTGATCACCATCGTCTTCGGTTTCACCTGGTGGTTCGGCGGCAAGCTGGGACTCGACGACAAGCTGCGGGCGCTGCTGTCCTCGGCGGTGTCGATCTGCGGGGTGAGCGCGGCGATCGCGGCGGCGGGCGCGGTGCAGGCGCGGCGCGAGCAGATCGCCTACGCGGCCTCGCTGGTGATCATCTTCGCGCTGCCCTCGATCTTCCTGCTGCCCTGGCTGGCCGACACGTTCGGCCTGTCCGACGCGGTGGCGGGCGCCTGGATCGGCGGCAACATCGACACCACCGCGGCGGTGGCCGCGGCGGGCGTGCTCGCCGGCGAAGACGCGCTCGAGATCGCCACGATCGTCAAGACCACGCAGAACGCGCTGATCGGGCTCGTGGCCATCGCGCTGACCGCCTGGTTCGCCTTCCGGGTGGACCGCACGCCGGGCGCGGCCAGACCCAGCCTCGGCGAATTCTGGTCCCGATTCCCGAAGTTCGTGCTCGGATTCCTCGCCGCCTCGATCATCGGCACCCTGTACCTGCAGTCGGTCGACAAGAAGACCGGGGCGGCGCACATCGCGATCATCAACGACCTGCGCACCTGGTTCCTGATCCTGGCCTTCGTCTCGATCGGCCTGGAGTTCTCGCTGCGCGGGCTGCGGAAGGCGGGCTGGCGGCCGATCGCGGTCTTCGGGTCGGCGGTCGTGGTGAATCTGTTTGTCGGCCTAGGGCTTTCGGTGCTGCTGTTCCGCGACTTCACCGTGTGAGGGTCGCGCGGTCGTCGCCGCGGGGGCGGCGGCCGCGCCACCGGCCGGCTCAGACGTCTTCGGCGGGCCGCGCCTCCGGCAGCCCCAGGTCCACCGGCGCCTGCTGCGGCCAGCCCGGATACGGCGGCGGGGTGCCACCGAACTCCGGGCACAGGTGCTGGAAATCGCAGAACCGGCACATCGTGTTGCGGTTGGGCGGGAAATCACCCGTGCGGCCCGCCTCCAGGATCGCCTGCCACAGCGCCGTCAGGATCCGTTCGAAGCGTTCCAGCTCGTCGCGGTCGGGGGAGTAGGTGAGCAGCACCTTGTCGGCCAGGTAGATCAGCCGCAGCTGGGCGGGCACGATATCGCGGGTGCGCAGGATCATCAGCGCGTAGAACTTGAGCTGGAACAGCGCACGCGCCTCGTGCGTCGGGCCGGGGGCGCGGCCGGTCTTGTAGTCGACCACCCGCAGCAGGCCGTTCGCGGCGACATCGATGCGGTCGACGAACCCGCGCAACGGGATGTCGCCGGCCAGCTCGACCTCCACCCGCTCCTCGCGCGCGTGTGCCTCGAACCGGGTCGGATCCTCGAGCTCGTAGTAGCTCTCGACGAGCCCGCGCACCTCGTCGAACAGTGCCTCGGGACCGCCCTCGGCGACCAGCTCGTCGATCCCGGCCCGATCGGCGCGCACCCGATCCCACGCCCCGGGCACCAACTCCGCCGCCCTGGCCGGGTGCCGCTCGGCGGCGGGCAGCCCGAACAGATCCTCGAGCACGGCGTGGACCACCGTGCCCCGCACCGCGGCCCGCGTCGGCGGCTCCGGCACCCGATCGATCGCCCGCAACCGGTACTTGAGCGGACACTGCTTGAAATCGCTTGCCCGCGAAGGTGACAGCGCCGGTCGCGACCGCGGGGCCGGACCGTCGGCGGTGTCGTCGGCAAGGGACGCGGACACGGGCACTGACATGGTTCGCAGAGTATCGGCACCCACCGACACGCGTGCCGCACCTCACCTCCGCCTCACCCCGTTCCGGCGACGGCACCCCGACCTGGCAGGCTGAGAGGTCCACTCGAAGAACGGAGATACATGACGGCCAGACGGACCGGTCCATTCGCCATCGGGGACCGGGTGCAGCTGACCGATGCCAAGGGGCGCCTCTACACGGTGGTGCTGGAGGAAGGGAAGGAATTCCACACCCACCGCGGCGGCATCAAGCACGACGACCTCATCGGCACCGACGAGGGCACCGTCGTGAAGTCCACCAACGGCACCCCCTACCTGGCGTTGCGCCCCCTGCTCGTCGACTACGTGCTGTCGATGCCGCGGGGCGCGGCCGTCATCTACCCGAAGGACGCGGCGCAGATCGTCCACGAGGGCGATGTGTTCCCCGGTGCCCGGGTGCTCGAGGCGGGCGCCGGTTCCGGCGCGCTGACCTGTTCGCTGCTGCGCGCGGTCGGCCCCGAGGGCGAGGTGATCTCCTACGAGATCCGCGACGACCACGCCGAGCACGCCATCCGCAATGTCGAGACGTTCTTCGGCGAGCGCCCGGCCAACTGGTCGCTGACCGTCGCCGATGTCGCCCAGTACGAGGGCGAGCAGGTCGACCGGGTCGTCCTGGACATGCTCGCCCCCTGGGACGCGCTGCCCGCGGTGTCCAAGGCGCTGGTCCCCGGCGGTGTGCTGATCGTCTACGTGGCGACGGTGACCCAGCTGTCGAAGGTCGTCGAAGCGCTGCGCGAGCAGGAGTGTTGGACCGAACCCCGCTCGTGGGAGTCGATGGTGCGCGGCTGGCACGTCGTCGGCCTGGCCGTGCGGCCCGAACACCGCATGCAGGGCCACACCGCCTTCCTGGTGAGCGCGCGTCGCCTCGCCGAGGGCACGGTCACCCCCAAGCCGCAGCGTCGGCCGTCGAAGGGCTGATACCCGGACCCGTGGCGGCTCGCGCGGCGCGCCACTAAGGTGCGATGCGGGAGCCGCTCGCGGTCGAGCGGCGTGGATCGCGACCCGGCGGGTCGCGCTCGGAGGGGGCAGCATGCCGGAAACCGAATCGTCCGCGACGAAGGGTCCGTCCGCCGGGATGCTGTATCCCGGCGACTCCCCGCGCCTGTATCGCGCGGTGTTCAACGTCTTCCCGCCATACCTGTTCGGCGGGGTTCGGGTGAAACACATCGCCGCCGATTGGACCTCGGTCAGCGTCGCCTACCGGGTGCGTCCGTGGAACCGCAACAGCCCGAACCGGGCCGCGTTCGGCGGCACCCTGTACTCGATGACCGACCCGTTCTTCGCGATCATGGCCTACGGCCAGCTCGGGCGCGGCTACCGGATCTGGAACATCACCGGTTCCATCGAATTCCTCCGGCCGGGGCGGGGCACCGTCACCGCCACGATGGGCCTGTCGCGCGAGCAGGTCGCCGGCATCCGCGCGGCGACCGCGGCGGGTGCGAAGTCGATCACCGAACACAGTGCCGAGATCGTCGACGCGAGCGGCGCCCTGGTCGCTCGCGCGGCCCAGCAACTCTACGTCCGGCGGCTGCCGGAGTGACCGTGGGGAACCGGCCGTCGCGGGTTCCCTGTGCCGTGCACAGCGTGCGAACGGCCCGGGCTGGACCCCGCGGGGCCGGCCGGGGCCGCAGCGGGCGTCAGGCGGGCGTGCAGGGGGCCTGCGCGAAGCCCAGCAGGAGGCAGCCGCTGGCGTCGGAGAGCTTCCAGGTGCCGTCGACCTGCTCCCAGGTGACCGGGAAGGCCGGCGCCGTGCCGTGCGGCGAGGTGATGGTGACATCGGCGGTCGCGGTGTTGCCGCTGGTCACGACGTTGTCGACGGCGAAGGTGAGGGTGTAGCCGGCGAGCATGCCGTTCATCTGGTCGATGTTGGACTTGCGCGCGTCACCGTTGACGATGAGCTCGGCCTTCTCGTCGGTGGACAGCGCCGGGTCCGAGAACTTGATCAGCGTCGCCTTCAGGGAATCGGCGGTGGGGGCGGCGGCGTTGTCACCGGACGGAGTTGCCGAAATGCTGGACGGAGCGGCCGCGATACTGGTACTGCTGCTGGTGGCCTTCGTCGAGGAATCGTCGGAGCCGCCGCAACCGGTCAGTCCGACGGTAACGGCGAGCGCCGCAGCGGCGGTAGCGACGGTGACACGGATCGTGCGGGTAGGAAGGAGCATGCTCGGCAACCTTTCGGCTCGATGGGCGAGTGCTCTCGCCTGCTGCCCCGGATCGGGGTGTTAGGGGAGCCTAACACGCGTAATTCGGCGGCCGATGTCGTACCTGCCGTACAAGATGTGATCACGACGAAACCATGTCGGAAAGCGAGAACGGACCGCGCCCGGTAGCGTTGAAAGACCGGGACTGGGAGGAGCAGCATCATGAGCCCCAACGAGAATTCGGATTCGGCGGCCTGGCGAGAGCTCGAGGCGGTACGCGCCGAGGCGGCTGCTCTTCGCAGACAACTCGCCGACTCGCCGGATCGCGCACGCGAATTGGAAGCACGGATCGATTCGCTGACCATCCGCAACGGCAAGTTGATGGACACGCTCAAGGAAGCGCGCCAGCAGCTGATCGCCCTGCGTGAGGAAGTCGATCGCCTGGGTCAGCCGCCCAGCGGCTACGGCATCGTCATCCACACCTACGAGGATCAGACGGTCGACGTCTTCACCTCCGGTCGCAAGATGCGCCTCACCTGCTCGCCCAACATCGACGTCGCGACGCTCGAGTACGGCCAGACCGTGCGCCTCAACGAAGCGCTCACGGTCGTGGAGGCCGGGAACTTCGACGCCATCGGCGAAATCGGCACGCTGCGCGAGATTCTCGACGACGGCAGGCGGGCCCTGGTGGTCGGTCACGCCGACGAGGAGCGCGTGGTCTGGCTGTCCGGGCCGCTGTCCAAGATCGCCGAGTACGACGACATCGACGACCCCGACTCCCCGATTCGCAAACTGCGGCCCGGTGATTCGCTGCTGGTCGACACCAAGGCGGGCTTCGCCTTCGAGCGGGTGCCCAAGGCCGAGGTCGAAGACCTTGTGCTGGAAGAGGTTCCCGACGTCGACTACACCGACATCGGCGGCCTCGGCAGGCAGATCGAGCAGATCCGGGACGCGGTGGAACTGCCGTTCCTGCACAAGGATCTGTTCCGGGAGTACGCGCTGCGTCCGCCCAAGGGCGTGCTGCTCTACGGTCCGCCCGGCTGCGGTAAGACGCTGATCGCCAAGGCCGTCGCCAACTCGCTGGCCAAGAAGATCGCCGAAGCCCGTGGTGAGGACGCCAAGGAGGCCAAGTCCTTCTTCCTCAACATCAAGGGCCCCGAGCTGCTCAACAAGTTCGTCGGTGAGACCGAGCGCCACATCCGGATCATCTTCCAGCGGGCCCGCGAGAAGGCCTCCGAGGGCACCCCGGTGATCGTGTTCTTCGACGAGATGGACTCGATCTTCCGGACCCGTGGTTCGGGTGTCTCCTCCGATGTGGAGACCACCGTGGTGCCGCAGCTGCTCTCGGAGATCGACGGTGTCGAGGGTCTCGAGAACGTCATCGTGATCGGCGCGTCCAACCGCGAGGACATGATCGACCCCGCGATCCTGCGGCCCGGCCGCCTGGACGTCAAGATCAAGATCGAGCGGCCGGACGCGGAATCGGCGCAGGACATCTTCTCCAAGTACCTCACCGAGACGCTGCCGCTGCACGAGAGCGATCTTCGCGAGTTCGACGGCGACAAGGCCGCGTGCGTGGACGCGATGATCGAGAAGGTCGTCGAGCGGATGTACGCCGAGAGCGACGACAACCGGTTCCTGGAGGTCACCTACGCCAACGGTGACAAGGAGGTCCTGTACTTCAAGGACTTCAACTCCGGCGCGATGATCCAGAACATCGTCGACCGGGCGAAGAAGTACGCGATCAAGTCCGTGCTCGACACCGGGAATCCGGGTCTGCGGATACAGCACCTCTTCGACTCGATCGTCGACGAGTTCGCCGAGAACGAGGACCTGCCCAACACGACCAACCCGGACGACTGGGCTCGGATCTCGGGCAAGAAGGGCGAGCGGATCGTCTACATCCGCACGCTGGTCACCGGCAAGAACGCCTCGGCGAGCCGGGCGATCGACACCGAGTCCAATACGGGTCAGTACCTGTAAGCCCTACGACGGAAGGCCGCGTTCCCCCGGGGACGCGGCCTTCTCGCGTACCGGGAATGTGTGAGTTTTTTCCCGAAAACGCCACGCGACACAGAGTGGATAGGGCACGCTTCACATGTTCGTCGCACCTGATGAGGACCCGTAAACGAGGAGTGTTGTCATGGCCGGTTCCGCCGCTGATCTGCTGACCGAGATCATCCTGCAGACCATTCAGAACCTGTTCAGCTCGATCAGCGCCGGCTGATCACCAGCCGTCCGACGAGGGCCGCGTCTCCCACTCCCGGAGACGCGGCCCTCGGTCGTTGATCAGGCCTGTGCGGTGGTCACCGCGTTGAACACCACATCGGCCACCGGCGTGCCGTCGGCCCCGCCACCGGCGACACCGGCGTTCGCGATGGTGGTGAGCGCGTCCATGCCCGCGGTGACCCGGCCGAACGGGGTGTAGTTCGGCGGCAGCTGGGTGTCGCGGTAGACCAGGAAGAACTGGCTGCCGTTGGTGCCGGGGCCCGCGTTGGCCATCGCCACGGTGCCCGCGGGGTAGACCGCGCCGGCCAGGTTCTCGTCGCCGAACTTGTAGCCCGGGCCGCCCATGCCGGTCGCGGTGGGATCGCCGCACTGCAGGACGTAGATGCCCTGGGTGGTGAGCCGGTGACAGCGGGTGTGGTCGAAGTAGCCCTCGTTCGCCAGGAACGCGAAGGAGTTCACCGTGCGCGGCGCGGCGGCGGCGTCGAGTTCGATCGACACGACGCCGCAGGTGGTGTCGAGCGTCGCGGTGTAGGACGCGGCGGGGTCGATGGTGAGGGCGGGCTCGGCGGCCCACTGCTTGCCGTTCGGCACCCCGGCGACGGCCGGGGCGCAGCCCGGGACGACCGCCTGGTGGGCGGGGACGGACTGGGCGGCGGGGGCGATCGCCACCAGCGCCGTGGCGGCGGCGGCGAGGCCGAGCGCGGCCCGCCGGGTGGTGCCGACGATGGAACGGTCCTGCGAATGACTGCTCACCTGGACGGTGTCTCCTCGGAATGGGTGCTGCCGGACGATGTACCGCGCATCCTGCCAGCCGCGGCCGCCGGACGGGGAGGGACCGGCCGAACTCGGTGGCCGGGCTAGCGTGCTCGCAATCGCCACAGCGAGGTGGTCTCCGCGGTGCGGGCCGCGGTCAGCGGATCGTCGCGATCGCTCGCCCGCGGATGCCGCGGCCGGGTGGTCGAGCGGGCCAGCACCTGTAGTCCGGCGTCGTCGAGCAGGCGGGGGAGGTGGCGGGCCGAGCGCAGACCGAGCAGCTCGGCCAGGTCGGACAGCACCAGCCAGCCTTCACCGCGCGGCGTCAGATGCGCGCGCAGACCGTACGCGAAGTCGGTGAGCATCGACTGATCCTGGTCGTAGACACCCCGTTCCAGATCGGAGGTCGGGGTGCCGGGTAGCCAGGGCGGATTGCAGACGACGAGATCGGCGCGGCCCTGCGGATACAGCGTGGGACCGGTGACGGTGATCCGGTCGGCGTAGCCGAGCCGGGTGAGATTGTCGGTCGCGCAGCGCACCGCGCGCGGGTTGATGTCGGTGGCGACGATCCGGGAGACGCCGCGCTGGGCGAGCAGCGCGGCGAGCACGCCGGTGCCGGTGCCCAGATCGAAGGCGGTGCGCACCTCGGGATTCAGCGGCGCGTCCGCGACCAGGTCGACGTATTCGCCCCGGGTGGGGGAGAAGACCCCGTAGCCGGGATGGATGCGCGCGCCGAGCGCGGGCACCTCGACTCCCTGCTGGTGCCAGCGATAGGCGCTGAGCACCCCGAGCAGTTCCGAAAAGGTGACGACCCGGCCCGCGGTGGCGGGCCCGTAAGCGGCGGTGCAGGCCGCCCGCACATCGGGGGCGCGGCGCAGGTCGAGGTCGTTGGTGTCGTCGAGCTGGACCAGGACGGCGCCGAGAATGCCCGCGCGGCGGCGCTTCCGGGCCCGCTCGTGGTCGTAGCGCGCGGTCAGGTCACCGGTCGGCGCCACGGTGCGCGCACGGTCGGCGCGACGGGCCAGCGCCTGCAGGAGCTGACGGCCGTTGTGGTAATCGCCCTGCCAGAGCAGGGATTCGCCGGCTTGGATCCGCCGGAACGCCTGATCGGCGGGCAGGCGATCGCCGGCGGTCGCCACGGCGGTCGGTGCGGGTGCGCCGTTCTCGGAATGCCACGGCGCGATGTGCTGGATGCGGTCTTCGGTCCAAACGATGGTGGACACGGGAGTCTCCCGGTGGTCGATGGTGCTGGTGACACGACGAGCACTTCGACGCCGGGGTGCGAGCGGGTGAAACGGACAGCCTCGATCGCTACCGCGCCGAAATGCGCGGGTCTGCGTCGCCGAGGACCATGCCGAGCGTCACCACTGCTGCCTTTCGAGGGGGAGGAAATCTCCATTCTGCCGTATCGGCACCGCGCGTGCCCGGCCGGGTCGTGCCCGGACAGGGTGGTCACCGCCGTCGGTGGGTGCGCTCGCGACCGCTCAGGGGCGGCGGATGCGGCGGTAAGTGGGTGTCGCGGTGGTGGCGGTGGCGAGCTCGGCGGCCAGCCAGGGGAGGTCGGTGTCCGGGGTCAGAGCGCCCAGTGTGAGGCGGAGGTGGTCGGCGGGCGGGTGGGGGCCCACCTCGAAGGGGCCACCCGGGGCGGCCTTGATGCCGGCCGCGGCGAGGCTGATCATGGCGGCGTTCTCGTCGTGGACGGGGAGCCAGAGATTGATGCCGTCGCCCGGGGACACGGCGACGCCGTGGGCGGCCAAGGCGCGGCGCAGGGCGGTGGCGCGGCGGCGGTACTCCAGGCGGGCGCGGGCGACGGTGGCGCGGGCGTCCGCGTCGCACAGCATCGTGAGCAGGACGCGCTGGAGCAGCCGGCTGGACCAGCCGGGGCCGAGCATGCGGCGCTCGACCACCGGGTCGAGCAGGGCCGCGGGGCCGCCTGCGACGGCCAGACGCAGGTCGGCGCCGTGGGATTTGGAGTACGAGCGGATGTAGACGCCGCGGTCGGGGAAACGGGCGGCGAGTGAGCGCAGTGGGCTGGTCGCGATGCCCGCGGAATGGTCGTCCTCGATGATCAGGGCCGGGTGTGGCGCCAGCAGCGCGGCGAGCGCGCGGATCCGAGCAGTGTCGAGGGAGGCGCCGGTGGGGTTGTGCGCGCGGGGCTGCAGGATCACCGCGCGGGGTGCGGGGCCGGTCAAGGCGCGCGCGAATTCCTCGGGGCGGAACCCGGATTCGTCGAGGCGCACGGGGATCGGCCGGGCACCCAGCCGGGCCAGCAGGTCCAGGAACGGCGGGAAACAGGGGTCCTCGACGATGACCGGATCGCCGAATCGGACATGCGCGGCGAGCAGCCGGTCGACGGCGTCGAGTGCGCCGTCGAGCACGGCCAGCCGCTCGCACGGCCACGGCCAGTCGGCCCGCAGCGTCGCCGCGAGCGCGGGCAGGACCGCTTCGCCGAGATAATGCGCGGACAGATCGCCCGGCGCGGTGTCGCGGGACAGGGCGTGCAGGGCGGCGGCCAGATCGGGCAGCAGTGCCGGATCGGGGGTGCCCCGGGACAGGTCGACACGAAAAGCGTTGTCGGAGGGCGAATGCAGCCGCTGATAGCGCCCGGCGGGCGGGGCGGGCAGCTCCCCGACGAAGGTGCCCGCCCGGCCCCGGGCGACGATCGCGCCGGTGGCCGCCAGCGCCCGCCACGCCTGATTGACGGTGGCGGGGGAGACTCGCAGTTCGCGCGCGACCTCGCGCACGGTCGGCAGCCGGGTGCCGGGAGCGAGTGCGCCGGAACGGATCCGGCGGCCGACGGCGGCCGCGATCCCGGCGGCGCTGCGCTCGTCGAGGTCCCCGGCGAAGTCCGCGGGCAGCACGGTCGGCGAGGCGTCGGTCATGGCCCCATTCTGCGGCCGTAACAGACCCTATCCCCGGTACACCGCCATGTTTTACGACAACGAAACTGTTTCCGCGCAGTTGTAACACAATGCGATCGTCGGAGGGGGCAATATAACAAAGCATGGGAATCGTCAGAGCGGCCCTGGTCCAGACCACCTGGACCGGCGACAAAGAATCCATGATCAAAGCCCACGAGGACTACGCCCGGGAGGCGGCGGCGCAGGGCGCGCAGGTGATCTGCTTCCAGGAGTTGTTCTACGGACCGTATTTCTGCCAGCAGCAGGACCCGAAGTTCTACGACTACGCCGAATCGGTGCCGGGCCCCACGACCGAGCGGTTCGCCGCGCTGGCCGCCGAACTGAACATGGTGATGGTGCTGCCGGTGTACGAGCAGGAGCAACCGGGCGTGCTCTACAACACCGCGGCGGTGATCGACGCCGACGGCAGCTACCTGGGCAAATACCGCAAACACCACATACCGCAGGTGCACGGCTTCTGGGAGAAGTTCTACTTCCGGCCGGGCAATCTGGGCTGGCCGGTATTCGACACCGCGGTCGGCAAGGTGGGGGTCTACATCTGTTACGACCGCCATTTCCCGGAGGGGTGGCGTGCCCTCGGACTGGCGGGCGCGGAAATCGTGTTCAACCCGTCGGCGACCTCGCGCGGACTGTCGAGTTATCTGTGGAAGCTCGAACAGCCGGCTTCCGCGGTGGCCAACGAGTATTACATCGGCGCGATCAACCGGGTCGGTATCGAAGCCGAATACGGCGACGACGATTTCTACGGCACGAGCTATTTCGTCGACCCCGAGGGGAAATTCGTCGGCGAGGTCGCCTCCGATACCGCACCGGAATTGGTCGTCCGTGACCTGGACATGGACTTGATCAAGGTGGTGCGCGATCGGTGGGCCTTCTATCGAGACCGCCGACCCGACGCCTACGGCGCGCTGGTGGAGCCGTGATGCGCACCTTCATCCACGGCGGAACGGTGGTGAGCGCTACCGGGTCCCAGCCCCTCGACGTGCTGATCGAGGACGAGACGATCGTCGCTGTCCTGCACCCGGGTTCGACCGTGTTCGGGGCCGACCTGGCCGCGTCGGCCGAGACCGTCATCGACGCGACCGGCAAGTACGTGATCCCCGGCGGCGTCGACGGCCACACCCATATGCAGCTGCCGTTCGGCGGCACCGAGGCCAGCGACACCTTCGAGACCGGGACCAGGGCCGCGGCCTGGGGCGGCACCACCACGATCGTCGATTTCGCGGTGCAGAAGCCGGGGCAGCGGGTGCAGGACACCCTGGCCGAGTGGCACGAGAAGGCGGCGGGCAACTGCGCGATCGACTACGGGTTCCATCAGATCGTCGGTGATGTCAACGACGAATCCCTCGAGGGGATGAGCGAACTCGTCGCCGAAGGAGTCACCAGCTTCAAGTTGTTCATGGCCTATCCGGGTGTCTTCTACTCCACCGACGGGCAGATCCTGCGGGCCATGCAGACCGCGGGCGACCTCGGCGCGCTGCTGATGATGCACGCCGAGAACGGCATCGCCATCGACGTGCTGGTGGAGCAGGCGCTGGCCCGCGGCGACACCGCCCCCTACTTCCACGGCACCAGCAGGCCGTGGCAGATGGAGGAGGAGGCGACCCACCGCGCGATCATGCTGGCGCAGCTGACCGGCGCGCCGCTGTACGTGGTGCACGTCTCGGCCAAGCAAGCGATGGAACAGATCGTCACCGCACGCGACGCGGGGCACAACGTCTTCGCCGAAACGTGTCCGCAGTACCTGTACCTCTCGCTCGAAGAACAGCTGGGGGCACCGGGTTTCGAGGGCGCGAAATGGGTGTGCTCGACCCCGCTGCGGTCGCGGGCGGAAGGGCATCAGGACGAGTTGTGGCGCTATCTGCGCACCGGCGACGTCACCGCGGTCAGCACCGATCACTGTCCGTTCTGCATGAAGGACCAGAAGGAGCTCGGGCTCGGCGATTTCAGCAAGATCCCCAACGGCATCGGCGGCGTCGAGCATCGGATGGATCTGCTGTTCCAGGGCGTCAAGGACGGGCGCCTGTCGCTGGAGCGCTGGGTGGAGGTCTGCTGCACCGCGCCGGCCCGGATGTTCGGGATGTATCCGCGCAAGGGTGTCATCAGCCCGGGCGCCGACGCCGACGTGGTGATCTACGACCCGAACGGGCACACCAGCATCGGCCTCGGCAAGACCCACCACATGAACATGGACCACTCCGCCTGGGAGGGCTTCGAGATCGACGGGCACGTCGACACCGTCCTGTCGCGTGGCCGGGTGATCGTCGACGACGGCGCCTATCACGGCCGCGCCGGGCACGGACGTTTCGTGCGGCGCGGGCTGTCGCAGAACCTCCTGTAAGAACCCCTATCGGAAACGGAGAGTGCCATGGACATCGGTGTCGTCCTGCAGTGCACCCCACCCGCGTCGCGGGTGGTCGAGTTGGCCAGACTGGCCGAGACACACGGGTTCTCGCATGTGTGGACGTTCGACTCGCACCTGCTGTGGCAGGAGCCGTACGTGATCTACAGCCAGATTCTCGCGGCCACCCGCAAGGTGATGGTGGGTCCGATGGTCACCAATCCGGCCACCCGGGACCAGACGGTGACCGCGTCGACCTTCGCCACGCTCAACGAGATGTTCGGCAACCGCACCATCTGCGGCATCGGCCGCGGCGACTCGGCGGTGCGCGCGATCGGCGGCAGGCCGACCTCCCTGGCGGCGCTGCGCGAATCGGTGGAGGTGATCCGGGAGCTCGGCAACGGGCGCAGCGCCCGGATCGGCGACACCGAGGTGCGGTTCCCGTGGGCGGCCGAATCCCGGCTCGACGTGTGGGTGGCCGGGTACGGGCCCAAGGCGCTCGAGCTCACCGGCCAGGTCGCCGACGGGTTCATTCTGCAACTGGCCGACCCCGACATCGTCGCGTGGACCGTCGCCAAGGTGCGGCGTGCCGCCGAGGCCGCCGGCCGCGACCCGCGTTCGGTGCAGATCTGTGTCGCCGCGCCCGCCTACGTCACCGACGGGTCCGCCGCCGCGCTGGCGCACGCCAGGGAGCAGTGCCGCTGGTTCGGCGGAATGGTCGGCAATCATGTGGCCGCCCTCGTCGCGAAAT
The DNA here is from genome assembly GCF_044744725.1 of Nocardia sp. NPDC087230. Taxonomy (NCBI): domain Bacteria; kingdom Bacillati; phylum Actinomycetota; class Actinomycetes; order Mycobacteriales; family Nocardiaceae; genus Nocardia; species Nocardia sp. NPDC087230. The sequence continues at coordinate 690,759 of NZ_JBIUYV010000003.1, forward strand.
ACGGTGCGGACGGCGACATCCCGGCCTCGCTCACCGACTATGTCGCGGGCAGGCACGGCTACGACTACAACGAGCACGGGCGAGCGGGCAATCCGCACGCCGACTTCGTCCCCGACGAGGTCGTCGACCGGTTCTGTCTGCTCGGCCCGCCGGACGAACAGCTCGCCCGCCTCTGGGAACTGGGCAAGCTCGGCGTCGACCAGTTCGCCGTGTACCTGCAACACGATGCGAAGACGGCCACTCTCGAGGCCTACGGCGAGCAGGTGCTGCCTCGCCTGCACCGGCCCGTCACGGCGACCAAGGACGTCGGATGAACGCGGTCGGCATCGCCCTGATCCGGGGCGCGTCTTCGGCCGGGATCGTGGCGGTGGCGCTGTCCTCGGCGCTGACGGCGCAGCGGTACGCGCGCAAGCGGGTGCCGGTGCGGGTGCGGGAGCACCGCGAATGACGATGAGCGCGAACATGATCGATGCCACGGCGGTGCTGCCCGCGGCAGGCCGGGCCACCACGGTGCGGCGCGCGCGGGTGGCGCGCGTCGCGTACGCGGTCGCCGCGTTCGCTTCGGTCGTCGTGATCTGGGAGCTGGTGAAGCTGCTCGTGCCCGCCGACGGCGTCGGCATCGGTGGTGTTCGGGTGCTGCCGCGCACCGGTGACGGCGCCCTGCCGCATGTGTGGGCGGTGGTGACCGTGCTGGGCGAGACGGACGGCACCGGCACCGTCGGCACGACGCTGGTGCGCACCGCCGGCTTCACCCTGATACTGGCCCTGCTCGCGCTGCTGCTGGGCACGGTGGTCGGGATCGGGCTCGCGGTGGCGATGCAGCGGTTCGGCTGGCTCGAACGCGGCATCCTGCCCTATGTCGTGCTCTCGCAGACCGTTCCGCTGATCGCGCTGGCCCCGTTGGTGGCCGCGTGGGGCGGCAGGCTCGCCATCGGCGGCCAACCGTGGCGGCCGTGGATGAGCATCGTGGTGATCGCCGCCTATCTGGCGTTCTTCCCCGTCGCGATCGGCATGCTGCGCGGCCTGCACGCGCCGTCGGCGGCTTCGGTGGAACTGCTGCGCAGTTGCTCGGCCGGGTGGTGGGCGACCCTGACGCGCTTGCGTTTTCCCGCTGCGGTGCCGTCGCTGATGCCGGCCTTGCGATTGGCCGCCGCCGCGTCCGTGATCGGCGCGGTGGTCGCCGAGATCTCCACCGGCACCACGGGTGGGATCGGCCGCCAGATCATCGTGTTCTCCCAGCAGGCCACCGGCGACGCTGCCCGGCTCTACGCGGCGGTGATCGCCGCGGCCCTGCTCGGGGTGGTGCTGACCGGGCTGGTCGGACTCGTCGAGCTGGCCGTGCGCCGCTACAACCATCCGCCGGGCACCGGCGACACCTCCTCGTAGACCTCGCTTTCCAGGAAGAAGTACCCATGACCACCTCAGCCGGCGCCCCGGCGCCACCGGCGGTCGAGCTCACCCACCTCGGCAAGACCTTCGCCGCCGGTGCGGTGACCGCGCTCACCGATGTCTCGCTCACCGTCGCTCCGGGCGAATTCGTCTCGCTCATCGGCCCTTCCGGCTGCGGCAAGTCCACCTTGTTGCGGATCATCGCCGATCTGGAGACACCGAGCGGCGGCACCGTCACCGTGCACGGCAAGTCCGCCCGGCAGGCCAGGATCGACCAGGACTACGGCATCGCCTTCCAGCAGGCGGGGCTGCTCGACTGGCGCACCGTCGCCGCCAACGTCGAACTGCCGCTGGAACTGCACCGGGTGCCCAAGGCGCAGCGCCGGGCACGCAGTGCCGAACTGCTGGCGATGGCGGGGCTCACCGAGTTCGCCGATCGCTATCCGGCCGAACTGTCCGGGGGCATGCAGCAGCGGGTCGCGATCGCGCGGGCGCTGGCGCGCACCCCGGCGCTGCTGTTGATGGACGAGCCCTTCGGCGCGCTCGACGAGATGACCAGGGAACGGATGCAGGGCGAACTGCTGCGGATCGCGGGCGAGACCGGGGCCGCGGTGGTGTTCGTGACGCACTCGATTCCCGAAGCGGTGTACCTGTCGGATCGGGTGGTGGTGCTGTCGGCGCGACCCGGCCGGATCAGCGACATCGTGCCCACCGGCGGGTGGGGGCGCGACACCGGTGCCGATGTGCGGTCCTCGGCGGAGTTCTTCGCCGCCGTGGCCGCCGTGCGCGCGGCGCTGCGCGGGGAGCCCGCGGAGCATGCCGTGGCCGGACGGGACCTGCCATGAGGACCTGGCTGCCGCCGATCGTGGTGGGTGTCGTCGTGCTGGTGCTGTGGCAGGTGCTCACCGTGGTGGCGGGGGTGCCGTCGTTCCTGCTGCCCGCACCGAGCGCGATCGCCGAACAGTTCGTCGCCAACGCGGGCCGGATCCTGGACGCCGCGCTGGCGACCGGGGCCAACGCGCTGGTCGGGTTCGTGCTCGGGACCGTGCTCGGCATCGCCGCCGCCGTCCTCGCGGTGCGGTTCCGGATCGTCGACGGTCTGCTCACCCCGCTGGCCGCCGCCGCGGCCGCGGTGCCCATCGTGGCGCTCGCGCCGCTGCTGAACACGATGTACTCGACCACGACGGAGACACCGCGTCGCCTCGTCGTCACCATCGTCGTGTTCTTCCCGGTATTCGTCAGCACCGCGCGCGGGCTGCGCGAGGTGCCGAAGGTGCAGGCCGACCTGATGAGCTCCTACGCCGCGACCGGCTGGCAGCTCACCCGCGCCGTGCGGCTGCCCGCCGCGCTGCCGCACCTGTTCACCGGCCTGCGGATCGCCGCGCCCGGCGCGGTCATCGCGGCCGTCGTCGCCGAGTACTTCGGCGGCCTGCAGAACGGGCTGGGGAGCCGGATCACCTCCGCCGCCGCCAATACCGCCTACCCCAGGGCCTGGGCGTACGTCGTGGGCGCGATGGCGGTCGGGCTGGTGTTCCTGCTCGCCGTTCTGCTGCTCGAACAACTCACCCGCCGGCCCAGAACACCCCTGCTGTCCACCATCCGATGAGGGAGATCCATCCATGAGCACGACCGCACTCCGGCTGCGCCGTTGTCTGGCGCTGGCCGCGCTCGCCGCCGCCGCGCTGACCGGCTGCAGCACCACCGACACCGCTTCGGAGACCACCGCCGACGGTCTCACCAAGGTGAAACTGCAGTTGCAGTGGTTCAAGCAGGGCCAGTTCGCCGGCTATCTGGCCGCCGTCGACCAGGGGTTCTACCGGGAGCAGGGGCTGTCGGTGGAGATCCTCGACGGCGGCACCGACATCGTCCCGCAGACCGTGCTCGCCCAGGGACAGGCCGACTACGCCGTGGCCTGGGTGCCCAAGGCGCTGGCTTCGCGGGAGGCGGGTGCGGGCATCACCGAGATCGCGCAGGTGTTCCAGCGCTCGGGCACCAAGCAGGTCTCGTTCAAGGCCGACAACATCACCGGACCCGCCGCGCTGCGCGGCAAGACCGTCGGAAACTGGGGCTACGGCAACGAGTTCGAGCTCTTCGCGGGGATGACCAAAGCCGGCATCGACCCGGCCGAGGACGTGAAACTGGTCCAGCAGCAGTTCGACATGAACGCCTTCCTCGCCAAGGACATCGCGGCCGCCCAGGCCATGTCCTACAACGAGTACGCCCAGTTGCTCGAGACGAAGAACCCCACCACCGGAAAGCTCTACACCGCCGACGACTTCAACGCCATCGACTGGAACGCCGAAGGCGTGGCGATGCTGCAGGACGCGCTGTGGGCCAACACCGAGAAGCTGAAGGATGCGAAGTACCAGGAGCAGACCGTGAAGTTCCTGGTCGCTTCCCTGAAGGGCTGGGCATTCTGCCGGGACAATCTCGACAAGTGCCGTGACATCACCGTCGCGGCGGGCGCGACGCTGGGCGCCGGGCATCAGCAGTGGCAGATCAACGAGGTGAACAAGCTGATCTGGCCCTCGCCCGCCGGGATCGGCACCGTCGACAAGGCGGCCTGGGATCGCACGGTGACCATCGCCAAGGAGACCAAGAACGCCGAGGGCGCGACGGTGCTGACGAAGGACCCCGGCGCCGACGCCTACACCACCGAGTACGTCACCAGGGCTCTCGATCAACTGCGGGCCGCCGGGATCGACGTCACCGGGACGGGATTCCAGCCCGCGCAGGTGACGCCGACCGAGGGCGGCAAGTAGCCGGACGCGCCGACGGCCCGGCGGAGCGGTTGCGCCGGGCCGTCGCCGTGCGCGCGGTCAGCGCGGAGTGAGTTCGACGACCACGCCGCCCTGCTGCCAGGTCTGGTAGATGTCGGCCTGGGACGGCTCGCCGTCGGCGGTGAAGCCGATGCCGTTGAACTTGGCGTTCTGCTTGTTGTCGCGGGCGATGATCGTGTACAGTTCCAGCACGCCCTGCTCGTCGGAATGCACTGTGGCGGTGAAGGATTCGGGAGTCCGGCCACGGGACAGGCGCACCTCGGCGCCGCCGAGCAGGTTCTTCACCCACGGGCGCAGCGCGGTGCCGATCAGCAGGGTGCCGTCGTGGACGGTGTAGGCGACCGGGACCTCGTAGACCTTGCCGGACTTGCGGCCGGTGACCTGCAAGGTGGCCAGCCGCTTGCCCACGATGCCGGACAGCACCGGCACCTTCAGCAGGGCGCGGACGATCGTGTTGACCCGGCCCTGGGAGGGGCGGATCGGTTCGGGACCGGTGGTTGTCGGTGTGCCGTAGGGGTTTTCGGAGGGCGCGGTATCGGTCATGGCTCCAGTATCGGCCGGTGCGCCCGCGCCCGCAGTCCGCGTCCGCACCCGCCTACTACGCTGCGGGGATGACCGAGATCTGGCACAACCCCCGCTGCACGAAGAGTCGTAACGCCACCGCGCACCTGGACGCCGCCGGAGTCGAGTACACGGTGCGCCGCTACCTCGAGGATCCGCCGACGGTCGCCGAACTGCGTGCGGTGCTGGCCCGGCTCGGCGCGCAGCCGTGGGACATCACGCGCACCGGCGAGCAGATCGCCAAGGACCTCGGCATGGCGGACTGGGGACGCACCGACGCCGATGTCGACCGGTGGCTGACCGCACTCGCCGAGCACCCCAAGCTGATCCAGCGACCCATCGTGCTCACCGCCGATGGCGGCGCGGTGGTGGCCCGCGACGAGGAATCACTGCGCTCCCTCGACTGATCCGGCGATAGCCAACGGATAACTATTCGGGCACGGCCGTAACAGCGAACGCGATTTACCTGATGTAGCTCACATCATCGGGACACGGTGTCCCGAGGCGGATATCGAACCGAACGTGGATCGCCGGCGGGTTCGACAGCGGGAACTCCACGCGGTGGGAGGTTGTCATGAAATCGCTTCGCAAGATCGCTGTAGGAGCCACGGCCGCCGGTCTGATCGGTGCCTCGACCCTGCTCGCCGGACCCGTCCAGGCGCAACCGCCGGGGCACTGCTCGGTGAACCCCATCGCCGGCACCGGCGCCTTCTCCCAGTGCGGCGACCCGGTCTGGCACCAGGTGCGGGTCACCTGCTGGGCGTGGTGGAACTGGTTCAGCAGCTACGAACGGTACGGGCAGCCCGCCTTCGGCGGCTTCCACTCCGAAACTGCCTGTGACCTGCCGTTCAGCATGCAGACCTGGCAGGTGGTCGTCTACTGAGTCAGCAGGTCGCCGAGCAGCAGCCTGGTGTCGGGGACGAAGGGCCACGCCGGATCGTCCAGGTGCGCACGGAGTTCGGCGTCGGTCCACCACCAGCCGTCCGCGATCTCGGACGGCTGGTGGCGGACCGGACCGTCGTAGCGGACCTCGTAGCCGAACAGATGGCAGCGCAGTGGTCTGCCCGCCCAGCTGCCGTCCCAGGACGCGGTGGCGCGCACAGGGAGTGCGGTGCCGGTGGCGATGCCGAGCTCCTCGTGGAGTTCGCGTCGTGCGGTGTCGGCCGGATCCTCGCCCGCGTCGACCACGCCACCGGCCAGACAGTCGTGCAGGCCGGCGAAGACGAGTTTGCTGTCGGTGCGCCGATGGACGTAGATCCGGCGACCGTCGCCGGAGCGCACCAGCACGCCCGCGCTGGCGTGCCAGAGGCCCTCGCGATAGACGGTGCCCCGCTCGGCCGCGCCGATCACCGCACCGGCGGCGTCGTACACGGCGAGCAGTTCCGACTCCGGGTTCACAGCCACGGCCCGAGAGTAACCCGTCTCAGCGGCGCTGCCGCCTCGGCTTCACCCCCGGTCGCGGCGCCGCCGCCCGGGCCCGCGCGGCCGACTGAGCCGCCACGGCGGCGGCCTCGGCGTCGAGCGTGCGGCGGAAAAGATACTGCTGACCGCAGGTCCACGCCGCGTTCGTGGCGAAGTAGGTGAGCACGGCGACGGGCAGGATCGCCCCGCTCACCAGCGCGCCCGCCGGGAACACCCACAGCGACAGCCGGCGCAGGATCGCGGCCGTCCCGTCCTGGGCGGGCGGCGTCAGCCGAGCCGTCAGGTGGGTGGCGAGCGCGGTGATCAGCACCAGCGGAATCGCGAGCGCGGCGACCGCGCCGATCAGTTCGCCCGCCCCGGTCAGCGTCGCCGACAGAGGCGCGCCGAACAGCCTCGCGTCCAGGAAGGCGTGGACGTCGGGGACGCCGAACAGGTAGTTCGGGGTCGCGCGATTGACCGCGGGCGAGAGCGGGGAGTCGGTCGAGGCGAACGGGCCGACCGCGGCGGCGCCGGTCCGGTCGAACGAGCGCAGGACATGGAACAGGCCGAGGAACACCAGGGCCTGGGCGATCATCGGAACGAACCCGCCGAACAGGCGGACACCGTGCTCGCGGTGCAGCGCCCGGATCTTCTCGGCCTGAGCGCGCTGGTCGTCGGGGTGCTGGGCGCGAATCTTGTCGAGCTGCGGTTGCAGGGCCCGCAGCGTGGCCTGGGACCGGGCCTGCCGCAGCGCCGGGACGATCAGCAGGGCGCGAACGGTGACGACGAGGGCGACCACGGCCAGTAGCCAGGCGAGGCCGTCGGCGGGTCCGAGGGGGAGGGCGAGGAGGCGGTGCCAGCACCAGAGCGCGGCGGACACCGGAAAGTACACGACATCGAGCATGACGGAACGACCTGTCCGGACAGCGTGCGCGTGAGCGCACGAAAGGGGGAGTGGGATCACGGCGGCCGACCGGAGGCGCGTACGGCGCTACCGGTCAGTGGTGATCGATCCCCGGTGCTCGCGGGCGTGGACGACCCGCGGCGTCCGGATTGCTCTGTCGCAGAAAGGAACCGCGCAGGCGGCGCTGGGCCGAGCGCGGCGGCCCGGCGGCCGCGACCCGGATCGGCAGCTGCCGGTGGGTGGTGATCGCGACCAGCGCGCACACCATGGCCGCGGCGACCGCGCCGATGGCGAGCATGCGGGCGGCGTCGCCGCCCGGTGTCGTCAGGAGCACGAAGGCGGGCAGCACGCACGCGAGCACCGCGTACGCCAACAGCACTGCCCGGGACCACATGCCGCCGAGCATACCGATCGACTACCCGTGGTTGGTGGAACGCTGTGTCACGGTCATCGCTGGTCCGGGTATCGTTGGCACTGTGACTGCACCCTCCGCTCAGGACGCGCAGCCCGTCGGTGACGGGCGCGCCACTCGTTGGCACGGCCACAAGGCCCGCCGCCGCGCGGAGATGATCGATGCCGCCATCGAGGTGATCGACGAGCACGGGCTCGAGATCTCGGTGCAGCTGATCGCCGAGCATCTGGGCCTGCCCCGCCCGGTGGTGTACCGCCACGTCGGCGGCCGCGCCGAACTCGACGCGCTCGCCCGCCAGCGCATCCTGGAGCTGCTGCTCGCGGAGCTGCTGCCCGCGCTGGAGCCGGACGGGACGCTCAAGGACGCGGTGCGCGGCGCCATCGGCACCTACCTCGGCTGGATCGAACGCCACCCCAACCTGCACCGCTTCCTCGGTGACGCCGCGCCCGACGGCACCGGCGCCGCCACCCTGGCCGGTGCCGGGCGCGAGGTGGGCGGGCAGCTGGCCGACATGTTCGCCGCCACCCTGGCCCGCTTCGGGATCGACCCGGCCCGCGCTCGGCCGATGGCCTTCGGCATGGTCGGCCTCGTCGACGGCGTGGTGGCCAGCTGGCGCGCCGATCCGGAACCGGTGCTCTCGACCGAACAGGTGCAGGGCATCCTGACCGAATCGGTGCTGTCGCTGTTCGAGGGCAACGCCCGCAGTCTCGGCGTTCCGCTGCAACGGGATTCGCTGGTGGCCGACCTGCTGGTCGCCCCCGATGCCGCCCCGCCACCGGCGGAGCGGCTGCGCTGACTCACTCCGCCGGCGTGAGCAGCCGATAGGTGCGGTGCCACAGCCATTCGACCGGGCCGCGCTCGAACCGGCGCGACCAGAGGTGGGCGAAGGCCGTGATCAGGACGACCACCAGCAGGTAGATCCCGATCGTGAACGGCACCCGCGCCGACGCCGAGACCCGCGCCGCGAGCCCGAAACCCCAGCCGTAGCAGAGTATTCCGGCGATCAGGTTCTGCAGGATGTAGCAGCTGAGCGCGGTGCGGCCGACCTCGCCGAGCCGGGCGCCCACATAACCGACCCGCGAGCGGCGCAGGTAGAACTCCGCGACCGCGGCGAGGATGCCCAGTGCCACGAACGGCGCGGTGCCGTAGCGGGTGAGCAGCACCAGGTCGCCGCCGCCGAAGACACCGACCGTGAAGTCCAGCGGCGCCGCGACGCCGAAGCCGAGCACGAGCAGCCACCTGCGGATCCGCGCCCCGGCGGGCTGGAACACCCCGGCGCGATACAGCCGGGCGCCGAGCAGGAACAGCGCCACCGACATCGGGAAGACGAAAATCGCCTCCACCCGGAAGGTCCCGGCATGGTCGAGCCGGAACAGCACCAGATCCCAGAAAGAGCCGTCCGCGTAGGGATTCGGCTCCAGCGGCTCGGGGGCCGACGGTTCCGTGGCGGGCGCGAAGGCCAGGGCGGCCGCGATCGCGGTCAGCATCGTCACGTGGACCGAGGCCGCGACGATGAGCCAGCGGCGTCGGGCCCGTTCGCTGGTCGCCAGGAGATACGCGACGACGAGGCCGGTGACCGCGTAGCCCATCAGCACATCGAACTCGGCGACGAACAGGAAGTTCACCAGGCCGTCCAGGAACAGCAGCCCCGCCCGCACGGGATAGCGCCCCGGCCAGCGGCGCCCACCGCGCCGGGCCGAATCCTGCTGGATCGCCAGCCCGATCCCGAACATCACCGTCAGCAGCCCGAGGAACTTGCCCTGGGCCAGCTGCTGGAGCACCCGCTCGGTCCACATCCAGCCGTCCGTGGCCACCCCGCCGAGACTGCCGATGTAGCCGATCAGCCCGGCCGGGTCGGTGAAGATCCAGATATTGGTGCCGAGGGTGCCCAGGATCGCGATGCCCCGCAGGACATCGAGCGCGAGCAACCTGGTCGGCCGGTCGGTCACCTCGGGGGTGAGCTGGTGCACGGATTCGCTCATGGCATCGAGTATCTCGGCGCGATCCGGCCGCCGGATCGCCCGCGAGGACCACTTCGGGTCCGCCGAGCGGGGGACCCGGCGGAGGTGCCTCGGTCGCGCTGTGCCAGCGCCTCTTCCAGCGCGGTGACGGCCTTCGGCAGTTCGATGTGGCCGTCGGGGCGCGCGCCGAGCTGAACGCCGCCGCGAACAGCCTGCTCTCGTACCGCATGCGCATGCGCGCCACCTCGACACTGCCGATGCTGTGGCCGATCAGCACGGTGTCGGACGCGGTCACCGCCGCGAAGGTGGCGCGCCACGGTGTGGGCCGCGAGGACGAAGTCGTCGCGGAGGTGACATGGGTAACACCGGGGGTTCGCGGACCGGGGGCCGGGTGCGCGGCGAGGGTCTGCGGGCCGACGCCGAGATCCTGGAGGAGAGCGGCTACGGCCGGTCGACGATCGAGGCATGGCCACCCGCTCGGGCGTCGCCGAGAGCGCCATCGCCCGAGGGTGGCGCTCCCTGGCCGAGCCGACGAGGGAGGCCCACGCCGAGGCCGTCGCTCGCCGGATGCCCGAACCCGACACCCGGCGTGGTCGAAGACGACCTCGTCGCGTTCGTCACCGAGCTCTGTCGCGTCACCGAATTCCCTGGTCGCGCAGCGGCTTTGCGCGGCACGACGGCCGAGGCGCAGCTCGATCCGGATGTCGCGAGGCGCGTCGGCGCCGGGTCGGCACCCGCCGGGCGGTGGTCGTGGTGATCCTCGCGCACGGGATCGACCGGGGTGAGCCGGCCGCGGACATCGACCCGTATCGGGCGACCGACCAGCCGTTCGGGCTCGTCGGGTACCGGCCGCAGGTGGAACATCGTGCACCGCGCCCGGATCAGGCCGCGGGTGCCCTCGCCCGGCCGCTGACCGGCCTGCGCGCACCCGGGTGAGCTGGGGCGCCGCGGGCCGCTGGGCCGAGATGCCGGTGCGGGTCGGACGCGTCGCCTAGGCTCGACAGCATGCAGCGCATCATCGGAATCGAGGTCGAGTACGGCATCTCGACCCCCACGGAGCCGACGGCCAACCCGATCCTCACCTCCACCCAGGCCGTTCTCGCCTACGCCGCCGCCGAGGGCGTACCGCGGGCCAAGCGCACGCGCTGGGACTACGAGGTGGAATCCCCGCTGCGTGACGCGCGTGGTTTCGACCTGAGCCGGATGAGCGGCCCCGCTCCCGTGATCGACGCCGACGAGGTCGGCGCGGCCAACATGATCCTCACCAACGGCGCCCGGCTCTACGTCGACCACGCGCACCCGGAGTACTCCGCACCCGAGGTGGTCGACCCGCTCGACGCGGTGATCTGGGACAAGGCGGGCGAGCGGGTGATGGAGGCCGCCGCCCGGCACGCCTCCAGCGTCCCCGGTGCCCCGCGCCTGCAGCTGTACAAGAACAACGTCGACGGCAAGGGCGCCTCCTACGGCACCCACGAGAACTACCTGATGAACCGCGACACCCCGTTCAGCCACATCATCGCAGGGCTGACGCCGTTCTTCGTCTCCCGCCAGGTGATCTGCGGGTCCGGCCGGGTCGGCATCGGCCAGTCCGGCGACCACGCGGGCTTCCAGCTGTCCCAGCGCGCGGACTACATCGAGGTCGAGGTCGGGCTGGAGACCACGCTCAAGCGCGGCATCATCAACACCCGCGACGAGCCGCACGCCGACGCCGACAAGTACCGGCGCCTGCACGTGATCATCGGCGACGCCAACCTGGCCGAGATGTCGACCTACCTCAAGGTCGGCACCACCGCGCTGGTGCTCGACCTGATCGAGGCGGGCGAGGACCTCTCGGAGTTCCAGCTGGCCCGGCCGGTGACCGCCGTGCACCAGATCAGCCACGACCCGACGCTGCGCGCCACCGTGGCGCTGGCCGACGGCCGCGAGCTGACCGGCCTTGCGCTGCAACGGCTCTACCACGAGCGCGTCGCCAAGTTCGTGCACCGCGAGGGCAACGACGACCCCCGGGTGCTCGACATCATCGACAACTGGGCGATGGTGCTCGACCTGCTCGAGCGCGACCCGATGGAATGCGCCAACCTGCTCGACTGGCCCGCCAAGCTGCGCCTGCTCGAGGGCATGCGCAGCCGGGAGGGCCTCGGCTGGGCCGCCCCCAAGCTGCACCTGATGGACCTGCAGTACTCCGATGTGCGCCTGGACAAGGGTCTCTACAACCGGTTGGTGGCGCGCGGCTCGATGAAGCGCCTCGTCAGCGAGCAGCAGGTGCTCGACGCGATGACCAAGCCGCCGACCGACACCCGCGCGTACTTCCGCGGCGAGTGCCTACGCCGATTCGGCGCCGATATCGCCGCCGCCAGTTGGGATTCGGTGATCTTCGACCTGGGTGGTGATTCACTGGTGCGGATCCCGACCCTGGAGCCGCGGCGCGGCACGAAAGCGCACGTCGGGAAGCTGCTCGACGCCGCCCAGACGGCCGCGGAGCTGGTCGACCAGCTCACCCACTGAGGCGTTTTCCGGCACGACAGAGCGACAATCCGATCGCTAATAGACCACCTTGTCCGATCGGCTCGGTAGGGTTGTGGGACGAGCACGAACATCGCTCATGATCGCCGACCGTGCTCATCCGAAAGGTCGCGGTCATGATGAGGAAAGAGGAGGTCGGCTGCCATGGCACAAGAGCAGACCAAGCGCGCCGGGGGTGGCGACGAGGACGAGGGTCCCGAGGGTGTAGACGCGGCGGGTCAGGAGCGCCGCGAGAAGCTCGCGGAGGAAACCGACGACCTGCTCGACGAGATCGATGACGTGCTCGAGGAGAACGCCGAGGACTTCGTGCGGGCGTATGTGCAGAAGGGCGGCCAGTGACCTCAGGTGACCCGTTGCGCCTCCACGCGGGGCAGGCTCTCTCCTCGTTCACCGAACATCTCCGCATGCACGCACCGGACCTGTTGCCCGGCAACAGGTTCGGTGCCTCGGATCTGACCGCGGCCAAGGATCTGGCGCCGCACGGCACCACCATTGTCGCGGTCACCTACCGGGGTGGCGTGCTCATCGCGGGCGACCGCAGGGCCACCATGGGCAACCTGCTGGCCAGCCGCGACACCGAGAAGGTCTATATCACCGACACCTTCTCGGCGGCCGGTATCGCGGGCACCGCGGGCATCGCGATCGAGATGATCCGGCTGTTCGCGGTGGAGCTCGAGTACTACGAGAAGATCGAAGGCGTGCCGCTGACCTTCGACGGTAAAGCCAACAAGCTGTCGAAGATGGTCCGCGACAACCTGCCCGCCGCCATGCAGGGGCTGGCTGTCGTGCCGATCCTGGTCGGGTTCGACGACCAGATCACCGACCAGGACCGTTCGGGTCGCATCGTGTCCTACGACGTGGTCGGCGGACGCAGCGAGGAGCGGTTCGGCTACACCGCTGTCGGCTCCGGTTCGATGTTCGCGAAGTCCTCGCTGAAGAAGCTCTACCAGCGTGGCATCGATCAGGACCGGGCGCTGCGGGTCGCGGTGGAATCGCTGTTCGACGCCGCCGACGACGACACCGCCACCGGTGGTCCGGACATGCTGCGCGGGATCTACCCGACAGCGGTGGTGATCGACGCCGAGGGCGCGGCCGAGGTGGCCGAGGACCGCCTGGCCGAGATCGCCCGCGGTGTGATCGCCGACCGGGAAGCCGCGGAAGAAGGGGGCGCCGTCCTATGACGCTGCCGTATTACGCCTCGGCCGAGCAGATCATGCGCGACAAGACCGAGCTCGCCCGCAAGGGCATCGGTCGTGGTCGCAGCGTGGTGGTGCTCGTGTACGACAAGGGCGTGCTGTTCGTCGCCGAGAACCCCTCGGCGACGTTGCACAAGGTCAGCGAACTCTACGACCGCATCGGCTTCGCCGCGGTCGGCAAGTACAACGAGTTCGAGGCCCTGCGCCGCGGTGGCATCCTGCAGGCCGACCTCAAGGGCTATCAGTACGACCGGCGCGATGTCACCGGCCGTGGCCTGGCCAACCTCTACGCGCAGAGCCTGGGCTCGATCTTCACCGATCAGCTCAAGCCCTACGAGGTGGAGCTGTGCGTCGCCGAGGTCGGGTATCCGGAGCAGTCGCCGACCTCGGTGCTGTACCGGATCACCTTCGACGGGTCGATCGTCGACGAACGCGAGTACGTCGTCATGGGCGGCACCACCGAGCCCATCCTGACCGCGCTCAAGGCCGCCTACAAGCCCGGTCTGTCCCTGGACGACGCGCTGAAGGTGGCCATCGGGGCGCTGCAGGCGGGTCAGCCCGAGGCCGACAAGGACAAGCGCGCCCTCGGTGAGTCCTCGCTCGAGGTGGCCACCCTCGAGCAGTCCCGGCCGCGCCGGGCGTTCCGCCGGCTGCAGGGTCCCGCCCTGCAGAAGGCGCTCGGTACGCCGAAGGCGACAGCCGTGACCGAGGCGAAGCTGCCCGAGCCCGAGGACGGCGCGGGGGAGTAGACCCCGCCGTCACGATCATGAACGGGCCCGCGGACCGCTCCGGTCCACGGGCCCGTTCTCGTCGTGCTCGCCGGGGTCGTTCGCTGTCCGAATCGTTGTGAACACGTATGCGAATGGGATGTCCGGAGCGCCGCGCGGGCCCTGGTCATGGCTGTAGTGTCGATAGTGTGCAGCGACGAATCATGGGGATCGAGACCGAGTTCGGTGTGACATGCACCTTCCACGGTCACCGTCGGCTGTCCCCCGACGAGGTGGCCCGGTACCTGTTCCGCCGGGTGGTGTCCTGGGGCCGTAGCTCTAATGTCTTCCTTCGAAACGGTGCCAGGTTGTACCTCGACGTCGGATCGCATCCCGAGTACGCCACCGCAGAATGCGACAGCCTGGTGCAGTTGGTCACCCACGACCGGGCCGGTGAGCGGGTGCTGGAGGACCTGCTGATAGACGCCGAACAGCGCCTCGCCGAGGAAGGCATCGGCGGCGACATCTACCTGTTCAAGAACAACACCGACTCCGCGGGCAACTCCTACGGCTGCCACGAGAACTTTCTCGTGGTCCGCGCGGGTGAGTTCTCCCGGATCTCGGACGTGTTGCTGCCGTTCCTGGTCACCCGCCAGCTCATCTGCGGTGCGGGCAAGGTCCTGCAGACGCCCAAGGCAGCCACGTTCTGCCTGTCCCAGCGCGCCGAGCACATCTGGGAGGGCGTCTCCTCGGCGACCACCCGCTCGCGCCCGATCATCAACACCCGCGACGAGCCGCACGCCGACGCCGAGAAGTACCGGCGTCTGCACGTGATCGTGGGCGACTCCAACATGGCCGAGCCGACGACGATGCTCAAGGTGGGCACCGCGTCGCTGGTGCTGGAGATGATCGAGGCGGGCGTCTCGTTCCGCGACTTCGCCCTCGACAACCCGATCCGGGCGATCCGCGAGGTCAGCCACGATCTGACCGGCCGCCGTCCGGTGCGGCTGGCCGGTGGCAGGCAGGCCAGCGCGCTCGAGATCCAGCGCGAGTACTACGCCCGCGCCGTCGAGCACCTGCGCAACCGTGACCGCGACCCGCAGGTCGACGCGGTGGTGGATCTGTGGGGCCGCACTCTCGACGCCGTCGAGGCGCAGGACTTCGCCAAGGTCGACACCGAGATCGACTGGGTGATCAAGCGCAAGCTGTTCCAGCGCTACCAGGACCGCTACAGCATGGAGCTGTCGGATCCGAAGATCGCCCAGCTCGACCTGGCCTACCACGACATCAAGCGGGGTCGCGGCGTCTTCGATCTGCTGCAGCGCAAGGGGCTGGCCAAGCGGATCACCGAGGACGAGGCCGTCGACGCCGCGGTGGAGACCCCGCCGCAGACCACGCGCGCCAAGCTGCGCGGTGACTTCATCACTGCCGCGCAGGAAGCCGGGCGCGATTTCACGGTCGACTGGGTGCATTTGAAGTTGAACGATCAAGCGCAGCGCACCGTGTTGTGCAAGGATCCGTTCCGGTCGGTCGACGAGCGCGTCGATCGGCTGATCGCCTCGATGTAGGCGAACCCCCGAGACGGGGGGCTCGGCGACGGGACCGGTGGCGCAAGGGAGCGATTGCGTAGACGCCACCGGTCCCGTCGTCGCGTCCGGGCTCAATCGGGGCCGACGACGCTCGCGTAGGTGCCGCGCAGGCCGGCGATGAACGAGGTCAGGGCCAGTTCGAAGCTGTCGTCATCGATCTCGTCGGCGATCGCGCGCAGCAGGTGCGCCTGGTTCAGGTGCGGGTAGCGATCCCGGTAGACCTGTACGTCGTCGGCGAATCCGCCCGCGAACGAACCGACCGTCGAGCCCATCACCAGGTAGCGGGTGGCCGCGCCGATCATGGTCGCGTAGCGCGGTGGCCAGCCCGCGCCGACCAGCCCACCGTGCACGGCGTCGGCCGCGCGCAGGTTCTCCGCCCGGCGGCCGGGGCCCGCCGCGAGGTAGGGCACGAAATTCGGGTGTGCGACCAGCGCCGAGCGGTAGCTGCGGGCCCAGGCTGCCAGGCCGTCGTCCCAGGCCATGGTGTCGAAGGCCGAGGTGTCGACGTGGCTCATGATGCCCGTCGCGATGTCGTCGAACAGGTCGTCCTTGTTCGGGTAGTGGCCGTAGAGCGAGGCGGCCTGCACGCCGAGTTCGGCGGCCAGCTTGCGCATGGAGACCTCGGCGAGGCCGTCGCGGTCGACCATGGCCAGCGCGGTGTCGCGAATGCGTTCGCGGCTCAACAGCGGTACGCGCGGCCTCGCCATGCGCCACTCCTCGTCTGCTCGGGTCCGATAGGGCTTCGAACGGTATCACCGATCGCCGATTCGGCCCTTGATTAACCGAACGGCGTTAGGATACGGTGCCCGAGTAAACCTAACACCGTTTGGTTCAGGAGTGGTCCGATGGATCTCGCACTCACGCAAGCGCACAGCGACCTGCGCGAGCTCGCCCGCACATGGGTGGACAAGGAAGTCGTGCCGCACGCCGCGCACTGGGATCGGCAGGAATCGGTCGACCCGGCCATCGTCGGCAAACTCGGCGCGCTGGGCTTCCTCGGCATCGGGATCGACGAGGAGTACGGCGGCTCCGGCGGTGACGCGCTGGCCTACTGCGTGCTGCTGGAGGAGCTCGGTCGGGGCGACAGCGCGGTCCGCGGCATCGTGTCGGTCTCGCTGGGTCTGGTCGGCAAGTCGATCGCGACCTACGGCACCGAGGAGCAGAAGCGCCGCGTCCTGCCGCCGCTGTGCGCGGGCGAGCAGCTCGGATGCTTCGCGCTGACCGAGCCGGGGACCGGGTCCGACGCGGCGAACCTGATCACCCGCGCCACCAGGGACGGGTCGGACTGGGTCATCGACGGCACCAAGATCTTCATCACCAACGGCACCTGGGCCGATGTCGCGCTGGTCTTCGCGCGCACCGGGGGACCGGGGCCCAAGGGGGTGACCGCCTTCCTCGTCCCGACCGACGCGCCCGGCTTCGGCCGGACCGAGATCAAGGGCAAGCTCGGCCTGCGCGGGCAGGCCACCGCCGAATTGGTCCTCGACGGTGTCCGGGTGCCCGACGCGCTGCGCCTGGGCGAGGAGGGTCAGGGCTTCCGCATCGCGATGGCGGCGCTGGACAAGGGCCGGATGGGGGTGGCCGCCGGCTGTGTCGGCCTGGCCCGCGCCTGCCTCGAGGCCGCGGTGCGCTACGCGGGCGAGCGCGAACAGTTCGGCAAGCCGATCGCGGGCTACCAGCTGGTCCAGGAACTGCTCGCCGACATCGCGGTGGAGACCGAGGCCGCCCGACTGCTGGCCTGGCGCGCCGCCGATCTCGTCGACCGGGGCGAGCCGTTCGGCACCGCCGCCTCGATGGCGAAGCTGTTCGCCTCCGAAGCCGCGGTCAAGGCGGCCAACAACGCGATCCAGGTCTTCGGCGGCTACGGCTACATCGACGAGTACCCGGTCGCCAAGTACCTGCGCGACGCCCGTGTGCTGACCCTCTACGAGGGCACCACCCAGATCCAGAAACTGCTCATCGGCCGCGCCCTCACCGGCGTGAACGCCATCGTCTGACAGAGGAGTACGAACCATGACCCACAGAACCGCATTCGTCACCGGGGCGGCCCGCGGCATCGGCGCGGCCACGGCCGCCCGGCTGTCGGCCGCCGGGCACGCCGTCGCCGTCGTCGACCTCGACGCCGACGCGGCCGTGCTGACCGCGGGCAAGATCAACGCCGCGGGCGGCACCGCGATCGGGCTCGGTTGCGATGTCGCCGACGAGGATTCGGTGGCCGCGGCGGTGGCGCGCACGGTCGCCGAGCTCGGCTCGCTCGACGTGCTGGTGAACAACGCCGGCGTGCTGCGCGACAACCTGCTGTTCAAGATGTCGGTGGACGACTGGGACACCGTCATGGCCGTACACCTGCGCGGGGCGTTCCTGTGCAGCAAGGCCGCCCAGCAGCACATGGTCGAGCGCGGCGGCGGCGCGATCGTCAACACCTCGAGCGTGTCGGCGCTGGGCAATCGAGGACAGGCCAACTACGCCGCGGCCAAGGCGGGCATCCAGGGGCTGACCCGCACGCTGGCCATGGAACTCGGCCCGTTCGGCATCCGCGTCAACGCCGTCGCGCCCGGCTTCATCGCCACCGAGATGACCGCGGCCACCGCGGCCCGGATCGGCGTCAGCGCCGAGGAACTGCAGGCCAAGACCGCCGAGATCACGCCGCTGCGCCGGGTCGGGACCCCCGACGACATCGCCAACGTGGTCGCGTTCCTCGCCTCCGACGAGGCCGGATTCGTCACCGGCCAAACCCTGTACGTCGACGGCGGACGCCGTCTCTGAATCGCGGGAGACCAGTTTCAATGCAGCGCACAGTTTTCACCGATGAGCACGAGGCGTTTCGCAAGACCGCGCGCGCGTTCATCGAGTCGCAGGTCGTGCCGGTCTACGACCAGTGGTACGAGGCGGGCATCGTGCCGCGCGAGTTCTACCGCTCGCTGGCCGAGCTGGGGGTTTTCGGGATCGAGGTGCCCGAGGAGTACGGCGGCGCAGGGATCGACTCGTTCAAGTTCCAGGCGATCCTCATGGAGGAAACCGCCAGGGCCGGTGTGTCTTTCGGCGGGTCGGGCGTGCACGTGGGCCTGTGCCTGCCGTACCTGAAGAACCTCGCGACCGACGAACAGAAGCAGCGCTGGCTGCCCGGATTCGTCTCGGGCGAGATCATGTTCGCCATCGCGATGACCGAGCCCGGCACAGGGTCCGACCTGGCCGGGATGCGCACGACCGCGCAGCTGTCCGAGGACGGCACCCACTACGTGCTCAACGGGGCGAAGACCTTCATCACCGGTGGCGTGCACGCCGACCGGGTGATCGTGTGCGCGCGGACCGCCCCGCCGTCGGGGACCGATCGCCGCCACGGGATCTCGTTGTTCGTCGTCGACACCACCTCGCCCGGGTACGCGGTCGGCCGCAAGCTCGACAAGCTCGGGCTGAAGGTGTCCGACACCGCCGAACTGTCCTTCACCGATGTGCGGGTGCCGGTGGCCGACCTGCTCGGCGAGGCGCACCAGGGCTTCGCCTACCTCGGCCAGAACCTGCCGCAGGAGCGCCTGTCCATCGCGGTCGGCGCCTACGCCCAAGCCAAGTCGGCGATCCGGTTCGCCCTCGAATACACCAGGGGCCGAACCGTTTTCGGTCAGCCGGTGGCGCACTTCCAGAACACCAAGTTCGAGCTGGCCGCCTGCCGGGCGGAGGTGGACGCCGCCGAAGCCGTGGTCGACCGCGCGCTCGACGCGCTCGACCGGGGCGAACTCAGCCCGGCCGACGCCGCCTCGGCGAAGCTGTTCTGCACCGAGGTCGCCTCCCGGGTGATCGACCGCTGCCTGCAGCTGCACGGCGGATACGGCTACATCACCGAATATCCCGTGGCCCGCCTGTACGCCGACAACCGGGTGAACCGGATCTACGGCGGCACCAGCGAGGTGATGAAGATGATCATCGCCAAGGACATGGGCCTGTGACCGGCCGCGCGTATCTGGTCGACGGCGTCCGCACGCCGTTCGGCCGCTACGGCGGCGCGCTGGCCGAGGTGCGCCCCGACGATCTGGCCGCCCGCGCGATCGCCGCGCTCACCCGACGGCTCCCGGCCGTCGATTGGGCCAGGGTCGACGACGTGGTGCTGGGCTGCGCGAACCAGGCGGGCGAGGACAATCGCAATGTCGCCCGGATGGCGGCGCTGCTGGCCGGACTGCCGGTGGAGGTTCCCGGCGTGACGGTCAACCGGCTGTGCGCGTCGGGACTGGACGCGATCGGCTACGCGGCCAGGGCGATCAAGGCCGGTGACGCCGATCTCGTCATCGCCGGGGGTGTCGAGTCGATGACCCGGGCGCCGTACGTGATGCCGAAAGCCGGTGCGCCGTGGGACCGTTCGGCGCAGCTGGCCGACACCACGCTGGGCTGGCGGCTGGTCAATCCGCGGATGCGGGCGGAATACGGCATCGATTCGATGCCCGAGACCGCCCAGCACGTCGCCGACGAGCACGGCATCGCCCGTGCCGATCAGGACGCCTTCGCGCTGCGGTCGCAGCAGCGGGCGGCGGCGGCGATCGCGCGGGGCAGGCTGGCCCGCGAGATCGCGCAGGTGCCGGTCCCGCAGCGGCACGGCGAACCGGTTGTCGTCGACCGGGACGAACATCCGCGGCAGACCAGCATCGAGGCACTCGGCGGGTTGCGTGCCGTGGTGCCCGGCGGCTCGATCACCGCGGGCAACTCCTCCGGTATCAATGATGGTGCCGCCGCGGTGCTGATCGCCTCCGAGGTCGCGGTGGACCGCTACGGGCTGACGCCGCTGGCCGAGATCGGTGCGGTGACGGCCGCGGGTGTGCCACCGCGCGTGATGGGTATCGGCCCGGTGCCCGCGGTCGAGAAGCTGCTCGCGCGAACGGGTCTGGGGATCGCCGACATCGATGTCGTCGAACTCAACGAGGCCTTCGCCGCCCAGGCGCTGGCGGTGCTGCGTGGACTCGGGCTGCCCGACGACGCCGAGCACGTGAACCCGAACGGCGGCGCCATCGCCCTCGGGCATCCGCTCGGCGCCAGCGGTGCTCGCCTGGCGCTCACCGCCGCGATCGAGCTGGCCGATCGCGACGCCCGGCACGCCGTCGCCACGCTGTGCGTCGGTGTCGGGCAGGGCCTGGCGGTCCATCTCCATCGCTGACCGGCCACGGCCGATCAGCGCCGGGCCTCGACCCGACCGGGCCGAAGTCTGCGTGCCGCACCGAGCGCGCAACCGGTACGGGCCGAGGCCCCCGAACTCCGACCGATCCGGTCGTCTACCGCGCGACACCGTGGGTGCGCGCTCCCTCGCCGAAGCTGTCGACTCCAGGAATCCTCATGAATGCCACACTCTCCCTGGCGAGCATCCTCGCCGAACCGGCTCGCCGCCGCCCCGATCATCTCGCGTTGATCGAAGGCAAGCATCGCATCACCTTCGCCGATCTCTGGCGACAGGCACGCGAGCAGGCCGGCGCCCTGATCGCGCGCGGGATCCGTCCCGGTGACCGGGTGGCCCTGCTGTGCCCGAACACCGCCGACTTCCCGCGGGCGTATTTCGCGATCCTCGCCGCGGGCGCGACGGTGGTGCCGGTGCACCTGCTGCTCACCGCGCCCGAGATGGAATACGTGCTGCGCGACAGCGCGGCGGCGCTGCTGATCTGTCATCCGATGGTGGCCGAGACCGGCGCCGCGGCGGCCGCCGGCGCCGGCATCGACGTCGTCGCCCCCGCGGAGCTCGTCGGCGAGGCGATTGCGGCGTTCGTCTCGCGCGGTCCGCTCGACACCGCCGTCGTCTTCTACACCAGCGGGACCACCGGCACGCCCAAGGGCGCCGAGCTCAATCACCTCAACATGGTGATGTGCGCGACGGTGAACACCTTCGACGCCAACGAGGTCCACCGCGACGACATCGCGCTCGGCGCGCTGCCGCTGTTCCATGTCTTCGGACAGACCGTGTCGATGAACTCGCACTGGCGCGTCGGCGGGACGCTGGTGCTGCTGCCGAGATTCGACGCGGCCCAGGCGATCGCGCTGATGGCGGCGGAGAAGGTCAACCTCTTCCACGGGGTGCCCACGATGTACATCGCGCTCATCGAGGCGGCGGCGCGGGCGCCGGAACTGCCCGCACTGAAACTGTGCGTCAGCGGCGGTGCGGCGCTGCCGGTCGCGATCCTGGAGGACTTCGAACGGATCTTCCGCGCGCCGGTGCTCGAGGGCTACGGACTGTCGGAGACCTCGCCGACCGCCGCGGTCAACCAGCCGATCTACGGCGCGGAGGCGGGCACCGTCGGGCATCCGGTCTGGGGCGTCGACGTGGAGATCGCCGACCCCGCGATCAGTGACCGGATCGCGCTGCTGCCGGTCGGCGAGACCGGTGAGGTGGTGGTGCGCGGGCACAATGTGTTCAACGGCTACACCGGCAGACCCGAGGCCACCGCGGCCGCCGTCGTCGACGGCTGGTTCCGCACCGGCGATCTGGGCACCCGCGACGAGACCGGCCGGATCCGGATCGTCGACCGGATCAAGGAGATGATCCTGCGCGGCGGATTCAACGTGTATCCGACGGAGGTCGAGGCCGCGCTGGTACGGCATCCGCGGATCGCGCAGGTCGCGGTGATCGGGGTGCCCGACGAGCACTACGGTGAGGAGATCGTGGCCGTCGTGGTGGCCGACGGCGAGCTGACCGCCGAGGACGTGATCGAGTTCGGTAAGCAACAGGTGGCCCGATACAAGTACCCGCGCCGGGTGGAGTTCGTCACCGAGCTGCCGCTCGGGCCCACCCACAAGGTGCTCAAGCGCGAACTGCGCCGACGCTTCGGAGGAGCGGCATGACCACGGATTTCGCCGATTTCGACGCCCTGCGCGCGGCCGCGGGCACCGAACTCGGCCCCAGCGACTGGATCACGATCGACCAGGACCGGATCGACCGGTTCGCCGAGGCGACCGGCGACCACCAGTGGATCCACGTCGATCCGGTGCGGGCCGCCGCGGGCCCGTACGGCACGACCATCGCGCACGGTTTCCTCACCCTGTCGCTGATCGTGCCGATCACCCAGCAGGTGATGACGGTCAGCGCCGCGAGCGCGGCGATCAACTACGGCCTCGACCGGGTCCGATTCCTCACCCCGGTCCCCGTGGGCAGCCGCATCCGCGGCCGCGTGGCGCTCACCGAGGTCACCGAGGTGCCCGGCGGCGTGCAGGCGCACCGGCGCGTCACCGTGGAACTGGAGGGCGCCGAGCGGCCCGCCTGCGTGGCCGACGCCATCGCCCGCTATCTGAGCTGAATCGTCCGGGGCGGCGGTCTAGTAGCCGTCGCCCTCGGCCAGATAGCGCTCGATCGTCTCGACCTTCGTGGTCAGCGCGTCGGTGACGCCGGGCCGCAGATCGGCCTTGAGCACCAGGCTGCATCGCGGCGCGACGGCGAGGATCGCGTCACAGGCCGACTTCACCACCGCCATCACCTCGTCCCAGTCGCCCTCGATGGTGGTGAACATGGCGTCGGTCCGGTGCGGCAGCCCCGAGGCGCGCACCACGCGGACGGCCGCCGCCACGGCCGCGCCGACCGACCCGTCGGCGTGGGCGGCGCCACTGGGCGCCACGGAGAACGCAACAAGCATGATGGTCCTTTCGCTGCGGGTATCCGGACCATTCTCCCCGCCCGGAGGGTCGGCAACCGTGCGCCGACGCGCCGCGACGGTCAGCCGACCATTACCCTCTATCGGGTGGCGATATCCAAGGTCGAGCGGCTGATGAATCTGGTCATCGCGCTGCTGTCGACCCGGCAGTTCCTGAGCGCCGAGCGCATTCGCGCCAGCGTGGCCGGTTACGAGGACTCCGCGACCGACGAGGCGTTCAGCCGGATGTTCGAGCGCGACAAGAACGAACTGCGCGATCTGGGCATTCCGCTGGAAGTGGGCCCCGTGGGGCGGTTCTCGACACTCGAGGGCTACCGGATCAACCGCGACGCCTACGAACTGCCCGACATCGACCTGTCCAGCGAGGAGGCCGCCGCGGTGGCCGTCGCCGTGCAGATGTGGGCCTCGCCCGAGCTGGCGAGCGCCGCCGAGGGCGCGCTGTTGAAGCTGCGCGCGGCCGGCGTCACCGTCGAGACGGACAACGTCGGGGTGTCGGTACCCGCGGTGCCCGCCCGCACTCGCGGCTCGGAACCGGTGCTGCGCGAGTTGCTCGCGGCGATCGACGCCGGGCAGGCGGTGCGGTTCGGACACCACAGCGCCATCACCGATCCGTTCGTCACCCGCGATGTGGAGCCCTGGGGTGTGGTGACCCGGCACGGTCGCTGGTATCTGGTCGGGCACGACCGCGAGCGAGACGCCGTGCGCACCTTCCGGTTGTCGCGCATCGGTGGCGAGGTCACGCCGTACGGACCGCTCAACGCGGTCCGCAAGCCCGCCGACGCCGACCTGCGCGCCATCGTCGACCGGGTCACCGGCGACGCGCCGGTCACCGGCTCGGCCACCGTCTGGGTCGCCAAGGGCCGCGGTCGCGAGCTGCGCCGCATCGGTACCGAACTCGGTGACCGTGAGCTCGGCGGCCGCGACGGTTCGGTCGTCGAAGTGCCGGTCCGCTCCCGCGACTGGGTGGCCCGGCTGATCACCGGTCTCGGTCCCGATGTCCTCGTGCTGGATCCGCCGGAACTGCGCGCCGACGTGATGAACCGGCTACGGTCGGTACTCGACCACACGGAGGTGGCGTCGTGAGTTCGCGCCTGTCCCTACGCCTTTCGCGCCTGCTGAACATGGTGCCGTACCTGCTCGCGCACCCCGGCATCAGCGCCGCCGAGGCCGCCGCCGAGCTCGGGGTGAGCACCAAACAGCTGATGAGCGACCTCAATCAGCTGTGGATGTGCGGGCTGCCCGGGTACGGGCCCGGCGACCTGATCGACCTGTCGTTCTCCGAGGAGAGCATCGAGGTCACCTTCTCCGCGGGCATCGACCGGCCGCTGCGGCTGACCTCCACCGAGGCGACCGCGCTGCTGGTCGCGCTACGCTCGATCGTGGAGATGCCGGGCATGGTCGACCCGACCGCCGCGCACGCCGCGATCGCCAAGATCGAATCGGCCATCGCCAGCACCGACGCCGTCGTCACCGGCACCCCGGCCGCCGTGCCCGTCGAGCAGCCGGTCGTCGCCACCGTGCGCGCCGCGCTCGCCGACGCCCGCGCCCTGCGCCTGGTGTACTACTCGGCCAGCCGCGACGAGGTCTCCGAACGAATCGTCGACCCGATCCGCGTGGTGCTCGTCGACAACAACAGCTACCTGCAGGCGTGGTGCAGGCAGGCCGAGGGCGTGCGCCTGTTCCGGTTCGACCGGATCGAGGACGCCACCGAACTCGACGAACCGGCCCGTCCGCCCAGCCACGCCGCCGCCGACGCGGCCGCCCTCGACCTGTTCCAGGACGACCCCGACGTGCCGCTGGCCCGGCTGCGCATCCGCGCCGACTACGCCTGGGTGCTCGACCAGTACCCGATGCACCGCATCGAGTCGCGCCCCGACGGCAGCATCGAGGCGGGCATGCGCTTCGCCTCCGCCGACTGGATGGCCCGCCTGCTGCTCGGCTTCGGCACCGGCGTCAGCGTGCTCGGCCCGCCGGACCTGGTGGCGGCGGTGCGTGACCGCGCCGACGCCGCCCTGGCCGCTTACGCGGCCGCCGGACTGCCCGGGGAGACCGAAACCGCGTGAACCAGCGAGTACTGGTCCTCGGCGCGGGCAGCATCGGGGTCTTCATCGGCGGACATCTGGCCGCGGCCGGGCTGGACGTGATCTTCGTCGGCCGCCAGCGCGTGCTCGACGACATCGCCGAGCACGGACTGCACCTGACCGACCTCGACGGCGGGTCGATCGACGTGTCGCCGGATCGCTTCGGGCTGGCCCTGGAACCGGACGAGCCGGAACTGGCCGACCTCGTCCTGGTCACCGTGAAATCCGCCGCCACCGCCTCGGTCGTCCGGACCGTCGCGGGCAGGCTGCGCCCCGGCACGCCGGTGGTGAGCCTGCAGAACGGCATCGGCAACGACACCCTGATCCGGGACATCCTGCCCACCAGCGTCGTGCTGCCCGGCATGGTCCCGTTCAATGTGGTGCACCGCGGCAACGGGCGCTTCCACCGGGGCAGCGACGGCGTCGTCGCGATCCAGGACGACCCGGTGGTCGACCGGTTCGCCGAGCAGTTCCGGGCCGCGGGCCTGCCGCTGCGCCGCTATCGCGACCTGCGTCCGGTGCAGTGGGCCAAGCTGCTGCTCAACCTCAACAACCCGATCAACGCGCTGTCCGGGCGGCCGCTGCGCGAGGAACTCGCCGAGCGCGACTACCGGCGTTGCCTCGCGCTCGCCCAGGCCGAAGCCCTCGCGGTGATGAACACTGCGCGAATTCGTCCCGCCCAGCTGACGGCGATCCCGCCGGAACTCATGGTGCATCTGCTGCGTGTTCCCGACGTCGTCTTCCGCCGGGTCTTCGGCCGGGTCCTGGCCATCGATCCGCTGGCTCGCTCCTCGATGGCCGACGACCTCGCCCTGGGCAGGCGGACGGAAATCGCGTGGTTGTGCGGCGAAATCGTGCGCCTCGGTGAGATGGTCGGGCGGCCGACACCGGTCAATCGCAGGCTCACCGAGCTGATCCGCCGAGCCGAATCGGGGGACACCCGCCGGTTCACCGGCAGCCGGTTGTTCGCCGAGCTGACCGGGGCGGCGTCCGCCGTCCAGGGTTGAACGCGTGGCGAACACCGCTGCGGGTGACCGGTCACCACGGTCCGAGTGCAGGTAGCATCGGTAATCACCACAGTCTTTGGAGGTATCTGATAATGGGCACGTTCAGCTGGACGCACCTGCTGATCATCGCGTTGCTGTTCGTCCTGCTCTTCGGCGCGAAGCGGCTGCCGGACGCGGCGCGCGGTCTCGGCCGGTCGCTGCGGATCTTCAAGAGCGAGGTCGGGCAGATGCAGTCGGAGTCGGCCACCCCGGCCACCCCGCCGACCGCCACCCCGGCGCCGCAGCAGCAGCTGCCCGCCTCGGCCCCGCAGGCGCAGACTCCGATCGTCGAACCGCAGCAGGGCCAGAAGTCGGCCTGACCTCGGTGTTCACCCCCGGAGCGAGACAACCGCTCCGGGGCTGAGTGCTGTTGTCGAGCATCCGCCGGACCGAGGGTTAGAGGCCACCACCCACCATGCGCATTCCATTCGATCCACGGCGCAGCAAGCGCAGGACGAATCCCGACGGCACCATGTCGTTGGTCGAGCACCTGCAGGAACTGCGCACCCGGCTGTTGCTGGCGCTGGCCGCGATCGCGGTCACCACGCTCGTCGGCTTCTTCTGGTACGCGCACCCGTTCTTCGGCATCGAGAGCCTGGGCGAGATCCTGCGCGGACCGTACTGTGCGCTGCCCGAGTCGGCCAGGGCGAGTCTGAGCCCCGACGGCGCCTGCCGCCTGCTGGCGACCGCGCCCTTCGAACAGTTCATGCTGCGCTTGAAGGTCGGCTTCACCGCCGGTGTCGTGATGGCGGCGCCGTTCTGGCTGTACCAACTGTGGGCCTTCATCACCCCCGGCCTCTACGCCAAGGAACGCCGCTACGCGGTCGGGTTCGTGGTGTCGGGCACCGTGCTGTTCGTGACCGGCGCCGTGCTGGCCTACGTCGTCGTCTCGCACGCGTTGTCGTTCCTGTTGACCATCGGTGACAACGTCCAGATCACCGCGCTCAGTGGTACCCAGTACTTCGGCTTCATCATCCAGCTGCTGATCATCTTCGGTGTCAGCTTCGAGACGCCGCTGGTCATCATCGGGCTGAACCTGGTCGGCGTGCTGCCGTACGTGAAGCTCAAGGCGTGGCGGCGCGGCATCATCTTCGGCCTGTTCGTCTTCGCGGCGATCGTGACCCCGCAGGACCCGTTCTCGATGCTGGCGCTGGCGATCGCGCTGACGGTGCTGTTCGAATTGGCGGTGCAGTTCGCCCGGTTCAACGACGCCCGCCGGGCCCGTCGCGCGGTGAACGAGGGCTGGGGCGCGCTGTCGGACGAGGAAGCCTCCCCGCTGGACACGCCGGATCCGGTGCGGCCCGCGGACCCGGTCGCCGACCCGGAGAAAACCACACGCCCGGTGTCGGACTACTCCGATACGCTCTGACGGGTGACCGATTCTCCCGCGCGGGCCAACGAGTTGGCGCAGTTCGCCAGCGAAATCTCTTTCGATCTCGACCCTTTCCAGCGGACCGCCTGCGCGGCGCTGGAGGACGGGCACAGCGTGCTCGTGTGCGCCCCGACCGGCGCGGGCAAGACGATCGTCGGTGAGTTCGCGGTCCATCTCGCGCTGGCCTCGGGCGGCAAATGCTTCTACACCACGCCGATCAAGGCGCTGTCGAACCAGAAGTTCGCCGACCTGACCGCGCGCTACGGCCGCGACAGCGTCGGCCTGCTCACCGGGGACCAGTCGATCAACCCCGACGCGCCCGTGGTCGTGATGACCACCGAGGTGCTGCGCAACATGCTCTACGCGTCCTCGGATTCGCTGCGGGGACTGTCCTATGTCGTGATGGACGAGGTGCACTACCTGGCCGACCGGTTCCGCGGCGCGGTGTGGGAGGAAGTCATCCTGCACCTGTCGGCGGACGTGCGCCTGGTGAGCCTGTCGGCGACGGTGTCCAACGCCGAGGAGTTCGGCGCGTGGATGGAGACCGTGCGCGGTGACACCGCCGTGGTGGTCGACGAGACCAGGCCGGTGCCGCTGTGGCAGCACGTGATGGTCGGCCGGCGGATGTTCGACCTGTTCGACACCAAGTCCAGCGACCAGAAGGTGCTGGTCGACGAGGACCTGGTGCGGTTCATCCGCCAGCGCGAGGCCGCCGACCGGATGCAGGGCTACGGCGGTCCGCGCGGGCGCGGTGGTCGCGGCAACTTCCGCCCGCTGCCACGTCCGGAGGTGCTGGCTCGCCTCGACGAGGAAGGCCTGCTGCCGGCGATCACCTTCATCTTCAGTCGTGCGGGCTGCGACGGCGCGCTGGCCCAGTGCCTGCGCGCCCGCCTCGACCTGAGCAGGCCCGACGACGCCGCCCACATCGACGAGATCATCGAGAAGCACACCGGCGACCTGCCCAAGGGCGACCTCGAGGTGCTCGGCTACTGGGAATGGCGCGAGGCGCTGCACCGCGGTCTGGCCGCCCACCACGCCGGCATGCTGCCCGCGTTCCGGCACACCGTCGAGGAGCTGTTCGTCAAGGGCCTGGTGCGGGCCGTGTTCGCCACCGAGACGCTGGCGCTCGGCATCAACATGCCCGCGCGGACCGTCGTGCTCGAGCGCCTGGTGAAGTTCAACGGTGAATCGCACGCCGAACTGACGCCGGGGGAGTACACCCAGCTCACCGGTCGGGCGGGCAGGCGCGGCATCGACGTCGAAGGCCACGCGGTGGTGCTGTGGCAGCCCGAGGTCGACACGAGCGCGGTCGCGGGCCTGGCCTCCACCCGCACCTATCCGCTGCGCAGTTCCTTCCGCCCCGGGTACAACATGTCGATCAATCTGATCGACCGGATGGGCGCGCAGGAGGCGCGAGCGCTGCTCGAGCGGTCCTTCGCCCAGTTCCAGGCCGACCGGTCGGTCGTCGGGCTGGTGCGCGGCATCGAACGCAACCAGGGCGCGATGCGCAAACTGGAGAGCCAGCTCGGTGGCGTCGACGGCGGGTTCATGGAGTACATGTCGCTGCGCGAGCGGATCAAGCAGCGCGAGCGCGAGATCCAGCAGCAGGGTCGCGCCGATCGACGCGGTGCCGCCGTCAAGGCCCTGATCGAACTGCGCCGCGGTGACGTGGTGGCGATTCCGTCGGGCAGGCGGGCCGGGCTCGCGGTGATCCTGGAACCCGACCAGACTCCCGGCGACCCGCGTCCGCTGGTACTCACCGAGGACCACTGGGCGGGCCGGGTCTCGGCGGCGGACTTCCCCGTGCCCGCCGAAGCGCTCGGGCACATGCGGTTGCCACGGCGCGTCGATCACCGCACCGCGCGCATCCGCCGCGACCTGGCCTCGGCGCTGCGTAGCACCGGGATCTCCGCGCCGGGCAGGCGCAGGCGCAACGATCACACGCGCGGCGGCGAGGACCGTGAACTGTCCACGCTGCGCCGCAGCCTGCGCTCGCACCCGGCGCACAACCGGCCCGACCGCGAACAGCTCAGCCGCACCGGCGAGCGCTACGCCCGGCTGGCGCGCGAGACCGAGTCGATGCGCCAGAAGGTTGCCGCGACGACGAATTCGCTGGCGCGCACCTTCGACCGGATCGTCGGGCTGCTCGAGGAACGGGGGTTCGTCGAGCACGGCGAGGTGACCGCCGACGGCAGGCGGCTGGCCCGGATCTACGCCGAGAGCGATCTGGTGGTCGCCGAGGTGTTGCGTCAGGGGCTGTGGCGCGGGCTGGGTCCGGCCGAACTCGCGGCCGTCGTCTCCACGCTGGTCTACGAGTCGCGCCAGGAAGGCGGGTTCCTCACCGCGTCCGGCCCGACCGAACCGATCCGCCGGGCGGTCGGCGCGACCATCGAGGTGTGGACCCAGCTGCGCTCCGACGAGGCGCGGCACAAGCTGCCGCCGACCCGCGAACCCGACCTCGGTTTCGTCACCGGCGTGTACAAGTGGGCTCGCGGCGACGCATTGGCCGAGGCGTTGCTGGCCAGTGGCGATCAGGGCACGCCGCTGTCGGCGGGCGATTTCGTGCGCTGGTGCAGGCAGGTCATCGACCTGCTCGACCAGATCCACAACACCGCCGACGACCCCGAGGTCGCGGCCACCGCCGCCAAGGCGGTCCGTGCCGTTCGGCGGGGTGTCGTTGCGGTGGACGCCGCGTAGTGGATATGTCTGTGATTTGATTTCTTGGCGTACCGACCGTGATGGCGGAGTCGTGCGAAAGCGGCTGGCCTGGCGCGGGGGGCTACCGTATGTACAACGATGCGAGTGGAGGCGAGTGGATGAGCGGCCCGTACGGACCGAATGGCCCAGGGGAGGGAAGCAACGATCCCACCCAGCACTGGGGAGGTCAGCAGGGGGCCGGTGGCGCCGGTCCCACCCAGCACTGGGGTGGTGGGCAGCAGCCGCAGCAGGCCCAGCCCACCCAGCACTGGGGTGACCCGAACGCGCAGCAGCCGCAGCCGCAGCCGCAGTGGGGTCAGCAGCCGCAGCAGCCTGCCCAGCAGCCGCAGTGGGGACAGCAGCCGCAGCAGCCGACCGGCCCGCAGCAGCAGTGGGGGCAGACCCAGCCGCCGCCGCAGGACTGGAACGCCCAGGGCGCCAACGCCGGGCAGCAGTGGGGTCAGCAGCCGCAGCAGCAGTGGGGACAGCAGCCGCAGCAGCCCGGTCAGCAGCAGTGGGGCCAGCAGCCCCCGTCGTCCGGCGGCAAGGGCAAGGGCCTGGTGATCGGTCTGATCGCGGCGGGCGTGCTGGTGCTCGCCGCCGTCGTCGGTCTGCTCCTGGTCGTGTTCTCCTCCGACGAACTCGACTCCGCCGCCGTGCAGGACGGCGTCTCGCGCGTGCTGAAGGACTCCTACGGCATCGCCGACGTTTCCGACGTGTCGTGCCCCTCGGGTCAGGAGGTGAAGGTCGACGCGACCTTCACCTGCGATCTGAAGGTCAGCGGTGAGGCGAAGAAGGTCACCGTCAAGATCACCAAGGACGACGGCACCTACGAGGTCGGTCGCCCGAACTAGGCTGCCGCACCAACGATGTCCGGGCCGTCCGCGGGTACGCGGGCGGCCCGGACATCGTGTCAGCAGTGGGCCGCCGTCAGCGCGGTGACGAGCCGGGTGATCGGGCTCTCGGCGTTGTAGGCGCTCGCCAGGGCGAGCAGCCGATCGGGGTCGGCCGGGGTCGCGGGCAGCGTGTCGGGCCCGGACAGGATCACCTCGGCATCGCGCACCACCTGCACGACCGGCGCGGCGACCTTCAGGTAGTCCTGGGCCGCAACCAGTTTCGCCCGCACCCCCTTGGCGAGGTCGGATCCGGGATCGTCGACCGCGGCCAGCAGGGCGTCGAGCGAACCGAACTTCGAGATCAGCTGCGCGGCGGATTTGTCGCCGATGCCGGCGACACCGGGCAGTCCGTCGGAGGCGTCGCCGCGCAGGGTCGCCATGTCGGCGTAGGCGGGTCCCGCGTTCTGTTCCGGCACACCGTATTTCGCCGACACCTCGACGGGGCCGAACAGTTCGGCCTTGGCCAGGCCGCGGCCCGCGTAGAGGACTCGCACCGGCGGCGTGGGCTCGTCGCGGACCAGCTGCAGCAGATCGCGGTCACCGCTGACGACGACCACCGGATCGGTGCGTTCCCGGGTGGCCAGCGTGCCGAGCACGTCGTCGGCTTCGAGCCCCTCGGCCCCGCCGGTGGCGATCCCGGCGGCCGCGAGCACCTCGAGGATCATCTCGACCTGTGGGGTGAGCGTGTCGGGCACCTCCTCGGCGCCCGGTGCCGCGCCGGAGCTGGTGTCGAGCCGGTGCGCCTTGTACGACGGCACCAGCGCCACCCGGAACGGCGGCCGCCAGTCCAGGTCGAGCCCGACCACCAGCCTGCTCGGCCGGTGCTTGGTGATCAGCGAAGCCACCATGTCGGTGAATCCGCGCAGCGCGTTCACCGAGCGTCCGTCGTCGGCCCGGAGCTTGTCGGGGATCGCGTAGTAGGCGCGGAACCACAGGCTGGCGCCGTCGAGGATCAGCAGGGGCCCACGGGAGGTCTGGTCAGCGGTCACGGGGTCGATTGTGCCCCGAAAGCTCCGTCCGGCGCCCGCCGCGCGGCACGCGCGTCCGGTGCCAGAGAGATCACGCCGTCCTGGGCGCGTGCGCCCGCGGCGGGTAACGTCGGACCCTATGAGCGCGCACACGGATGCCAGGTTCGCGGCGAATGTCTACGGTCAGCGGCTGGAGCGGGCGGTCGAACTGATGCGCGCGGCGCATCTGGACGCCCTGCTCATCACCCCGGGTCCCGATCTGCGGTACCTCATCGGATCGGCCGCCGAATCCTTCGAACGGCTCACCTGCCTGGTGATTCCCGCCGACGGCTCGACACCCTCGGTGGTGATCCCGAAACTCGAGCTGGCCTCGCTCGACGGCTCGGCCGCCGGTGAGCTCGGTCTGCAGATCCTGGACTGGGTCGACGGCGTCGACCCGTATCAGCTGGTGCGCTCGACCCTGCACGCCGGCTCGCGCATCGCCGTCGCCGACGCCATGCCCGCGCTGCACCTGATCCCGCTCGCGGAATCGACCACCGGCCTGCCCGCCTCGGCGACGCCCGTGCTGCGGCAGTCGCGGATGATCAAGGACGAGGCCGAGATCGAGGCGCTGCGCCGGGCGGGCGCCGCCATCGACCGGGTGCACGCCAGGATGGGCGAATTCCTGCGTCCCGGCCGGACCGAGGTCGAGGTGGGCGCCGACATCGCCGCCGCCATCGTCGAGGAGGGCCATACCGAGGCGGCGTTCGTCATCGTCGGCAGCGGCCCGCACGGCGCCGACCCGCACCACGGCGTCTCCGACCGGGTGATCGAGGCCGGGGACGTCGTCGTCATCGATATCGGCGGCCCCGTCGAACCCGGCTACTTCTCCGACTCCACCCGCACCTACGTGCTCGGGTCGCCGAGCAAGCAGGTCGCCGAGCAGATGGCGCTGCTCGAGGCCGCCCAGGCCGCCGCGGTGGCCGCGGTTCGCCCGGGGGTGACCGCGGAGTCCATCGACGCGGCCGCGCGCACCGTGCTGGCCGACGCGGGCCTGGGCGACGCCTTCGTGCACCGCACCGGCCACGGCATCGGCCTGTCGGTGCACGAGGAGCCCTACATCGTGGCGGGCAACGACCTGGTGCTCGAGTCGGGTATGGCGTTCAGCATCGAACCCGGCATCTACTTCCGCGGGAAGTGGGGCGCCCGGATCGAGGACATCGTGGTCGTCACCGCCGACGGCGCCGAGTCGATGAACAACCGCCCGCACGGTCTGACCGTCCTGTAGGCGGCGCGGGCTACTTCAGGGTGCTCGACGACAGCACCCGGCGCACCTGGATCGCCACCACGACACGGGTCGGGTTCTCCCGTGGCACCCGGTAGCGGGCGGTGTAGCGGCGCACGGCCTCGGCCACGTCGTCGGCCTCGGTGAGCACGGTCGCCGGTCCTTCGAGGGTGAGCCAGCGCGGCCCCTCGACCTGACTCACCGCCGCGTATCCGCCCCGTGCGGCGTTGCGCGCCTTCACCGACGCGCCGTCGGTGATCACTCGCGCGATCCCGCTGTCGGGATCCCAGGTGAAGCCCACCGCGACCACGTGCGGGGTGCCGTCGGCGCGCAGGGTCGTCAGGGTGGCCAGGTGCCGCTCGGTGACGAAGTCGAGGGCGGCGGCGGAGAGCTGTGTCGTGGCGGTCGGCATGGGGGAAACGGTAGTCGGGGCGATCGGCGTCGCGCCGCACGGGTTTGGGCTCCGGCCACCCGATGTCCCGCCTCGGCGGCGGATGACAGACTGAGCCCATGGGAACGCAGCAGAACGAGGGACCGGTGCTGGTCCTGGGCGGGCGCAGTGAGATCGGCGTCGAGGTGGCGCGCCGACTGGCGCCCGGACGGGTGGTGATCCTGGCCGCCCGCCGGTCCGGCGCGCTGGACGCCGAGATCGAGCAGGTACGCGCGGCCGGCGCGACCGCCGTGCACACCGTGGAATTCGACGCCGACGACACCGCCACGCACGCCCCGCTGCTGGAGAAGATCGCCGCCGAGCACGGCGGCATCGGCACGGCCGTGGTGGCTTTCGGCGTGCTCGGCGATCAGGCACGCGCCGAACAGGATCCGGCGCACGCGGTCGCGGTCGTGCACACCGACTACGTCGCCCAGGTCAGCATCCTGACCACGCTCGCGACGCTGCTGCGGGCCCAGGACGCCGGGCAGATCGTGGTGTTCAGCTCCATCGCCGGGGTGCGGGTGCGCCGCGCCAACTACGTCTACGGTTCGGCCAAAGCGGGACTCGACGGCTTCGCGAGCGGGCTCGGTGACGCTCTGCACGGCACCGGCGTCCAGCTGCTGCTGGTCCGGTCGGGCTTCGTGATCGGCCGGATGACCACCGGCATGGAACCCGCGCCGATGGCCAGCACCCCCGGTCAGGTCGCCGACGCCGTCGTGCGTGCCCTGGGCAAGGGCAAGACCTCCGTGGCGGTGCCCGGCAGGCTCGCGGTGATGTTCTTCGTGATGCGGCTGATGCCGCGGTTCGTGTGGCGCCGGATGCCGCGGTGACCGAGTCGGCCTGGGCGGGTTCCCCGATCGTCGTCCTCGGCATCGGCGCCGACGGCTGGTCCGGGCTCGGTGAGCCGGCACGCACCGCCATCGCCGCGTGCGAGGTCGTCTTCGGTTCGCCGCGTCAGCTGGCCCTGCTCCCGCCGGGCGACGCCGAAGCGGTGCCGTGGCCGAGTCCGCTGCTGCCCGCCCTGCCGGAGTTGTTCGCGCGCAACGCCGATCGGCGCATCGGCGTGCTCGCCAGCGGCGACCCCATGTTCTACGGCATCGGTGTCACCCTGGCCCGCCGCTTCGGCGCGCGGTCGCTGCGGGTGTTTCCGCAGCCGTCCTCGGCGTCGCTGGCGTGTGCCCGGCTGGGCTGGCCGCTGGCCGAGGTCCCCGTGGTGAGCGTGGTTGCCCGGCCGTTGCCCACGGTGCTGCCCGAACTGGCCGAGGGCCGCAGAGTGCTGGTGCTCAGCGAGGACGAGTCCACGCCGCCGCTGCTGGCGCGGTTGTTGCGCGACAACGGGTTCGGCGCGTCCACGCTCACCGTGCTCGAACAGCTGGGCGGGCCCGCCGAACGGGTGGTCACCGGCACCGCGGCACGCTGGGCCCATCCGGACGGCGACCCGCTCAACGTCGTCGCGATCGACTGCGTCGCCGAGCCCGGCGGCCGTCGGGACACCCGCCTGCCCGGACTGCTCGACTCCGCCTTCAGCGGCGACGGTCAGCTCACCAAAGCCGAGGTCCGGGCCCTGACGGTCACCGCGCTGGCCCCGGCGCCCGGCGAGACGCTGTGGGATGTCGGCGGTGGCTCCGGCAGCATCGCGATCGAATGGTGTCGCACCCATCCGCTGTGCCGGGCCGTCACCTTCGAACGGCTCCCCGCGCGCCGCGAACAGATCGCGGTGAATGCCGCCGCGCTCGGCGTTCCCGGAATAACGGTTGGAGGCGAGGTGCGCTCGGAGTTTGCCCAGCGGGAATTCCCGGCACCGGACGCGATATTTCTCGGCGGCGGGCTCACCCAGGACGGCGTGTTCGAGCAGTGCTGGCAGCGGCTGCGTCCGGGCGGTCGCCTGGTCGCCAACGCGGTCACCGCGGAATCGGAAGCGCAGCTGCTGGACTGGACCGCCACCCACGGCGGCGCCCTGCGGAAATTCCAGATCTACCGGGGTGAACCGCTCGGTGGGTTCACCGCGTGGCGGCCGCACCTCCCGGTCGCCCAGTGGATCGTCACAAAACCCGCTGGTTAGCGGCGCGCGACCCGGAATTTCCGATCACGGACAAATCACGCGCAGATCACGGTGACGGCGTTCACGCAGGGTCCCGACGCCCTGAAAGTTACGAACCGAAGGTGTAAGAAGCGTGCCTCGGGGGTAGGGTCGTGGCCGTTCCGGGTAAATCCCGCCGGTTCTCTTTTTTCATGATGGGAAGTGACATGAAGTACGCGAAGTTCACCGCACCCGCGCGCCCGTTGCTGGTCGAGGCGGGTTCGGCCGACGTCTGCGGGCAGTTCTGAGGGTCCTGATCCTCGGCGGCACGGGCGAGGCCCGGGAGCTGGCGCGGATCGCGTCCGGTGAACGGGGACTCGATATCGTGTCCTCCCTCGCCGGGCGGGTCGCCCAGCCGCGGTTGCCCGTCGGTCCGGTGCGCATAGGTGGGTTCGGTGGTGTCGAGGGCCTCCGAACCTGGCTACGCGAGAACGCGATCGACGCCGTCGTGGACGCGACCCATCCCTTCGCGGCGCAGGTCAGCTCGCATGCGGCGACCGCGGCGGACGATGTCGGCATCCCGGCGCTGCACCTGCGGCGCCCCGAATGGGTGCAGCGTCGCGGTGACCTGTGGACGCGGGTGCCCGATCTGAGGTCGGCCGCCGCCGCGCTGGCCGCGCACGGCGAACAGGTGCTGCTCACCATCGGCAGGCAGGGCGTCGGCGCCTTCGCCGGCTGCGGGCGGCACCGGTTCGTCATCCGCTCGATCGACGCACCCGCGGCACCACTGCCCCCGCGCTACGAATTGCTGCTGGCCCGGGGGCCGTTCACCTTCGACGACGAACTGGTGCTGATGTCCCGGCACCGGATCGATGTGCTGGTCACCAAGAACAGCGGTGGCGAGCAGACCGAGGCGAAGATCTTCGCGGCCCGCACGGCGGGCCTGCCGGTGGTGATGATCGACCGGCCGCCGCTGCCCGCGGGCGCGGTGACGGTGGAGGAGGTCGGCGCCGCCGTGGACTGGCTGCACGACGCCGCGTCACCTCGGGTGCGCTGAGCCGCTCACTGCGGTCGCGGCCCGGTGAAGATGTGCGGGAGCTGGTCGAACCAGTGCAGGACCGCCCGTTCGTAGGCGATGCCGAATTCGAGGGTGGCGCGCTGGTGCGGGGCGAGCGCGGTGGGGTCCTCGTCGAGGTAGCGGTCGAGCCGATCCTGGTGGATGTTCTTGTTGGCGGCGATGATCCGATCGCGATGCGCCGGCTCGAGATGTTCGCCGAAGGACAGCGTGAGCAGCAGCGGCACCCGGATCGTCTCGGCGCCGGGATCGCGGGCGATCCATTCGGCGAAGGCCTCGCGGCCGGTGTCGGTGATCCGGTAGGGCGTGCGTTCCCTGGCGCCGCGTTCGCCCTTGGTCACCAGGCCGGCGGCGTCCATGGTGGTCAGCTCGCGGTAGACCTGACTCTGGGTGATCGTCCAGAAGTCGCCGATCCGTTGCTGGGCCTGGGTCGCGAGGTCCCAGCCCGACATCGGGCCTTCGTGCAGGAACCCCAGTAGCGAGGCCGCGGTGGAGTTCAGCGGGCGGCGTCGAGTCGCGGTATCGGTCAACGGTCAACTCCCTTCGAACGACATTCCTAAGTGGAATGTTACGCCTGGGTGCGCTGTCCACCAAGACCGCAGGTGTTGCGGTGTGTTCGCCGGTGCGGCGGTGACCCGGTCGACCGTCGTGCGGGTCACCGCCGCGCGGCTCGATCAGCGCGAGGCGAGGGTGACGGTGTCGCCGTCGCCGAGCTGGTACTGCGCGAGCGAGGTGCCGTCGACGAGCTCGACGTCACCGTCGACCAGCAGTCGCTGCTGCTCCACGGGGATGCCGGTCTGCTCCTCGACGAGCACCTTCAGGGTGTCGACGGGCGCCGCCGCGTCGACGGTGACCGCGAAACCGGCCCCGTCGGCGTTCGTGACCGCCAGCGTGAGCGACTCCGCGATCGGTGCCGCGGGCGCGCCGGGCAGACCGGGCGAGGCGGGCGCAGCAGGGGCCGCGGGCGCTCCCGATACCCCGGGAGCCGAGGATTCACCCGGTGCCGCGGATTCGCCCGGTGTCGCGGGGGCGCCGGGTGTCGCGGGTGCGCTGGGAGGCGGTGGTGCGGGCTGTGCCGACGCGATGGCGGGGACGACCAGGGCCGCGACCGGCGCGGCCAGTACCACCGCGGTCAGTCCGGTCGCCACCGCGTGGCGTAAGGAAGTGGTGCGACGTGCGTGGTGCTGAACTCTCATCGTGGTGAGTCCTTTCATCGTCCGCGAGGACGCGTTGGGGAATCGAACCAGGAAACGAGATGTCACGCTTGTGCCATGGCGGGACGGGCCCGCCGCACCCCAGTGTGCCACCGCACACCCGGGATCCGGCTGACCTCGCGGGTGTCCTCGTGGCGGGCGGCCGTGCTAGACGGTCGTGCCGTAGCGCCGGGAGGTGAACACGCGGGTGCCCTCCCTGGTCTGGAACGCGGCGGTGGTCGACGAGCCGATGATCAGCAGCGTCCGCATGTCGACCTCGTCGGGATCGAGCTCGCCGAGGGTGATCACCCGGACCGATTCGGTCGGCCCGCCGACATCGCGCCCGAGCACCACCGGCGTCTCCGGCGCCCGGTGCGCCAGCAGCACATCGCGCATGGCGCCCACCTGCCAGCGGCGTTGCGAGGAGGCCGGGTTGTAGATGGCGATCGCCATATCGGCGGCCGCGACGGCCGAAAGACGCTGGGCGACAACGTCCCACGGCTTGAGGCGATCGGAGAGCGAGATCATCGCGTAGTCGTGCCCGAGCGGCGCGCCCACCCGGCTCGCGACGGCATTGGCCGCGGTCAGGCCGGGCAGGACCCGCACCGGCACCTGCTCGAACTGCGGCTCGGCCGACACCTCGAGGACCGCGGCGGCCATCGCGAACACCCCGGGATCGCCCGAGGACACGACCGCGACCCTGGCGCCCCGCTTGGCCAGATCCAGCGCCATGGCGGCCCGTTCGGATTCGACCTTGTTGTCGCTGGCGTGCCTGCGCTGACCCGGCCGCACGGGCACGCGGTCGATGTAGGTGGTGTAGCCGACGAGGTCGGTCGCTTCGGCCAGTGCGGTGGTGACCTCCGGTGTCGTCCACGCGGTGTCGCCGGGGCCGAGCCCGACCACGACGACCTCGCCCGCCGTCGCGGGAGCGGCCGGGGTGGCCTGGGTGGCGCGCGCGGCCTTGTCGCGGGCGACGATCGGCGTCGTCGGTGCCGGACCGGGCACCAGGGTGATCGCGAAGTAGGGCACGTCGGCCGCGTCGACGTCGGCGGCGGCCATCACCCGTTCGCGGGTGCTGCTGGCCCGCTCCACGTAGTAGGCGTCGTCGAGTCGGCCGGAGTCCGACAGTGCCTGGCGCACACCGGGATAGGTGCGGCCGAGCTTCATGATCGCAGCGGCGTCGGTATCGCGCAGCCGGCGGGTGAGCTCCTCGACCGGCATCGTGCCCGGGAGCACGGTGAGCACCTGCTCGCCTTCGACCAGCGGGGTGCCCAGCGCCGCCGACGCCGCGCTGACCGAGGTGATGCCGGGGACGATCTCGGCCTCGAACCGGTCGGCCAGCCGGCGATGCATGTGCATGTAGGAGCTGTAGAACAGTGGGTCACCGGCGGCCAGCAGGGCCACGGAGCGCCCGGCGGCCAGGTGCACGGCGAGCCGGGCGGCGGCCTGCTCGTAGAACTCGTCGATCGCGCCCTGATAGCCGCCGGGATGGTCGGTGGTCTCGGTGGTCACCGGGTAGACCAGGTGCTCCTCGATCTGGCCCGGGCGCAGGTAGGGCTCCGCGATCCCGCGCGAGATGCTGCGACCGTGC
This sequence comes from Nocardia sp. NPDC087230, assembly GCF_044744725.1. NCBI lineage: Bacteria > Bacillati > Actinomycetota > Actinomycetes > Mycobacteriales > Nocardiaceae > Nocardia > Nocardia sp. NPDC087230. The sequence goes on from NZ_JBIUYV010000003.1 coordinate 730,431, forward strand.
CGGGCGCTGTGGAAGGCCACCACATCGGCGGCGGTGATCAGGCGGGCCGCCTTCACCGTCACCAGTTCGGGATCGCCGGGGCCCAGGCCGATGCCCCACAGTTTGCCGGTGCTGATCTCGCTCATTCCTGTTCGCTCGCGATCGCGTTGAGGGCCGAGGCGGTGATCGCGCTGCCACCGCGACGGCCACGTACGGTGAGGTATTCGATCCCGCCGAAGTCGATGAGCGCCTGCTTGGATTCGGCGGCGCCGATGAAGCCGACCGGGATGCCGATGATCGCGGCGGGCGTCGGCGCGCCCGCGTCGAGCATGTCGAGCAGGTGGAACAGCGCGGTGGGGGCGTTGCCGATGGCGACCACGGCGCCGTCGAGCTGATCGCGCAGCAGTTCCAGCGCGGCCACCGACCGGGTGTTGCCCAGCTCGGCGGCGAGCGCGGGCACCCGTGGGTCGGTGAGGTTGCACAGCACCGCGTTGTCGGCGGGCAGGCGCTTGCGGGTGACGCCCGAGGCGACCATGTTCGCGTCGCAGATGATCGGCTTGCCCGCGTGCAGCGCGGCGCGCGCGGCGGCGACCACGCCGGGCGAGTAGGCGATGTCGGCGGCCAGATCGACCTGCCCGCAGCCGTGGATCATGCGCACCGCGACCCGCTCGACATCGGCGGGGAAACCGGCCAGGTCGGCTTCGGCGCGGATCGTCGCGAACGAGCGCCGATAGATCTCGGCCCCGTCGGTGAGGTAGCTGGTACGCACATCGGACATGCGGACAACCCTAGAACCTGTGTCCGACCGCCTTTCCGTCGCGGTGCTTCAGGTGCGCGGCCGCTCGAGGATGCGGGACATCACCAGCGAGCTGCGGGTGCGGCCGACGCGCGCGTTCTCCCTGATCCGCTCGACCGTCACCTCGATCTCGGCCATGTCGGTGGCCATCACGTGCACCAGCGCGTCGGCCTCGCCCGCGATCGTCCACACCCCGACGACCTGCGGTATCGGTTCCAGGGTGCGGCGCAGCTCGGCGGGGGAGATGTTGTCGCGGTAGTAGACCTCCACGTACGCCTCGGTCGTCCAGCCCAGCGCGGCCGGATTCACCTGCGCGGTGAACCCGGTGATCTGCCCGCTGGCGACCATCTTGTCCACCCGCCGCTTCACCGCCGGGGCCGACAGCCCGACCACCGCGCCGATCTCCTGGAACGAGGCGCGCGCGTGGGTGAGCAGCACCGACAGGATGCGCCGATCGATATCGTCCACGTCACTCCTTCGCCCGGCGAAACACAAGATTTCTCCATTCTGGCATCGAAATGCGCAACGAATCGGTGTTCCCCGTGCAACGCGCGCACATTTACCTTCGTAGGAACTATCGATCCGCGCAGCCACCGGGAGTCCTGATGACCGCCGCAGCCCCTCTTCGCGCCACCCCGTCCGCGCGGGTCGCCCCGGCGCCCGCGCGGGTCGCCACCCCGCGCCGCTATGTCATGTGCAGGCCCGACCACTTCGCGGTCGCCTACGCGATCAATCCGTGGATGGATCCCGCCGCGCCCGTGGACCGCGCCCGCGCGCTGGCCCAGTGGGAGATTCTGCGGGCGGTGCTCGAGGACCACGGGCACACCGTGGAGACCGTGCCCGGCGAGCCCGGCCTGCCCGACATGGTGTTCGCCGCCAACAGCGGGATCGTGATCGGCGGGCACGCGCTCTCGGCCCGCTTCGCCCACCCCGAACGGGCCGCCGAGGGCCCGGCGTTCCATCGCTGGTTCGCGGCCAGGGAACTGCGCGCGCTCGCGCCCGCGGCCGAGACCAACGAGGGCGAGGGCGATTTCGCCTTCGCCGGCCGGCGGATCCTGGCCGGGGTCGGCTTCCGCTGCTCGCTGTCCGCGCACGCCGAGGTCGAGCGGTACTTCGAGTTGCCGGTGGTGTCGCTGGAACTCATCGATCCGCGCTTCTATCACCTCGACACCGCGCTGATGGTGCTCGACGACTCGACCATCGCCTACTACCCGGGCGCGTTCGGTCCGGCCGCCCGCGACGTGCTGGCCGCGCTCTACCCGGACGCGATCCTGGCCGAGGAGAACGACGCGCTCTCGTTCGGCCTCAACGGCGTCAGCGACGGTCACCACGTCTTCCTCGACCCGGGCGCCACCGGTCTCATCGCGGCCCTCCGGGAACGGGGTTTCGCGCCGGTGCCGGTCGACCTGTCCGAACTGCGCAAGGGCGGCGGCGGGGTGAAGTGCTGTGTGCTGGAGCTGCACACCCGCCGCGACACGACCGCCGGGTAGCCGGGACCGGGCGCGCACCGGCCACATACTGTCCGGGTGGCACACCCGGAGGAGACCACGGCGGAACGGCGCGCCAGCTGGACCGAACTGTTCTTCGATCTCGTCGCCGTCGCGGGGATCGGCCAGCTCACGCACCTGCTGCACCGGGGTCCCTCGCTGAGCGAGTTCGGCCTGTACGTGCTGCTCTCGCTCGCGTTCTGGGTGGTGTGGGCCTGTGTCACCGTGTACAGCAACGTCGCGGGCGAGCAGGCGCGCACCGCGCTGGTGTTCGGTTGCATGTTCGGCCTGTGCGTGATGATGGCCTCGGTCGACGGGATGCCCGACCAGCACGCGAACGTCTTCGCCGCGATCTACGTGTTGGTCCGGATCGCGTCGTCCTCGGAGTGGGGACGCGGCCAGGTGGTGGTGGACTGGCCGATCGCGCAGATCGGCTCAGGGACGCTGCCGTGGGTGATCTCGCTGTGGGTGCCCGCGCCGTGGAAGTTCGTGCTGTGGGGTGCCGGCCTCGCGATCGACCTGTGGGTGATGTTCACCGTCGACGCCGAACGCTTGATGCTCGAGACGCAGCGACGGGTGCGCGCCCGAGTGCGCCGTCGTCGTCCGGGCGCGCCCCGGCCGCCGCGTCGTCGGTTGCCGCACCTGCAGATGCTGCACGCGGATCCGGGGCATCTGGGCGAGCGCCTCGGTCAATACCTGATCATCGTGCTCGGTGAGGGCGTGATCTCGGTGATCGCGGCGGTGGCGGTGGAGGAGTGGACCGTGCCGGTCGCGGTGATCGGGGTCTGCGCCTTTCTGTGCCTGCTCGGCATGTGGGGCCTGACGCTGCACTACGGGTTCGTGCCGCGGATGATGGACGCCTCGACCGCCACCATCGACGTGACCCGGCATCGGGTGATGGCCACCCACTGCGCGCTGAGCGTGGCGGTGGCCACCGTCGCGGCCGGGCTCGGGCTGGTCGCCGCGCATCCGTCCGGGCACCTGCCCGCGGGCATCGGCTGGGTCCTCGGCGGCGGCGCCGCGGCGTTCTTCCTGGTCTGCGGTCTGGGCGGGCTCGCCAGCGCGGGCCCCCGCTGGTTGCTGCGCTGGCCGCTGCCGTGCCTGCTGGCCGCGCTGGTGCTGGCCTGGGCCGCACCGCACCTCGGCGGAATGTGGCTGGTGGTCGGGGTGATGGTCACGCTGACGGTGGCGGTGGTGTCGGAGACTGTGCGCGCGCGTCGCCCGATTCGCGCGTAGCGCCTCCGTGCGCCGGTGCGGATCGCCGCACCCGCGCACGGACCGCGCGGGTGATCACACGAATTAGGTGCCACCCTCGCGCAGCAGGTACGCGTCGGCGAACATATTTCCCATCGCCCCCCCGCCCAGCACCC